>JALCRQ010000063.1 GCA_022652655.1 Oscillibacter sp. | reverse complement strand
ATTAAGAATTTAACATTTTTTGTGCAAAAAGCACAGTAGTTTGCGCGCTAATTCGGCAATTTAGTATGCAAAAAATACAAAAATAAGCTTGATTTTTGGAAAAAGGACAGGTATAGTTTAAAGCAACAAAAGCTACAAGAAATTATTTTTTCCATCAAGTTGTATTGATAACTTGATGACTAGAAGTAGGAGGTCGGAAAATGAAATTCGCAGTCATCGGAGCGGGAAATACAGGACACGCCGTCTCGGCATATCTGGCGCATATGGGGGCCGATGTGTGCCTCTATACCAGAAGCTCAGAAAAAGCGGAGCTGATTAACCGGATCGGAATTACAGCCTCCGGCTCTGTGGAAGGAACGTATCGGATCGCCTGCACGTCCGACCTGGCTGCGGCGGTGAAGGCTGCCGGGTGCATTGTCCTGACCACCACGGCGGATGTGCATCATCAGGTGCTGGAGCAGCTGAAGCCGCTGCTGGAGCGGGACCAGAAGATCCTCATCACCAACGCCAACTGGGGCGCGTTTGAGGGAAAACTGATTTTGGGAGACGACATTCGGGAAAAGAACCTGTGGGTGGCGGAGACCAGCTCCCAGCTGTGCGTGGCCTCCAGCAAGGATGTCGGGTCCGTGACCCTGTCTTTGAAGTCCGGCATTCTGCTGGCCGCCACGGAGAAGAAGAACAGCCAGCCGTTTGTGGAGTGGCTTAAGCCCTACATACCCGGCCTCTCCGCCGGGGGGAACATCGTGATGACTACGCTGTGCTCCACCAACCCGGTGATTCACGTGCCCATCACCGTTCTCAACGCAGTGCGCACGGAGAACGGCGAGCCCTATAAGTTCTACGGCAACGGCATCTCCCCGCTGACAGTGCGGTACATCGAAAAGATTGACGCGGAGCGCGTGGCGGTGGCCCGGTCGCTGGGTGTGGAGATTACGGATATTCTGACGGGCATCAACAGCTTCTGGCCTGTCAAGCACGACAACCTGTTTGACGCGCTGCACGAAAACGAGGTCTATCAGCGGTCCATGGGGCCCAAGAGCTTTAATTTCCGCTATATCACCGAGGACATTCCCTACGGCATTGCGCCGGTTTGCAAGATCGGCCGGCTTCACGGCGTGGATACGCCGTATACCGAAGCGCTGGTTCGCTTCGCGTCTTTGCTGATCGGCAGGGATTTCATGGCGGAGGGCGTCAGCTTCCGGAAGGGCGATCTCAGCTCGGTTTTGTGAACACAACGCCTGGGAGGGCGTGTGGAGAGGCGTTTCTCCGAGGGCGAAACGTCTTCATATCCGGTAAATAATCAAGGCGGGCAAAATGATTAAAATGGAGGGCGAGTACTATGGGAGAAGTACAGGCAAAGAAAGCAAACAGAAAGTTTAACGCGGTTGACCTTATTACCTGCGTCGTTTTCGCGGCTCTTGTCCGTGTCCTGTTCCTGGTCTTTAAGATGTTTGGCGTGGTGTTCCCGTTTAACCACTCGGTGATGCAGATGTTCAGCGCATTCTGCTTCGTGGCCTGCGTAGCCGTGGTTAAAAAGCCCTGGGCAGGATTCTATTACACCATTGGCTGGGTGGCCATCGACTTCTTCCTGCAGGGCGAGCATTACCTCTACTGGGTATATGCCATCATTGCCCCGACGATTGTCGAGCTTTTGATGAAGGCCCGCGGCAAGCATTTTGAAAACCCCAACGACGTGTATCACAGCACGAAGGACATGATCCTCTTCGCGTGGATCTACAATACCCTTTACTATTGGTTTACCTTCTGGATGATTCTTAAGATTTTCCTGATCCCCTGCCCGACCGTTCTGATGATTGCCGCCTACGCAATCGGCATCGTTATGACGATCCTCGGCGCCTGGCTTGGTATGAAGGTGGGCAAAAAAGCCAACAAGCTTACCAACTGACGCTTCAGTCTGCAGCACATAATCTTGCCCGCTTTTATTATGGAACTCTCGGCGGCGCCCGCGGGGCGCCGCCGGGGGGGATTTTAAGGCCCTGACAGGAGTTGAAACGTAAACTTGATACTTTTCCATGAGATAGGGCACAGGAAAGGGAAAGGAATTAGATATGTCGGATTTTGCGGTTAACTATGAAAAAAACACTTGGGTTCATCGCTTGGATCCCAGAGTGAAGCTTTTATTTATCGTTGTCTTCTGCACGGTTCCCCTGTTTTTTACGCGCTTTTCGTATCTGGTGGTGTGCGCCGCGCTGGCTGCCCCGATCTGGATCAGCGCCAAGATCGATCCGCGCCCCATCAAGGGTCTGCTGGTTGCCATTCTGGTTTTCTCCGTGGTGGCGATTATTTTCCCCACATTTTATAACTACGACTACCCCAACAAAATCATCCTGTTCCGCATCGGCCCTCTTGCCGCCACCAACGTGGGCTTCATTTCCGGGCTGATGCTGGCGTTCCGGGCTGCCATTCCGGCCGTGGTGGCACTGATTTTGATTTGCACCACAGACCCTGCGGCACTGGCAAAGGCCATGATGAAGATGAAGATGCCCATGTCGGTGTCCTTTATGATGATGGGCGCGCTGCGGATGTTCCCGCTGGTCAGCGAGGTAATGGGAAACGTCCGGACGGCGCAGCTGATCCGCGGCGTCAAGAGCGGCGGCACCAAAAATGCCTGGCATGCCTTTAAGCTGGCGGTAACGCCGCTGATGATCAACTCCCTGCGCAAGAGCCGGACCACCGGCCTGGCTGTGGAGTCTAAGGGCTTCGGCATGCACGCCTGGAAGGAATATTACCAGGAGTACAAGCTCCATACCATGGATTATGTGATGCTGATCTTCTGCATTGCCTTCGTGGTGGCGGGCATTGTCCTTCGGTATGGATTTGGACTGGGCGTCAATCCCATGGTCCTGCAGGCCTGAGACGGGAGGGAGAGAAATGATGAATACGCAAGAAGCGGTAAAGAGCGCGCCGGACCTGCTGATCAAGCCTCTGGAGAACAACGGAAAAGTCGTATTGAGGACCAGCAACCTGAGCTTTTCCTACCCCGATGTGGAAGTAAAGGCCATCGATAATGTGAATTTTGAGGTCAAGCAGGGGGAATTTGTGCTGCTGTGCGGTTCCTCCGGCAGCGGCAAGACGACGCTGGCCAAGTGCCTGAACGGAATCATCCCGCATCTGTCCAACGGCAGCATGTACGGCGACGTCTTTATTGACGGCGTCAACACAACCGACGCGGAGATCTACGAGCTGAGCAGCCGGATCGGCATGGTGTTCCAGAACCCGGAGGATCAGATCTTCTCCACCCGTGTCAGCGATGAGGTCGCCCTGGGCGTAGAGTGCCAGGGCCACAAGCATGACGATATTGTCCAGCGCGTGAATTACGCCATGGACAAGCTTCGGATTACCGATATTGCCCACCGGCTGACCTTCTCCCTGTCCGGCGGCCAGCGGCAAAAGGTCTCCATCGCCTCCTGTCTCGCGGTGCTGCCGTCCATCATCGTGCTGGACGACCCCACCACGGACCTGGACCCCATCAGCAAGCAGGAGGTCATGGACATCCTGGAGGAGCTGAAAAACGAGATCAATATGACATTCTTTGTCATCGAGCATGACCTGACGGATCTGGTGGAGTTCACCGATCATATGCTGGTAATGCACGAGGGCAGGATCCTTTACGACGGCGACCCCGGAGAAATCCTCTATGAGCATTACGACGAGCTGGACAGCATCGGAATCCGGATCCCGGATCATGTGCGGCTGGCCAAGTACCTGATGGATCAGGGCTATACCTATAAAGTCAAACACCCCCTCAGGCAGAGCGAGGTCATTGAATTTACCGAGCAGGTGCTGGCGGCGCACGACAACGTGTTCCCCAAGCTCACCTATCGGGACTACACCCGCAGGAGCGACGAAAAGGTGGCTCAGGTTCAGGACGTCACCTTCCAGTATCCCGCTACCGCCGCGCCCCAGCTGGAGCACGTCAGCTTTGACGTCTACAAGGGGGAGTTCCTGGCCATTATCGGCCACAACGGCAGCGGCAAGACCACGGTGATGAAAAACATGCTGGGGCTTTTGAAGCCGTGCAGCGGCGATGTGACGATCAACGGCCTCAACACCAAGAATACCGAGGTCTCCCGCCTGATTCTGGATATCGGCTACGTATTCCAGAACCCCGACAACCAGCTCTTCTGCAACACCGTCCGGGAGGAGGTCGGCTTCGGACTTGAAAACAGCGGCGCCGACCCCAAGGTAATTCAGGAAAACGTAGACCGCGTGCTGGATATTGTGGGGCTGAAGGATGAGCAGGATGCGCACCCCTTCTCCCTGTCCCGCGGCGAACGGCAGCGCCTGGCGGTGGCCACCATGCTGGTGTCCAACCCCAAGATCATTATGCTGGACGAACCCACCACCGGCCTTGACGAGAGAGACCTGCACGGGATCCTGTCACTGATGGAGGAGCTGATCGAGTTCCACGACGGCACAGTGATTATGGTGACCCACGACATGGAGGTGGTGGCGCGGTATGCCACCCGGATTATTGTCATGGGCGGCGGCAAGCTGATCCTGGACGATACGCCGGACGAAATCTTTAAAAATCACTATGACGAGCTGAGCAGCCTGAAGCTCAAGCCCACCATTATCGCGTCTCTTTCCCGCCGTATTCACTCTGACAAGATGCCGTATATTCCGTATTGGAAGTTCTTTGAAAGCCAGCTGAAAAGTCAGAGGTGAGCACCCGCCGGAAGGAGAGAGGAAGATGGATTCCTACACGCCGAAATACGTGGAAATTCAGAATTTTATTATTGATAAGATCCGCTCCGGCATCTTAAAGCCGTACGACCGGATTCCCTCGGAAAACGAATTGTGCCGGATGTTTAAGGTTTCCAGAGTGACAGCCAACGCCGCCATCAGCCAACTGGCGCTGAAGGGCGTCGTGGAGCGCGTACAGGGCAAGGGAACATTTGTGGCTGATGTGGCGTTTCCCTACGGACAAAAGACGGAGAGCATGACCCGTTCCTATAAAATCACCAGCGCGTGGAGTGCGGATGAACACCAGCTCATCGCCATCGACCGGTTTAAGGCGTCCGGCGCGCAGGCCCTGCAGCTGATGCTGGTGGAGGGCGAGGAAATTTACCGGATTACGGAGCTCATGGTGCAGAAGGAGCGCAAAATCGCGCTGGACTACCATCTGTTCCCGGCCAGCTATCTCCCCGGCGGATTTGATCAGACGGACATTGAAGACTGTTATTTTGCGGAGTTTCTGCGGGAAAAGTGCGGGAAGTCCCCCAAGATGATGCACACGCACATCGACGTCCGCTATCCCACCAAATCTGAGGCACAGGTGCTGGAGGCGGAGGAGAGCCGTCCGCTTCTGGTTTGGGATAACCTGATTTTCGACGAGGAGAACAAGACCATCGGTCTGACCAGCACGCTGGCAATTCCGGCATATTTCAGACCGTACATCAACTTTGCCCTGTGATTCTAATTTGCTCCTGATTTGGAGGGTAACACGTGGGAGAGAAAAAAGAGCCGACCGATCTCCAAATATCGGTCAGAGTTTCCCGTGTGGGAATCTACTGCAACGTGGCCTTGACGGCGTTTAAGCTTTTCGCGGGCATCTTTGCCCACTCCAGCGCCATGGTGGCGGACGCGGTCCACTCCCTGTCGGATGTGGCGGGCGGATTTATCGTCATCTTCGGAGCCCGGAAGGCCAATAAGAAGGCCGATGAGGAGCACCCCTACGGCCATGAGCGCATGGAGTGCGTTGTATCGCTGCTGCTGGCGTTTATCCTGGCCATCACCGGCATCGCCATCGGCTATACGGGCATTCAGAAGGTCATCAGCGCGAATTACGCGGGGTTGGCAGCCCCCGGAATCCTGGCCCTGGTGGCCGCCGTGGTGTCCATTGTCCTCAAGGAGGCGCTCTACTGGTATACCCGGGCCGCGGGCAAAAAGATCAACTCCGTGGCGCTGATCGCCCAGGCATGGCATCACCGCTCCGACGCGTTTTCATCCGTCGGCAGCTTTCTGGGAATCCTGGGCGCCCGCCTGGCGTTCCCGGTGCTGGATCCCATTGCCAGCATGGTCATCTGCCTCTTTATCCTCAAGGTGGCGTACGACATTTTCAAGGAGTCGGTGGACCGGATGATCGACCGCTCCTGCGGCATTGAGGAGGAACAGAAGCTCCGGGAGGTCATCATGGAGCAGAAGGGCGTCGTCACCATTGACGATCTCAAGACCCGGCTGTTCGGCGCCAAGATCTATGTGGATCTGGAGATCGGCGTGGATCGGAACCTGCGGGTGTTTGAAGGACACTCCATCGCGGAGAGCGTCCACAAGGCCATCGAAAAGGCGTTCCCCACCGTCAAGCACATCACGGTGCATGTGAACCCCGAGAAGGTTTCCGCACCCCTGTAAAAAAAGAGGAGACCGGCCGAAAGGCCGGTCTCCTCTTTTTTGGCGGCGGTCAGGCCGCCGTGTTCGTCATTCGGCGCAAAACAGCTCCCGGTTCGGCCCCAGCATATCCTGCCCCACGATGTCCTGCACCTCCCGGTAGAGCGCTTCCTGCCGCAGTCCCGCCCCCAGCAGCATGCGCCGGCGGGGGATGCGGAGCACCGCGGCCCGGCGGCCGTCCGCCGCCTCCGCCGTGGATATGGCCTCTCCGGTGTCCGGATCCAGTGTGCAGATGAGATCCGGGAAGGTGGCGGCCCGGCGGCCGTTTTCCTCCGCCAGCATGTACTCGTTCCAGAAAAGCAGCCGGCAGAAATCCGTCCCGTCCGCCACCGTCAGGCTGCCCACGTCGTATCCGCCCTGGGGCGTCAGGGAGTAGTCCCGGATGACGCCGCGGCCCAGCACCTCCGCGTCGAAGGAGCGCTCCAGAAAGCGGATAAACGCCCCGCCGTCTCCCGCGGCGTCCAGATACCCCCGGCCGATCTCCAGCGCCTGGGAGAAGCCGCCCACCGCCGCATGGGAGGCTGCGTAGTCCGCCGTGACCGGATTGCGCAGCACCGCCACCAGACCGCCGTCGGCCACAGCCGCCTGCCGGATGAGATGGGAGGCCGCGTCCATGCCGCCGCGGACCGTCATTTCAAGATAGTTTCGGCCGGTGCCGCCCACCGCCGTCTGAATGGTCTCGTAATCCGGAAGCGTGTTGAGGCCGATGCTGCCCATGGCTCCCGTGGGATGGGCACGCCCGTCGCTGGGGGCGTCCACGACGGGAAGCCCGGTGACGGCGGCGATCACCCAGCCGTTGGTGGTGGAGGCCGCTCCGTTTTCACAGGAGGTAAAGCCGCCGATCTTGCCTCCGTAGGCTGCCTCAAAGCTTTTCAGGGCAGTTTTCCAGTTCTCGGCCGTCAGGCGGATATCCTTTGCAGAGGGCGTTCCCACGATGGAGACGTTTACCAGGATCTCCTCCCCCCGCAGCTCGTCGATCCGGGCCAGAGGGATAGAATCGGCATAGCGAAAGGCCTCGTCCAGCGTCCTTTCGCCCATGGCCAGCGTTCCGCCGCCGCCTCCGCCCAGGAGGAGACCGCCCAGCATTGCCTGCCGGCACTGCTCTTTTGTCAGATGAATCACGTCGCGCCACCCGTCCTTTCAATGAAGCCCTTCCGCCGGAAAGCCATCCGGCGGAAGGGTCTGTTTTTCGACCTGGATTCATCATATTCGACCCCGCGTTTCTTGTCAAGCGCGGATCGCGGGACGGATGCCCGGGCGCGGCCCCTTTACGCCGCAAGCCCCAGCAGGCGGACGGCGGCGGTAAAGACAGTGCACGCGGCAGCGCCTGCCGCCGTAGGGATGGCCGCCGCCAGCGCGGTCCATTTCCAGCTGCCGGTCTCTCTGCGGATGGTCAGCAGCGCGGTGGAGCAGGGCCAGTGCATCAGGGAAAAGAGCATGACGCTGACCGCCGTGGCCCAAGTCCAGCCGTTGGCCGTCAGCAGCCGGTGCATCTGCGCCAGACTGCCCGGATCCGAAATGCTGCCCTGGGCCATGTAGGCCATGATCATGATGGGCACCACGATCTCATTGGCGGGGAAGCCCAGGATGAAGGCGATCAGAATCACGCCGTCCAGCCCCATGAGCCGGGCCAGGGGATCCAGAAAGACTGCGCAGCGGTGCAGTACGCTGAAATCGCCCACCCGGACGTTGGCCATCAGCCAGATGACCATCCCCGCCGGCGCCGCCACGGAGACGGCTCTGCCCAGCACAAAGAGCGTCCGGTCGAAGATGGAGCGGACAATGACCCGGCCGATCTGGGGCCTGCGGTAGGGGGGCAGCTCCAGCGTAAAGGAGGAGGGCACGCCCCGGAGAATTGTGCCCGACAGCAGCCGGGTCACCCCAAAGGTGGTGAAAATCCCCAGCAGAATGATCAGTGTGAGCCCAGCCGCGGAGAGCAGGGAGGAGAGCGCGCCGCTGGAGGTGCCTGCGAAAAACATGGTGAGGATGGCAATCAGCGTGGGAAAGCGGCCGTTGCAGGGCACAAAGTTGTTGGTGAGGATGGCCAGCAGCCGCTCCCGGGGGGAGTCGATGATCCGGCAGCCCACGATGCCCGCCGCGTTGCACCCGAAGCCCATGGCCATGAGTATTCCATTTATGCTATAACCTACGCAGTCCGTATTTCTACAAAAGAAGTTTACACGTTGAATTGACTGCATAGCGTAAGGCTATGCAGCGAATTGAGCGCGTATCAGCTCTACTTTCTATGTTGTTTTTTATTATGAAATGTAATATAATCATATTACGATATACATATTTTGGGAGGGGTAAAGATGTCATTCAGACGAATAGAAGGTTTTGTAGGCAGCGTTCCTCAGAAATTTGCAGATAATCGTATTCCAAAATGTCCCATGTGCGGCACTAATGAGCCACATTGGACTGTTGATGAGCGTATGGGAAAAATGATGTCTTTCGATCCTGAAGAAAATGCACATAAGTATCTTTTCAAGTGTGATAAATGCGGATGTATTTTACGTGTACCTGTTACTGATGTTGCCGGGGTTGGACGATCTGCTTTATTGTCTTGGCAAGGTGTAGCTAAAAAGATGCATGGTAAAGAGACAAAGGCTATATATGTAACTATTGAAGATGTCGGTTC
>JALCRQ010000062.1 GCA_022652655.1 Oscillibacter sp. | reverse complement strand
CCCCTAAGATGAGATCTCTCACTCTTCATGAGGTAAGGGCCCAGGCAGACTACCTGGTTGATAGGCCGGAGGTGGAAGCACGGTAACGTGTGCAGCTGACCGGTACTAATAGCCCGAGGGCTTGACCTACAAATTATGCAGGCAAAAGCCTTATGGAAAGACGTCACACATTATTCGGTTTTGAGGGCGCATCAAGTTCAAGGGGAAAGCGGTTTCCTCCTGAGGCTCCTGTCCCGTTTTTATGAAGCGGACGGGGAAAAGAAGCGTACTCAATGGTTCTCATCGCAGCCTGCGCCTTTAGCTCAGTTGGTAGAGCAACTGACTCTTAATCAGTGGGTCCCCGGTTCGAGTCCGTGAAGGCGCACCATGGCCCGTTGGTCAAGTGGTTAAGACAGAGGCCTCTCACGCCTTTAACATCGGTTCGAATCCGGTACGGGTCACCAGTTCAAAGCAAGCTGCGCATCGTTCGCATTGGGCTTCAGCGCCCAATGCTTGCTCGCTCCATTGCTGCTCCTTTTCCGCAAAAATCCCGATTTTTGCGGATGGGACGGAAGATTCCGCGCATCCCGGGAGCGCAAGAGGTCATTGACAAGGCGGAAAGAAAATTATATAATACGTTTGTTTTCAGGACATTCCTGAATAACATAGTTGGTGCTGATTAGGGCGAGGGTCCACCCGTTCCCATTCCGAACACGGTAGTTAAGCTCGTCTCTGCTGACAATACTTGGCTGGTAACGGCCCGGAAAAATAGGTAGCGCCAACACAAAAGAAGCGATCCGCTGATGCGGGTCGCTTCTTTTTCCTTTTATTTGATTTTTTTGCAAATATACGGAAGACAGAATTGGGGCACTCCTCTGTCCGCGGGGAGGTTAACTTTCTGGCGAGTAAGAGACTGGCGGCAGAATTATCCTGCGCGTCAGTCTCTTCAACCTTTTCTGCAGTAATACTTATGCCGGATTCTGCTCCAGGTTTCGCCGCTTGCAGCGGATTGCCAGATAGACCGAGAGAACACTGCCCACCCCTAGAATTGCGGCGTATAAAAGACAGAGATCTGTCAGCTTTTCGATCCTCAGAAGCTGCATCCAGCCGGAGCTTACGTAGGAGCACAGAAACGCCCCCAGACCGTTGGCTGCCGCGATGTAGCCTATGATTTGCGAGACTCTGGAGCTGGGAACGACAGCAGCCGCGTAAATGTAGAAATAAGACATGGCAATTCCGTATCCGAAGCCCAGTAGTGAGCAGCAGAGAATCAGCCAGGCTTTTCCCAGCACCAGACGGCATCCGAGATAGCCCACAGCCAGCAGCGCGTAGATTACCGGCGCCAGTCCGCGTTTCAACTTCGCATAGATCGGGGCGGTCAGAATACAGCCGATTGCCGTGGCAAGCGTGATAACAGAGGATATGACGCCGGCTAGCACAGAGTTGCCCAGTCTGGTTTGAGAAACGTACATCGAGTTTTCGTAGGACATCATGTTGAACAGGATCCCAATTACCAGCAGAGATCCAATCAGGGCGCAGACCCGGCCCAGAGGGAGTCGCTCTCTTTTCTCCGCCGCGGTCTGCCCCGAATGGGGGCGTTGCTCCGGTTCCGTGCGGGGTACAAAGAGAAACAGCAGGATCAGCATGGGGATCGCTGCAAAGTATTCATAGTAGACGTGTGTCCAGTGCACGGTGCAGAGGACTCCGGCAATAATGGACATGACCGCTCCGGCCGCCGCCGTTACACTGTTGAAGACGCCCACCAGCATGTTGCACTTATTCTCGTCGTCGTGATACAGCTCGTTGATCAGCGCCAATGCCACAGGCGCCAGTCCGCCGGAGGCAAAGCCGGAAACGGCGCGCATGACGGCGATATACCAGACGTTGATCACCAGTGCGCCGCAGCAGGCCACCGCGGTAAAGACGCTGAAAAGCGTCAGAATGATGGTGCGTTTGCTGTATTTTCGCATGGCGAACGGCATTGCCACGGCAGAGAGAACGCCGATCAACTGCGGGCCGGTGAGAATGAAGTTCAGCAGCCATGCCGGCGCCTCGGAAAACTGCGTGTAAATCGAGTTGGCGGCGGGAATGATTGCCATATCGGCCATATAGGCGAAGTTAACAAGAAACAGAGCGGCCAGACTGACAGCGGTCACTTTTCTACCTGTGTTTTGGGACATTTTACCATCTCCTCAATGGGCCGGCGCAGTCTGATGCTGCGCCGGCCCGGCAATGTGCTGTTTATTTTTTCGGCCAGCGGTGCGGAACAGATTCCGTACTGAAATCCTTGTTCTGCGGCATCTGCAGATGAGGAAACGCGCCCACAGTGCAGCGGATCTTTTTCTGGCGCTCCTTTGCGTCACCCCACAGGACGTACAGCTGGGTACCTTCCTGGCAGTACTCGATTTTCAGCGTGGCCAGAGAGAACATATCCCTGGAGTAGAGGCTGTACTCCCGCCCGGAAGACCAGCCGATTATCTCTCCCTTGTCGTTCAGAACGTCGTCCTGAAAGAGGGTAGTGTTGGGCGTGCGGGAGGCGTCCTCCATGGGGAACTGCAGCATATGATAGGGCTCCTCCTCCCGCTGGAACCAGGAGTGGAATACTTCCATCAGATCCTCGGGATTCCAGATCAGCGTCCGGGTGGCCATAGTGGGATGCTCCAGCTCTTTTGCTACGGCTTCACGGCCGGGGAAATCATGGGTTTTGACGTTGATGCAGTTCTGCCAGTTCAGCCACACAGGGTTCCGCATCCGCTTGCTGAGATCCTCACTGCCGGAGGACCCGCCGTAGAAGGAGCCGCGGGGCCACGTCTCCGGATCCAGGCCCTGCTCCTCCAGCCACTTGAGAAAATCCTCGTTTTCAATGGAGGAGGTTACAAAATGGAAGTCGGACTGGGGGAAGCCGTTTTCCCCGTGGTTGCACATATAGCTCAGCCAACCCAGGCGCTCCACGCCGTATTTCTGTCCGCAGGCATAGACCTTTTCATAGCAGGGGCGGGCGTCCTCCATTTTGCCGTGCACCTCGTATGCCAGCGTACCCGCCATGCCGAAGCGGAAAATCCACACCGGCCGGCCGCCGATGCTGCTTTGGCGCATGCGCATGAACCCAATGTCGTGAAGGTCCTCCTCACAGGCGTCCTCCAGCATTTCCAGCACCCGGGGACCGCCGCACTGGAAGTTGAAATCGTCGCAGGAGAAATCCTCAATTTGAATGTCAAACTTTTCGGCATTGCGCTGGTAGTAGTACATCAGCCAGTAGCCCAGGGAATAGGACCAGTACTCGTTCTCACTCATCCGCATGACCATGCCGTTCTGCTGAACCATGCCCTTTTCGTCCGTAATGATTGCGTGCTTGATCCGGCCCACAAAGAAGTTCTCGTAATTCGGCGTCGTATAGGCGGCGAGGAATTTTGTGGCGTCGGGGCCAGTGATGTGCACCACCGAGTTGGGGCACAGCTCAGCGCTGATGTAGCAGGTCTCTTTCCAGGACATGGTTTCTTTTTCCCAGCCATTGTACTCCCACGGCTGCATAAACGGCGGCATGGACAGACTATACTTTCCGACCTTCGGGTCGTATGGATAGGCGGGGCAGGACTCAAATTTCATGTTGATATATCCGTTTTGATCGACATCGCCAGGCTGCTGCAGACAGGTATTCTGTTCTTCACTCATATCTGATCCCTCCATAATCTTTCAGTTTCAAATAAATTATGTTTGACTAAAATTAGTTTAACATAAAATATTGACAATACAATCCCTGGAAAATTGCCAAACTTCTTTCATAAAATTTTGCAGGTTTCACAAAATTAGTTAAACCTAATTTTAAGAATTGCAATTTTGGAGACAGCGGGGTATAATGACCGCAGCGCGGCTGTTGTGCCTGCGGCAAAGGCTTTGGCGCGCGGCCGTACAAAAAATACATTTGCCAACGGAGGCGCTATGGCTACCTATACAAAAGGGGAATTGACAAACAGAACGATTTTGTCGGCGGCAGAGGAGCTCTTTTACGAAAGGGGCTATCTCTCATCCAGCTGCACCGACGTCGCCCAACGTGCAAAGGTCAATCCCGGATTGATTCACTATTACTTTAAGACCAAAAAAAATATTGCCCTGGCAGTCTACAACGGGTTTCTGAGCCAGATCATGGAGCGGACGGCGGAGTTTTTTCCGCAGGAGGATCTGCTGGTCCGGATCGCGGTGGAAAACCGGATTTTATGGAAGCTGCTGGAGTGCGATCCGGCATTTCTGCGTTTTTTAAGCGAGATATCCACGGAGCAGATTCCCCTGGATATCTCCCAGAGCGCCGGAGAGGAGTATCTGCGCGCCATCAATGCGGAGCTGACAGCTCCTGTGGATGACAAGATGCTGCGGCTGCTGTGCCAGTGCAGCATTGCCTCGGAGAGCCAGCTGATTCTGGCTTATGCCGGAAGCGCCTGCTCTTTTACCGCCGAGGCGCTGGCGGAGATGGATATCTGCATCCTTTTTAAACTGGTCTCCATGCCCTACCAGCGGATCCAAAGCATCCTGAACCGATCCCGGAAACTGATGCGGGATTTGACGATTACGGCGGATCCCGCATTCCGAATTGCCGTCATCAGGAACGAGAAATCATAAAAGAAGCGTCCACCCGCCGCGGCAGGTGGACGCTTCTTTTAAAGCGGCAGGGGAGGAGCACCGTAAAATGCCGCACAGCACCTGGCGAAAACAATAAAGGAGCGTTCAAAAAAAGGACGGCCTTTAGAAGGCTTAACAAATTTATTATAGTAGCGAACTAACGCATTGACACATTAGCACGGTAGCGTTATGATGTACACACAAAAAATAATGCCGGGGGTATCCTGGAAGAAATGAGGAATCCAATATGAAAAAGATTGCTGCGCTTTTCCTGACAGGACTGCTGCTCCTGAGCTGTACCGCGTGCGGCGGAGGGAAAAGCGGCGCGTCGGCCTCCGCTGGGACCTCCGACCGCCTTGACCAGATCAAGGAACGGGGCTGCCTGGAGGTGGCGACGGAACCGTATTTTGCGCCGTATGAGTTTATCGACGCGTCCAAAACCGGAGACGAGCAGTACCAGGGCTGCGATATTCTCCTGGCCCAGTACATTGCCGATAAGATCGGCGTAAAGCTGAAAATTGTGCCGCTGGAGTTTTCCTCGGTTCTGGCCGGCGTGACAGAGGGCAAGTATGATCTCGCCATCTCCGCCATTGCGTATTCTCCTGCGCGGGAGGAGGCCATGGCGCTCTCCGACGGCTATATTTTCACGGATACCGGCTACGGCTTCCTGGTTCGCAGCGGGGATGAGGGGAAGTATACCACCGCAGAGTCCGCAAAGGAGGCGGTGATCGTCACCCAGAGCGGCTCCGTGCAGGAGGCGCTTTATCACGACGCCATCGGCTCCTGCAAGGAATTCAAGCTGGTTTCCTCTATGACGGACGGCTATCTGGCTGTGGCAGAGGGCAAGGCGGATCTGTGCGTCTGCTCGCTCTCCTCGGCAAAGCTCTACGCCGACGCCAACGGCGGACTGGCAGTGTCCTCCTTCCAGTTTGATGTGGATCCGGACATGAACAGCGTCCGCGTGGGCGCGCCTACGGAGGGTACCGACAGCCTGATGAAGATCGTCAACGGCTGCATCAAGGAGCTGACCGACGATCAGCAGATTCAGACCTGGTATGATGAAGCCGCCGACTACGCGGCCACGCTGGGCATCAAATAGGCAGACTGCGCGGAGGGTGCTGCCCGCTGTTTCTTCTGGCAGAGCGATAAAGCCTTGGAATTTGTAGAAATGGGAGTCTGGAAGCATGGATAAGATTTTGAAGCTATGGATGAAATATCACGCGGTATTTCTCTCCGGCCTTTACGGAACCCTGTGGATTTCGGCGGTTACCATTCTGCTGGGCACGGCGCTGGGCGTCCTCATTGCCTTGATGCGCATGGGCAGAATCAAACCGGTGCGCATTCTTGCGGAGGCGTATATCGAACTTCTGCGGGGGACTCCCATCCTGCTGCAGCTCTACTTTTTCTGGATCGGCCTGCCCAAGGTGTTTCCGGCTCTGGAGCTCACCGATACCCAGTGCATCGTGACGGCGCTGGCTGTAAACGCCTCCGCCTACATCTCCGAAATTATCCGGGCCGGAATCAACGCCGTGGATCAGGGACAGTGGGAGGCCGCCCGCAGCATCGGGCTTTCCGACATCCACGTGATGACCCGCGTAATTTTCCCCCAGGCGGTCAAGAACATCCTTCCGGCGCTGGGCAACGAACTGATTTCCACCATCAAGGGCACGTCCCTGGCATCGGTATTCTTCGTGGGCGAGCTGATGACCAGCTACAAAAGCGTGCAGTCCGCCACATTCCTGGCGCTGCAGTCCCTGACGATTGTGGGCGTGATCTACTTCCTTTTGAACTTTACGCTTTCCAGGCTGCTGGGGCTGCTGGAGAGGAGGCTGACAGTCAGTGACTGATGAGATTTTGAGAACGGAAAATCTGGTCAAGAATTTCGGGGATCTGGAAGTTCTGAAGGGAATCTCCGCCACCATCCGCCGGGGCGAGGTGGTGTCGGTGATCGGCCCCTCCGGCGGCGGCAAGTCCACCTTCCTCCGGTGTTTGAATCTGCTGGAGACGCCCACCTCCGGCAGGGTGTATTTTGAGGGCCAGGATATCACCCGGCAGAAAGCAAAAATCTGCGCGTACCGCCGCAGGATCGGGATGGTGTTCCAGAATTTCAACGTGTTTCCAAACATGACAGTTTTGGAAAATATCACCCTGGCGCCGGTTCTCGAAAAAAAGACGCCCCGGGAGCAGGCGCGGCAGGAGGCCATGGCGCTGCTGGAGCGGGTCGGGCTGGCGGAGAAGGCGGACGAGTATCCCCGCAAGCTCTCCGGCGGACAGAAGCAGCGGCTTTCCATTGTGCGGGCGCTGGCGATGCGTCCGGAGATGATGCTCTTTGACGAACCCACCTCCGCGCTGGATCCGGAGATGGTCAAGGAGGTTTTAAGCGTCATCGGGGATTTGGCCCGCAACGGCATGACCATTGTCATCGTCACCCATGAGATGGCGTTTGCGCGGGAGGTGTCCGACCGCGTGCTCTTTATCTGCGACGGCGTCATCAAGGAGAGCGGAAGCCCGGAGGCGATTTTTAACTGCCCGCACCATCCCAGTACCATCAGATTTCTCAGTATGGTTTTGTAAAGGAGACGCTATGGCGGAAATTGAAAAAATTCGGCGGCTGGTTGCCGATCAAAAAGAGACGGCAGAACGGCTGGCCAGAAACATCTGGGACTACGCGGAACTTTCCTATTGTGAAACAAGGTCTGCCGAAGCTCTGCAGGCGGCATTAAAGGCGGAAGGCTTTACAGTTGAAACGGGGATTGCAGAGATTCCCACTGCGTTTACGGCCTCCTTCCGGTGCGGCACCGGCAAGCCGGTAATGGGTCTCCTAGCCGAATACGACGCGCTGGACGGCCTGAGTCAGAAAGCCGCCTGCCCGGTGCGGGAAGCCCTGAAGGCCGGCGGAGCGGGCCACGGCTGCGGCCACAATCTGCTGGGTGCCGGGTGCTTTGCGGCGGCCGCCGCCCTGAAGAACTATCTTGTAAGCGAGGGCCTGGACGGCACGGTGATCCTTTTCGGCTGCCCGGCGGAGGAGGGAGCGGGGGCCAAACAGTTTATCGCCCGGGCTGGGTATTTCGACGGTGTGGACTTCGCCTATACCTGGCATCCCGCGACGCTGAACGAGGTGCCCTCCAAGGGCAGCGCCGCCATTATGGGGGCCAACTTTATCTTTGACGGAGTTGCGTCCCACGCCGGCGCGGCACCGCATCTGGGACGCAGCGCCCTGGACGGGGCGGAGCTGATGAACGTGGGCGTCAACTACCTGCGGGAGCATATGATTGATACTGCCAGAATCCATTACGCCTATTCCGATGCCGGCGGCACGGCGCCCAATGTGGTGCAGAGCCACACGGTGATCAAATACGAGGTTCGGGCGCCCAAGGTTGACCAGATGCAGGAACTGTTTGCCCGGGTGGTGGACGCGGCCCGGGGGGCCGCGCTGATGACCGGAACCAAGATGCACTATGACATCACCATGGCCTTTTCGGACTATGTGCCCAATCTGACGCTGGCGCCCATCCTGGACGCGTGTCTCCGGGAGCTGGGCGCGCCGGACTGGACGCCGGAGGACGACGCCCTGGCGCTGGAATTCCTGCGCACATACGGCAAGAATACCCTCAAAAACATCAAGGAGGAGCTGGAGGAGTATTTTGACGCCGATGAATTGGACGATGTGCTGCGCGCGCCGCTGGATCGGAAGGTTCATCCCTTCAATCCCCGGGAGTTCCGATATGAATCCGGTTCCACGGACGTAGGCGACGTAGGGTATGCGACGCCTACGGCGGAGGTGTATGTGGCCACCGCCTGTCTGGGCAATGTGGGCCATTCCTGGCAGAATACGGCTTTTTCCAATTCGCAGATCGGAATGAAGGGAATGCTTCGGGCGGCGGAGGTTCTGGCCCTGGCCTGTGTCAGAACGGCGGAGCAGCCTCAGCTGATCGAGAAAGCCAAACGGGAGCTGCTGCGGAAAAACGGCGGGGCCTATACCTGCCCGCTGCCGGAGTATGTGCAGCCGCCCATCGGCCGGTATTAAAAACGTATTGCGGCAAAAGCCGGAGCGCCCTGTGTGCACGCTTCGGGAAAAAAGCAAAAGCCCCGCGGACGGCAGGAATACCGTCTGCGGGGCTTTTGCAGGTGATCGGGGAAAACGCGGGTTTTGCCGGACAATAACCCCGCCGTCAGAGTTCCACAATCTGGGGGACATGGCCAATCTGCGGCAAAAACACGTCAAAAAGGTCGGACTTCTTGATTTTTAGCGCGGATGTGCAGATACAGGGGTGGCAGCCGATGTACTCCGCCTCCGCCACCGGCCGGTCGATGAGGAGGGTGACGCGGTGCTCCGTGTCGTTCATCAGACCCAGAACCGTGGCGGAACCGGGGGTCACGCGGAGCATGTCCCAGAGATCCTCCTGGGAGGCGAAGGACAGCCGGGCGGAGTTGATCTGGTGGGACAGGTCCTTGGTGTGAAAGGGCTTGTCCGGCGGCATCAGCAGCAGATAGAAAGCGGTTTTCTGCCGATTGCAGAGAAAAAGGTTTTTGCAGATGGGAGTGCCCAGCGCCCGGCTCA
>JALCRQ010000061.1 GCA_022652655.1 Oscillibacter sp. | reverse complement strand
CCTGACCCGCGGCGCTGCCGCCAAGATCATCTGCAACATGGTGCTGGGCCCCACGACTGCAGCTGCTCTGGGCGTTGACGCAAAGCCCTTCTCCGACGTGGCTGTGGACAACGTGTTCGCGGGCTACATCGCCTACTGCGCAAAGCAGGGCATCATCAACGGCTACGCTGACGGCACCTTCCGTCCCGCCGGCCTGGTCACGGGCAACCAGTTCATGAAGATGCTGCTGGGCGCTCTGGGCTATGACGGCAAGATCGAAGGCTTCACCGGCGACAACTGGTCTGTCAACGTCATGAAGCTGGCCAAGAACATTGGCCTGGACGACGGCCTGACCGAGACCTTTGTCGGCTCTGCGGCTATGAACCGTGAAGAGGCCTGCCTGTATGCCTTCAACACCATGAAGGCCACCATGGTCGAGTATGACTCTCAGACCAACATCACCATTGGCGGAACCAACGTCACCGTCGGCAACAGCAAGGCCAAGGATATGACCTGGAGCAACCTGAACGACGACGGCTATTCCACCAAGGACGACACCATCAAGAAGGATGGCAAGGTTCAGTTCGCTGAGAAGTATTTCTCCGATCTGAAGAAGACCACCGCTGACTCCGACGACTTCGGCCGTCCCGCCAACGAGTGGAAGTACAAGTCCAGCACCATCGGCAACTATGCCAGCGGCGACAACCTCCTGGCTACCTACACCAAGGGCGTCGACAAGGGCGACCTGTATGATCTGATCGGCAAGGACGCCTATAACGACCTGACCGAAGTGAACAACAGCACCTACACGGCTACTCTGACCGTTTATCAGAACGGTGACGTGGCTGCTGTCGCCACCAACACCGGCATTGCCGACTACATCGTGAAGAACAGCTCCGGCACCGCCACCGGCACCGGCAACGGCGTTCTGACCGAGGTCTACATGGACGATGACAACAACGTCACCATCGTCGAGATCAGCACCTTCGTTGTTCAGGCCACCGAGGATTACAGCTCCAAGAACGAGGAAGTCACCATTGATCCCGTCGGCGATACCGAGGATCTGGCTCCCAGCCTGGATACCGCTCTCTCTTCCGATGACTTTGATGTCACCGGCGTCAAGGAAGACGATTATCTGCTGGTCACCGCCACCAAGGATCAGGCTGCCGGCACTTCCTACTCCGTGTTCTCTGTCGCCGCCGCCAAGACGGTGAAGGGTTCTGTCACCTCTTACTCCACCGGCTCCAACGTCACCATCGGCGGCACCAAGTACAGCTACTCTGCCTCCGCTCTGAAGACCACGGATACTGCCCACTCTGACGGCGCTGCCGTGAAGAGCACCGGCTACACCATCAATGAGACCGCCAGCGTTGTTTTGGACGCCTACGGCTACATCATTGCGGTTGACGACGCTGCTGTCAGCTCCGGCAAGTACGTCTTCATTCAGGACACCGACGTGTCTGGCCTGAAGAACAATGTCACCGCCGCCGCTTACTTCACCGACGGCACCTACAAGGAAATCGCTGTCGGCAAATACAGCCGCGTGGTCAGCGGAAGCACCGTTACCGATGCTGTCAATGATGAAGGGACTGCGGCTTCCTTTGTCCCTGGCTGGTACACCTACAGTGTAGATTCCAACAGCAAGTACACTCTGAAGAACGTCTCTGACGATGACAAGGTTGCCGCTTCTCAGAGCTTCACGGGTAACGCCACTTCTGTCATGACGAACGGTACATCCCTGCTGACTGATGCAGCTACTGCAGGCTGGACAGCCCCTGCTGCTGCTACCAGCAACCAGGTTACTGTTAAGGCCAACAACTCCACCGTGGTTGTCACCCTGGACAACGATGACAACATCAGCGTCTACACCGGCGTGAGCAAGCTGCCCACCATCAAGACGGCTACCAGCGATAGCGCTATCAAGGTCTACTACGTCTGCAAGAGCACCGGCTACGCCACCTTCGTCTTTGTCGACATGAGTGCGGCTAACGATGCCAAGGTTGACGACGCCACCTCCTCCAGCGACGAGTATGTGTTCCTCCTGACCCTGGATTCCATCAATCAGGATGCCAAGGACAACGAGTACTACACCTACAACGCCATCGTGGACGGCAAGGAAACCACCATCAATCTGGACGGCGCTGCCGCCAGCACCTACACGCTGTACACCACCATCAAGACCGGCGACGACGGCTATGTCAACGCGGACGATCTGAAGATTGTCGGGACGCATACCACCTCCGGCAAGTACGATCACGCTGCGCTGGACGACGCTGCCATCACTTACAGCGACGGTGTCCTGACGATTGACAATGTTGACTGGACCGTCACCTCCTCCACCAAGATCTATCTGGTGGTCAAGGGCGACACCGACAGCGACGGCATCAAGGGCATCATGAGCGACGACGACGCCGATTATGAGACCTCCTGCGGCATCACGGCTTCCTCTCTGAAGACCACGCTGAAGGGCTACACTGTCGATGGCGACGCGTATGCGATCCGCACCGACTCTGATTCCTCCACGACTTCCCTGAGCGCCCTGTATGTCTACGTCAGCGCTGCTTCCAATTCCTGAGTTTTATCGGAAGAATCGCTCTTAAGTAAGACGCGCAAGCGTTGAACCAATGCAAAAAGCCCCGCGCCGAAAGGCGCGGGGCTTTTTCTCGGAAAAAACCGGCGGGGCAGGCCCTCCGGCAGCTACTGTGCGGCAGTTTCAACGGCGGCGGTACCGTCATCGCCGTCCGCCTGGAAATAATCATCCGGAACCTCCCGGACAACGATTTCCTGCGTGCCGTCGGCATGGCAGATCAGAACGTTCAGCGTCATTTTCTCACCCCGTAAACAGTGATGTTGGAGCCGGCCTTCAGGGTGTTCCCGGACTTTTCATAAAAGTTCAGCGTGGACGGAACACCGGACTGAGCGCGAGATATTCCGATCATCGTGTTAATTTCGCCGCAGGACGCGCTGCTGTTCCCAAAGAGAAGGCCCCGGCTCCACAGGCCGGTCATCTGATCGGTTATAAACAGCACCAGGAATCCCACGCCGGGACGGTCGGCGGGAGAACAGGTCCCAAACCGCTCCGGATAGGAGCCCGACATGATATAGAGGCCCGCCGCGTTGTTCAGACGGATGTAAATCTGGCCGGCGTCCACCGCGGAGACCAGCGTAATCCGGGGCACAATGAGAAATGTCGAGTAATTGGTATAGTCCAGCTTGCTGATGTCCAGATCAATCTGTGCCGCGCTTGCCTGCGTGGTGACCCCGATCAGCTTTGCCAGGGGGCGGGCGGCAAAGGCCGCCTCCACGGCGGCGTTGTCCCGGTTGAAATCCTCCCGCATAATGCGGTCCGAGGCGTCCCACTGGCTGAGATGGAGATTTGTCGTTTGCTGCATGCGCTTCCTTCCTTTCCCGCAAAAACTGCGCTTATTCCATCGGGGCAGACGGAGGGAAAGGTGCACGGTTCCGTGCAGCGGCGGCAATTATTCCGCCGAAATACGGATTCCGCCCAGGAAGATTTGAAATTCCGTCCGGTAGCGGAGGAGCAGGTCGAAGGCCCCGCCCTGAATGACCCAGTCGAACAGCAGCCCCCGGATCAGCCGCATAATGGCGTCGGTCAGCTCCTCCGGATCGTACGCCCGGGAGATCAGCCCCCCGTCCATAGCCCGGAGGAGAATCCGCTTGATTTCCCGGCAGTAGGGGCGGTTGGAATCGCAGCGGTGGGGGGTGGGGTGGTTCAGCAGCACCTTGTAGTACTGCGCCAGTACCAGGCCCACCTCGTCCCTGGCATAGAGCAGATACCGCCGCAGCAGACTGTCCAGCGCCTCAAGCGGGGGCAGACGCCGGTTTTCGGCGGTAAACTGATCGGTGAGCAGCCAGTCCACGCTCTGATAGGCGGCCATGACCACCTCGTCCTTTGTGCCGAACTGATGGTAAAAGGAACCGGTGGATACCCCCGCCGATTGGCAGATCTCCTGCACGGTGATGGTGCGGTAGTTTTTCAGATGCGCCAGGCGGATCACGGCGTCGATCAGCTTCTGCCGCGTCTGGGCTGAACACTGGTACTGTGTATGTTCCATCTCTTGCAGCACACTCCTCAAAAGCCGGCGATTGATTTTACTGATTATAACAGGGAACAAGCTTGAATTCCAGAGGGGGGCCGTGGTATATTTAAAATTAGAATCTAATTCTGAATATGGAGCGTATCATATGAGCATGACAGCAATCGTTACCGACACCAACAGCGGCATTTCCCCGGGAGAAGCCGAAAAACTGGGAATCTTCCTGATTCCCATGCCGTTTCTGATCAATGGCATACAGCAGCTGGAAGGGGAGACCTGCACACCGGAGTGGTTTTTTAAAAGGCTGAACGAGGGCGCGGAGGTCTCCACCTCTCAGCCTTCTCCGGACAGTATCCTGAAGCTCTGGGGGAGGCTTTTGCGGGAGTACGACAATGTGCTCCACTTCCCCATGTCCTCCGCGCTCAGCAGCTCCTGCCAGACGGCCAGGGCGCTGTCCCGGGAGTATCCCGGCCGGGTGTTCGTGGTGGACAACCGCCGGATTTCCGTGACGCTGCTGCAGTCCGTGCTGCAGGCCCGGCGCCTGGTGGCGGAGGGGAACAGCGCCGCCCGGGTGCGGGAGATTCTGGAGCGGGAGAGTCTGGAGAGCAGCGCCTATCTGGCGGTGAACACGCTGAAATACCTCAAGAAAAGCGGACGGGTCACGGCGGCGGGCGCGGCCATGGCCACGGTGCTGAACTTAAAACCGGTTTTACAGATCCAGGGCGGAAAGCTGGACGCGTTTCGCAAGGCCCGGGGAATGGCCCAGGCGGAGCGGATCATGCTGGAGGCGCTTCGGGCGGATCTGAACGGACGGTTTGCCGGACGGGACATGGCGCTTTTTGCCGCCTATTCCGGCGCCGCCGCCGCCGGCGCGGCGTGGCTGAAAAAGGTGCAGGCCGCGTTTCCGGAGCAGGAGGTGCGGCTGGGAATCCTTCCGCTGAGCATCTGCTGCCACGTGGGAGACGGGACGCTGGCCGCCGCCTGCGCCAAACGCTGAGCACTGTCCCGGCCCGAAAGGAAAAAAGCGCCCGCCGGGCGCTTTCGGGATGCGCGGCCGCCCGGCTGCCGGAGAGAAAAGACCGGCGTCACAGGGGCAGCAGCATGAGAAAGAGATCCTCATAATGGCCGTCCCGATAGCGGAAGCCGCCGGGATGGAGGCCGTATTTGATGAAGCCGAATTTCTGGTAAAGGGCGATGGCTCTGCGGTTGGAGACCACCACGTCCAGCTCCAGCTGCTCATAGCCGGCCTGGCGGGCGGCGTCCACCACAGCCGCCAGCGCGGCCGTGCCGATGCCCATCCCCCAGAATTTCCGCTGGACGGAGATGCCGAACTCCGCCCGGTGACGGCACCGTTCCGCCGTCCCCACCGGATTAAAGCCGGCGGCGCCGGCCAGAACGCCGTCCACCACCGCGCAGATCAGAATGGCGTCGGAGCTGCGCTCCACCCCCGCGAGATAGACCCGCTCCTGCTCCTCCGTCAGCGTGATTTCGTCGGCGCAGCGCAGCATGTTGTCCGTCTCCTGAGAGGTCAGGCGCAGATTGCGCAGGACGTCCGCCGCGTCATCTGCCGACGCGGTTTTAAGAATGCAGGTCTGTCCGTTTTGGAGCGTCAGTTCCCGATAATAGTCCACTTTGCCGGACTCATCTCCTTTAAAAATGGTTTGCGGCACACAAATTTTCCCGGCCTGCCGGGAGGGAAAAAGTGCTATATAAAATAACTATACCGCAAAGCGGCAAGAAACGCAAGAAAGAGGGGCGTTTTTTCCGCAGCATATGTAAAAGGAACGGGTCCAAAGGCCCGTTCCTTTTTAATGCAGCGTCGCCAGGCTCGTGAGGGGACGCGCCGATCGTCTCTCCGCCGTGCGGATAGCGGTGCTGCCTTTTGTACGTAAGGGGATGAGGACGTGTATCAGAAGCCGGCAATCAGCGGCTCGTCCATGCGCGTGAGCAGCTCACAGGCCAGACGGACGGCACCTTTGAAATCCGAGTAGGCGGAGATGCCGTAGTGGGTGTGGGCGTAGCGCACGGGCACGCCGATGACGATAGCGGGCACGCCGCTGCCGGTAAGGTGAATGGCGGAGCCGTTGGTGGAGCCGGCGGAGCGCACGGCGTCCTGCACCGGGATGCCCAGCTTCTCCGCCAGATCCAGCGCGTAGCGCTGATAGCGGGGATTGGTGATCATCTTGGCGTCGATGTGGCGCAGCATGGGCCCGCGCTTGATGGCCGTCTGCACCATGTAATCCTCCACGCAGGTGTCGTCGGCGGGGCAGCCCTCAAAGACGATGGCGATGTCCGGCCGGATGACCTGGGCGGTGACCGTGGCGCCCCGGACGCCCACCTCCTCCTGGGAGGCACAGGCGCCCACAACGTCCACATTCAGCGGCTGCCCGTCCAGCTCCGAGAGCGTTTTGACGATGGCCGCGCAGCCCAGACGGCAGTCAAAGCTTTTTCCGATCATCAGATCGCTGCCGGGGAGATACTGGAACGTCACATCCGGCACCACCGGCGCACCGATCCGAATACCGAAGTCCCGGATCGTCTCCTCCCGGGAGGTGGACCCCACGTCTACCGTAATATCCTTCATTTCCAGCGGGGCCTTCCGCTCCTGCTCCGTCATGAAGTGCGGGGGCTTGCTGGCGGTGATGCCCGGGATATAGGCCCCGTCCCGGTTCTGCACCAGAACGCGGTGCGCGGGGATGTTGGAGTTGACCCAGCCGCCGATTTGGATGATGCGCAGGGTGCCGTTGGGGCAGATGGCCTGTACCATAAAGCCCACCTCGTCGCTGTGGGCGTCCAGCTGCACCACGGGACGGCTGCCGGTGTTGCCACGGCGGCGCAGAAAGAGATTGCGCATCCGATCCATGGTGACGTCCGCAAAGGGCTCCGCATAGGGGCGGATCACCGCCGCCACCTCGTCTTCAAATCCGGAGGTGCCGTTGGCATTGGAAATTGCCGCAATCATCTCCAGCGTTGTTTTCTGATCCATTCTTTTTTCCCTCCGCTCTCAGGAGAGCTTTACCTTTTTAAATTCTTTCATGAAATCCACAATATAGTCCGCTGTGGTATCCAGCATTTCCCGGCCCCACTCCACAGTGGCCGTGCGGGGATGATCGGGCCCGATCCAGCCGCTGTCGGTGACGTGCGGTGTGCTCCGGAGGATTTCCACGGTGACGCCCTTGTATTTGACGGAGCGGAAGCCGGTGGTTTCCAGGTTGTCGCTGAGATGATAGAATTTGAGATCGCCGCCGATCTCGCTTTTGTCCACCAGATCCGGATTGATGCCCAGAATGGCCGCGGTTTCCTCGCCGCCGCCGTGGCCGCCCTTCCATGCGGGGTTCATGTCCCAGGCCATCAGCCACCAGTTCAGCATGGCCACCAGGCAGCCCTTTTTCTCAAATTCCAGGCCCAGCCGCTCGATCATCTTCATATTTCCGCCGTGGCCGTTGAGGAAGACGAATTTTCTTGCGCCGTGGCTGTAAAGCGCCTCAAAGATCTGCTTGCAGAACTGATAGAGGACCTCGTTGTCGATGTCGATGGTGCCGGGATAGGGGGACAGGCTCTGGCAGGCGCCGTAGGGGATGGTGGGCGCGATCAGAACGTCGCTTTTCTTCTCGATTTTTTCCAGAAGATGGTTGGGAATCAGCGTGTCGGTGCCCAGGGGCATGTGACGGCCGTGGCACTCGATGCTGCCGATGCTGATGAGAACCATATTGTTCTTCTTAAAGTACTCCTGTGCCTTCGGCCAGGTAATGTTCTCCAGTCTCATAGATGTCTGTCCTTTCTCAAACCGGTGGGCTATTCCGTCCGAAGACGGAATAGCCCAACCGGGGTTCGCCGTCAGGCGGCGACTTTTACGCGTTCCAGCTTGTGATAGCCGTTGGGATCCATCACGAAGCCCTCGACCTTTTTGCTGGCGCCCACGTTGATGGAGCTGTAGAAAATGGGGAGGTTGTTGTCGATCTGAGCCAGCTTCTCGGCGACCTGCTTGTAAAGATCCTTCCGGGTCTGTTCGTCGCTGCTGCTGCGGGCCTTCTCGATCAGGGAGTCGATCTCCGGATCGGCCAGGAAGCTGCGGTTGCCCGCGGCGCCCTGCTGAGAGGAGTGCTCCAGGGAATAGAAGGTGTAGTCCGCGTCAGCGGAGGAGGTGGTCCAGCCGAAGTATGCCATGTCGTGTTCGCCGTTGGAGGTCTTGGAGATAAAGCTGCCGAACTCCATGACTTCCACCTTGCAGGTCACGCCGATATCCTGCAGCATGGCCTGGATGGCCTGGCACATCTCAATACGGGACTGGTTGTCGTTGACCCACAGGCTGGTGGAGAAACCGTTGGGATAGCCGGCGTCCGCCAGGAGCTGCTTTGCCTTTTCGGGGTTGTACTCGGGCACGCCGGTGCTGAAATAGCCGAACACACCCGGGGCAATGATGTCATCGGCGGGCTGGCCGCTGCCGGCGTTGATGGTGTCGATCAGGGTCTGGCGGTCGATGGCGTAAGAGAGCGCCTCGCGCACCTTGGCGTTGTTGAAGGGCTCCTTGTTCATGTTCAGGGAGATGTACCAGCAGCTCAGAGAGGGCACCTCAAAAACGGTGAGATCCTGGTTGTCCTTGACCTTGGAGATGTCGTTGACCAGCAGATCATAGGCCAGATCGATCTCTCCGGTTTCCAGAGCGATAGAGCGCTGGGAGGCCTCGGGGATGACCTTCATCACCAGATTCTTGGTGGCGGGCTTGCCGGCATAGTAGTCGTCAAATGCCTTCATGGTGACGTGGTCGCCCTGCTTCCACTCGACAAACTTGTACGGGCCGGAGCCGATGGGATGCTTGATGAACGCGTCCTCATCCGCTTCCACGGCGGCCTGGGGAACGATGGCTGCGAAGGGGATGGACAGGTTTCTCAGGGTGGGAGCGTAGGGAGCCTTGGTGGTGATGGTCACGGTGTAGTCGTCATTGGTCTCCACCTTGTCGATAAAGTCCACGATGTAGGACACGGACGAGGAGTTGATGGCCCGCTCCAGGGAGAACTTGACGTCGGAGGCCTTCAGGTCGGTGCCGTCGTGGAATTTGATGCCCTGGCGGATCTTGAAGACATAAGTAGTGTCGTTGGTCTGCTCCCAGCTCTCGGCGATCTGGGGCTCGATCTCATTGGTGGTGGGATTGAAAACGGTCAGTGTGTCGAAGATCTGATCCGTCACCTCGACGGAGGGAGTTTCCTTGCCTTGGT
>JALCRQ010000060.1 GCA_022652655.1 Oscillibacter sp. | reverse complement strand
ATTCGGATTCATCCGGCGCGGATTGGTGAACGGCTGAAAAACACTCTGCTGCGGCGGGAGGGGACAGCGTCCCGCCGCGACAAAAGAAAGGTTGCGTGAATTAGAAGATGGCCAAAGACAAGTACTACGGAAAGACCCTTCGTAAGAACTTCGCCCGGCACGAGGAAGTCATGCCTGTGCCCAATCTTCTGGAGATCCAGAAAAAGTCTTACCGGTGGTTCCTGGAGACAGGCCTCCGGGAGGTCTTTGCCGACGTGGGAGCGATCGGGGACTACCAGGGGAACCTGGAGCTGACGTTCATCGATTACAAGATGGACGAACCGCCCAAGTACAGTGTGGAGGAGTGCAAGGCCCGGGACGCCACGTATGCCGCCCCGCTGAAGGTCAAGGTGCGTCTGCGCAACAAGGAGACCGAGGAGATCAAGGAGCAGGAGATATTCATGGGGGATTTCCCCCTGATGACCCAGTCCGGCACGTTCGTCATCAACGGCGCGGAGCGCGTGGTGGTCTCCCAGATTGTCCGTTCCCCCGGCGTATACTACGGCAAGGAGCTGGACCCCAAGACGGAGCTGCCGCTGCTCTCCACGCAGATCATCCCCTACCGGGGCGCCTGGCTGGAGTATGAGACGGACGCCTCCGAGATGTTCTGGGTGCGGATCGACAAAAACCGCAAGCTGCCCATCACCTGCCTGATCCGGGCACTGGGCGTCAAGACGGACGAGGAGATCCGGGAGCGCTTCGGCGGCGACACCAGCATGATGATCACGCTGGAAAAGGATCCCTGCAAGTCCTATGAGGACGCCATGCTGGAGATCTACCGCAAGCTGCGTCCCGGCGAGCCCCCCACGGTGGAGGCCTGCGAGACGCTGATGAACAACCTCTTCTTCGACCCCCGCCGCTACGATCTGTCCGTCGTCGGCCGCTATAAATTCAACAAAAAGCTGTCCCTCTGGGCGAGAATCTCCGGCCACAAGCTGGTCTATCCCGTCGCGGATCCCGCCACCGGCGAGATTCTCTTTGAGGAGGGACACCTTCTCAGCGCGGAGGACGCCAAGCTGCTGGACGCCGTGGGCGTGGACGCCGTTACCATCGACGCGGACGGCACGCCGGTAAAGGTGGAGTCCAACCGGATGTGCGATCTGCGCCATTACGTGGACTTTGACCCGGAGCAGGAGTGCGGCATCAAGGAGCGCGTGCGCTACGAGGTGCTCCAGGAGCTGCTGGGCAAGTACCAGGGCGACGAGCTCAAAGACCAGATTCGCTTCCACAAGGACGATTTGGTGCCCAAGCACATCATCATCGACGACATCCTCACGTCCATCAACTATATGAACGGCCTGGCCCACGGCATCTCCAACGCCGACGACATCGACCACCTGGGCAACCGGCGGCTGCGGTGCGTGGGCGAGCTGCTGCAAAACCAGTTCCGCATCGGCTTTTCCAGAATGGAGCGGGTGATCCGCGAGCGGATGACCATTCAGGATCTGGAGGTCTGCACCCCGCAGACGCTGATCAATATCCGGCCGGTGACGGCGGCGATCAAGGAGTTTTTCGGCTCCTCTCCGCTGAGCCAGTTCATGGATCAGACCAACCCCCTGGCAGAGCTGACCCACAAGCGGCGTCTTTCCGCCCTGGGCCCCGGCGGCCTCAGCCGAGAGCGCGCCAACATGGAGGTCCGGGACGTGCACTACAGCCATTACGGCCGCATGTGCCCCATTGAGACGCCGGAAGGCCCCAACATCGGCCTGATCTCCTATCTGGCCACCTACGCCCGGATCAACGAGTACGGCTTTATTGAGGCGCCCTACCGCAAGATCGACAAAAAGACCTTCCATGTCGCCAGCGACATTACCTATATGACGGCCGACGAGGAGGACAACTACATCGTCGGGCAGGCCGCCGAGCCGGTGGATCAGAACGGCTGCCTGGTCAACGCCCGTATCACCTGCCGCCACCGCGACGAGATCGTGGAGGTCGACAAGGAGCTGGTGGACTATATCGACGTCTCCCCCCGGATGATGGTGTCCATCGCCACCGCCATGATTCCCTTCCTGCCCAACGACGACGCCAACCGCGCCCTGATGGGCGCCAACATGCAGCGTCAGGCGGTGCCTCTGCTGCGGCCTGAGGCTCCCATCGTGGGCACCGGCATGGAGCATAAGATCTGCATCGACTCCGCTGTGGCAGTCCTGGCCGAGGGCGAGGGCGAGGTCACGGGCGTGGATGCCCGTCATGTAGCCGTCAAGTACGACGACGGCACCTCCAAGGACTATCATCTGACCAAGTTCCTGCGTTCCAACCACGGCACCTGCATCAACCAGAAGCCCATCGTCTCCGTGGGAGAGCGGGTGCACGGCAGCAGAATCGGCGAGAACGGCGAGCGGGAGGACCCCTCCGTCCTGGCCGACGGCCCCGCCACCGATCAGGGCGAAATCGCCCTGGGCCGGAATATCCTGGTAGGCTTCATGTCCTGGGAAGGCTATAACTACGAGGATGCCGTGCTGCTCAACGAGCGGCTGGTTCGGCAGGATCTGTACACCTCCATCCACATCGAGGAATACGAGCTGGATTCCCGGGACACCAAGCTGGGCCCCGAGGAAATCACCCGGGATATTCCCAACGTGGGCGAGGAAGCGCTGAAGGACCTTAACGAAAATGGCATTATCCGCGTGGGCGCGGAGGTGCGCTCCGGCGATATTCTGGTGGGCAAGGTCACGCCCAAGGGCGAGACCGATCTCACCGCGGAGGAGCGGCTGCTGCGGGCCATCTTCGGTGAAAAGGCCCGGGAGGTTCGCGATACCTCTTTGAAAGTGCCCCACGGCGAGAGCGGCATCGTGGTGGACGCCAAGGTCTTTACCCGTGAAAACGGCGATGAGCTGGGGCCGGGCGTCAATCAGGTGGTTCGGGTCTATATCGCCCAGCGCCGTAAGATTCAGGTGGGCGACAAAATGGCCGGCCGCCACGGCAACAAGGGCGTCGTGTCCCGGGTACTGCCCCAGGAGGATATGCCTTTCCTGCCGGACGGCACGCCGCTGGACATCGTCCTCAACCCCCTGGGCGTTCCCTCCCGTATGAACATCGGCCAGGTGCTGGAGGTCCATCTGGGCTACGCGGCCCACGCTCTGGGCATCAAGGTGGCCACCCCCATTTTCGACGGCGCCAACGAAAAAGACATCGCCGACCTGCTCAATCAGGCCGGACTGGATCCCGAGGGCAAGAGCGTCCTGTACGACGGACGCACCGGCGAGCCCTTTGACAACAAGGTCACGGTAGGCTATGTCTACTTCCTTAAGCTCCACCATCTGGTGGACGACAAGATCCACGCCCGCTCCACCGGCCCGTACTCCCTGGTCACCCAGCAGCCGCTGGGCGGCAAGGCGCAGTTCGGCGGCCAGCGCTTCGGCGAGATGGAGGTCTGGGCTCTGGAGGCATACGGCGCGGCCTATACGCTCCAGGAAATCCTCACCGTCAAGTCCGACGACGTCACCGGACGTGTCCGGACGTACGAGGCCATCGTCAAGGGACACAATGTCCCGCAGCCCGGCGTGCCCGAGTCCTTCAAGGTTCTGGTGAAGGAGCTTCAGTCCCTGTGCCTGGACATTCAGGTGCTGGACGCAAACGGTGATCCCATCGAGCTGAAGGAAGACGAGGACGCCATGGATACCTTCAACCTGGCCCGGATGGACGCCGACGACGACCGGCACCGCGCGTTTGCCGACGAGGCGGACTTCAGCGGCTCCGGCTTTGCCGTGGAGGATGCTCCCGAGGACGCGGGAGCCGACGCCGGCGCGGATACCGACGACGATGCCGACGAGGATGCCGGCCCCGACCCGGACTTTGACGCGGAACTGGACAGTGAGGCCGGCCGGGAAGAGCCGGATGGGAACATCGAAGACGAGTGATTCGGAATGACGTCAGGCGAGAAACAGCTCATTTTGAATCATGTAAGGAGGATACAGCCACATGACTGATAACAATACCGGCGAGAACATTGCATTTGACGCCATTAAAATTGGCATGGCCTCTCCTGAGAAGATCCTCGAGTGGTCCCACGGAGAGGTGAAAAAGCCGGAGACCATCAACTACCGGACGCTGAAGCCGGAACGGGACGGCCTTTTCTGCGAGCGCATTTTCGGGCCCACCAAGGACTGGGAATGCCACTGCGGCAAATATAAGAAAATCCGCTACAAGGGTAAGATCTGCGACCGCTGCGGCGTGGAAGTCACCCGCGCCAAGGTGCGCCGGGAGCGGATGGGCCACATTGCGCTGGCCACCCCCGTCTCCCACATCTGGTATTTCAAGGGAATCCCCTCCCGGATGGGACTGCTCCTGGACATCAGTCCCCGAATCCTGGAGAAGGTGCTCTACTTTGCCAACTATATCGTGACGGACGCCGGCGAGACGCCGCTGACCAAGAATCAGATTCTCTCCGAGAAGGAGTACCGGGATTACCGGGAAAAATACGAGGACGATTTCAACGCCGGAATGGGCGCCGAGGCCGTCAAGAAGCTGCTGGAGCAGGTGGATCTGGAAGCGCTCTCCGCTGAGCTGCACACCGAGCTCAAGGGCGCGTCCGGCCAGAAAAAAGCCCGGATTGTCAAGCGCCTGGAGGTGGTGGATTCCTTCCGCATCTCCGGCAACAAGCCGGCGTGGATGATCATCGACGTGCTGCCGGTGATTCCGCCCGAGCTGCGGCCCATGGTGCAGTTGGACGGCGGCCGGTTTGCCACCTCCGACTTAAACGACCTCTACCGCCGGGTCATCAACCGGAACAACCGCCTCAAGCGGCTCATCCAGCTCAATGCCCCCGACATCATCGTCCGCAACGAAAAGCGGATGCTGCAGGAGGCCGTAGACGCTCTCATCGACAACGGCCGCCGCGGCCGTGCTGTCACCGGAGCCAATAACCGGGCGCTCAAATCCCTCAGCGATCTGCTCAAGGGCAAGCAGGGCCGGTTCCGGCAGAACCTGCTGGGCAAGCGCGTGGACTATTCCGGACGTTCCGTCATCGTGGTGGGCCCCGAGCTGAAGATCTATCAGTGCGGTGTGCCCAAGGAGATGGCCGTGGAGCTGTTCCGCCCCTTCATTATGAAGAAGCTGGTGGAGGACGGCTCCGCCAACAACATCAAGTCTGCCAAGAAGATGGTGGATAAGGGCGAGACCGCCGTGTGGGACGCCCTGGACGTGATCATCAAGGACCATCCCGTGATGCTCAACCGCGCCCCCACGCTGCACCGTCTGGGTATTCAGGCCTTCGAGCCGGTGCTGGTGGACGGCCGCGCCCTGAAGCTCCATCCCCTGAACTGCACCGCGTTCAACGCCGACTTCGACGGCGACCAGATGGCCATCCACGTGCCCCTCTCCGCCGAGGCCCAGGCCGAGGCCCGCATCCTGATGCTCTCCGCCAACAACCTACTCCGGCCCCAGGACGGCGGCCCTGTCACCGTTCCCACCCAGGACATGGTGCTGGGCTCCTATTACCTGACGTATTTCCGCATGGGCAAGGCCGAGAAGGGCGCGGAGACCATCCGCGTCAACGATCCCGGCGACACCGGCCTTCCCGCCGGGGAGGCTGTGGACGCCGACGAATTCCTGGCCGCCAACGAAAAGGCAAAGGCGGAGGGAAAGAAAGAGGCCACCTATCTGCCCATCCATGTCTACGCCAACGAGGACGAGGCCATGATGGCCTACAACGAGCATGTCATCGGGCCCCACTGCCCCATCGGCGTGCGGGTCACCCGCATCGGCAGCGACGGCCAGCGCGTGGAGCAGGACGGCACCCAGGAGACCCGGATTGTGGAGATTTCCGCCGGACGGATTATCTTCAACCGCAACATCCCCCAGAATCTGGGCTTTGTGGACCGCAGCAACGGCGCCAACGCCTTTGAGTATGAGATCACGTTCCAGTGCGGCAAAAAGCAGCTGGGACAGATCGTGGATCGCACCATCCGGCTCCACGGCTTCACCGTGGCCGCCGAGGTGCTGGACAACATCAAGGCCACCGGCTACAAGTACTCCACCAGAGCCGCCATTACGGTCTCCATCGCGGATATGTCCGTGCCGCCCGCCAAGTATGAGCTGGTGGCCAAGACCGAGCAGCGGGTGCTGGACATTGAAAACGAGTACAAGATGGGCTTCATGACCAACCAGGAGCGCTACAAGCAGGTGGTGTCTGAATGGGAAAAGACCACCAACGAGGTCTCCGACGCCCTGCAGAAGAACCTGGACCGCTACAACCCCATCTATATGATGGCGGACTCCGGCGCCCGCGGATCCATGAAGCAGATCCGCCAGCTGGCCGGCATGCGCGGCCTGATCGCCAACACGGCCGGCCGCACCATCGAGATCCCCATCAAGGCCAACTACCGCGAGGGCCTGACCGCCCTGGAATATTTCGTCTCCTCCAGAGGCGCCCGGAAGGGCTTGGCGGACACGGCTCTGCGTACCGCCGACTCCGGCTACCTGACCCGCCGTATGGTGGACGTTTCCCAGGACGTCATCATCCGGGAGCAGGACTGCGGCGTCACCCACGGCATCACCGTGCGGGAGATCTCCGAGAACGGCCAGATCATCGAGAAGTTTGCCGACCGGATTCTGGGCCGCTATCCCGTCCATGACATTCTGAATCCCAAGACCGGAGAGGTCATGGTGTACAGTTCTCAGATGATCGGCGACGCGGATGTGAAGAACATCATGGACGCCGGCATTACGGAGCTGGAGGTTCGCACCGTGCTGACCTGCCGCGCCCACAGCGGCGTGTGCGCCAAGTGCTACGGCATGAACCTGGCTACCCGTCAGCCCGTGGGCCCCGGCGAGGCGGTGGGCATTATTGCGGCCCAGTCCATCGGCGAGCCCGGCACGCAGCTGACCATGCGGACGTTCCACACCGGCGGCGTGGCCGGCGGAGACATCACCCAGGGTCTTCCCCGTGTCGAGGAGTTGTTCGAAGCCCGCAAGCCCAAGAAGATGGCCCAGATCGCCGAAATCGGCGGCAAGGTCAAATTCGAGGAGACCGGCAAGGGCAGCATGCTGAATATCACCGTCACCGCCGACGACGGAGAGGCCAAGATCTACTCCGTGCCGCACACCGGCCTTCTGGTGAAGGACGGCGACACCATCGCCAAGGGCACGCAGCTCACCTACGGCGCCCTCAACCCCCACGACGTGCTCCGCATCCGCGGCAACGACGCCGTATACAATTACCTCATTCAGGAAGTCCTGCGGGTGTACCGTCAGCAGGGCGTTGACATCAACGACAAGCATATCGAAGTGATTGTCCGTCAGATGATGCGCAAGGTGCGTCTGGAGGATGCCGGCGACACGGATCTGCTGGACGGCTCTATGGTGGATGTGCTGGTGCTGGACGAAGCCAACGCCGAGATCCGCCGCCGCAACGAGGCGGGGGAGCGCCGGGAGGACGGCGAGCCGCTGCGGGAGTCCGTGGCAACCCAGCTTCTGATGGGTATCACCAAGGCCTCCCTGGCCACCGATTCCTTCCTGTCCGCGGCGTCCTTCCAGGAGACCACCAAGGTTTTGACGGAAGCTGCCATCAAGGGCAAGATCGACCGGCTGGAGGGCCTCAAGGAAAACGTCATCATCGGCAAACTGATTCCCGCCGGCACCGGCCTTGCCGCATACAAGGAGTTTGCGGAGGAGCTGGTACCCGAGCCCGCTGCTCCGGTCCAGAGCGGCGAGGAACTTTCAAGCTACGAGGACTGAACACCCTGATTGAAAAGAAGGAGCCGTCCCGCCGGGACGGCTCCTGTTCTCCAGCCGCGCCCCATGCTTTTCAAACCGTCTCTTGACGGATGGAATGATCCGTGTTATAATCACTAATCGCGCGGGTATTTTCCGCGAATTTTGGCATGCATATCAGGAGGGATCCTTTTGTTGAGCGAACTCGCGTCTTCCAGCAAGGCTGTCGGGATCAGACAGTCCCGCAAAGCCATCCGGGACGGACGCGCCTCAAAGGTGTTTCTGGCCTTTGATGCCGACCCCGCCGTAACCGGCCCTCTGGCCGCGGCGTGTGTCCAGCAGGGGATTCCGGTGGACAGCAGCGCCAGTATGGCGCAGCTGGGCCGGGCATGCTCGATTGCCGTCGGCGCCGCCGTGGTGGCGCTGCTGGGGTAAAATCCGGTTTTTTCGGAATAGTTCCAGAACTTTCCGCAAAAAATAAAGGGCCTGCGTTTCACAGGCCCGGAAACTTTTAAGAAAGGAGAACCATATGCCTACTTTTAATCAACTGGTCCGTAAGGGAAGACAGCAGGCAAGCTACAAGTCCAATTCTCCCGCGATGCAGTTTGGCCTGAACACTCTGAAAAACAGAGAGACCGATCTGCCCTCCCCCCAGAAGAGAGGCGTCTGCACCGCAGTGAGAACCGCGACCCCCAAGAAGCCCAACTCCGCTCTGCGTAAGATCGCCCGTGTGCGCCTGACCAACGGCTATGAAGTCACCGCCTATATTCCCGGCGTGGGTCATTCCCTGCAGGAGCACTCCGTGGTGATGATCCGCGGCGGCCGTGTCAAGGATCTGCCCGGCGTTCGCTACCACATCATCCGCGGCACGCTGGACACCCAGGGTGTCGACGGCCGTATGCAGGCCCGCTCCAAGTACGGTGCCAAGCGTCCCAAGTCCAAGTAAGGACTTTAAACTGAAAGCTTTGCCGAACAGGTTTATATATAGGAGCAAGGACCTCTTTGGCAGGCATTCACGGAAGGCTTCGAGCCTTTTGAGTACCTATGAGATCATAGAATATTATGAAGGAGGGAAGCATAGTGCCCAGAAGAGGTAATGTTCCCAAGAGAGAAGTCCTGCCCGATCCCGTTTACGGCTCTGTCCTCGTGACCAAGCTGATCAACAGCGTCATGCTGGACGGCAAAAAGGGTGTCGCGCAGAAGGTGGTCTATGCGGGCTTCGACCAGATCAAGGAGAAGACCGAAAAAGACCCTGTTGAAGTGTTTACCCAGGCGATGGAGAACATCATGCCCAGCCTGGAGGTCAAGGCCCGCCGTGTGGGCGGCGCCACCTACCAGGTTCCTATGGAAGTTCGCCCCGCACGCCGTCAGACGCTCGGCCTTCGCTGGCTGACCGCTTACGCCCGCGCAAGAAGTGAACGCACCATGGCGGAAAGACTGGCCGGCGAGATCATGGATGCTGCCAATAATACCGGCAGCGCCGTTAAAAAGCGCGAAGAGACCCACAAGGCTGCCGAGGCCAACAAGGCGTTCGCGCATTTCCGCTGGTAAGTTAGGAGATACTTTATGCCTAGAAAAACACCCCTCGAAAACACAAGAAATATCGGTATCATGGCTCACATCGATGCAGGCAAGACCACCACGACCGAACGGATCCTGTACTACACCGGCGTGAACTACAAGATGGGCGAAACCCACGATGGCACCGCCACCATGGACTGGATGGCCGAGGAGCAGGAGCGCGGTATTACCATCACCTCCGCGGCTACCACGTGCTACTGGAAGGGCTCAAAGGACCAGTATCCCGACACGCGCATCAATATCATTGATACCCCGGGCCACGTGGACTTCACCGTTGAGGTGCAGCGTTCGCTGCGCGTGCTGGACGGCTCTGTGACCGTCCTTTGCGCCAAGGGCGGCGTGGAGCCCCAGTCGGAGACCGTGTGGCGTCAGGCCGACAACTATCAGGTCCCCCGGATGATCTATGTCAACAAGATGGATATCATGGGCGCGGACTTCTTCAATGTGCTGCGGATGGTGGACGACCGGCTGAAGTGCAATGCCGTTGCCATCCAGCTCCCCATTGG
>JALCRQ010000059.1 GCA_022652655.1 Oscillibacter sp. | reverse complement strand
CGCTAAAAGCGCGCGGGTCCGCTGATTCTGTTTTTCCAAGCGAAGCGCCCTCCGTCTACCAGGTGTGGTAGCCCCAGGACTGGGAGGCGGTCATGGCGAAAAACGTATAGTCGGTGCCGGCGCCGCTGCTGTCTCCCCAGGTGGTGTCGATGTGGTACTGGGTGCCGTCCAGCTCCGCCACCGTCCAGATGTGGGAGCTGTTGACCAGCGCCCAGCAGTCGATGCCCTCCAGCTTCAAAAGGAGGTTGTACGCCCCGGTATAGCCGTCGCACACGGCAGTGCCGTTTTTAAAGAGGGCATAGGGCGTATGGCTGAGAGAGCTGTCGCCGGCCTCGGCGTCGTAGACGCAGCTGCGGCAGATCCAGTCATAGTACACCCGGGCCTTTTCGTAGTCGCTCATGGTCCAGCTGATCGCCCCCTGACGCCAGAGCTCGTCGTGCACCGCAATGGCGGCGGAGAGGGTGTACGCCCGGTACGCGCTGAGCTGCGCATCCGTGGCGGAGGCCGCGGAAAAGGTCAGCACGGCCTTTCCGCTGCTCAGGTCATAGGCGCAGCTGACCTGGTTGTACCCCTGCTCGCAGTAGCTTTTGACCTCCGCCATGGCGGTGTCCATCAGCCAGCGGACGCGGTTGGCGGTCAGCCGCCCGCCGTAGTACAGCGTCAGCGTCCGCTGCCCCCGGGAGAGCATGTAGGCCACGTCCTGGGCCACCGCCGCCTCGGTGACGGGCTCGGCCAGATAGGCGGGCGTTCCGCCTATCAGACTGCCCCAGGTGGTTCCCCGGGCGCTGAAGGCCGCCGTAATATCCCAATCCGGCGCGGAGCGCAGCGCCGGATCCATCATCCGGGTCAGCATGGCGGCCAGCGCGCCCCGGGTCAGGGTGCCGGCCGGCAGGTAGGAGCCCCGGGCGTCGCTGCCCCGGGAGATTCCGCAGCGGTACAGCTCCAGAATGTCGTCCCGGTAGGCGGTGGAGGCCGTCACGTCCGTGATGAATTTCCCGCAGCCGTAGGCGTCGGCCACCAGCTCCCCGGCGATCTCCGGCAGAGCGGAATCCGGCAGGACATTCGCCAGCACGCGGGCCGTTTCGCCCCGGGTGGCGGCGGCAGCGTACCGTCCGTCCAGTTCGCCGCCCAGCACGCCCTCCGTCTGGAGATAGGCAAGATAGGGCCGGTAGGCCGCCCCGTCCGCGGCGGAGCCGGCGCCGGTCTCGGCGTCCCCATACTGCCAGAGGCTGCGGAGACGGCCGGCAAACGTCACCAGCTGTCCAACGGTCACCGGGGCGGCCGGGCCGAAGGTGCCGTCGCTCCGGCCCTGGGTCAGGCCGTATTCGTACAGCGCGGCCACGTGGTCGTAAAAGGCCGAGCCGGGAGCCACATCGGAGAACTGGTTCCGGTAGGTCCGGCTGCGGGTAAAGTCCGCGCCCACGGTCTGCGCGGCCGCAGGCGCCGTCAGCACAAAGGCGGAGGCCAGCAGCGCGGCGATCCATCGTTTCATCAAGGTCCTCCTTCCCGGCGGCCCGCAGGCGCCGGCCGTTTTTTCTTTCGAATGGGGCAAATCAGTCGGGCAGCTTCAGTTCCTCCGCCGTCCGCGGCGCCTCATAGGGATTGAGGGAGCCGTTGACCAGCTCCAGTACCTTCTCCTGATCCAGGACATAGAGCGACCGGGCGTCGCTCCACTCCCCGGGCAGCGTCTCAAAGGAGAGATTGTCCGTCCCGACGGCCAGGGTCTTGGTTCCGAACCAGGCCATGTACTCCAGCTTCATGTCGGATTTTACGTACTCATTGAAAATCCGGGCGTACTGGGAGATTTTCCCCGCGTTGGAGGGCGTCAGCATTTTCTTGGCCACCGCCTTCAAAAACGCCTGCTGGGTTCCGATCCGGCCAATATCCTCTGTGCCGTAGCCGCCGCCGACGCCCTTGTTGTTGTGGCGAAAGCGGACCACCTCCAGCGCCTCCTGACCGTTGAGATGCTGCGTACCCTTTTGAAAATGGATATGAAGATCCTGCACCGGATCGTCGTAGTCCATATTGACAGGCACGTCGAAATCCACCCCGCCCACGGCGTCCACCAGCTTGGTGAAGCCCTTGAGATTGACCTGCACATAATAGTCCACCGGGATGCCCAGCGATTCGGAGATTGTCCGGGTCAGCAGCTCGGCGCCGCCGCGGTTGTACGCGGAGTTGATTTTGGCGTCCCCGCCCCGGACATACACACCGGAGTCCCGGGGGATGCTAACACAGTGGATTGCGCCGCTGCCGGCGTCAAAGCCCACCAGAATATTGGTGTCGCTGCCGCCGTTGTCGTCGTCCACGCCGTAGACCAGAACCGTGTAGAAATCCTGCTTCCGCCGGTTGGGATCCTCCTGGGGGTCCGCGGCTCCGGCCGAAACGGACGCGCCCGCCGCCGAGGAATCGGCCGGGAGCTGGGGCTTGCGCACGATACAGTGGTAGACGCCCGCCAGAGCGGCCGCTGCAAAAAGAAGCAGCAGAAGCGTGCGGGGCCAGCTGCGCCGGCGTCTTCGTTTGTGGGACATAGTCATGACTCCTGTCAAAACGCGGCCTTGCGCCGCGGTAATAGGGGGTGCATTTGACATAACACCCGGCAAAGTTTCTCTATTATAATCCGATCCATCCGAAACTACAAGGTAAAAAAGGTAACGATTTGTCCGATCTTTTTCCAGCCCCGCAGCAGGCCGCCGGGGCAAAAAAATGACGTGCCGTTGGGCACGTCATTTTTGGCCTTCCGTTTCCCCGGGGGCCGTATTCTGCGCGATCTGCTCCAGCAGCTCTCCGTTTCTCGTAAGGAGCACCTGGATCTCCGCCAGAAGCTGATTCTGGTAGGACAAGGCGCAGCGGATGTAGTTGGCCGCGGGATCCGGAAAATACTCCGGCGGCGAGCAGGACACCGGATGCGGCCAGCGGTGAACCGCCGGTTCCTCTGCGGGCCGCTCCCGCGGGGGCGGCGGATCCGGTTCCGCCCGGTGGCAGCGGCAGCGCGGGCAATTTGACATAGACGTACCTTCCCTTCATTTCAAACGCTGATTATTCGCCGCGGTATTTTTTCCGGGTGGCGATTCCGCCGCGGATGTGGCGCTGAGCCTTGTTGACCTCCAGGATTTCCCTGACCTGGAGATAGAGGGCCCGGTTGAACTGCGGCAGCCGCTCCGAAATATCCTTATGTACGGTTGATTTCGACACGCCGAACTTTTTGGCGGCGGCCCGGACTGTCGTCCGGTTCTCTATGATGTACTGGGCGAGCATAATTGCCCGCTCCTCGATATTCCCTTTCAAACAGCAACACTCCCCCGCCTCTTGGTTGGTAAAACCTATGCGGCGCGGGGAGCGTTTATGCGAAGGTGTTCCGGGGCGTCCCGGTTTTAAACGGAACAGGCTGGCATTTGCGGCGCGGATCCGGTAAAATAAAGTGATCCAGGCGCAGAAGGCTGCGGCGGGAGCCGCCCGGCCAGCGGCCGGGCGGCTCCCTTTTTCGCGGCGAACCGCAGCGTTTCTAAGTCCGCGCCGGGGAATCCCCCGGGGCGCCGTACGGCGTGCCGGCCAGCAGATCCGCCTTTTTCACGTATCGGATAAACGATTCCTCCGTATAGCTCAGACGATACCCCACCGGCTTCATCCAATACTGGTTCAGCCGGCTCTCCTGTCCCACGATGGGGATGGCCGTCAGCTGATCGCCGGCCCAGTTCAGGCCCGGGGGGCCGATGTGAATCCCCACATGGTAGCCGTGGCTGACGATTTCCATCATCCCGCCTCGGTCGAAGATGTACAGAACCTCCCGGGGCGTCCGGATTCCCATGGCTCCCAGCCAGTCGTCCTCCTTGAAATCCTCGTAGGTGACCAGCGGCGTGGTGGACAGCTTCTCCACCGACAGCTCCTTCAGCCGCGCCAGCGGATGCTCCTTGGACACCACGGCCACAATGGGGATGTTGGACGAGAGCAGGGAGATGTCCAGATAATATTTCTCCGCCAGCTCCCAGCGCTTGTGAACCCGGCTTTCAAAATCATAGAAAAATCCGATGCGGTATTTTTTCGCGATGAGATCCGCCATGGCGTGATCCAGCCCCGTCTCCTTGAAAAGATCCTTGGGATTGCATGGCGCGCTTCCGCCCCGGAAGGACATGAAGCAGTTCAGAATAAACGGGGAGTACACGCACACGATGGAGAGGTTGTTCTGATCCGTGGAAAACTGGGCGGGAATTTTCCGGATATTCTCCATCTCCGCCGCCATGATCCGGGCGGAATCCAGAAACGCCCGGCCTTTTCCGGTGGGCGCCACGCCGGCGCTGGAGCGGGTGAAAATCTGGTACCCCAGCAGCGCCTCCAGCCCCTTGAGACTGGCGCTGAGGTTGGGCTGGGAGAGATACAGGTTCTGCGCGGCCCGGCTGATGGAGCCGCACCGTTCGATCTCCAGCACATATTCAAAAAGCTGCGTGTTGATTCCCGGATTCATGTGCGCACCATCCTTTCCAGACAGGCCGTAAAATGCGGAAAATCTTTTAAATTTACTCCTGCAGAGGGATTTTCCCCCTTGTTTTGTGCTTATATGATAAATGATAGCCGGTGCGTCCGGCCAATTCAAGCGACTTTGACGAAATTGTGCCGCCGGGCCTATATAAGTTTTGCATGATCTATATGAATGATCATATAGATGCCTCTGCGCAGCACAGGTTTCAGCCCTTTTCCAACCGCCAACCTCCTGGTTTTTTTCTGCTTTTTCTTTCTTTCCGGCAATTCTTTTTGTATCCGGCGGTGCTTTCCATATGATACCACAGATATGCTCCGCTGACAATGGATAGGCCTCCGTCCCGAAACTCCGCTATACTGAAATTGTCCCCTGAAAACCGGGAACAAAAACAGTAAGGAGTGAGCTTTATGTCGAATAGTAAGCAGCCCGCCAGCGCGCTGTCCTCCCCGCGTTTCTGCAACACCGGTACGTTTATGCGCATGCCCCGGATGAAGGATGTGGAAAACCCCGACTTCGTCATCGTGGGAATTCCCTTTGATACGGCCGCCTCTTACCGCACCGGTGCCCGGTTCGGCCCCGCTGCCATCCGCAGCATCTCCGCCATGATCAAGCCCAACAACGTCCTCATGGGCGTCAACGTTCTGGAGGGACTCAAGGGCGCGGATTACGGTGACGTCAATATCACCCCGGGCTACATCCTGCCCACCTACGACGCCATCGAGGAGGAGCTGCAGCCCATCGTAAACGCCGGCATCGTGCCCATTTCCCTGGGCGGCGACCACAGCATCACCCTGGCGGAGCTGCGGGCCGTGGCCAAGAAATTCGGCCCCGTCTCGCTGGTGCACTTCGACTCCCACGCCGACATCTGCGACGAGGTCTTCGGCCAGAAATACAACCACGGCACACCCTTCCGCAGAGCGCTGGAGGAGGGGCTGATCGACCCGTCCCACTCCATCCAGGTGGGCATGCGCGGCTCTCTCTACGATCCCGACGAGCACAAGCTGGCGGCTCAGCTGGGCTTCAAGCTGATTCCCGGCCACAAGGTGCGGGAGATGGGCTTCGACGCCGTGGCTCAGCAGATCATTCAGCGCGTAGAGCGCCGGCCGGTCTTTCTGACCTTCGACATCGACTTTGTGGATCCCGCCTACGCCCCCGGCACCGGCACCCCCGAGGTGGGCGGCTTCACCTCCTGGGAGACGCTGAGCATGCTCCGCCAGCTCAAGGATCTGAATTTCGCCGGCTTTGACGTGGTGGAGGTTCTGCCCGCCTTCGACAGCGGAGAGATCACCGCCTACATGGCCGCCAACATCTGCTTTGAATTTATCTCCATGCTGGCCGTCCAGAAGAAGAACGGCCTGCGGTAAACCTCCCCGCGCCCACGCAGACGCCTCACCCGCTTAGTGAAAGGAAGGAGAAGATATGGAGACCAGCCAGACGGAAGACCTGAGGACCAACCAGCCGTTGGACCCCGATATGCCCTCCGAAGATCTTGACAAGATCAAGCTGACAAAAAAGCAGCTGATCCGCGGACTTCTTTTGCTCATCATCGGCGGCTCCCTCGGCATCTTCTGTTTCTTCGGCAAGATCCCGGTCAACGGCGAGAGCACCGTGGTCTTTTCCCTGCTGTATAACGGATTTACCGGTTTGTTCGGCGTTTTTGTATACTGGATTGTGGCCATCCTGATCTGCGGAAACCTTGTTCTGCATGTTTACTATGTCTATGTGAAGAAAAAGACCGCAAAATCCCGGCTGGCCGAGACGTATGAAAACGACAACTTTGTGCTGACCGTTCTGTACGTACTGGGCGCGTTCTACTCTGTGGAGTACGCGCTGTACATGACGCTCCCCGGCTTTACCGGGGTGGTTGCCGTCACCGGCGACGCCACCGGCGGCAGCGTTTTTCCGCCCATCGTGGTGGGCGTGCTGGGCATTATCCTGGTAGGCGCCGTCTGCATGCCGTTTCTGCTGAACTACGGCGTGCTGGAGATTGTGGGCACGCTGCTGGAACCCCTGATGCGGCCCCTTTTCAAAATTCCGGGCAAGGCCGCCCTGGACTGCACCACCTCCTTTGTCACCTCGTCCTCCATGGGCGTTCTCATCACGAACCGCCTCTACCGGATGCAGGTGTATACCGAAAAAGAGATGTGCACCATCATGACCGGCTTCAGCGCGGTGAGCATCGGCTTTGCCTATCTGGTCATCAGCACCGCCGGCTGCGGCGACAACTTCACAAAAATCTATATCGTGAGCTTTGTGATGGTCTTTCTCATGGCCCCCATCATGGTCCGCATTTTCCCGCTCAACCGGAAAAAGGACACGTTTGTCACCGGGCGGGAGCAGACGCCGGAGGAGCGCAAGGCAGACGCCCACTACTCCGCCAAAACGCTGCCTGTCGGCTTTTCCCGGTCAGTCAAGCGCGCCGCCATCTCCCGGGGTCCGGTGCAGGACATCTGGCTGAGTCTCAAGGACGGTGCGGTCATTCTCCCCAAGGTTCTGACCATGCTGGCCGCCATCGGCCTGTCCGCCATGATTCTGGCCAACTACACCCCCATCTTCACCTGGATCGGCTATGTGTTCCGGCCGCTGATCTCCCTGCTGCGGATTCCCGACGCCGCGGAGATCGCCGCCTCCATGCCCATCGGCATCTGCGAAATGTTCCTGCCGGTGCTGATTATCCAGGGGAAGGCGGCCTCCCTGGCAGTTGAGGCGCGAATTTTCGTATGCCTGGTGTCCATGTGCCAGATCATCTTTTTCTCGGAGACGGGCACCGTCATGCTGGCGTGCAAATCCCCCATCAAATTCTGGGAGCTGCTGGTCTGCTTCCTGGAGCGGACGCTGCTGGCCATGGTCATTGCCGCGGCGGCAATCCACCTGCTGTTTTGAACCTGCGCCTCCCGCGGCGGAGCAAAACTCCGGCCGGGAAGGCAGACCCATCGCCCAAAAGAGGGCGGAGCGGAAGGCTCCGCCCTCTTTTTGCGCCCAAAGGCCGGGTGTGCAGGCGGCCGCGGCCGTTTGTTACTCTTGTAATTCTTTTTAACTTCTTTGAAACGGTTTTCCGTTTTCTTTCGTCTATAGTATAAGATAGTATTTCTATCAGATTTTCCGCGCCGCCGGAGAGGGCGGAGCGGAATTGGGAGAGAGCAAAGGAGAAAGATTATGAAAAAATTTCTGCGGACTGTGTCTGTTGTACTCGCCGCGGTCCTCACCGTTTCCCTGACGGCCCCTGCCGCCGGGGCAGCGGGCTTTTCCGACACCAGCGGCCACTGGGCGAAAACGTACATCGACGAGGGCGTAAAGGCCGGTTACCTCTCCGGCTACCGGGACGGCTCCTTCCGCCCCAACGCCAGCGTCACCCGGGGCGCGTTCTGCAAAATGCTGAACAAGGCCCTGGGCCTGGAGGCCACCGCCTCCATCTCCTTTAAGGACGTCTCCTCGTCCGACACCTTCTATTCGGAGATCCAGAAGGCCGTCTACGCCGGCTACATCTCCGGCTACGACGACAACACCTTCCGGGCCGATAAAACCATCACCCGCCAGGAGGCCGCCGTGATGATCTCCCGGGTGCTGCCCGCCGCCTCCGCCGAGAAAAACCTGAACACGCTGAAGGACGGCGATTCCGTCGCGTCCTACGCCAAGAGCGGCGTCCGGAAGGTGCTGTCCAAGGGCTACATCACCGGAAACAGCAGCGGCCGCTTCAATCCCGCCAGCCCCCTGACCCGGGGCCAGACCGCCAAGATCATCCGCACCATGCTCAAGGGCGAGCGGATCGTCCGGGGCGGCGTGGACTATACCACTCCGGGCAAAACCTACTCCGGCAATATCTACGTGGGACCGCTGAACGTCAATATGTCCAGCGGCTCGCTGACCTTCAGCAACTGCAAGCTGCTGGGGATGCTCACCGTGAAAAGCGGCGCCTCCGTCAAGCTCAGCGACACCGACGCAGCCGTGCTGTCCGTTACCTCCTCCGCTCTGCCCACCGTCACGGCCACCGGCACCTCCTGGATCCGCAGCACCTACCTCTCCGGCGCCGCCAATCTGACGGAGAGCGGGCTTTCCGGCACCGGCTTCGACACCGTGGCTCTCAGCGGCAGCGCCCTGAAATCCAAAACCGTCACCCTCCGGGGCGCTTTCGGAGCGGTGAGCGCCTCCAGCCCCGTGAAGCTGGCGCTGCCCTCCGGCTCCATCTCCCTTCTCAGTGTGGCGTCCGGGGCGGCGGGCTCGTCGTTTGCCCTGTCCTCCGGCACCAGCGTGGCCAGTGCCGTGCTCAACGGCTCCTGCGCCTTCACCGGCTCCGGCACCATCATCGCCGCCCAGCAGAACGTCTCCGGCGTCACCTATGAAACCGCGCCGAAAACCGTCAACGGTTCCGCGGCGGAAACCCTGGTTCCCACCGTCACGCCGTCCAACGGCGCCACCGGCGTCTCCGTCTCCGCCTCCGTCAAGCTGCAGTTCTCCTCTCCCGTATACAACTCCAACGGAGGGCTTCTGACCTCCTCCAAGATCGCCGACAGCGTGGCGGAGCTGCGGCGGGGCAGCGCCACCGGCTCCCGGGTGTCCTTCGCCGCCTCCATCAGCTCGGATAAAAAGCTGATTACCCTCTCCCCGGAGAGCAGTCTGCAAAGCGGCGTGACCTATTATGTGATTCTGCTCTCCGGCAGCGTCCAGACGGCCTCCGGAACACAAAACACCCGGCAGGTGTTCAGCTTCACCACCGGAAAGGGCGCCCTGGCTCCCACGCCCTCGCCCTCCGACGGGGCCACCGGCGTCTCCGTGACCGTCAATCCCACCCTGACCTTCTCCGAGAGCGTCTATGACGCCTCCTACTCCGGCACCCGCACCCCCGGCAGCTCTGTCCTCCGCAAGACCTTCCTTCTGTACCGGGGCAGCGTCTCCAGCAGCAGGCAGGTGGACTGCTCCGTCTCCATCAGCGGCCGCCGGGTCACCGTGGTGCCCGATTCCAATCTGGACGCCGGCACCACCTATTATCTGGTGGTCACGGAGGATCTGCTGAAAAACAGCGACGGCGACACCAACTCCTATCAGAAGTTTTCCTTCACCACCACCGGAAAGGGAACGCTGGTTCCCACGCCCTCGCCCTCCGATGGGGCCACCGGCGTCTCCGTGACCGTCAATCCCACCCTGACCTTCTCCGAGAGCGTCTATGACGCCTCCTACTCCGGCACCCGCACCCCCGGCAGCTCCGTCCTCCGCAAGACCTTCCTTCTGTACCGGGGCAGCGTCTCCAGCAGCAGGCAGGTGGACTGCTCCGTCTCCATCAGCGGCCGCCGGGTCACCGTGGTGCCCGATTCCAATCTGGACACCGGTACCACCTATTATCTGGTGGTCACGGAGGATCTGCTGAAAAA
>JALCRQ010000058.1 GCA_022652655.1 Oscillibacter sp. | reverse complement strand
CAGCGAGGACAAGGACGGCGTGGGACTGGGGCTCTATATCGTCAAGACGATTCTGGCGCAGCACAAGGAAAAAATCAATGTGACCAGTGAGAACGGTATGACCACGTTCACCTTCTCCCTGTCCATAGAATGAGGCATGCCCATGACAGAGAAAGATCAGGATGCGCTTCGCCGGGAGGTACTCCCGGATTCCGCGCCGGAGGCGGATGCGCCTTTGCACCCTTCCGGCACCGGGGAGCCGCCGGCCGCCCAGGAGACTGCCGCGCCCAAAAGCGGATCGGAGGAACCCGCGCCGGAAGAAGCCGGAGCGGAACCCCTTCCGGAAGAAGCCGGGGCGGAACCCCTTCCGGGCTCTTTGCCGGAGGCGCGGGAGCGGGCCGTGGGACGGCGTCCCATCGACCAGCAGCTGGCCGCCGCGGGACTGCCCCAGCCTCCGTCCAGAGGGCGGCCCGGCTTTGGGGAAACCCACGGAGCTGGCACGGTTCCGGGGGAAATTGTGGAGTATTACGAGCCCGGCTTCGGCCACGAAATGGTGGAGGACTGCGCCCAGCCCGCCTCCCTGCCGGGGAAACCCGACGCCCGTTCCGCTCCGCCCCGGCGCAAAAAGCATCGGAGAGCTTTGTGGATCTGCCTGGTGTGCGCGGCTGCGGCCGGTGCACTGACCCTGGGGCTCTGCTTTGGCGGCCGGTCCGCCGCCCCGGGCGGCAGCTCCGCCGCGGACGCGGCGCCCCCCGCCGAGAACACCGAAAAAATCTCCATTCCCACGTACAAGGCGGATAAGGCCGTGCGCCTGGCCGTCACCGACCGGCACGGGCCGGCGCTCAGCGCCCAGTCCATCTACCAGCGGGTAAATCCCTCCGTGGTAACGGTTCTGGTACAGCTGGAGGGCGGCGGCGCCTCTGTGGGCACCGGCGTGATTTTCACCTCCGGCGGCTATATTCTCACCAATTACCACGTCCTCTCCGGCGGGAAGGACTGCAGCGTCACCCTCTCCAGCGACGTCACCTACGCCGCCAAATACGTGGCCGGGGATGCCGGAAACGATCTGGCCGTGCTGAAGGTGGAGGGGAAAAACCTGCCGGCGGCGGAAATCGGCTCCTCCGACGATCTGACCGTGGGCGACAAGGTGTACGCCATCGGGAACCCCCTGGGAGTGGAGCTCCGGGGGACGTTTACGGACGGGATTGTCTCCGCCATCAACCGGGACGTGGATGTGGACGGACGGACCATGACGCTGGTTCAGACCAACGCGGCCCTGAACTCCGGCAACTCCGGCGGGCCGCTGATCAACAGCTTCGGCCAGGTGGTGGGCATCAACACCATTAAAATGAGCAGCGCCTTTGCCAGCATCGAGGGGCTGGGCTTCGCCATTCCGTCCAGCTCCATGCAGTATATCGTCAACGACCTTCTCCAGTTTGGAGAGGTGCTGCCCCAGCCGCTGCTGGGGATCTCCGTGGCCAGGCAGGGCACGCCCCTTCCCGACGGCGCCACAGGCATCCGGGTGCAGGAGGTGGAGGATGGCTCCGCCGCACAGAAGGCCGGTATTCAGATCGGAGACGTCCTGGTGTCCGCCGACGGGGAGGCGGTGACCTCCAGCGCGGCGCTGCTTCGGGTCCGCCGGCGCTTCAACGTGGGGGATCAGATGACGGTAAAGGTCTACCGCTCCGGCGAATACCTGACCTTTACCCTGAAGCTTCAGGAGGCGGCGGACTGAGCCCCCGGCCCAGCATTTTTGGGGAACGAAAATGACCTGTCTTTTTCAAAAGACAGGTCATTTCTGTTTTTTTCGGGGCCAGAGCAGCAGCACGCCGGAGGCCAGCAGATAGATGCCGAAGGGCCGCCGCAGAAGCTCCACGTCCAGCGCGGTGGCCACCAGGGAGCCCGCCAGGGCGGCGGCCGCGGCGGCAGGAATGGCAGCTTTCAGCGTGGGGGTGTGGAGGCAGCCGTTTTTTGCGTGGAGAAGCAGCGCGGAGAATGCGGTGGGCAGAAAAAAGAGCAGGTTGATGCCCTGGGCCGTCCGCTGGGGCACATCCAGAAAGAGGGTCATCACCAGCAGCAGCAGCGTCCCGCCGCCCACGCCCCAGGCGGAGACGGTGCCGCAGGCAAGGCCGCACAAAAAGGGGATCATCCATTTCACAGCAGGTACTTCACCCCCGCGTAGAAAAGAAAGCCCGCGAAAATCCACTTGAGAAACCGTGTGGACACCCTTCCGTAAGTCTTTCCCCCCAGAAATCCTCCGCCCAGGCCGCCCAGCAGGTAGGGCACCGCGGCGGAGAGCGGAATCTCCGCGCGCAGAAAATACACCGCCGCGGAGATGGCGCAGACCGGAAAAATCACTCCCACGCAGGTGGCAAAGAGCTGGCGGCGGGTGATGGAGCTCTCCCGGCTCATCAGCGGCAGGAACACCATCCCGCCGCCCCCGCCGAACAGACCGTTGGCCAGACCCGCAGCCGCTCCCGCGGTCCGCGCTCTCCACTTTGCGTCCATGCCTCCGCCTCCCGCTTCCATGCTTTTCTATGTAGGAGGGGCGTCGCCCCCTCCCGCGGGGTTACTTCAGCTTAAAGCTGTCGCAGTCCACGCACTGTTTTTCGGTGGGGTTTGCCTCATGGGTGCCGATCTGGACGGAATTGAGTCCGCAGTACTCATTGTCCTGGCAGTGATTGGCGCAGTTGTTGACCGTGCACTTCACGCTGGTGTTGGGGGTGCAGGAGCAGCCGCCGTTGGTGCAATCCTTCGTCATGTTAAAATTCCTCCTAAAATGAAAGAATAGTGGCTTTCGCCGTAGGCTAGTCTGCGCAGGCCGGCCAAAAATATACGAAAAAACGGGCACTCCTTCATAAGGAGCGCCCGCTGTCCGGCGGCGCGCAGGCCGTCAGATATGCAGAATCAAAGCGGCAAACTGGAAATAGATCAGCAGCGAAATGGCGTCCACGATGGTGGTGATAAACGGCGAGGCCATCACCGCCGGGTCAAAGCCCACCTTTTTGGCCAGCAGCGGCAGCGTGCACCCCACGAGCTTGGCGCAGAACACGTCCAGCACCAGGGTCAGGCACACCACCAGCGCCACCGCCACCGTCACCGCGGGATTGTGAAAGAGCAGCCGGTCCACCAGCATCAGCTTAATGAAATTAGCGGCGGACAGCGCCACGCCGCAGTAGACCGCCACCCGCATTTCCTTCCAGATGACCCGCAGGAGGTCGGAAAACTCGATCTCGTTCAGGGAAATTCCGCGGATTACCGTGACCGACGCCTGGGAGCCGGCGTTTCCTCCGGTGTCCATCAGCATGGGGATATAGGCCGTCAGAATGGTGAAGGCCGCCAGCGCGTTTTCAAATTTTGAGATGATATGCCCGGTGAAGGTGGCGGAGACCATCAGCAGCAGCAGCCAGGGAATCCGGGCCTTGAATGTCTCAAAAATCCCAGTTTTGAGGTAGGGCTTGTCCGTGGGGAGGATAGCCGCCATCTTCTCGATGTCCTCGGTCACCTCGTCCTGCAAAACGTCCATGGCGTCGTCTACCGTGACGATGCCCACCAGTCTGTTCTCCGTATCCACCACCGGCAGCGCCAGAAAATCGTATTTGCTCAGGGAGCGGGCCACATACTCCTGGTCGTCCAGCGTGGAGACGGACACAATGTTCTTCTCCATGATGTCCTCCAGGACGGCGTCCTCCTCCGCCAGCAGCAGCGTCCGGATGGTCACAAGTCCGATGAGGTGGCGGCCCACGTCGATGACGTAGCAGATGTTGATGGTCTCCTTGTCCGGGCCGGTGCGGCGGATGCGCTTGAAGGCGTCCTCCACCGTCATGTCCCGTTTGAGATCCACAAACTCCGTGGTCATAATGGAGCCTGCCGAGTCCTCCGGGTATTTGAGAATTTCGTTGATGCTCTTGCGCATCTCCGGATCGGAGTGCTTGAGGATCCGCTTGACCACGTTGGCCGGCATCTCCTCCACAATGTCCACCGTGTCGTCCAGATACAGCTCGTCCAGAACTTCCTTCAGCTCGGTATTGGAAAAGCTGCGGATCAGCAGCTCCTGTTCGTCGGACTCCAGCTCCACGAAAACCTCGGCGGCCAGCTCCTTGGGCAGAAGCCGGAACACCAGCGGCATCACCGCCTCGCCCAGCTCCTCCAGAAGCAGGGCAATGTCCGCGGCCTCCATGGGCAGCAGAAGGTCGCGCAGCTGGGCATATCGCTTTCGGGCAACCAAATCCTCAATTTCGTCCTTCATTTCCGCCCGAACGTCTTCATGTTCATACATCCGCGCAGCCTCCTTTCTCCGCATAGTCTCTGCAAAATTTTCAAAAAGAAATCCCGATCGTTCCGTCCGGCAACGATCGGGTCAAAAACAGCTCCCTTGCCGGAGAATACATGGAATCCCATTCTCCCACCGTTCAAGCTTTAGCTTCACAAGGCAGTGTAGTTGCATTAGACGACACCTTGTTCTTCGATATCGCCTGTTCAAACCCTCTCATGATGTCTCCATCACTCTGCGGCAGCAACCCGTATCCCTGTGGTAGCCTTACCTACCGGACGCAAATATATTTTTCATTTTTACCATATTCCTTTTTATTCCTCTTGTCAACCCACGTTTCGCGAAAGGCGCGGTTTCGGGGCAAATGCGCGCAAATTTCAAAGGAAAATCGACTTGTAGGAATGCGTCAGAAATGGTATAATCATATGTTACATCATACCCGCTGCGGCTCCCGCACAGGCGGCGGCCGCGTTTGCCTGCGGCGCGGGGGAAAGGAGACGCCTGATGGGAGTGCACGACGGCCATCGGCAGAAGATGCGCCTGCGGTATCTCACCGGCGGCCTGGACGGCTTTGCCGACCATGAGGCCCTGGAGCTGCTGCTTTTCTATGCCATTCCCCGCCGGGACACCAACGAGACGGCCCACCGTCTGCTGGAGCGGTACGGCTCGCTGCTGGGAGTTCTGTCCGCTCCTGCGGAGGACCTTGAAAAGGTGGAGGGCGTCGGGGAGAGCGCGGCGGTCTTTCTGCGTCTGATTCCGGATGTCTGGCGGAAGGCCAAGCTCTCCGGAGACGGGCGGGACATCATCCTCAACTCCACGGAGAAGGCCGGCGCCTATCTCATTCAGCGTTTTTCGGGGGAGCACAGTGAAATCGTCTACCAGCTGTGCCTGGACCGGAAGGGAAAGCTCCTGGCCTGCAAGCGGCTGGGCGAGGGCGGCGCGGACAACGCCGAGCTGAATATCCGGCGGCTGGTGGAAAACGCGCTGCTGACCAATGCCAGCGCCGTGATTTTGTCTCACAATCACCCCAGCGGCATCGCCCTTCCCTCCCGGGAGGACTATGCCGCCACGCAGCGGGTACAGGAGGCCCTGCGCACCATCGGCGTTCCGCTGGTGGATCACGTCATTGTGGCAGACAACGACTTCGTCTCCATGGCGGACAGCGGGATTCTGACGCAAAGCTGACGGCCGCCGGAGCCGTACCCGGTTTACTTCGTACCCAAAGGAGTTTTTATGCCTGATTTTCATGTCGTCTCCCCCTACCAGCCCTCCGGCGGGTTTTCCCGCCGGCCCGGCCCGGCGGGAGCCCTTTGAGATTTTATCGCGACGGGCGGAGTGAATCCGCCCTGCGGCAAGGCTGCGCCTCCGGCGCAGCGCTTGGACGCCGCTTTCGCGGCGGACGGCTGGCCGCCGGAGCTGTACCCGGTTTACTTCGTACCCAAAGGAGTTTTTATGCCTGATTTTCATGTCGTCTCCCCCTACCAGCCCTCCGGCGACCAGCCGGAGGCCATTGAAAAGCTGGCGGAGGGCATCCGAAACGGCCTTTCCGAGCAGGTGCTGCTGGGCGTCACCGGTTCCGGAAAGACCTATACCATGGCCAAGGTCATCGAGCAGGTGCAGCGCCCCACCCTGGTGCTGGCCCACAACAAGACCCTGGCCGCGCAGCTGTGCTCCGAGTTCCGGGAGTTTTTCCCCGACAACGCCGTGGAGTATTTTGTCTCCTATTACGACTACTATCAGCCGGAGGCCTATATCCCCCACACGGATACCTATATCGCCAAGGACGCCTCCACCAACGAGGAGATCGACCGTCTGCGCCTCTCCGCCACCTTCTCCCTGCTGGAGCGGCGGGATGTGATCGTGGTGTCCTCCGTCTCCTGCATCTACGGTCTGGGCGAGCCGGAGGATTTTGCCGGCATGGCCGTATCGCTGCGGGCCGGAGCCGAGTATAATCGGGAGCTCCTGCTGGGAAAACTGGTGGAGAGCCGGTACGAGCGCAACGACGTGGCCTTTCAGCGGAACATGTTCCGGGTTCGGGGAGACACGGTGGAGATTTATCCCGCCTACTACAAGGGCCGGGCTGTCCGGGTGGAATTCTTCGGCGACGAGATCGACCGGATCAGCGAGTTCGACCCGGTGACGGGCACGGCCAGCAAGGTGCTCTCCCATGTGGTGATCTACCCCGCCAGCCATTATGTCACCACCAAGGCCAAAATGAACCGGGCCGTGGAGGAAATCCGGTGGGAGCTGGAGGAGCAGGTTCGGTTTTTCACCGATGAGAACAAGCTGGTGGAGGCCCAGCGCATCCGTCAGCGCACCGAATACGACATTGAGATGATGACGGAGCTGGGCTACTGCACCGGCATTGAAAACTACTCCCGGGTGATCTCCGGCCGGCCGGTGGGCTCCGCCCCCATGACGCTGCTGGACTTTTTCCCCAAGGATTTTCTTCTCTTTGTGGATGAGAGCCATGTGACGCTGCCCCAGGTGCGGGCCATGTACAACGGCGACCGCGCCCGAAAGCAGTCCCTGGTGGACTACGGGTTCCGCCTGCCCTGCGCCTACGACAACCGCCCCCTCAAATTTGAGGAGTTCGAGGGCCGCGTCAATCAGGCCGTCTACGTCTCCGCCACCCCGGGGGAATACGAGCGGGAGCGGGCCGGCCAGGTGGTGGAGCAGGTCATCCGCCCCACGGGCCTGCTGGATCCCCGGGTGGAGGTCCGCCCGGTGGAGGGGCAGATCGACGATCTCATCGCGGAGATCAACGCCCGATCCGCCCGGAAGGAGCGGGTGCTTGTCACCACGCTGACCAAGAAGATGGCGGAGGATCTGACGGAGTACCTCCGGGGAGCCGGCATCCGGGTGCGGTATATGCACTCCGACGTGGAGACCATCGAGCGGATGGAGATCCTCCGGGATCTGCGGCTGGGGGAATTTGACGTGCTGGTGGGCATCAACCTCCTGCGGGAGGGTCTGGATCTGCCGGAGGTGTCCCTGGTGGCCGTGCTGGACGCGGACAAGGAGGGCTTCCTGCGCTCCGAGACGTCTCTCATCCAGACCATCGGCCGGGCCGCGCGGAACGCGGAGGGTCTGGTGATCCTGTATGCCGACACCGTCACCGCCGCCATGCGGGCGGCCATGGATGAAACCGACCGGCGCCGGAAAATCCAAAGTGAGTTCAACGCCGCCCACGGCATCGTCCCCAGAACCATTATCAAGGACGTCCGGGACGTGCTGGAGATCTCCCGGGCGGCGGAAGGCCCCGGCCGGGGCAGGCACCGCAAGGGAGGCAGTCTCAGCGCCGCCCAGCGGGAGGAGGAGATTGCCAAGCTGGAAAAGGAAATGAAAGAGGCCAGCCGGCTGCTGGAGTTTGAATACGCCGCCATCCTCCGGGACCGCATCATTGAGCTTCGGGGCAAGTGACGCTCCGGCGCCGCCTGTTCAAGGAAGGGAGAGGATTTTCTGTGTTTTGGAATAAGCTGCGGGGCATGCTGCCCTTTCTGTTTCCCGCGGCCCTGGCTTTCTATGTGCTCCCCCTGATGATCGTCGATACGGGGAGCGCCATGCTGGTGCTGCTGGCGGTGCTGCCTGGAATCTGCCTGCTGGCAAGCTTTCTGTACGGATATCTCCATGGCTTCGACCCGTACTTCACGCTGCTGGGGGCGGCCGCGTTCGTCCCCACTATTTTTCTGTACTACAACCCCAGCGCCTGCGTCTATCTGGCCGTCTACGGCTGCGTTTTGCTGGCGGGGAGTTGGATCGGCTCGTTTTTGAGCCGCCCCAAGCTGTAACCGGAGGATCCCGACACGCGAAAAGAGGCTGAGCATGCAAAAGAACCTGGAACACTTTTATATTGGCGATGCCTGCGGCGGCAATCAGGACTGGTTCCGCGACCGGATGATGAAGCTGGGCGGCTGCGCCGCCGTCTGCGCCTGCGACACCTGTATCTATCTGGCCCGCACCCGGGGGCTCGCCGCCCTCTACCCGTTTGACGCAAACGCCCTCACCCGGGAGGACTATATCCGCTTCTCCCAGGTGATGAAGCCCTATCTGCGCCCGCGCTGGGAGGGAATCGACCGCACGGAGCTCTATACGGAGGGCTTTTCCCAATACCTCCGGGATCGGGGCGAAACCCGGCTGTCCATGACAGCCCTGCCGGGCTCCCGCCCCGGGGAGGAGGCCCAGACCGCGGTGGCAGCGCAGATCGACGACGGGCTGCCGGTGCCCTGCCTGCTTCTCAAGCACCGGGATCCGGCGCTGGACGAATACGTGTGGCACTGGTTCCTGTTCACCGGCTACCAGCGCACCGACACGGATTTTCTGGTTCGGGCCACCACCTACGGCACCAACCGCGTACTCTCTCTGCCCCGGCTCTGGGACACCGGTTTTCGCCGGCGGGGCGGACTGATTCTCTACCGGATGGCGTGACCGGCGGCAGCGGGATTTTCAAAAAGGGGCGGAGCGGCATGAAAAAGAAAGAGGAAAAAACCAACGTCATGCGGATTCTGGAGCGGGCGGGCATTCCCTATACCGCCCACTTCTACCGGGACACCCAGGGGCCGGAGGGTACCTCCGAGTACGGCCTGCACATCGCCCGGACGCTGGGGCAGGATCCAGCCCGGGTCTTTAAAACGCTGGTAGCCCGGGGCGCGTCGAAAAACTGCGTGGTATTCGAGGTGCCCGCGGAGGAAAACCTGGATCTTAAAAAAGCGGCCCGGGCGGCGGGGGAAAAATCCGTGGAGCTGCTGCATGTGGCGGACATCAACGCCGTCACAGGCTATATCCGGGGCGGCTGCAGCCCCGTGGGCATGAAAAAGCAGTTCCTCACCGTGTTCCACCGGACGGCTCTGGACTTCCCCACCATCTTCATCTCCGCCGGAAAAATCGGCGCCCAGGCGGAGCTGGCGGCGGAGCCTCTTATCGCCCTGCTGGGCGGAAAGGCCGCGGACATCATTGTATAAACCCAAAGGCGGGTCCGTCCCAGCGGCCGCCGCCCACCGTCTATTTTAGAGAACAAGGAGTACAGAATCTCAATGCAGGATCAAATCGTCATCAAGGGCGCCCGGGAAAACAATCTCAAAAACATCGACGTCACCATCCCCCGGGACAAGCTGGTGGTGCTGACGGGCCTGTCCGGCTCCGGCAAATCGTCCCTGGCCTTCGACACCATCTACGCGGAGGGCCAGCGGCGGTATGTGGAGAGTCTCTCGTCCTACGCCCGGATGTTCCTGGGGCAGATGCAAAAGCCCGATGTGGACTACATCGACGGCCTCTCCCCCGCCATCTCCATCGACCAGAAAACCACCTCCAAAAACCCCCGCTCCACCGTGGGCACGGTGACGGAGATCTACGACTACCTGCGCCTTCTCTGGGCCCGGGTGGGCACGCCCCACTGTCCCAAGTGCGGCAGGGAAATCCGCCAGCAGACCGTGGATCAGATCGTGGACCAGGTTCTGGGGCTGCCGGAGGGCACCCGGATCCAGGTCATGGCCCCCGTCATCCGGGGGAAAAAGGGCGAGTACGCCAAGGTCTTTGACGACGCCCGGCGCTCCGGCTACGTCCGGGTCCGGGTGGACGGCTCCCTCTACGAGCTGGACGAGGAAATCAAGCTGGAAAAGAACAAAAAGCACAGCATCGAGGTGGTCATCGACCGGCTGGTGATCCGGCCCGACATCCGCCAGCGGCTCACCGACTCCGTGGAGACCGCCTCCGCCCTGGCGGGAGGACTGGTGACCGTGAACCTTCTCCGGGAGGAACGGGATCTGAGCTTTTCCCAGAATTACGCCTGCGAGGACTGCGGCATTTCCATTCCGGAGCTGACGCCCCGGATGTTCTCCTTCAACAATCCCTTCGGCGCCTGCCCCACCTGCACGGGGCTGGGCAGCCAGCTGAAGGCCGACCCGGCGCTGATCGTGCCGGATCCGGACAAATCCGTGCTGGACGGGGCCATTCAGGCCTCCGGCTGGGCCTCCATCCGCTCCGACGGCATCTCCCGGATGTACTTTGAGGCCCTGTCCAAAAAATATCACTTTTCTCTCAGCGAACCGTGGAAAACCCTCTCAGCCGAGGTGCGGGACATCATTCTCTACGGCACCGGCGGGGAGAAGCTGGAGCTGCACTACGACCAGCCCCGGGGCAAGGGCGTGCTCTATCAGCCCTTCGAGGGGATCTGCCGCAACGTCGAGCGGCGGTATCTGGAGACGCAGAGCGACAGCGTCAAACGGGAGCTGGAGGAATCCATGGGGGAGTGCCCCTGCCCGGACTGCGGAGGGCGCCGCCTGCGCAGGGAGTCCCTGGCCGTCACTGTGGGAGATCTGAACATCTACGAGTTCACCACGCTGAGCGTGGTGGAGGAGCTCCGGTTTATGGAGAAGCTGCACCTGGGCGGCCAGCAGCTGCTCATTGCCGACCGGATCCTTCGGGAGATCAAAAACCGGCTGGGCTTTTTAAAATCCGTAGGACTGGGGTACCTGACCCTCTCCCGCTCCGCCGCCACCCTCTCCGGCGGCGAGAGCCAGCGTATCCGGCTGGCCACCCAGATCGGCTCCAGTCTGATGGGCGTGCTCTATATCCTGGACGAGCCCTCCATCGGCCTCCACCAGCGGGACAACGACAAGCTGCTGGCTACCCTGAAGCGGCTGCGGGATCTGGGCAACACGCTCATCGTGGTGGAGCACGACGAGGACACCATGCGCGCGGCGGACTATCTCATCGACATCGGCCCCGGCGCCGGCGAGCACGGCGGCCGGGTAGTGGCCGCCGGCACGCCGGAGGAGGTCATGGCCAATCCCCAATCCCTGACCGGACAGTACCT
>JALCRQ010000057.1 GCA_022652655.1 Oscillibacter sp. | reverse complement strand
TTCAGCTTATTCCACGGTGACAGACTTGGCCAGATTGCGGGGCTTATCGATGTCGCAGCCCCGCTGCAGCGCCATATAGTAGGCGAACAGCTGCAGCGGCAGCACCGTCAGGGAGGGCTGCAGGATGCAGTGGGCCACCGGCACAACCATGGTGGCGTCGGCGACTTTGCCCATTTTGTCCCGGAATTCCTCTGTGGTCACCGCCAGAACCTCCGCGCCCCGGGCCTTGACCTCCACCACGTTGTTCATGGCCTTGTCGAACAGCGGCGCGTAGGTGCTCAGCGTGATTACCAGCGTGCCCGGCTCAATAAGGGAGATCGTGCCGTGCTTCAGCTCGCCGGAGGCATACGCCTCCGAGTGGATATACGAGATCTCCTTGAGCTTGAGGGAGCCCTCCATGCCGATGGCATAGTCCAGATTGCGGCCGATGAAGAAGATGCTGTTGTGGTTGAAATAGCGGGAGGCAAAATATTTGATGTCCTCCGTATGATCCAGAATCTGCTGCATCTGGGCGGGCAGCTGCTCCACACCCCGGACGATGGCGCCGTATTCCTCAGGCGACACGGTGCCCAGCGCGTCGGCCAGGTAAAGGCCCACCAGATCCAGCAGCGCCAGCTGGGTGGAATACGCCTTGGTGGTGGCCACGGCAATTTCCGGCCCCGCCCAGGTATAGAGCACGTCGTCGGCCTCCCGGGCGATGGAGGAGCCCACCACGTTGACGATGGCCAGCGTGCGGCCGCCCCGGCGCTTTGCCTCCCGCATGGCGGCGGTGGTGTCCAGCGTCTCGCCGGACTGGCTGATCACGATCACCAGGGAGTGATCGTCCACCAGCGGGTCGCTGTACCGGAACTCGGAGGCCAGCACCGCCTCCACCGGAATGCGGAGCATCCGCTCCCAGTTGTACTTGCACACCATGCTCACATGGTAGGAAGATCCGCAGGCGATGATAAAGATCCGGGAAATGCCGCGGATATACTCCGGCGTCAGGGACACATTGTCCAGCACCACCCGGCCGTCCCGGATCCGGGGGGAGACGGTCTTGCGAATGGCCTCCGGCTCCTCCATCATCTCTTTAAACATAAAGTGGGGATAGCCGCCCTTCTCCGCCGCGGAGACGTCCCAGTTTACGGTGTGATGCTGCTTTTCCACCGGATCCAGCTCGCTGTTGTAGACGTCCACCTTGGTGGAGGTGATGACCGCGATTTCTCCGTCGTCCATGTAGGACACGTCCCGGGTATACTTGAGAATGGCCGTCACGTCGGAGGCGATGAAATTCCCGATCCGGCCGTAGCCCAGGATCAGCGGGCTGTCCTTCCGGGCCGCAATCAGGGCGTCGGGGTAGTCGGCGCAGATAATGCCCAGGGCATAGGAGCCCTCGATCCGGTGGACAACCCGGGAGACGGCGTCCAGCATATTGTGATTTTCCCGATAGTAAAACTCCAGAAGCTGGGCCACCACCTCGGAATCCGTGTCTGAGGTGAACTTCATGCCCTTTTGCAGCAGGGAATCCTTGATCTCCTGATAATTCTCGATGATGCCGTTGTGCACCAGCGCGATGGTTCCGTCCTCACTGACATGGGGATGGGCGTTGGCGTCGTTGGGTTCTCCGTGGGTGGCCCAGCGGGTGTGCCCGATGCCCAGCGTCCCGGTGAGATCGCGGCCGCCGTGAATGAGGTCGCTGAGCACCTTCAGACGGCCCTTGGTCTTTTTGACCTGCAGTCCCTCCGTATCGGAGCGCACCGCAACGCCCGCAGAGTCGTAGCCCCGGTACTCCATTCTCTCCAGGCCGTCCAGCAGGATGGGGGCTGCCTGTTCCGTGCCAACAAAACCGATAATTCCACACATAATTCTATAAATCCTCCTGATCTGTCTTGATCCTCCAAAGCAATCAAAAGGACAAACGCGCAGGGATTTGTCGCTTTCTCCGCGGTCACGGTCTCTCTGTTCTGCGGTCACCCGCATATTTACCGGCCGTGTTCGCGCCCGCGGTCACGGAGGGGCATCCGCCGAATCTTCGATACTCCCCTCTCCTCGTTATCCCGCGGCACACGGCCGCGGGAACATGGCGCTTTTCATAGGCCCAAAGCCCGGGTCCTCCTTTCCTGTCTGCGCTGCGGCTGACGCCGCCTTCTATGACCGTCTCCGCCTTCACGGAGAGAATCACCGGGATAAATCGTCCCCCCGCGGCAGATACTTTCGTCATGGGGAGGGACCGCTTTTATGATCACTGCGTTTTTTCGCACAGTTATTCTCTATTTTCTCATCACGCTTACGCTCCGCCTCATGGGAAAACGGCAGATCGGCGAGCTGGAACCCAGTGAGCTGGTGCTGACCATGATGGTGTCGGATCTGGCCACGGTGCCCATGCAGGACTTTGGGATTCCCCTGCTCTCCGGCATCATCCCGATTCTGACACTGATGGCTCTTTCCATGCTGCTCAGTCAGCTCTCCCTGAAAAGCATCCGCTTCCGGGAGGTCTCCTGCGGCACGCCCACGGTGCTGATCGACCGGGGACGGCTGTGCCAGGCGGCCATGAAGCGCAACCGCTTCACCATCGACGAGCTGCTGGAGGAGCTGCGCTCCCAGGGCTACTGCGACCTCCAGGCGGTCAAATACGCGGTTTTGGAAAACTCCGGCCAGCTGTCTATTCTCCCCTGGCCCCAGGAACAGCCCGCGTCCATCAGGCAGCTCCATCAGATGGTGGAGGACGAAACCGTCCTTCCCCTGGTGCTCATCAACGACGGCCGGGTGCTGGAAAAAAATCTGAGCCGGTGCGGAAAAGATCCGGCCTGGCTGCAGACGCAGGTATCCGCCAGGGGCTTCTCCTCTCCCCGGGAGGTCTTTCTTCTCACCTTTGCCCAGCCCGACCGCATCTTGTGTATCGGAAAGGAGGCGGAAAAATCATGAAGGCATTTCTTCCTCCAATCCTGCTGCTGGCCGCCATGCTGACCTTTTCCCTGGTCAACTGCGCGGTCATTGTGGGAGAGACCGACCGCTGGTCCCAGCAGCTGACGCAGGCCGAAGCCCTGGCCGCCTCCGACCGCTGGGCTGAGGCCTCCTCCGCGCTGCGCCGAAGCTACCGCAGCTGGAGCGCCCATCAGACCTGGCTGCACATCGTCATCAAGCACGAGAGCGTGGACGACGCGGAGGCCATGTACCGCCGGGCGGCTGCCTTTGCAGCCGAGCGGGAGCCCTCCGAGTTCCGGGCGGAACTGGCGGATCTGCGGCACCAGCTCAGCCTGGTGGCGGAGATGGAGCGCTTCAGCATCAAGAACATCCTCTAGCGCAGAGTGTTCAATTTCAACGCTTTTCCGCCAACATCTATAAAGGAATATTACTTGTCGGCAAGGAGCTTATTCAGCTCCTTCATAAAGGTGTCAATGTCCTTAAACTGACGGTATACGGAGGCAAACCGGACATAGGCCACTTCATCCACGGTCTTGAGCCGCTCCATGACCTTCTCGCCGATCAAAGCGGTGGAAACCTCGCGTTCCATGGAATTTTGAAGATCCTGTTCGATCTCCTCCGAAATTTTCTCCAGCGCGGCGACGGGAACCGGCCGCTTTTCGCAGGCCCGGATCATACCGCCCAAAACCTTCCGGCGGTCGAAGCTCTGGCGGCTTCCGTCCTTCTTGATGACCACCATGGGCAGGCTCTCCACCGTCTCGTAGGTGGTAAACCGTTTCTGGCAGGAAAGGCACTCCCTCCTCCTGCGGATACTGCTGCCCTCATCGGCGGGGCGGGAATCAATCACTTTGCTCTCACTGTAGCCGCAAAAAGGACATTTCATGGTCCATCCTCCCGTAATTCCGCCGGGCCGCCCCCGGCGAGATCTGATCTTTTTCCGGTGTACTCCGCCGCGCTGACGTGCGGCGGCAAAGCGCGTATCATAACCGCTATGCGGCTATTATAACACACCTCCGCCGGATGTGGTAGAGGCAATTTTTTTGCAGATTTCTACCGCCGGAAAACCGGATTTTCGCCGCGGTCGAAGCAAAAAACAGCGTACGGCTTCCCGCCGATGGGCCGGACGCTGGCAAAGCAAAACAGGCTGGTGAGGAGAAACGGCCTGCGCCTGTCATAGGGCACCGCCAAAAAGCGCACCCCGTCCTCCTGCCGGGTCAGAACGCCCTCGCTGCCCCGCAGCCGGTCCCGCAGAAACGCCCCCCGGAACAGCTGCTCCGGGTAGGGCGCCTGTTCCCAGCGCCGGCTGGTATCCTCGCCGCAGGGCCGCAGCTCCCCGTATCGCAGCTCCCCCAGCGCGGACAGATCCCGATTGGAAATTCTCCGTCGGAGCCGCCAGACGGGTCCGTCCGGCTCCGGGACACCCAGGCGCAGCGAGCCCAGCGCGCCCACGGCGGACAGGTGCTGAGGGGCCTGCCCCAGGCCCCTGCAAAGGGCGTCGAACCGGGTATAGAGGCCCTCCTGCCGCGCACTCAGCTCGCCTACGCGCTCCTCATCCAAAAGGATCGGAACCGGATCCATAACAAGTCCCTCCTTTTAAAAAACTTCCGCCTCTGCATCTTTTATGCAGAGGCGGAAGCTGTTATGCAGCGGTATTCCCCATCAGGAGACGGTATAGCTGCCCCGCACCATCACCTTGACTGTGGCGGACGTGGCTTTGACGCCCCGGTCGCTGACGCTCATCATATAGAGATGATTTGCGCTCAGAGCGGCGCCGCCGGACAGCGTGCCGCCGGAGGTTTCATCGATCAGTCCCGGAGACGAGGAGGCCACGCATACGGCGGAGCCGATCCGCAGCAAAACCTCGCAGCCGACGCCGCCCTTGAGGGTCTTGCCCTTTGCCAGCGTCACCACCGTAAAGACCGACGCGGTTCCCCCGGTACTGCCTGTCCCGCCGGAGGCCGCGACCTTCTGGTCGATCTGCGCCAGCAGCGCCGTGTTGCGCTGGGCGATCTTGCTGTCCACCTTTGAAAGAACGGCGGAGAGATATGTATCATTGAGATAGCTGAGCGTAACCAGGGGATCGGCGGATGAGCCGGCCTCAGCGGCGGCGGACACCGTTCCGTTCAGTGCCAGGGCAAGCGCCAGCAGGGCCGAAGCGCGCAGAAGCCATCTGTTCTTTTTCATAGGTACCTCCGTTGTTGTTCCGCAGTTTCGGCTATTCCGCGGAAAAGGATGATATGTATCCTTTCCCGCGGAAAGCCGTTTCAAACCATCCGATCGTGCGGCAGTCCAAAGCTGACTGCGATCGCCGTATCGATTTTTTCCATAATCGGTTCCTCCACGCGGCCCATCCGCTCCCGCAGCCGCTTTTTATCCAGCGTACGGACCTGCTCCAGAAGCACCACCGAATCCTTGGTCAGCCCGCAGCTTTCCGCCACGGGGAGTTCGATGTGCGTCGGCAGGCGGGCCTTGCCTGTCTGGGAGGTGATGGCAGCCGCAATCACGGTCGGACTGTATCTGTTCCCGGTGTCGTTCTGAATAATCAGTACCGGCCGGACGCCGCCCTGCTCGCTGCCCACTACCGGGGAGAGGTCGGCATAATAAATCTCACCGCGTTTGACACTTGTATCCACAAAGTTCACACTCCGCCGAAAGAAGTACCCATCATCGCTGAACGCTCAGCGCTGAGGCCACTTCCATTGTCCCACGCAGCCGCGGAATTTATACGCGGGTCAAATCGGTAAATTTCCGCCCCGCACTATCTTATGCGGACGGCGGCGGCAGAGTGTCTTGCCAGCGGTTTAAAGCTGCATCTGCAGCGAGCTCCCGGCCTCCCGGCCGTTTTCAAAATACAGCCGCGGCACCCGGCGGGAGAGGGCGCACAGCAGCTCGTAGGGAATGGTGCCCACTACCTGGGCCATCTTTTCCACCGGATTGCCGGGGCCGAACACATCCACGGTATCCCCCACCCGGACATCCGGCAGGCCGGTCAGATCCACCATGCACATGTCCATGCAGATTCGTCCGCGGATCGGTGCGGGGCCGTCCTCCGTCATCATGGCCCAGCGGTTGGAGACCGCCCGGAAAAGGCCGTCGGCATAGCCGATGGGCAGTACGCCGATTCGGGTAAAATCCTCGGTTTTATAGAGGCGTCCGTAGCTGATGCAGGTGCCGGGGTCAAAGATCTTGATGGTGGAAACGGCGGATTTGAGGGACATCACCGGCTGCAGTCCCAGCGCGGCGGCGTCCGGCCCCACGCCGTAGAGCGCAATGCCGGGCCGCACCATGTCCAGCGCCATCTCGGGATAGCGCCGCACGGCGCCGCTGTTGGAGCAGTGGCGGATGGTGAACGTCCAGCCGGCCGCGGCCAGGGCATCCAGCACCCGGGTGAAAACGGCGAACTGCTCCCGGGTATACGCCTCGCTGTCGGCGCCGTCCTCATCCGCGGCGGCGAAATGGGTGTAGATCCCCTCCGCCTCCAGACCGGGCAGCGTGCAGGAATAGGCAATGGCCCTGACGCCGCCTTCAAAATGACCGCCCCGGACCAGAAAGCCCAGCCGGGACATGCCGGTGTCCACCTTGATATGTACCCGCAGCGTCCCCCCGCAGGCCTGGGCCGCCGCGCTGTACTCCTCCGCCTTGGCCTCGGCGGAAACCGTCTGCGTAATGCCGTAGCGGATCAGCTCGCTGACCATGGAGGGCGGCGTGTGCCCCAGGATCAGCACCGGCATCTGGATTCCCTCCCGGCGCAGCTCCCGCGCCTCGTCCAAACTGGAGACCGCCAGATAGTCGGCCCCTAGGCTCTCCAGCTTCCGGGCCACACGGGTTGCTCCGTGGCCGTACGCATCGGCCTTCACCACGCCCAGAAACCGGACGCCGGGTCCCGCGTGCTCTCTCAATCTGCGGTAGTTGCCGGCCAGGGCGTCCAGATCAATTTCCGCCCAGGTCCTTCTCAGGACTTTTTCCATCGCTCGCGGTCCTCTCCTGTCCGATGCGGAAACTGCCGGCCTCTTTTACCGGGACGACGCCGGCGCTGTCTCCGTTTCTTTTGATTCCGAATTCTGTTGGTTCAGTATATCACCAAACTGAAACGCCGTAAACTCCGCGGTCAAAATAATTTTTCCGCCGGAGGAAATCTCCCCGTAAACCGGTTCTCCCCCGTCCTTTTTGAGCCACACGGCGGTGACGGTCTTTTCTCCGCTCTGCTCCGTCTGATCCAGACACAGCCGGAGGCAGGGAACCCCGTTGAGCTTCTCGTCGTTCTCCTCCAGCAGCCAGCCGTCCCGCAGCGCCTCCAGTATCCGGGGAATACACGCAGCGGGAGAGAGGGCGCCGGTGCCTCCCGCGCCGGTATCGAGACACAGATCCGCATAGGTGAGCGCCAGCGTCCTGCTGTCCACACTGGCCCTGATTCCGGCCACTGTCTCTGGGGCCAGGATCTCTACGGAGGACGTCTTTTCCGGCACGAAGCTGCACCGGAGTGCAAAGGCCGTTCGGTCGTCCTCCCCCGTGCCGCAGGTCACCTTCGCCTCGGCGGTGCATCCGTCCATCTCCCGGTACGGCTGCCGGGCCTCATCCGCCGCGGTTCCGGCTTTTCCCCCGCCGCAGCCTGTCAGCAGCAGACAGGCGATTATCATTGGTACGCATATCCGTCTGCGCACCCGATTCCCTCCTTATTCTTCTACGCTCTCCGTTTCCAGTACATCGGCAAACGCCAGGGGCAGCGCCTCTGCCGCGTCCTGCGGCGACATTCCGTAAGCCGTTTTGCGCTCCGCCGCCAGATCCCCGGCCCGTCCGTGCAGCCAAACGCCTGCGGCAGCCGCCTGAACGGGCGTAGCGCCCTGGCAGAGAAGCGACGCGATCACACCGGTGAGCACGTCTCCGCTGCCGCCCTTGGCCAGGCCGGAATTGCCCGTGGTATTCACCAGCACAGTTCCCGCCGGGGTGGCGGTAAGCGTGCGGTGCCCCTTCAAAACCAGCGTGCAGCCGTGGCGGCGGGCAAAGTCCCGGGCCCCCGCGCCCCGGCCGCCGTCCAGAGACGCTCCTTCCAGACGCAGAAATTCCCCCTCATGGGGCGTCAGAATCGTCACGCGGCCCTGCCGGGCGTCCAGAACATCCATATGCCCGGCCAGAGCATTTATGCCGTCGGCATCTAAAACCACCGGACCCGCCGCCTGCCGCAGCAGCGCGCACACCACCTCCGTGATCTCCTGAGAACGGCCCAGGCCCGGACCCAGGGCGAGGACGCCGCACTGGGCCAGTTTTTCAAAGACAGGCTGAAAAGCTTTTGCACTTAACATTCCCTTGTGCCCAGGCAGTGGAAACGGCATGGACGAGACGCATTTGTGCGCCTCCACCTCCCAGATCTCCTCCGGCACGCCCAGATAGACCAGTCCGCAGCCGGAGCGGACGGCGCCTGCGGCCATCAGATAGGGCGCTCCGGTAAAGCCCACGGAACCGCCCACCGCCAGCAGCTTTCCGAAGGTTCCCTTGTGCCCGTCCGGCTTCCGCGGCGGAAGGGCGGCACGGACAAATTCCCGCCCCACCGTCTGCGATGTGCAGACCTCGGCACAGACCAATGTCTCGGGAATACCGATCTCCCGCACCCGCACCTGCCCGGAGTACATCGCACCGTCTCCCACAAACTGTCCGATCTTGGGAAGTGTAAAGGTAACTGTCCTGTCAGCTTTGACGGCGCAGCCGAGTATCCGGCCCGTGTCCGCCTCCACGCCGCTGGCAATATCCGCGGCCAGCACCGTTCCCCCGGCCCGGTTCATCAGTTCTGCCGCCGCCGCAAAGGGCGAATCGGCCGCGATTTCCCGGGAAAGGCCCACGCCGAAAAGGGCGTCGATCAGCACCTGGCTGCCCAGAGCCCAGGCCTGCTGCTCCCGGGACTCCGGATCAAAGGCCTCCAGCTGGATGCCGCACTCGCTGAGCCGGCCCGTCATCTCCAGCGCGTCCGACGTCAGCTTTTCGTAGCTGCCCACCAGAAACACCCGCACCCGGACGCCCTGCAGAAAAAGCAGCCGCGCCGCGGCAATCCCGTCGCCGCCGTTGTTGCCCGCGCCGCAGAATATGCTCACGCGCCGCCGGCCCGGTCTTTCCGCCAGCAGCTCCGCCGTCTCGCGGCAAAGCTGCTGACCAGCCCGCTCCATAAGGTCGATGGATGGGATCCGAAACTTTTCCATGGCGTCCCGATCCAGCTTTCGCATCTGTTCCGCCGCTGCCAGCTTCATACCTCTCCGCTCCTTTCGTTCCCTCCGCTCTTTTCCTGCCGGCGGACGGCCTGTTCCGCCCGCTTTTTCACCCTGTACGCTGTCTCCTGTTCCTGTCATTATAGGGAAATTCCCCTTGCATTTCAAGGCGCAATATGCTATAAATGATACTTGATATCAGCAATGAACAGGAAAATAACCGGGAAGCACCGTCAAGAGAGGGTCGGTCGCCGGCTGAAAGCCGACCTGCGGACGTCCGGTTTGGTTCGCCTGGGAGCCGCCGCGAAAAACGCGGCCGGAACGCCCTCCGTTACCGGGGCTGCAAGCGCGTACGGTTTTTCCGTGCGAATTTGGGTGGTACCGCGGAAGGTCAGCCTTTCGTCCCATTTGGGGGCGGAGGGCGTTTTTTTATGCCCTGCGGCAGTATGAGGATCCGATTTTAATCTATTTTATGATCCGAAAAGGAGAATGAAGGATGAAGGAAGAACTGGAAACGATCCGGAAAAACGCTCTGGAATCCATCGGCTCTACCAAGGCCGGTGCCGATCTGGAGGCGATCCGGGTCAAATATCTTGGCAAAAAGGGCGAGCTCACAGCCGTTCTCAAGCAGATGGGCTCCCTGGCCGCCGAAATGCGGCCGATCATGGGCCAGATGGCAAACGACGTCCGCGCCAGCGTGGAGGAGGCCATCGAGGCGCAGTCCGCCGTGCTGGAGCAGCGGGCCATGGAGGCACGGCTCCGCCGGGAAGCCGTGGATGTGACCATCCCGGGGAAAAAGCTGACGGTGGGCCACAAGCACCCCATGTACACGGTGCTGGACGAGATCAAGGACATTTTCATCTCCATGGGCTTTGAAATCCTGGACGGCCCGGAGGTGGAGCTGGCGGACTACAACTTTACCCGCCTCAATACGCCGGAGGATCACCCCGCCCGGGAGTGGTCGGATACCTTTTATTTAAAGGAGGACTCCAGCATCCTTCTGCGGACTCAGACCTCCAACATGCAGATCCGGGCCATGGAGACCCGCCCTCTCCCCATCCGGGTCATGGCTCCCGGACGGGTCTACCGGAAAGACGAGGTGGACGCCACCCACTCCCCCATGTTCCACCAGATTGAGGGGCTGGTGGTGGACAAGGGCGTCACCATGGGCGACCTCAAAGGAACGCTGAACGCTGTAATCCGCCAGATTTACGGCCCCAACACCGTCACCCGCTTCCGCCCCCATCACTTCCCCTTCACCGAACCCAGCTGCGAGATGGACATTCAGTGCCACAAGTGCGGCGGCGTGGGCTGCCCCACCTGCAAGGGCGAGGGCTGGATTGAAGTGCTGGGCGCCGGCATGGTGCACCCCAAGGTGCTCTCCGGCTGCGGCATCGATCCGGAGGTCTACTCCGGCTTCGCCTTCGGCATGGGACTGGAGCGTCTTGCCCTGGGCCGGTTCAAGATCAGCGACATGCGTCTGATCTTTGAAAACGACGTGCGGTTCCTCAATCAGTTTTAAAGAAAGGAGAGCGAATTATTATGTTACTGTCCCGTAAATGGCTCAATGAATTTGTGGAAGTGGACGCTTCCGACCGCGACTTCGCGGAGGCGATGACGCTCTCCGGCTCCAAGCAGGAGGCCACCACCGACCTCCACCGGGAGCTTTGCAATGTGGTTGTCGGCAAAATTACCGAGATGACCCGGCATCCGGATTCCGACCACATGTGGATCTGCCGTCTGGACGTGGGCAAGGACTCCCCCACTCAGATCGTCACCGGCGCGTGGAACATCCACACGGGTGACCTGGTGCCTGTGGCGCTGGACGGCTCTCTGCTGCCCGGCGGAAAAAAGATTGAAAAGGGAAAACTCCGGGGCGTCCTCTCCGACGGCATGCTCTGCTCTTTGAAGGAGCTGGGGCTCACCGCGGAGCACGACTATCCCGAGTGCGTGATCCGGGCCGCCGCCATCTTAGGCGACTATATCCCCCTGAAGGGAGAAGCGCCCTCCATCGCTCCCGACATTGCCCCCGGCGGCAAGATTTTCGGCAAGGTAATCGCCGCCCGGGTGACGGAGGTCACCTCCAAGGCATACGGCGCTTACGACGTGGTGCTGGACACCGGCCGGGGACCCGCGGAGCTGTTCGCCTGTCCCTGCCAGAACCTCCATGCGGGCAACCTGGTGGCCTATGACACCGCAAAATCCCGCATCTGCACACTCTCTGACCTCCGCGCCCAGCAGGC
>JALCRQ010000056.1 GCA_022652655.1 Oscillibacter sp. | reverse complement strand
GGCAGCGGCAGGGTTTTGACGGTGGTGGGCGCGGCGGAAAATAACCTCCGCGGCATCGACGTCTCCTTCCCCCTGGGCACCCTCACCGTTGTCACCGGCGTCTCCGGCTCCGGCAAATCCTCCCTGGTCAACGAGGTGCTCTTTAAGCGTCTGGGCGCGGAGCTGATGCGCATGAAGGTGCGGCCCGGAAAATGCGACCGGATCGACGGCATCGGGTATCTGGACAAGGTGGTGGACATCGACCAGAGCCCCATCGGCCGGACGCCCCGGTCCAATCCGGCCACCTATACCGGCCTTTTCAACGACATCCGGGATCTCTTTGCCCAGACCCAGGAGGCCAAGGCCCGGGGCTACGGCCCCGGCCGGTTCTCCTTCAACGTCCGGGGCGGCCGGTGCGAGGCCTGCTCCGGCGACGGCCTTTTGAAAATCGAAATGCACTTCCTGCCGGACGTGTTCGTCCCCTGCGAGGTCTGCCACGGCAGCCGCTACAACCGGGAGACGCTGGAGGTGCGCTACAAGGGCAAAAACATTGCCGAGGTGCTGGACATGACCGCGGAGGAGGCGGCGGAATTTTTCTCCGCCATCCCCAAAATCCGGGACAAGCTGCAGACACTGTGCGACGTGGGCCTGGGCTATGTGCGTCTGGGCCAGTCCTCCACCACCCTCTCCGGCGGCGAGGCCCAGCGGGTGAAGCTGGCCACGGAGCTCTCCAAAATTGCCACGGGCAAAACGGTCTATATTCTGGACGAGCCCACCACCGGCCTCCACACCGACGACGTGAAAAAGCTGCTGGAGGTATTGCAGCGCCTGGTGGAGGGCGGCAACACCGTCATCGTCATCGAGCACAATCTGGACGTGATCAAATGCGCGGACTACCTCATCGACCTGGGCCCGGAGGGCGGCGACGGCGGCGGCGACGTGGTGGCCGCCGGTACGCCGGAGGAGGTGGCCGCCTGCCCGGAGAGCTACACGGGCCAGTATCTCAAAAAAGTCCTGGCGCCGTAAGCGGATGCTGCGGCTTCTCATAAAAACGCTCAAATGAAAGAAAGTTGAGGATCACCTATGGAACCCATTACAAAAAACGCCATGATCACCATCTGCGGACGGCCCAACGTGGGCAAGTCCAGTCTCACCAACGCCCTGGTGGGCGAAAAGATCGCCATCGTCTCCAACAAGGCCCAGACCACCCGCAACCGCATCTGCGGCATCGTCAACCGGGACGGCGCGCAGTACGTTCTGGTGGACACGCCGGGTCTGCACAAGACCCGCTCCGCCCTGGGAGACTATATGATCAAAATCGTCAACGCCAGCCTCTCCGATGTGGACTGCGCCCTGCTGCTGGTGGAACCCATTCCCCACGTAGGCGCACCGGAGCAGCTGCTCATCGGCCGCATCCGGGAGGAAAAGCTGCCGGCGGTGCTGGCCATCAACAAAATCGACACGGTGCGGCCCGACGCGCTGCTGCCGGTGATTGCGGCGTACAACGCGTACTGGGATGGCTTCGACGCCATCGTCCCCATCTCCGCCCACACCGGGGACGGCCTGGACGATCTGATGGGCGAGCTGTCCAAATACGCCGCCGATGGCCCCCAGCTCTTTCCCGACGGGGAGACCACCGATCAGCCCGAGCGGCAGGTGGTGGGGGAAATTGTCCGGGAGAAGCTGCTGCTGTGTCTGGACAAGGAAATCCCCCACGGCACCGCCGTGGACATCACCCGCTTTTCCGAGCGGGAGGATTCCGGCATTGTGGACGTGGAGGCCACCATCTTCTGCGAAAAAGCCAGCCACAAGGGCATTATCATCGGCCGGGAGGGCGCCATGCTGAAAAAGATCAGCTCCCTGGCCCGGCACGACATTGAAAAATTTATGGGCACCAAGGTCTATCTCCAGACCTGGGTCAAGGTGAAGGAGAACTGGCGGGAGAGCGAATCGCTGGTGCGGAACTTCGGCTACCGGGACGAGTAAATCCCGGGGCAATCTCCCGACGCGCATAAAATTCGACAAAAACGGCCATGCTCTTACCGAGGTGATGACGCATGACTGCTTCGGAGGTCTGGAGTATGTTTCTGGATACCGGCGCGCCGGAGTTTTACCTGCTTTACAAAAGTCTGACGGAGACGGAGGACGCCTCCAAATCCGCATAAACGGCGGGGATCAGCCCCGCCCTACATAGAAGGAAGGAGGGCCGCGCCGTGGCCGCCACGCCGTACATCGTCACCCGGGGCATCGTCCTGCGGGAGACCGAAACCCGGGAGTCGGACAAAATTCTCACCCTGCTCACCGCCGAGTACGGCAAGCTCTCCGTCATCGCCCGGGGCGCCCGGCGGAAGAACTGCCGATTCGCCGCCGCCGCGCAGACGCTGGCGTTTTCCGAGTGGACGCTCTACCGCAGAGGCGAGTGGTGCTACGCCGACGAAGGGGCCACCATCGCCCTTTTTGAGGGGCTCCGGCGGGAGCTGCCCCGGCTGGCTCTGGGATTTTATTTTGCCGAACTCACCGAGACGGTCACCGGCTCGGAGGAGGAGTCCGGGGCGCTTTTGTCCCACCTGCTCAACGGGCTCTACGCTCTGGACACCCTGGAAAAACCGGAGGCGCTGGTGCGCTCCGCGTTTGAATTCCGGGCCCTGGCCCTGGCGGGCTACGAGCCGCTGGCGGATGCCTGCGCCGTGTGCGGCCGCAGCGACCCCCAGGAGCCGGTGCTGGACGCACTCCAGGGCGTCGTCCGCTGCCGGGACTGCGCCGGCCCGGACGGCGGCAGACCGGCGCCTCTGTGCGCCGGCTCCCTTTGCGCCCTGCGGCACATCCTGTACGGGCCGCCCCGGCGTCTCTACTCCTTCACTCTCGCCCCGCCCGCGCTGGAGCGGCTGTCCCGGGCGGCGGAGCTGTTCGTCTCCGCTCAGCTGGACCGGGGCTTTCAGACCCTGGACTTCTACAAGAGCGTCCGGGCCGCGGAGCAGCCGTCGAATTAAGGTACATTTTGTATTATTTTATATAAATGATACAGTGAGGATTTGAAATTGGGCGAAAATCGGCGCCAGCCGGGTGCGCCGCCAGGAAAATCCGATTACTGCGAGGAATGATTCCGGAAAGGATCCATGATGAGTGAACTGTTTGAAAAATCCATTCGGACGCTGGAGCTGCCCCGGGTGCTGGAGCTGCTCAGCGAGCAGGCGGTAAGCGAGGAGGCCAAGCGGCGGACCCTCGCCCTGCGGCCGTCCGCGGAAGCGGAGGAGGTGGAGCGGCTTCAGGATCAGACCGACGCCGCCCGGACGATGATCGGCCTGCGGGGCAGCCCGTCCTTTTCCGGCGTCCGGCCGGTGGCGGAGTCCCTCTCCCGGGCGGACCGGGGCGGCGGGCTCAATACCCGGGAGCTGCTGACCATTGCGGAGCTGCTGAGCTGCGCCCGCCGGACCCGGGAGTATTGGAATGCCGATCAGGCGCAGCAGACCGCCGTGGATCACCTCTTTGACTCCCTTCACGGCAACCGCTTTCTGGAGGAGAAGATCAAAAGCGCCATTTTGGACGAGGATACCATCGCGGACACCGCCAGTCCGGAGCTGCAGGACATCCGCCGGCACATGCGGGTGGCGCAGTCCAAGGGCCGGCAGATCCTTCAGCGCATCATCTCCTCGCCCAGCTACGCCAAAATTCTGCAGGAGTCCATCATCACCCAGCGGGACGGCCGCTTTGTGGTGCCCGTGAAGGCGGAGCACCGGGGCGATCTGCCCGGCCTGGTACACGACGTATCCTCCTCCGGCGCCACCATCTTTGTAGAGCCCATGGGGGTGGTGCAGGCCAACAACGAGCTCATTGAGCTGGAGGCCAAGGAGAAAAAGGAGATCGAGCGGATTCTGGCCGAGCTCTCCGCCGACGCCGCCGCCCACAAGGACGACATCCAGTGGGATTACGACGCGCTGGTGCATCTGGACGAGATCTTTGCCCGGGGGCAGCTGAGCTACAAGCTGGACGCCTGCCGCCCGGAGATCCGGCGAAACGGCTCTGTCTCGCTGCGCCGGGCCCGCCATCCCCTGCTGGATCAGTCCCGGGCCGTGCCCATCGACCTCCAGCTGGGCGACACCTTTGACACGCTGATTATCACCGGCCCCAACACCGGCGGCAAAACCGTCTCCCTCAAGACCCTGGGGCTGTTATGCCTGATGGCCCAGTGCGGTCTGCACATTCCCGCCGCCTCGGGCAGCGCCGTGCCGGTGTTCGACCGGGTGCTGGCGGATGTGGGCGACGAGCAGAGCATCGAGCAGAACCTCTCCACCTTCTCTGCCCACATGACCAACATCGTCCGCATCCTGGCCGAGGCCGACAGCAAAAGCCTGGTACTCTTTGACGAGCTGGGCGCGGGCACCGATCCGGTGGAGGGCGCGGCGCTGGCGGTGGCCGTCATCCAGCGGGTGCGCTCCTGCGGCGCCCGGCTGGCCGCCACCACGCACTACGCCGAGCTCAAGACCTTCGCCATGATGACCGCGGGGGTGGAAAACGCCTCCTGCGAGTTCGACGTGGAGACGCTGCGGCCCACGTACCGCCTGCTCATCGGCATCCCCGGAAAATCCAATGCCTTCGCCATCTCCCGGCGGCTGGGCCTGCCGGACGAGGTCATTGACGAGGCCCGCAGGCAGATGACCGGCGAGAGCGTCCGCTTTGAGGACGTCCTGACCCAGCTGGAGGAAAAACGGCAGGCGCTGGAGAAAAAGCAGACGGAGACCGACCGGCTCTTTTTGCAGCGGGAGGAGGATGCCCGCAGAGCCAGGGAATTCCGGGAGCAGATGGAAAAGGCCAAGGAAAACGCCCGGAGCCGGGGCGAGGCCGAGGCCCGGCGCATTATTCAGGAGGCCCGCTCCGCGGCCGATGCGGCGTTTGCCGAGCTGGCCCAGATGCGCGCCCGGCAGGCCCGGGCGGAGCAGATGGAAAATGTGAACGAGGCGCAGTCCGCTCTGCGCCGAAAGCTCAACGAGGCCCAGGAGGCCGCCGGCGGCCGGGACGAGACGGAGCGGGAGCCTATTCCCGCCCCCAGCCGGCCCATCCGGGTGGGAGATCAGGTGGAGCTGCCGGGCGTGCGGACGCCTGCCGACGTCGCCGCCGTCAACAAGGACGGAACGCTGCAGCTGACCTCCGGGCGGCTGCGGATGACCGTCCGGCCGGACGAGGTGCGCCTCATTGAGGAAGCGGAGAAAAAGGGCCGGAAGGCGGCTCCCGCCGCCATCCGCCAGCACGCGGCCCAGCTGCTGCGCGCATCCGCGCCCAGCGAGCTGGACATGCGGGGCATGGAGACGCTGGAGGCCGAGAGCGCCGTGGAGAATTTCCTGTCCGCCGCCGTCATGGGCAAGCTGGAGACCGTCACCATCATCCACGGCAAGGGCACCGGCGCCCTGCGCAAGCGGGTGCAGGAGATCCTCCGCCGCAGCCCGCTGGTCAAGTCCTTCCGCCTGGGCATGTACGGCGAGGGGGAGTCCGGCGTCACCGTGGTGACGCTGAAATAGCCGCCCCGCACAGTTCCTCCCGGCTGCGCATATTCTGGCTGGGGAGGGATGCCTATGGGTCAGCTCTCTGCCTCTTTTCGCGAGAGGCTTGCCAAACTGATCGATGTAAAGAGCCTGGTGACATTTCTGCTGACCGCAACCTTTTCAGTCTTGGCGCTGCGCGGCGACGTGACGGGGCAGGAATTTCAGACTGTGTTCACAGTCGTCATCGGATTCTATTTCGGCACGCAGGCGCAAAAACGCGCCGACGCGAAGGTCAGCTGAACTCCGGTCTGCCCCAAAACGGGGCAGACCGCAAAAGCTCCGGCCGGCCCCCAAACGGGGCCGGCCGGAGCTTAAATTTCAGAGGAACCCGTCGCAGACTGCCGGGGCGGGTTCAGTGGTTTTGAACCGTGTAAAACCGGACGGACAGCAGAACCGACACGGCGCTGAGTACGACGGCGGCCACGGGCAGGCACAGCCCCAGGACACTCATCAGCGCCCGAGTCTCCACCACCTGATCCAGCGCGTTCACCAGGCTCACGCTGCTCAGGGCCGCCACTACCATCACGAGAATGAAAAGCATCCGGCCCTTTTCCACGCCGAAGCGAAACATGGGCGGCAGCGTAATTGCCATCATGATCACACCGATGCACAGGGACAGGATCGCCATCCGGGGCGAACAGCCCCGCAGGCCCATCCGGGCCTCCACCAATCCCGCCGCCAGCGCGATCACCGCCGCCCCGCCGGTAAAAAGCCAGCCCAGCACGTACTTGGAGAGCACAATCTCCCGGGTGGAATAGGGCATCATGCCCGCCAGCTCCCCCCAGCGGCTCCGCTCGTCGTAGGCCAGGGCCGTATAGGGCATCATGGCGGCGTAAATCACGGCGAAGGTCGTCATGCTGGAACCGGGAATGATGGCGAAAACAACAACCATCAGCAGAAAAATGCGCATTTGCTTCAAAAGCACGTACAGATCCTTGATGAGAAGTCCCTTCATTGCGCCGCCTCTCCTTTCACGAGAAAGAGAATGATGTCCTCCATGGACGCCCGCTCCGCTTGAATCGCGGCGGGAAGCTTCTCCCGTCTCACCAGCGCCCGGACGCCGTAGCCGGAGCGCTCCACCCGAACCACCGCATCCTTGGGCAGGCCGGCCAGCTGCGCCGGCCCGCAGGTCACCACGCCGTAAGTCTCCAGCAGGCGGTCCTTCTCCTCGCAGAACAGGAGGCTGCCCTGATGGAGAAACGCCACGTAGTCGCAGATTTTCTCCAGATCGCTGAGGATATGGGAGGAAATCAGGATGGAATGGGCGGGATCCCGGGTGAACTCCAGAAAAATATCCAGGATGTCGTCCCGGACAATAGGATCCAGGCCCGAGGTGGCCTCGTCCAGAATCAGCAGCCGGGGCTGGTGGCTCAGCGCCACGGCGATGGCCAGCTTCATCTTCATGCCCCGGGAGAAATCCCGGAACATCTTGCCCGACGGCAGGCTGAACTGCTGAAGGTACCGGGCAAAAAGCAGGCTGTCCCAGCGGCGGTAGGTATTGGCCATCACCTTGGCCACCTGAGCCGCCGTCAGCACCTCCGGAAAATAGGCCTCGTCCAGCACCACGCCCACATCCTCCCGGGTCTCCCGGAAATCCGGGGAGAGATTGTCCCGGCCCAGCACCTGGATCTGGCCGGAGTCCCGGCGCAGCGTGTTCATAATCAGGCGGATGGTGGTGGATTTTCCGGCGCCGTTTTCGCCGATCAGGCCCAAAATGCAGCCCGAGGGCAGCGTCAGGTTTACATCCCGCAGCGTAAAGTCACCGAAGCTGCGGGTGACATGGCGCAGCTCCAGGGCGTTTTGCAGTTCTTCCGTCATGGTGTCTCATCCTCTCCCAGCTGAAGTTTCAGCATCTCCAAAAGCTGACTGTCCGAAAGCTTGCAGCCGGCCGCCAGCTCCGCGGCCCGGCGCAGATGCTCCTCAATTTCCCGCAGGTGCGCCTCCCGCACCAGCTCCATGTTCCCCTCCGCCACAAAGCTGCCCTTGCCTGCCACGGCGGTGAGAAAGCCCTCCGCCTCCAGCTCGTCGTAGGCCCGCTTGGTGGTGATTACCGAAATCCGCAGATCCTTGGCCAGCGTCCGGATGGAGGGCAGCGACGCGCCCGGCGCCAGCGCGCCGGAGACGATCTGATCCTTGATCTGCGTGCAGATCTGCTGGTAGATGGGCTGCTGGCTGGTGTTCCGAATCAGAATCTCCACTGTTCTCACCATCCTTATTGTTAATGTACAGTATATACAGTATAAGCAATTTGTCAAGGGGGCTTTGCAATTCCGACAAAAATTTTTCCCACAAAACGTCTCGCAGCGTTTTGCCGCCGCAGGCGGCAAAGGGAGGGATGCTCTGCGGCGCGGCGTGTATGCGGGCCTTTCGCCCGGGACGCAAATGTACGGGCCGTCCGCTTTGGGCGGACGGCCCGTACATTTGCAGACTACAGCTTTTTTGAGAAAAAACCCGGAGCCGCTTTTTCGGGCGGCAAAGCTCAGTCCTCCTCGATGGCGGACACGGGGCACTGCTCCTCCGCCTCCTTGGCCTGGGCGGGGTCGGCGGGCTGTGCCTTGACGACGGCGTGGCCCTCGTCCGACAGCTCAAACACATCCGGAGCGATTCCGGTGCACAGGCCGCAGCCGATGCAGTTTTCGTTGACTTTAAATGCCATGGCAGGATTCTCCTTTCCCATCAATCTCAAAGGGCTTGTACGGCTTTAGTATAACCCAACTCCCGGATTCAAATCAACTCTCCGGCAAAATCTGACAGGGGTTTGTTTCCGCTTTGTCATTTACTTGAACCGGCCGGTGTGCTATGCTGTGCTTAATTGTCGGATGTAAAAAAGAACTGGAGGCAAACCATGAAACATTTCCTGCGCAGCACTCTTTCCCTGCTCCTGACACTGGCGCTTTCGGCGGGCCTTGCGGTTTCCGCGGCCGCGTCTGAGGCGCTGGGTGAGGATCTGACCAGCCAGGACACCGCGGTCAACCGCTCTGCCGTCCTGTCCACCAACGTATTCTGGAGCACCACGTATTCCGACCTGCGGACGGAAAACCTGATCACATATACGCCCAACGCCGCGGTGACGCCCATGGTCACGTACGGCTCTGTGCTCACCTCCTGCAACACCATCTCGGCCGCGGCCAAGGAGCTGGAGAGCGAGGGCTACCGCGTGGTGGCCGGGCTGAACGGCGATTTTTACAACACCTCCACCGGCCTTCCCATCGGGCTGGTGGTGGCCAACGGAAAGCTCCGGAGCACCGACGGCGGCTATTACGCCATCGGCTTCAAATCCGACGGCTCCGCTGTTCTGGGCCGCCCCACCGTAAAGATTACGGCGGACCTCGGCTACATGGGCTACGACGCCGACGGCTACGGCACCCAGGTGATCCGAAGTCTCACCGGCGTGAACAAGGCCCGGGTCTCCACCGGCGGCATCTACCTCTATACATACGATTTCAATTCCCGCCACACCACCGGCAACACAGAGCCGGGGGTGGACGTCGTCTGCTCCATTGAAAGCGGCTCCCTCACCATCGGCGGAACCGTGACCCTCCGGGTGGAGCAGGTGCTGGAGGCCTCCTCCGCCACGGCCATCGGGCCCAATCAGGTGGTGCTCTCGGTGAACAGCCAGAGCAACAGCTTTTTTGTCAACGCCCTGAAAAACGAAGCGGCGGGCAACACCGTCACGCTGAACATCTCCGCCTCCAGCAGCGAGTGGAACGACGTGCAGTACGCCGTGGGCGCTCTCTATTCTCTGGTGCAGAACGGCAGCGTGGCCTCCGGGCTTCCGTCCGGAACCAACCCCCGCACGGCGGTGGGCCAGCGGGCCGACGGCACGCTGATTTTCTACACCATTGACGGCCGGCAGGCCGGTTATTCCATCGGCACCACCATGACCCAGCTGGCGCAGCGTCTCATTGAGCTGGGCTGCACCACCGCGCTGTGCCTGGATGGCGGCGGCTCCACCACCCTGACGGTGACCAAGCCGGACGCCACGCTGGCCAAAACCGTCAACAGCCCCTCCGGCGGCTCTGAGCGGGCTGTCAGCAATCAGATTTTCCTGGTGGCCACCAGTCAGCCCACCGGCGAGCTGGATCACTTCTATGTCTCGGCGGACAGCTCCTACGTGCTGGCGGGCAGCAAGGTCAATCTCACCGCCTCCGCCGTGGACACCAACTTTATCCCCATGAGCGGGCAGTCCTACACGCTCTCCTCCTCCGACGGGAGCCTCTCCGGCAATGTGCTGACCACTCCCGCGGCGGGCGGCGACATCACGGTCACCGCCTCCGGCGGCGGTGCCTCCGGCTCCGCGGTGGTACACGCGGTAAAATCCGTGGACTCCATCGCCGTCAAAAACGGCTCCACCACCGTCACCTCTCTGACCATGACGCCGGGCAGCAGCCTGAGCCTGACGGCGGCGGCCGTCCATAACCACCTGGCCCTGAAGGCCGACGCCGGCGCCTTTACCTGGAAGCTGACCGGCGGCATCGGCAGCGTGGACGCCTCCGGGCGGATCACCGCCTCAGCCCCCGGCACCGGCACTCTGACCGTCTCCGCCGGCGGGAAATCCGCCTCCGTTCAGATCACGGTCTCCACGGTGGCACTTAAGACGCTGGAGGATTTTGAAAGCGGCGCGCCCGATATTGCCGGATACAGCTACGGCGCGGCTCTGACCGCCAACTCCGATCCCAATTTTGTCCGTCTGGGCCGGATGTCCGGAAAGCTGGCCTACAAGCTGGGCTCCGACGGCACGGCCTCGCTGGTCTTCGATTCGCCCTACGCCGCAGGCTCCGCCTACACGCTGCTGAACCTGTGGGTTTACGGCGATAATTCCGGCAATGCGCTGACCCTGCTGACCTCCGACGGAACCAACACCTCCTCCACCCAGCTTTCCAAGCTGGACTTCTCCGGCTGGAAGCAGTTCTCCGTGGCTCTGCCCGCCGGCACCACCTCCGTCTCCGGCTTCCGGATCACCGGCACCGCCTCCGTCACGGAGGATCCCGAAACCGGCAACATCACCGTGTCCTATCCTGCTGACGCCGGCACGCTGTACTTCGATCAGCTCACCGCCTCCTACAACGGGACGGTGGACACCGCGGCGCCTGCCGTCACCGCCTCCGTCTCCGAAACGACGCTCACCGCCTCCGTCAAGGACGCGGTGGACGGCATCCTGCCCAAGTCCGGTGTGGCGGTGATGGCGGACGGCAAGCCCATTGCCTTCACCTACGACGCCAAAACCGGCGCGGTTTCGGCCGCCCTCAGTCTGGCGGCCGGCGCCGGGCACCGGATCACCGTCCTGGCCAAGGACGCCTCCGGCAACATCGGCCGGGCCTCTGCGGACATCGACTCCTATTCTGTGGACCATCAGTTTACCGACGTCAAGAATTACTGGGGTGCCGCCTATGTGGACTTCATGAAAACCGCCGGCATCACCACCGGCTACGCCGACGGCACCTTCCGGCCCAACGACAGCATCACCCGCCAGCAGTTCGCCGTCATGCTCTTCCGCTATCTGGGGCTGGACAGCGCCAAATATGAGAGCCTGACCATGCCCTTCGCCGACTCCGGAAAGATCGCCTCCTACGCCCAGACCGCCGTCCGGGCCCTGTACTCCATCGGCATTATCGGCGGCACGGAGAAGGGCGGCAAGCTCTACTTCAATCCCGACGCCAGCCTCACCCGGGCCCAGGCCGCCGCCATGATCGGCCGCACCCAGGAAAAGGGCTATGCCTCGGCGGAGCTGAGCTTCACCGACGCCGGAGCCGTTCCCGCCTACGCCGCGCCCTACATCCAGACCATGGCTGCCCAGGGCGTCATCGGCGGCTACTCCGACGGCACCTTCCGGCCCGCCGCAGTGATCACCCGGGGCCAGATGGCAAAAATTCTCTACAATCTGCTCTGATCCCCAGGGAAATCCCTCCGTTTGACCGGAGCCGGGG
>JALCRQ010000055.1 GCA_022652655.1 Oscillibacter sp. | reverse complement strand
CAAGCTACGAGGCGCAGGTGGATTACTACACCAAATACATCCAGTCAAAGCCTGAGTGGACATTCGTCAAGGTCTATACGGACGAGGGCATTTCGGCATTGAACACCAAGCACAGAGATGGTTTCAACGAGATGATTGCCGATGCTCTGGACGGTAAAATCGACCTTATAGTTACAAAATCCGTCAGCCGCTTCGCACGGAACACGGTCGACAGCCTTACCACGGTACGAAAACTCAAGGAAAAGGGCATCGAGGTATATTTCGAGAAGGAGGGTATCGCCACCCTTGACAGCAAGGGCGAGCTGCTCATCACCATCATGTCTTCGTTGGCCCAGGAAGAAAGCCGGAGCATTTCCGAGAACGTCACATGGGGTCAGCGGAAGCGTTTTGCCGATGGCAAGGTCAGCGTTGCTTATGGAAAGTTCCTCGGTTACTGCAAGGGCGCAGACAGCATTATGGAGATTGTGCCGGAGGAAGCAGAAACCGTGCGAAGTATCTACCGCCAGTTCATTCAGGGCAAGACCACAAATGCGATAGCTGCCAGCCTCACAAGGAACGGTGTTCCCACACCGGGTGGTAAAGAAAAGTGGCAGGCCACCACGATTGAGAGCATTCTCACCAATGAGAAATACAAGGGAGCGGCGCTCCTGCAGAAGAAATTTACAACAGATTTTTTGACAAAAAAGATGAAGCCTAACGAGGGCGAAGTTCCTCAATTCTATGTTGAAAACAGCCATCCGGCGATTATCCGTCCAGAAGAATGGGATAGAGTCCAAAATGAAATGGTACGGAGGAAAGCAACCGGACGGCACCACAACAGCCTAAGCCCATTCTCGGCAAAGCTTATCTGCGGAGACTGCGGTGAGTATTATGGCTCAAAGGTATGGCATTCCAACAGTAAGTACCGCCGTACCATTTGGCAGTGCAACGGCAAATTCAAGGGTGTCGAAAAATGCCGAACACCTCATTTATATGAAGATGACATCAAAGAGATGTTCTTGAAGGCGGTCAGCGAGTTGATGATTGACCGCGAGGCTCTCATCGATGATGGCAGGGTTCTGCATACGGCATTCACTGATTTCAATGCCATCGATAAGGAGGTCGCAGAGATAACCAGCGAGATTGATGTGCTTTCCGGGCTGGTACAGAAGCTGGTTGACGAGAACGCTAGTACTACACTCGACCAGACGGAATACCGAAGCCGCTACGATGGCTATATAGACCGCTACGACAAGGCAAAAATGCGGCTGGCGGCATTACAGGAACAGCGTCAGCTTCAGGAGCTCAAGGGCGATATTCTGAGCGGATTCCTCTTTGAGCTCGGTGAACTGTACGACCTGCCGATGGTATTCAAGGACGAAACATGGAATGCACTGGTTGACCATGTTACCGTCCACGAGGACGGCAGGCTGGTTTTTACCTTCAAGAACGGTTCCGAAGTTTCGGAACTGCTGTAATAAAAAGCATCATTATATTATGAAAGCCCTCTTTTAAACAGAGGGCTTTTTTCATACCCTCGATTGAACCGAGGGTACTCTATGGTAAACTAATCAAAAAACGATAGCTAAGTCAATAAACGAATTGAAGCGTATATGTGGTGATTAAGCAAGAATACACAACTATAAAAACACTATATATTGTGGTTCATAAAGAACAGCGGGTGCATTGATATGATGAAAAGCCCAGTATTACAGCCTTTTCTGGGCATAAAAAAACGTTAAGGTAACTGATACGATTGTATCAATTACCTTAACTGTTATGGTGCGGGTATGGGGACTCGAACCCCAACGTCTCTCGGCAATGGAACCTAAATCCATCCTGTCTACCAATTTCAGCATACCCGCATATATGAGCTGCCAGTCTTGCCCGGCGGCTGTTTTTGCTTTGCCTGTGCGAAGACAGAAAAATCATTTTGAATCCTGCAAAATGGATCCATTTAAGCCATGTGGTTCCACTGATATTTTTTCAGATCGACACGCCCGTTCTCGTTCGGAAAGACCTGCTCTCTGCGCAGCAGGTCAATTTGCTCCGCCCACCCGGGGGCCGTTCTTCCACAGTGGTTCACGACCCGGTGGCACGGAAACTTACCATAGTACTCCGCCATGCTCAGGACCTTTCCCACAAGTCTTGCATTTTTATCTCTGCCGATCAGTCTGGCAATCTGTCCGTATGTGGCAACACAGCCCGCCGGGATTTCTCCCACAACGGACAATATCTCATAAATCAGATCTTCATTCATGGCACTGCCCATCATTCGACTCCCGACAATCGCAGCATCAGCACGGTTTCCCTCAAAAATGCGGAAACAAAAGCGATATGGCAAGCGGGAGAGCGTTCACAGAGGCGACGGTACCTAAATCCGTCCTGCCTGCCAATTTCGGACTACCCGCAAAAATCTCTTTGCAGTATAGCACGGAAACCGGCCTTGAACAATAGGGAAAAATGCCGTATAATGACGACATTCCCCATACTGGCGAAGAAAAGAGGAACTCATCATGCCGACTCCCCGCGTCGCTGCGATTCACGATCTGTCCGGTTTCGGCCGGTGCTCCCTGACGGTGGCCGTGCCGGTGCTTTCCGCCATGGGCGTGCAGTGTTGCCCTCTGCCCACGGCGTTTTTGTCCACCCATACCGGCGGTTTTTCCGGCTACACGTTTTTGGACATGACCGACGCCATGGCCGCCGCGGCCGCGCACTGGAAAGCCCTGGGCCTGACATTTGACGCCGTTTACAGCGGATTCCTGGGCAGCGCCCGGCAGATCGGGATTGTGGAATCGTTTATCCGGACGTTCCGGGGCCCGTCCACTGTGGTGGTGGTGGACCCGGTGATGGGCGACCAGGGGCAGGCCTACCAGACCTACACGCCCGACCTGTGCGTGGGCATGGCCCGGCTGGCCGCGCTGGCGGACGTTATCACGCCCAATCTGACGGAGGCGGCGTTCCTGCTGGAGATTCCCTGTGACCGCTTGGGGACGGACGGGCAGTCGCTGCGGGCGGCGGCGGAGAAGCTGAGCCTGGGCGGACGGCGGTCCGTAGTGCTGACGGGTGTGTCGCTGGAGGCGGGCAAAACCGGGGCGCTGTGCTTTGACGCCGCCTCGGGAGAGCTCTCGGCGGTGCAGACCGCGGCGGTGGACCGGGTGTTTCTGGGCACCGGCGACGTATTTGCCAGCGTGCTCACCGGCGCGCTGGTGGGCGGAGCTTCGCTGCAGGCGGCGGCGGAGCGGGCGGCGGAGTTTGTCCGCGCCTGCGCGGAGCGGACGGCGGCGGAGGATCTCCCCGTCCGGGAGGGCGTGGATTTTGAGCCGCTGCTGGGACTGCTGACGCCGGGGCGCGTATAAAATTCAACAGGAAACGGAGCGCACCGGATTTTCCGATGCGCTCCGTCTTTTTCGGCCGCTCCGCCGGCAGCTCAGTCCTCCTTGGGCAGGATCACGTTCAGCAGCACCGCCATCAGCGTGGCGATGACCACCGGGGATTTTCCGAAAATGATGGTGATTTCCCGAGGGAACTGGCTCAGGGCGGCGCTGGCCTGGGAAATGCCCACACCCAGGGCGGCGCTGAGCCCCACGATGGTGGTGTTCCGGGCGCTGAGAGACTGGGAGGTGATGAGCTTCATGCCGGTCATTGCAATGGTGGAGAACACCGTCACGGTGGCGCCGCCCAGGACGCACTGGGGGATGGTGGTCAGCACGGCTGCAAATTTGGGGCAGATGCCCGCCAGCAGCAAAAACGCCCCCGTCAGGGTAAAGACCGTTCGGTTTACAACCTTGTTGGTGGTGACAATGCCCACATTCTGGGAATAAGTGGCCGTGGGAAGGCCGCCGAACAGGGCCGTCAGGATATTGGAGGCGCCGTAGGCGATGATGCCGCCCTGGAGCTCCCGGTCGGAGGGCTCCCGGCCGAAGCCGCCCACGGTGGTGGCGGTAAAGTCGCCGATGGCCTGAATGGAGTTGATGGCGAACAGCAGCCCGATGGCGATGCAGGCGGAGGGGTCGAAGGTCACGCCGTAGTGCAAAAACTTGGGCAGCGAGATCCAGCCGGCGGCGGCAATACCGGACAGATCCACCATGCCGAAGCACGCCGCGGCGGCATAGCCGCAGAGCATGCCCAGCAGGATGGAGGCCAGCTTGCACAGGCCCCGTCCCCGGTGGCTGAAGAGCATGACGGCCGTCAGGGTGACGGCGGCGATGAGCCAGTTTTGCCAGGAGCCGTAGACCAGTGCCGGAGTGAGCCCCTTGGTTTTCACCACCAGGTCGTATGTGTTGGCGGTGCCGCCCGCCATGTAGTTGATGGCGGTGGGATAGAGAGAAAGGCCAATGGTAAAGACCACGGTGCCTGTGATGATGGGCGGGAAAAGACGGCGGATCTGCTTTACAAAAATACCCACCGTCACCGCCACGGCGCCGCCCACCAGCATGGCGCCGGTGATGGCGGCGATGCCGCCGCCCTCTCCGGCAATGGCCTGCATGCTGGGCAGATACGCGAAGCTCACGCCCAGAATCACCGGCAGGCCCGCGCCGAACCGCCCGCCGATGGGGTAGAGCTGAAAGAGCGTGGATACCGCGGACAGAACCAGCGACGCCTGAATGAGCAGGATGCGGTCGGCCTGGGGAAGTCCCACGGCGTTGGCGATGATGATGGCCGGGGTGACGCACCCCACGATCATCGCCACCAGATGCTGCAGCGCCAGGGAGACGGTGGTGCCCGGAGGGGGAAGCCCCTTCCACTGAAAGAGTGTTTCCCGGCTGTGCGGATCGGATTTCATACGCATGACGCTCCTTCCTGTCCGGCGGATTTGTTCTCGCAGCTATTTTATCATAGAGCCCCAAAAAGCACAAACAGAATCCTCTGCCGAAAAAAATTTCCTTCGGGTAAAAAAATGCGCGGCCCCGCTGTGGGGCCGCGCAGGGGTTATGCTTCCGAACCGCCGTCCGGCCGGCCGGAGCCGTCTGCTCCGGAATCGGAGCCGCCGTCCTCCGCCGGTTTCTCCGGAGCACGGGGGGGCTCGCTCTGGGGCGTGTCCGCTCCGGCAGGCGTCTCCCCGCCGCCGTCTCCGGCATCCGGGGGAGTTTCCGGGGACTCGATCTTTTGGGAGATCATGTGGACGTGCTTGGCAGGGGCCTCGATCTCCTGGGGGCGGGTGGAGGCGTATTCGTCCGCCACGGTGCGGGGATCCCGGCCCTCGATAATGGCCACCATCTCGCCGCCGGTAATGGTTTCCTTCTCCAGAAGATAGGCCACCACCTGATCCATGTCGTCCCGGTTTTCCTTCAGAATCTCCACGGCCTTTTTGTAGCACTCGTCCAGGATTTCCTTGACGGATTTATCCATGGCCGCGGCCGTATCCTGGGCGCAGTCCATGCCGTAGCCGCCGTCCAGATACTGATTGCGGCGGGAGGCCAGAGCCATCATGCCGAACTCCCCGCTCATGCCGTACATGGCCACCATGTTGCGGGCCACCTGGGTGGCGTCCTGAATATCCTGGGAGGCGCCGTTGGTCATGGTGTGGAGCACCACCTCCTCGGCGGCCCGGCCGCCCATGGAGACGGTGATCTTGCCCATAAGCTCGTCCCGGGTGCGCAGCTCGGTCTTGTCCTCTTCGGGCATCAGCAGGGTGTAGCCCAGGGAGCCCTGGGTGTGGGGCACAATGGTGATCTTCTGCACCGGCTCGGCGTTTTTCTGCTTATAGGCCACCATGGCGTGACCCACCTCGTGATAGGCCACCAGCTTTTTCTCAAACTCCGTCAGCACGGAGCCCTTCTTCTCGGTGCCCGCGATCACCAGTTCAAATGCGGACAGCAGATCCTGCTGGGTGACCAGGCGGCGGCCCATGCGCACGGCCCGGAGGGCCGCCTCGTTGACCAGGTTCGCAAGATCCGCGCCTACGCAGCCGGCGGTAGCCAGCGCGACCTTTCTGAGATTCACGTCCTCCGCCAGCTTGATATTGCGGGTGTGCACCTCCAGAGTGGCCAGACGGCCCGCCAGGTTGGGCCGGTCCACAGTGATGCGCCGGTCAAACCGGCCGGGGCGCAGCAGCGCCTGATCCAGCACCTCGGGGCGGTTGGTGGCGGCCAGCAGGATGACGCCCTTGGTGGGGTCGAAGCCGTCCATCTCCGCCAGCAGCTGGTTGAGGGTCTGCTCCCGTTCGTCGTTGCCGCCCATGCGGTTGTCCCGGGATTTGCCGATGGTGTCGATCTCGTCGATGAACACGATGCAGGGGGCCACCTTGGCGGCTTCCTTAAAGAGGTCGCGGACACGGGAGGCGCCCACGCCCACGAACATCTCCACAAAATCGGAGCCGGAGATGGAGAAAAACGGCACCTTGGCCTCGCCGGCCACGGCCTTGGCCAGCAGCGTCTTGCCGGTGCCCGGAGGGCCCACCAGCAGCGCGCCCTTGGGCAGCTTCGCGCCGATGTCCGTATATTTCTGGGGGTTGTGCAAAAAGTCGATGATCTCCGTCAGGGACTCCTTGGCCTCATCCTGACCGGCCACATCCCGGAAGGTGACGCCGGTGGATTTCTCCATATAGACCTTGGCGTTGGCCTTGCCCACGCCGCCGATCCCGCCGATGCCGCCCATGCCGCCGTTTTTCTTGGCGATCCAGCGCATGAGCCAGGAGAAAATCAGCATGATGAGAATGAAGGGCAGCACCGTGGTGAGCAGAATCGTGACGAACGGGTTGAGCTGCGGAGTGTAGGGCCCGGCGGTGTAGGTGACGCCGTGCTCGTTGAGCAGGGGCAGGAGCGTGTCGTCCTGGATGGAGACGGTGTAGAGCTCCAGACGGGAGCCCTCGTAGACCTTGCCCTTGGCGTCCGTGTACTTGAAGCCCTTCACCGGGGTGATCCGCAGCAGGCCCTCGTCCTGGTCAAAGACGACCTTGCTCACCTTGTCCTCGCTGACAAAATTCAGAAATTCGCTGTACCCGATTTCCACGGAGGAGGCCTTGTCCGCGGCGTTGTTCATGTATGTGCCGGCCAGACTCAGCAGCGCCGTCAGCAGCAGCGCCCAGCTGACCAGGGAGAAAATCCCCCGCCAGTTGCCGTTCTTGTTGCTGTTCTTGTTGTTTTTGTTGTTTTGGTCCATTTTAAAAAGGACTCCTTTCAGGAGAACCGGACTGACCGCCCGGTGCGGATCGAAAGTTCCGCGGGTGGGGCCGGGGAGAAAATCAGGAATGATTTTGATAATTATATCATGGAAAACAATTTGTCACAAGGACGTGCCCCCGGTTTTTATTGAATTTTCTGTGAATTTACTTTATTGTGGGGTTGGCCTATGGTATAATAGCCGCGCGGCGGCTATGATACCTGCGCCCGAAAGCGCTGTGCGCTTTCGGGCGCGGAATCCGCCGCAGCCCATGATATACCGCAGAGCGCGTGAAAAACGAAGAATAACCGCGTCAAAGGAGAAATGATGGACGGCAACAGAAAAGAGGAGCTGACCGCGGAAGCGGACGGCATGATCGAGGGCCGCAATGCGGTCATGGAAGCGCTGCGCTCCGGCGAAGCGATTGACAAGCTGTACCTCGCCAAGGGCGATACCGACAAAACCCTGGGGCATATTGCCTCCTCCGCCCGGAACAAGGGGATCGTGGTGGTGGAGGCCGACCGGCGCAAGCTGGACGCCATGAGCCGCACCCACGCCCACCAGGGCGTGATCGCCGTGGCCGCCGTACGGGAATACGCCTCGGTGGAGAGTATTCTGGCCTCTGCCGCCCAGCGCGGGGAAGCGCCCCTGCTGGTGGTCTGCGACGAAATTTCCGACCCCCACAACCTGGGCGCCGTCATCCGCACCGCGGAGTGCGCCGGGGCCCACGGCGTGATCATTCCCAAGCGCCGCAGCGCCGGACTGACGGCGGTGGTGGGAAAGACCTCCGCCGGCGCGGTGGCCTATCTTCCGGTGGCCCGGGTGCCCAATATCCCAACGCTTTTGAAGGAACTGAAGGAGCAGGGCGTGTGGATTTTCGGCACGGCCGCGGACGGAACCACGCCGCTGTACGACGCGGATCTCCGGGGCCCGGCGGCCATTGTCATCGGCAGCGAGGGGGCCGGGATGACCCGTCTCGTGGGGGAGAACTGCGACTTCCTGGTCAGTATCCCCATGAAAGGGAAAATCAACTCGCTGAACGCGTCGGCCGCGGCGGCGGTGCTGCTGTATGAGGCCGTGCGCCAGCGCAGAGCGTAAAATTTCGGGATCCGGAGAGAAAAAATTCCGGATCGGGCAGAACGGCGGGAGAGGACACTATGGCGTCAGACGGAAAGAAAAGTTTATACGATGACGCGCTGGAAGAGGCAAAGCGCCTGACGCAGGACGCGGCGGATACCGGGGATACGGACGGCGCCGCGTTTTCTCTGGAGGAGATTCTGGCGGAGTACGGCGGCAGCCGGGAGCAGAAGCTGCTGGCCGATGTGGATCGGACGGCGGCCCCGGAGGAAACCGCGCCGTCCGCCGCGCCGGCGCCCGCTCTTGAACCGGAAGCCCCGGAACCGCCCAAAAGCTCCGCCGTGCGGGAGTTTCGGCAGTCCCCACCGCCGGAGCAAGACCCGAAGGAGCCGGCTCCGGAGGAAAACCCGCCGGAGGAACCGGAATATCCGCCTCAGCCCCGTCCCATCTCCATGGAGGAGGTGGTGGGCCGCACGGTGGACGCCGTGATGGAGGAGACGGAGGAGCTGCTGCCCGAAAAAAAGCACCGCCGGGGACTTTTTTCCCGCCGGCGCCTGGTGGAGACGGAGGAGCTCTATCAGCGTCCGCCCCGGCCGCCCGAGGACGACCATGTGCCGGAGAGCGAACCCGAGGAGCCGGAGGAGCCGGAGCCCATCGGGCCGGAGCCGCCGCTGGGCGAGGCCGCCAACGACAGCCGCTTCGAGATGAAGCATCTGAGCCGTCCCCTGGGGATGGCGGTATTCCTGACCCTGGCCGCCGCTGCGGCGCAGCTGGTGGAGCAGCGGGGCATTTCCGTGCCCTTCTGGACCGGAGAGCCGGTGACCCGGACCGGGGTTTTGCTGGGATTGCTGCTGACGGTGAGTATTCTCTGCCGCAGCGTCTTTGCCCGTGGCTTCGGCATGCTGGCCCGCCGCCGCTGTACGGGGGAGCTGCTGTGCTCTCTGGGCGCGCTGGCCACGGCGGCAGACTGTGTCTCCAGCCTGTTTCTCACGGGCCGGAGCGCCGCCGCGCCTTATGCGGCCGCCGCCTGCGCGGCGCTGACCTTTGCCCAGTGGGGCGGCGTTCGGGCCGCCCGGGCCCGGTATGATACATACCGCACCGCGGCGCTGAGCGAGCAGCCGCCCTATCTGGTGACGGACACCGCCCAGGGCGCCTGCAAACAGCCGGGCCGCGGGGAGGGCTTTTACACGGATTCCGTGAAGCCCGATCTGCCGCTCCAGTGGCAGACGGCGCTGCTGCCCCTGATTTTAGTGGGAACGGTGGTTTTTGCCGGACTTGCCTCCCTGGGGCAGGGACGGAAGGAGGATTTTCTCCTCTGCTGGTCCACGATTCTCACCGCCTCCGCCTCCTTTGCCCTGCCGCTGTGCTGGGCGCTGCCCTGGTCCGGCCTTGCGCGGCACCTGCAGAAAAGCGGCTGTGCCGTGGCCGGCTGGGCGGGTGCGGAGGCCATCGGCCGGAACCGCAGCATGATTCTCACCGATACGGATCTCTTTCCGCCCGGAACCGTCCATTTCAACGGCATCAAGGTCTTTGGGGAGACGCTGCCCCACGCGGCCTCCTACGCCGCGTCCGTGATCCGCGCCTCCGGCTGCGGACTGGAGCGGATCTTCGACGGCCTTGTGCGCAGCGAGGGCGGACACTATTATGAGGTGGACGACTTCAGCTTTTACGAGGAGGGGGGCTATTCCGGCTCCATCTGCGGGGAGAGCATTCTGCTGGGCACCGCCTCGTTTATGCGGAAGATGGAGGTGCGCCTGCCCGGGAACCTGAATCTCCGGACCGGTGTGTTTCTGGCGGTGGACCGCCAGCTCACCGCGGTTTTCGCGGTGAAGTACAGTGCGTCGGAGAATGTGGACTGGGCGCTGCGGATGCTCCGCCGCAGCTGGATCGTGCCGGTGCTGGCCTCCCGGGACGCCAACATCACGCCCCAGCTGCTCAAGCGGAAATTCAGCCGCCGTGTGCGGGTGACCCAGCCGGATCTGGCCGCCAGAGTGGCGCTGAGCGAGCAGGAGTCCGGCCGGGGCAGACCCCGGGCGCTGCTGCTGCGGGAGGGGCTGGCCCCCTATGCCGAGACGGTGGCGGGCAGCCGTCGCCTGACGGGCGCCGTCCGCCGGTGCACCGCGGTTTCCCTGCTGGGAAGCGCGGCCGGTGCGCTGCTGGCCTTTTACTTCTCCTTTACGGGGAATTTCTCCATGATGCCTCCGGTGACGATGCTGGTCTTTTTACTGCTGTGGACGCTGCCGGTGGCCCTGCTGTCCAGCTGGACGGCACGGCTGTAAGGCGCGGCGGCGAAGGGGAAAAAGCGGCTCCCGCCGGCGGCGGGGGCCGCTTTTATACGCTTTGCACACCGCCCGCTTTGCTCTGCCGGCGGAAAAATGTGAGAACCTCCAAAGTTTTTGTTGTATTAAGATGGCGAGTACGATATAATTCACTTTGTGAAATTACGCCCGGCGTCCCTGCCGGCGTTTTCTCAAAAGTATTGAAGGGAGTACATCCATATGACTGCAAAGGACATCCGCAACATCTGTTTAATGGGCCACGGCGGGAACGGCAAGACCTCTTTGACGGAGAGCATGCTGTACCTCACGGGCGGAATCGACCGCTTGGGCAAGGTCACCGACGGAAACACCGTATGCGATTACGATCAGGAGGAGATCAAACGCGGAATTTCTGTCTCCATGGGCGTTGCTCCCATCAATTACAACAACTGCAAGATCAATGTCCTGGACACGCCGGGCTACTTTGATTTTTCCGGTGAGGTGCTGGAGGCTCTGCAGGCGGCGGACGCGGGCGTCATTGTCTGCTCAGCCAAGGAGGGACTGACGGTAGGCGCCGAGAAGTCCTGGAAATACCTGCAGGAGCGGAAAATGCCCCGGGCGATTTATATCTCCAAGGTGGACGAGGACGGCGGAGACTTCAACGGCGCGCTGGAGGCGCTGCGGGCCAAGTTCGGCCACTCCGTCTGCCCGGTGATCATCCCCATGTGGGACGAGAATAAAAAGGTGACCGCCCTGCTGGACATCCCCGGCAAGAAGGCCTACCAGCTGGACGACAAGGGCCAGCGCAAGGAAATCCCCATCCCCGCCGACAAGGTGGACGTGGTGGAGGAAGCCTACCAGCAGCTGTGCGAGTCCGTGGCGGAGACCAGCGAGGAGAAGATGGAAAAGTTCTTCTCCGGCGAGGCCTTTACGTCGGAGGAGGTCTTTGAGGGCCTTCACGCCGGCGTCCGGGATCTCACGCTGTGCCCCGTGGTCTGCGGCAGCGCGTATACGGGCCTTGGCACGCTTTCCCTGCTGGACACGGTGGTGATCAAGATGTTCCCCACGCCGCTGGAGCATGCGCCCTGGACCGGCGCGGACGACAACGGCGAGAGCGCGGAAGTGGCCGTAGACGAGAACGGCGAGCCCTGCGCGTTTGTGTTCAAGACCTCCGCCGACCAATACGGCCGCTACTCCTACTTTAAGGTTGTCGCCGGCAAGATGACCCCCGACCTGATGGTGACGGATACCCGCACCGGCGAGACGATGAAGCTGGGCCATCTCTATACGATGAAGGGCAAGAAGGCCGCCGAGGTCAAGGAGGTCTGCTGCGGCGACATCGCGGCGGCCGCCAAGATGGAAAAAATCAAG
>JALCRQ010000054.1 GCA_022652655.1 Oscillibacter sp. | reverse complement strand
GTCTCGATGGAATCTGACAGGGAGACCTCCCCCTGCAGCCGCTTCTGGCTCCTGAAATACATCAGAATCTCATTTTCGATGCAGCGGGCCGCATAGGTGGCCAGCCGCGCGCCTCTGGAGGCATCGAAGCTGGTAATCGCTTTGATCAGTCCGATGGTTCCGATGGAGAGCAGATCCTCCTGGTCTCCGTTTTGTGTGTAGTATTTCTTAATGAGATGCGCCACAAGGCGCAAATTTCGCTCGATCAGGACGTTGCGCGCCTCCAAATCCCCTTTGGCATACTTCTCCAGATACATCTTTTCCTCTGCCGCGCTCAGCGGTTTCGGGAATGTTCCGCCGCCGTTCAGCCGCAGTGAAAGCAACAAGCTGTTGGCAAACAGCAGCAGTGCCGCAGTCAGCATCGCCTCTCCCCCTTCCGTCTCACTCTATGCCAAATCAGGCGGTCCATATGAGCGGATGGCGGAAGGAAGCTTTGGGTTTTTCAAGAGTCCCGGAGATTTGCTGCGCCTCTTTTGTTTTCGGGCCGGAGGGATCGCTTCTCCCAGCCGCGGACCCGATCCTCAATGTCCCGCAGGGATCCGACCCTCCTGCAGATTCGGCTGTCCCCGTCCTTTTCCAGATCTACGGTCAGGGAGGTCCAGTCAAATCCGCCGTCTGTCTTTTTGAGCCGGAGCTCCGCCTCCGTGTGAAGCTCTCCCGACCGCACACGCTCCAGAAGCTCCCGGAACACGTCCCAATCCTCGGGATGCACCCAGGGCTCCCAGTCCGCCGGCCCATCCTGCCGCAGGCACTCCGGGTTCAGGGCAAAGCGCTCCAGCCCAGGCGGGGCGAAAAAGCGCCCTGTCTCCTCGTCCCACTCAAAGACACACCGCTCCGCACGCCGGGCCGCCAGCTGACACCGCTCCGCCTCCCGGGCAGAAAGGCTCCGGCGGTGCTTTTCCTCCGTCACATCGGAGATCATCAGAAAAAGCAGCTTTCCCCGGCCCGCGCCCTCTTTCATGCAGATTCCCCGGCAGTGCAGCCAGATCTCCGTCCCGCCGCGGCGGCGGGCCAGGTATTCGCACACCGCCTCGCCGGACTTGGCCAGTCCGTGCAGATACTCCTCCACGGCGCCGCGATCCTCCCGGCAGACCGGGCCCAGCGGGTCCTTCCACCGCGCCCGGTACTGCGCGTTGGTGTACCCCAGCATCCGGTAATAGCCCGGATTGGCAGAGATCAGAGAGAGCTCCCCCCTCTGGTCGCTGCACAGCAGCACCCCGCTTCTCATGCGGTTCAAAAGCGCGGAGAAACGTCCCGCGGATTCGGACAGCTGCTCGGCAGAGGACTGCCTGTCGGAAATTTGATTGGCCGCAATGCACAGCAGCGCCCGCTTCTCGTTTCCGCCCAGGAAGCAGTAGATCCGCTCCACCCAGATCCGCCGGCCGTCGGGGCACCGGTCGACGGCAAACACGCCCCGCTGAATGGAGCCCGTCCGAATCACCTTCTGGCAGATTTTCTCCTCGGCCCGGGCATCCCGGGCAGGCATGTTGTCAAAGACGTTTTCCGCCTTTTCCGCAAAGGTCTCGGGGGTAAATCCGTAAATTTCAAAATAGTCCCGGTTGGCGCGGATCGCCTCCAGTTTCCCGGGGGTGTACTCATAGAAGGCGACGCCGCCGAACACATGGCTGAAGAGCTGATTGAGGAAGGAACTGCCGCCGAACAGCTCATCAAAATTGACGTCTGGAATCTCCTCCGCTGTCTCCCCGGGGCCAGCCGGCGGCCGGCGGCGCAGATACTCCTCAAACTGCTCCGGCGGAAGGGGCTTGGAAAAATAATAGCCCTGAATCCTGTCGCAGCCGATGCTCTCCAGAAATTCCACCTGCGCCCGTGTCTCCACACCCTCGGCAATCACCGGCAGGCGCAGCCAGCGGGCCATCCGAAGCACCGAGGTGATGATGCTACCCGCCCGGCTGGAGGTTTCGAAATTCTGCAGAAATTTCATATCGATTTTCAGAATGTCCACCGGGAGGTCCTTCAGCATGTTCAGCGAGGAGTACCCGCTGCCGAAATCGTCCATCAGAATACAAAAGCCCTTCTGCTGCAGCGCCAGAACGGTATTCCGGATCTCGTCCGGATCCTCCGTGTAGGCTGACTCCGTCACCTCCAGGCCCAGCATTTGGGGCTCCAGCTCATATTTTTTCAAAAGCCGGCCCAAATCCTCCGCCAGATTCCTGCGGTAAATGCTGCGGCGGGACAGATTCACGGAGATGGGAATACTCTCAAGACCCCGCTGCCGCCGATCCGCCAGATAGCGGCAGGCCTGCTCCCAGACGTTCTTGTCCAGCTCGGCGATAAAGCCGTTTTTCTCAAACACCGGAATAAATTCCCCGGGCGCCACAATTCCTCTGTCCGGATCGTTCCAGCGCACCAGCGCCTCGGCGCCGATGGGACGGTTTTCCGAAAGGCTGAACTGCGGCTGAAGATACATCTCAAACTGGCCGTTTTTCAGGGCGGACTCCATTTTTTCGCTGACCGCCTGCTCCGCCAGGATCTTTTCCCGCATACTCTCATCGTAAAAAATATACGGCTGCAGGTAATTCTCATGCGCGGCATGGGCGGCGGCGTCGGCCCGGTCCAGCATCTTGGTCACCGGCAGCTTCCGATCCCGAATCCGGTAGATTCCAAAGCGAAAATCAATGCTGTAGTCCAGTCCGATTCTGGAGCAGTCAAAATGGGCAATCTCCCGCAGGTGGGAAAGCGAGAGCATTTCTTCCGGCGCGCAGACGCTGAAATGATCCGCCTCCAGCCGGCCGTACACGCCACCGGTGCGGAAAGCCCCGCGGAAAACATCCGCGATCATCATCAGAATCCGATCGCCGAACCCCTCGCCCAGAACATCGTTGACGGCGTTGAAGCGATTCACGTCCAGATAGACCAGGACATAGGCCGTATCCGGATCCTTTGCCAGCATCCGCTCCGTCTCCGCGCAGAATTTCCGGCGGTTATAGAGGCCCGTCAGCTCGTCGTGCTCCGCGTAGCAGCGGATCTGCTCGCTGGCCGCATGTTCGGCCTCGCGCTGCTTTTGCAAGAGCAGGTTCTCCGTGCGGATTTCGGAGGCCTCGCAGATCCGTATGACATTCTCCACTCTCTTTTTGACCACGGAGGGCTGATACGGCTTGGTGATAAAATCCCACGCTCCCCGGGCCAGCACGCTGGCCTCCGTGTCCGGCGCGGCATCGCCTGTGAGGACGATTACAGGTATGGCCCGCAGCAGATCCCGGCGGGTCATCTCCTCCAGCACCGCGTAGCCGTCCATAACCGGCATGATGAGATCCAACAGCACCACCGTGATCCGGCCGTCCGGAATCCCGGCCAGCAGCTCCAGCGCCTGACGGCCGTCTCCCGCTGTCAGGATCTCATACTGATCCTGAAAAATATTGATCAGAATGATTCGATGCACTTCCGCATCGTCGACAATCAAAAGGATGTTCTTAGGCAAAGCAGTATCCTCCGCAATCATAAAACCGGATTGGATCCATCGATGACGCGCTTTTTCCGGCCGCTGCCGGGAGGGCCGCCCCAGGGCATGCGGCCGCGCTTTATGAAAAAATGAAACAACCCATGCTGAACATATTACGGCTTTCCGCCCCGTATTTCAACCTGTATCGACACTGTTTCGCAAAAAGGACGGGGAGACGGAACCCAAACCTGGGCCCGTCTCCCCGTCCTTTTTGCCCGCCGGCCGACCGGCGGAAAGTCGCTTTAGTTCAGGCGGATTTCCTTGGCCTTCTCAGGCTGGAAAACGCCCTTCATGTCGTACTTGTTGTACCCGCTGAAATCGGAAAGCACCCGGCCCTGCAGCGAATAGCTGCAGATAAACCGCTTGCCGTCCACAGACGTCCAGTTCTCGGCATCCCAGGAGAGATAGCCGTCGCCGTCGGTCTTTTTCTCCGCAAAAAGCAGATCGATCTGGCGGTTATGGTTGGCCACCAGGTCAACCAGCTCATCGTAGCTGAGGTCCTTCTCGCACTTTTCGATTACGTCGTTGACTTTCATGCCGTCCGCTCCTCTTCAGCCGATATAGCCGGCTTTTTTCAGAATCTCCTGAGACTTGGCCAGGTTTGCCTCGCTCATCATCACCAGGGGGCCGGTGCAGCCCATGCCGGACTCGGCGTAAATGCCGGCCTTCCACAGGGCCTTGACAGCGTCCTCCAGATCCATGACCTCAATGCCGGGAATACTGGCGGTGCAGGGCTCCGCGGGAGGCGCCTTGACCTCCTCCGTATCGGCGGCCTTGGTCACCGTCTTGTGAGCTTCCAGAATCTTGGCGAGACCGGCCTTCTCCGCCGCCGCAAATTCCTTCTCGGCAACCTCGAACACCCGGCCGCGCACCAGCTGCGCCGCATACTCCAGCGCGTTGGCGATCAGCGGAGCGCCGGAGGCGCGGGAGATGATCAGGATCAGCTTTTTATAGCCCTTGCCAATGCCGGGGCCGTAGCCGAAGCCGGTGGTCTCATAGCTTCCGCCGCTGTTGTAGGCGGACATCATTTTAATGAGCACGTTGCCCGTCAGGGAATCGGTAACCATGATGTCCGGCGTGCCTTCCAGCACGTCGTTGCCCCGCATCACCGCGCCGCCGTCGGCACGGGAGGAGGTGGCCCAGTCAAAGTCATAGCCGCCGGCCTTCAGCTCGTTGAGCGCCATCTCAGTCTGCCGGGCGCCGTCCACGTTCAGGATTCCCACGGTGGGGCGGGCGTTGCCGCAGGCCTTGGCGGTGATGATGCCGTAGACCGCGTTTTTGATCATGCCCTCGATACGATCCGCGCTGGAGGTGCCGGTGGTGTTGGCCACGAACATCTGGCGGCCCTTGGCCGGCGTCACCGCACGGCCCACGGTGGACACGCCGATGGGGAACGGGAAGTGCATGGTGACGGCTCCGTCGACCTCGCCGTGGTCCACCATCTCCTCCATCTTCTTATGGCCCTCTTCATCGTTGGCGACATGCACCGTGGTGATGCCCTCCGCCTCCAGAGAACCGATGTAGTAGACGTCTACGCCCCGCTGGGCGGCCATCTTCGCGGCGGCCATGGCGTTTTCCTCACCATGCTCGCTGCCCATGCCGGTCAGAGCGATCTTGGGACGGACGCCGTAGGAGCCGCTCTCCAGCCCCTGGGCCATCTCCAAAAATGTCTTGGCAATGGTTTTTTCCAGTTTACTCATGGTGCACCCCTTATTCTGCGTCAGCCTGGGCCATCAGCGTAGCTGCAAAGTCCTTCATGGCCTTGGCAATCATGCCCTTGACCTGCTCCTCGCTGACGCCGGAATCGTCATCCTTGCCGGCATTCTTCTCAATCACGAAGGACACGCCGTCAAAGAGGTTGGTCATGCGGCCCAGGAACAAAGAGCCCTTGCCGATGATCATGATGCGGCCCAGTTTGTTCTCCAGCATGGCGTCCCGGGCAAAGCCGATGGCAGGCACGCCGGAGGGAATGTGGCCCTGGGTGGGAGCCCAGCCGGTGAGGCCGTGCTTCACCGGGAACTCGGCCAGCGCCGCACGGTCGATCTCGCCGCGCTTGACGGCCATGGCCGCGATCATCTTGTAGTTGGCCAGAGGCACATCGCCTGCGCCGGCGGGCTTGGTGATGTCGGGGTTCTGCATCTCGGGAGAATACTTGTCGATATCGGTGATCTTCAGGCCGGCGCGATCCAGGGGATCGCACACCAGGCTGCCGATAACCGCCTGAGGAGCGGAGCCGGTGCCCACCGTGTGGCGGCCCAGCATGGACAGGTTGATAAACGGGTTCACGCCGTCGTCCTGGCTCACCACAATGGCAAATCCGCCCAGCATATCCTCCAGGATGGGCAGGCCCTTCTTGACATGGTCCTTGCCGTTCATACCCAGCTTGGCGGTGCAGCCGCCGGCCGTGACAACCACGGTCTTGTAGGCGCCGGAGGCCACCAGGGAGGCTGCCTCGATCATGGCGTGAGCAGGAGCCGCGCAGAAGCCGCGGGCGTCGGAGCCGGTGGCGTTGGGCAGACCGGCGATCTCGGCGGCGCTCTTGGCGAAGTTGCCGCCGCCGCGCTGGTTCATGTCGCCGCAGGCCTCCTCGGCGCAGTCGATGACATACTCCACGTCCGCCTTGTCGATGCCCGCGTTCTTAACGCCGGCCAGCAGAGCCAGGACGGAGGAAGCCTTGGACGCGATGTTCTCCAGCATAACATGGGCGGAGAGGTTCACGTCGATGTCGTGAGCGCGCTTGACGCAGCCCACCAGAACGTCATGATCATAGAGGCCCTCGGAGTGCTCGTCGTTTACAAAGCGGGTGATTTCGGCAATATCGCTGCCCTCGTTGACGCGGGCCAGAATGGTCTCGTCCATCAGGGGGTTGGCGGCCAGCTGGGGCTTATACTTGGCGACAAACTCCCGGTCCAGCTCCACCAGCTCAAAGACGTCGCAGGCCTGCATCAGCAGCAGGAATTCCTCCTGCGGCATGATCTGGCCGTACTTGCCGCAGCGATCCTTCACCGGGCAGTCCTTGTCGTGCCAGGGCTGGGGGACTGCCGCCAGATCCTCCGGCGTCAGGTTGCCGATGTAGACCTGGTTGGGATAGTAATTGAGCGCCTGCTCAAAGGTGCGGATATGGCTGGGGAGTTCCTTGAGATATTCGCCGTCGGGGTTGACCACGCGCTCCGTGGTCTGGGTGGTGCCGTTGTGCAGCACCATATCGGGGGTATGAACCAGAATGTAGCCTGTACCTTTAATTACACTTTTCATGAGAAATCGTCCTTCCTGCATTTATGAATGATTTCATTGCCATGGATCACCGCAGATTTGCGGCGGCGTGTGTGCGGAGCATCTGCGCTCATCCATGACGACGCAGAATCCATTTGCGGCGTACGGCGCAAGGGCGGCGGCAAAAGCCGCCGCCCTCCCGTCTGCGCATTTTCAGCGCCTTACTTAAACTTGCAGTACTGATCGCGGACAGAGCTCATTTCGCTGACAATATCGTCAACGTCCAGAACCATCTCCATCATGCTGATCTGCTCTTCGTAGACAGCAGGATCAAACTCTGCCTTGATTTCAGGCTCGCACACATGATAAACCCTGAGTCCCAACTGGACTCCAGTCAACGGACCTGCATAAGTCGGGTCACCATTGGTGACCGTCTCAGCAGCCAGGCCGGCAGCCTCGCCCTCAGCAGCACCCAGCAGAACGACAACGTTCTCGGGGCCATACTTTTCGGCGAACTCCTTAACCCGCTTCTGATTCTCCAGATCCATTGCACCAGCGGCCGTTCAGACGAAGCACTCCGTCGAGGAGAACACGACATCGGCGCCCGCGCTCTTTGCGCAAGCTTCGATTGCCTGTCCGGGAATACCGTCACGGTCGCCGATAATGACAACTTTTTTTCCGGCTAAAACGCCCATGGCTCTTCCTCCTTCTTTCGAATTTTATAGTAAGCCTCACGGCTGACTATCAGGGTTTTGTATCTTTTACAGATACTTTTTGATCATATTCTCCACGTTCTCGGGGGTCGCGTCGTCCTTAACGCAGGAATCGATCATGGCGCCGTTTTCATAGACGGCGATCACGGGCAGGCCCAGGATCTTCTGGCCGATGGCCAGGCGGCGGGCCTTGGTGGTGTTCAGCGCGCAGAACTTCAGCTTGTCGCTGCCGTATTTGTCGGCGAACTCATGCACATGGGGCATCAGAGCGGCACAGGGCACGCAGCCGTCGCCATAGAAATCCACAACGACCTTGCAGGGCGCCTGCAGCACTTCTGCTTCAAAGGTGGTCTTATCCACTTCCAGCATAGACATAACAAGAATCCTCCTTATTTTAAGTTAGCAATGTATTTTTCAGCCTGGGTGGCGGCAATGGCGCCGTCAGCCGCGGCTGTGACAACCTGACGCAGGCTCTTGATCCGAATGTCGCCGGCGGCATAGACACCGGGGATATTGGTGTGCATGTTGTCATCCGTCTTGATGTAGCCCTTCTCATCCATGTCGATGATCCCCTCAAAGAGGTGAGAGTTGGGCAGCAGACCGATGAAGCCGAACAGGCCGAACATGCCGTCGTCCGGATCCGCCTTGATGGTGGTCAATTCGCCGGTCTTGGTGTTCTTCACGACCATGCTGGACAGGATCTCGTCGCCGTCGACCTCGTCCACCACGCTGTTCCACATGAAGTTCATCTTCGGATTCTTGAACGCCTTCTCCTGAATGGACTTTGCGGCCCGCAGCTCGTCCCGGCGGTGAATGATTGTCACCTTCCGGGCGAACTTCGTGAGGTACATGGCCTCTTCCACAGCAGCATCGCCGCCGCCGACCACGTACACCTCAAAATCCTCGAAAAACGAAGCATCACAGGTCGCGCAGAAGGAAATGCCCTTGCCGACATACTTGGCCTCGTTCTTGCAGCCGATGGGCCGGGGGAACGCGCCCGTGGCGAGAATGACGCATCTGGCCTCATATTCGCCCTTGGCGCCTACCAGCTTCTTGACATCGCCGGAAAAATCCACGCTCTTGATTACGTCGCTGACGCGCTCAGCGCCGAACTTCTTGGTCTGTTCGGTCATACGCGCGATCAGACTGGGACCGGAATCTCCGACCACACCGCCAGGATAATTTTCGATTTCATTGGTGATTGCGATCTGGCCGCCGTCCTGACCCTTCTCAACAATCAGAGTGGAGAGTCTGCTGCGTCCCGCATACAGTCCTGCTGCCAGTCCGGAGGGGCCGGCGCCTAATACGATCACATCATAAAGTTTGCTCATAAATTGACACTCCTAATCGGGGGCAGTCCCGCGCGGCGTCAATGCGCCGCGCGGGAAGCCCGCTGAAAAATCAAACCTCGAAAATCGTCTGGTCCTTCACGTCGGTGGTCAATGCTTCCAGAGCGCGGGTGACCAGTTTCTTGCGGAGGGCATACTCTTCCTCGTGAGTAAGGGCGGGGTTGCCCAGGGGGTGGGGAATTGCAATGGTCGGAACAATTCTGTTCGCGCCGACCGTCATGGAAATCGGGGTGACCGTGCACATGTGAACCACAGGCAGGCCAGCTCTTTCGATCTCTTTAACCATCGTTGCACCGCAACGCGTGCAGGTCCCTCACGTGCTGGTCATGATGACGCCGTCCACGCCGGCCGCCACCAGTTTCTTCGCGTATTCTGCGGCAAATTTCTTTGCAGATGCGACAGCGGTGCCGTTGCCGACCGTCGTATAGAAGAACTCGTGCAGCTTGCCGATCTTGCCTTCTTTTTCGAACTCGCGCATCACGTCCACGGGAAGGACGCGGTTGGGATCCTCGTTGGCATAGACCGGATCATAGCCGCCGTGGGCCGTCTCATAGGTGGCCTCGGTCAGCTTGTCGACGCCCTTGAGGCAATACTCACCGTAGTGAGATGCAGAGGAGGACTCGATGTGATCGGGGTTGCCCTTGGGAACGATGCCGCCGGAGGTGCACAGGGCGATGGTCGCCTTGCTCAGATCCTTGACGGGGGGGTTGGGGGCGACGCGGTCGAAGGTGGGCATGGGATACTCAGTGACAAACGGCTTGTCAGCCAGCTTGTTCAGCAGCATATCCACAGCGCGCTTGGAGCCGCGCTCCTTCTCAAAGAAGTTGACGCGGATGCCGTTGGGCATATAGCCCTCTTCGCAGGAAGCGCCGATCTTCTCGCCCTTCATCAGCTTCATGGCCAGCTTGGCCATGGTGGGGGCAGCCTTGCGCATGCCCGCCGCGCTGTTGGTGGTGGAAACCATCAGCACCTTGTCCTTGAGATCGGCGCCGGGGTTCTCAACATACATGCCGGTCAGCACGGGAATGCCCAGTTCCTCCTGGACAGCCTTGCAGACATTGGCGCACGCATAGCCGTAACGGCCGGCGTTGAACGCGGGGCCGGCGATGAACAGATCCGGCTTCGCAGCCTTGACCCACTCCATAACCTTAGCCTTGGCGTCCTTCTCATGCTCGGCGTAATAAGAGTCGCCGCAGACGATGGTCTGCACGATCTCCGCCTCGCCCTTCCAGGCCTGATTGAAGGCCAGGCCGGGGCCTACATGGCCTTCCCGCAGTTCGGGAGGCACATGCGCCATTTCCTCGCCGCCGATGTTGGCGAAGAATTGGTTGATATAATGAACAACACGATAACTCATTATGCCCGATGTCCTCCTTTCCTTATCTTGCGCTCAGGCAGTTGAAGCCCATCTCGTTGGTGGCGCCGGTAATCACCTGCAGCTCCGCCTCGATGGTGCCGTCGGGACGCAGAGAGCCAGCGTGGCCGCCGGCGATCTTGTCCACATAATCCAGTGTGCCGATGACCTTGTCCATCTTCGGCAGAACGACGGGCATATTGGCGTTGCCGCCGGTAACCACAGCGTCAGCCAGAGGATCGGCGTCAGCCAGAGACTGGGACTTGCCGTCCTGGCCGGCGTATTCGTCGGTGATGATGGTGGTCTTGACGCCGACCTGCTCAATCTTCTTGGTGTTCATGATAAGGTCGGTATCGGGGTTGCCGAAGCCCTCCTGGGAGACGATGACGCCGTCCAGATCCAGCAGGCGGCACAGCTTGGCCGACCAGTCGGAAGAACGCTGCTTGTCAGCCAGGTACACGTTCTCGTTGGTGATGATGTTGCACACATAGTTCAGGGTCTTGCCGTGCTGCGCGAACAGATCGGCCACCACGGGGTTGTTCTGGTGATGGTAGGTGGTGTTCTTGTCGCAGGCGGACACGCAGTTGCCGCTGATGATGGCGCCGTCCATCGTCTCCGTGGGGTTGATGATGGTGGTCAGGCTGCGCTTGGCATCCACGCCGTAAACATAGGTGTCGTGGAGCAGGCCCTGGCTCTGCAGCATGTGCACATAGGCCACGCGGGGCAGATTTGGGAATTTCTCCATTCCCTCTTTGATGCCGTAGGTCTCGAAATCTTTGGTCTCGTCGGGCTGGACATTGCGGCCCAGCTCACCGATGAACGTGGCGGCGCGCAGGCCGGCGATCCGCACGGCATGCTCGTACTCATGCTGCTTCACGCCGTCGACGGGCGTGCACACCATGACCAGGTTCAAAAGCTTGGAGAACGGGGTATAGTCGGCGCCGGGGCCGGTCATGTCGATGACGCCCTCCTGGAAGCCGACGATCTTTCCGGCGGTGACTACTGCCATGCCGCGCAGAACATGGGTCTTGCCGGTGCCGACGGTGTCAACTTTGGCGATGACGCCGGGGAATTCTCCTCCGGGGCCCTCAACCTTCACACGCGGCTCGATAACGTCCTTCACCGGGGTAATGCGGACGCTCTCACCGGGTCTGGCAATATCAAAGCACGCTTCCTTGACGCAGGCCTTGACATCGTCATCCTGGAACACAAACGCCTTTACCTCATCGGCATTGACGTAAAGTGTTCCGTTTTCCACCTTGCATTCCTTTGAAAATTGAATGTCTTTAATCTGAATAAAGCCAAGTTCCAATTTCAAAGCGAACACCTCCTCCTTCATTCATGATAATTTGGTTCCTTACTAAGACCCGCCGCGGCGTCGAAATCCAAGGCACCGGCCAGCAGGGTATAGTCAATCAGTTGAAAGTCGCGCAGCACTTTTTCCGAAAGGGTGCGGTTCCGGGGCGTAAACTTGTCAAACGCCTCGATGCTGTTGGAGATCATTTCCGCCTGGTCAAACGCCATGGTATGGGGCGTAAGTGAAATCAGCACGGAACGGTAGGGCGTCTCGTTGGGCTTGACGCTGCCCGCCAGAGGGTGGGTATAAAGCGTGTGGCCCGCGTAGACAAGATCCCGCACCTTCACCAGAATCTCCCGGTAGGAGAGCCCCTCGAAAAATTGAATCTGATAGGCGCCGCCCATGCAACGCGCCACCAGGGGGTTGTTGGTAACGATCAGATAATCGTGACTGCTTTTCATGTTTTCTGACCGTTCCCCTTTCCGTTCGACTCCGCTCTCCGATAAAAAAACG
>JALCRQ010000053.1 GCA_022652655.1 Oscillibacter sp. | reverse complement strand
CGCAGCGCCGGAGAGCCCCTCCCAAATTTTACCCCAAGCGCCCCGCGGGCTCAGGCCCGGAAGATCATGGAGCGGCTGATCTCGCTCAGCTTGTGGGCGCCGCACATGGCCATGGTGTCGGCCAGCTCCGCCCGCAGCTTGTCCACGTAGACCCGGACGCCCTCCGCGCCGCCGCCGTAGACCATCGTCACAAAGGGGCGGGCGATGAGAACCGCGTCCGCGCCTAGGGCCAGCGCCTTGAATATGTCCATGCCCGTGCGGATTCCGCCGTCCACAAAGATGGTGAGCTTGCCGCCCACCGCGTCCGCGATCTCCGGCAGCACCTCGGCGGTGGCGGGGCACTGATCCAGCACCCGACCGCCGTGGTTGGAAACCACAATGCCGGACGCCCCGGCCTCCAGCGCTTTTTCTGCGCCGTTTACCGTCATAATCCCCTTGAGGATAAAGGGCTTTCCGGCCCAGCCGGCAATGGTTTTCAGCTCCTCCACCGTTTTGCTGCCGGCGGGCGGCGTCATGTTCTTGAGAAACGGAAGACCGGCGGCGTCGATGTCCATGGCCACGGCAAAGGGCTCCGCCCGGCGGACCAGGGCCATTTTCTGCTCCACCGTCTCCATGTTCCAGGGTTTGACGGTGGGCACGCCGTGGCCGTGATTTTTCTCAATGGCCTGCACCGCGCCCTCCATCACGGCGGGATTCGTCCCGTCGCCGGTGAATGCCGCAATGCCGTTTTCCGCGCAGGCGGACACCAGAAGCTCATTGTATTCCAGATCGTTCAGCTTGTCGCCGTAGTGCAGGGTCAGCGCGCCTACCGGGGAGGCGAACACGGGCAGCGCGAAGGTCTGGCCAAAGAGGGAGAGCGTGGTGTCCGCAGGCCCGCCCGCGCAGATGGTGTCCATGTTGACGCACAGCTCCTGCCATTTCTGATAGTTGCGGATAAATCCGGTGCCGATCCCCTTGGCCCCGGGGCCGGGCACGGCGTTTTTGCAGGCCAGGCCGTTGCAGACGGGACAGGCCTTGCAGTACGGCCCGATACAGGTGCGGGCCCGCTCCAGAATCTCCTGATAAGTCATGGGACATTCCCTCCAATTTGAGATCGTTTTGCGCACAGGATGAAAAGCGGCTGTTTCTGTTCCAATTTTACCCCATTTTTTCCGGGAACGCAACGGGGCGGAGGCACATTCCCTCCCGGGGCGGACTGTGCCTCCGCCTGCGGAGCGCGGAAAACGGATGACAAATCCGTCCGCAGGCCGTATAATCAGGCGTGAGAACGCCGCGTCGTTTCAATCTTTTTTTGGGAGCGTGAGAATATGACTGTGACATGGCTTGGACACGCCTGCTTTTTGCTGGAGCAGGACGGCTGCCGGATCGTGATCGACCCCTATGAGGGAGTGGAGGGGTATCCGCCTCTGCACGTCTCCGCCCACGGGGTGTTTTGCAGCCATGAGCATTTTGACCACAGCTGCCGCGCTGCGGTGACGCTGCTGCCCCCAGTGCCCAGCCCCTTCACCGTCCGGGAGACTGCCTCCTTCCACGATGACCGCGGCGGCGCCCTCCGGGGCGAAAACACCATCCGCTGTTTTACGGCGGGCGGGCAGACAGTCTGCCATCTGGGAGATCTGGGCCACCTGCTCAGTCGGGAGCAGGTGCGGGAAATCGGCCCGGTGGATGTGCTGCTGATTCCGGTGGGCGGCGTGTATACCATCGGCCCGGAGGAGGCCCGGGAGGTGGTGCGGCAGCTTCGGCCCCGCTGCGCGGTGCCCATGCACTACCGCCACGCGCCGTACGGCCTTCCCAATGTGGGCGGGCTGGAGCGGTTTGCGGAGCAGTTCTGCTCCGGCTCCGTCCGGACGCTGCCCGGGGGATGCTTTGAGGTGACTGACCAGCTGCCGGAGCTTTTGATCCCGACTTTCAGGGCACAGTAAAAAATGCCGCCCTTTCGGCTTTAGAACCGCGGACTGCTGCATACAATAGCGGTGAGCGAGTTGAAAGCAGGAGGGGACTGCCATGGGGAAAAAACTGCGATACTGGGAACTGGCGGGATTTATTTTTACGGCAGGCGTCGGGGCGCTGCTGCATTTTCTATACGGCTGGAGCGGCGGCAACCGGGTTGCCGCCGCCTTTTCCGCTGTCAACGAGTCCACCTGGGAGCACATGAAGATTCTGGTTTTGCCGGCGCTCCTGTTTTCCGCCGTGCAGTTCTGCGTTCAGGGCCGGAGCTATCCCAATTTTCCGGCCGTCAGGAGCTTTTCCATTCTGGCCGGCGCGGCGCTGATCCCGGTGGGTTTTTACACCTACACCGGCATCCTGGGCCGGGATGTGCTCTGGGCGGATCTGGCCCTGTTTCTGGCGGCGGACGCGCTGATCTTTCTGCTGGACGCCCGGGGACTGCAACGGGGCTCCCTGAGCGCGGGGATCTGGCAGATTCTGGGCGTTGCCGTTTTGTGGGCGCTGGTATTTGCCTTTGTGTGGTGCACGTTCCATCCGCCCATGCTGGCTCTCTTTCGGGATCCGGTCACCGGGCAGTACGGCATTCCCACCGTTCCCGCCGCCGCCGTGGCCCGGCTGAGGCTCTCTTGACCCGGAGAGAGGAAAGCGCTATAATAAATCAATTCAGGAACTTTACAACCGATCCAAGGAGGCCTTATGATGACTGAACGCAAACCCGTGGCTCCGTTTTATGCGGCCGCGGCGGTCTTTGTTGCATACGCGCTGTTTTTTCCGCTCTACCGCGTATCCCATTTTGCCGTGGCGGCTGCCGTATCCGCGGTGGTTTTCACGGCGGTGAGCCTGCTGTGCAGGAACACGGGGAGACCCCAGGCAGAGGCAAAGCCGGCGAAGGAAAAAGAGGAGAAGCCCACCGGCAATCCGGAGCTGGACAAGATGCTGAAGGACGGCCGCCTTGCCATCGCGGAGATGAAGCGGCTGGACGGCAACATCGCCGACCCGGAGATCTCCGCCGATATTGTGCGGCTGGAGCAGGTGTCCGAAAAGATCTTTGAGCAGGTGAAGGCGGAGCCCAAAAAGCTGCCCCAGATCCGCCGCTTCATGGACTACTACCTGCCCACCACGCTGAAGCTGCTCAACGCCTACGACCGGGCCAGCGCGGCGGGGATTTCCGGAGAGAACATCGACACCACCATGAAAAAGGTGGCGGGGATGATGAAGACCATCGTTCAGGCGTTTGAAAAACAGCTGGACGCGCTTTTCGGCGATTCTGCGCTGGATATCTCCACCGACATCACGGTGCTGGAAAATCTGATGGCCCGGGAGGGCCTGACCGGAGAGCAGATGCACGCCCAGACCTCTCCCAAGGACGACGGGGGAGATATTAAGCTGCAGGTGTAGCGATTGCGGGGAGAGCAGCGGCCGCTGAACCTGGCGGGCAGCGCCGGCCGTTGGCACGTGCCGGTACTGGCGGCGGGAGAACAATCAGAAAAACACAAATGACGGACGGAGGAAACAACCATGACCGACGATCAGAACAAAATGCCCGAACTGACGCTGAACCCCACGGAAACGGCGGCGGCGGAAGCCGTTCCGGAGCTGACGCTGGACGGCACGGCCGCTCCTGCGGCGCCCCAGGCGCAGGCACCCAAGCCCGAAGCCGTGCCGGTGGAGATGGATGAAAAGCTCCTCAGCGACGAGGAGAAAAAAGCGGTGGACGAATTTTCCAGGAAGATCGACCTCAGCGATTCCAACCTGATTTTGCAGTACGGCGCCGCCGCGCAGAAGAACGTGGCGGGCTTTTCCGAAAGCGCGCTGAATTCCGTGCGGACCAAAGACCTGGGCGAGGTGGGCAAATCCCTGAGCGATCTGGTGGTGCAGCTTCGGGAGTTCGGCCAGGAGGAGGAGAAAAAGGGAATCGCAGGCTGGTTCAAGAAAACCGGGAACAAGCTGGAGACGATGAAAGCGCAGTATTCCAAAGTCGAGACGAATGTGGACAAGATTTCCCAGGAGCTGGAGTCCCATCAGGTCACACTTTTGAAGGACGTGGCCATGTTCGATCAGATGTATGAGCTGAATCTCAAGTATTACAAGGAACTGACCATGTACATTCTGGCGGGAAAAAAGCGGCTGAAGGAAGTCCGGGCGGGAGAGCTGGAGGAGCTGCGGAAAAAAGCGGAGGCCACCGGCGCCCAGGAGGACGCTCAGCGCTATAACGATCTGGTGCAGATGTGCGAACGGTTTGAAAAGAAGCTCCACGACCTGGAGCTCACCCGGATGATCTCCATTCAGATGGGCCCCCAGACCCGCCTTTTGCAGAATAACGACACACTGATGGTGGAGAAGATCCAGTCCTCGCTGGTGAATACGATTCCGCTGTGGAAATCCCAGATGGTGCTGGCTTTGGGAATGGAGCACAGCCGGCAGGCCATGGCCGCCCAGGGCGCCGTGACCAATATGACCAACGAGCTTTTGAAGAAGAACGCGGATATGCTGAAAATGGGCACTGTGGCCACGGCCAGGGAGTCCGAGCGCAGCATTGTGGACATTGAGACGCTGCAGCACACCAACGAGCAGCTGATCTCCACGCTGGACGAGGTGCTGAACATTCAGCGCGAGGGCGCGGCCAAGCGGCAGGCTGCCGAGGCCGAGCTGGGAAAGATCGAAGGGGAGCTCCGTCAGAAGCTGATGGAGCTGCATCAGTAAAAAAGACCGCGCGCCGGTTCCGCGTTGGCGGTGCGGCGCCTCATTTGCGGGCGGCGGTTCCGCTCTGATGAGAAAGGGACACATACCATGAAATTTTTTCAAAAGAGGAGCGTGGCTGCGATTGTGCTGGTTTTGGCCATCGCAGGCGGTCTCCTGGTCGGGCAGGTCAAAAAACCGGATCTGAGCGTCAAACCCTCCACCAAGGTCGTCGGATCCTACACCTATGCCTATGATTACGCCGGCGTTCTCTCCGACGAGACCATGAAGCACATCGACGCCATGAACGCCTCGCTTTTCGCCCAGACCGGGGCGCAGATTCTGGTGGACGTGGTGAAGACCACGGACGGAACGGACATGCAGACCTTTGCCCGGGAGCTGGGCAACCGGTATCAGCTGGGAGACGCGGATCGGGATAACGGCCTTGTCATCCTGCTGGCGCTGGACAACGTGGCGCAGAACGGCCTCACCGGCGACTACTGGGTGGAGGGCGGCGACGGCCTGTCCAGCTACGGTGACGAGATGACCTCCCTCATGCGGGTCAACCTGGAGGACGATTTTGCCCTGGGGCTGTACGACGCGGGTGTGCGCAAGACCTTTGACGCGTACATCGACTGGTTTGCGCAGCACTACGGCGTCCGCATCGAGGAGAACTATATCCCCGCGGTTCGGGAGAATTTCTCCGCGGGCGACGGATACTATACCCAGACCGTGGGCTATGTGGAGCCGTCCCTGGGCAGCGTCGTGGGAGAGTTCCTGGCGCTGGTGGCGGTGGGAATGGTCGTCTGGATGATTCTGGACGCCTTCCGGTGGAGCAGGTACCGCCGGCGGTACCTGCGGCCCGGCATGGGGATTCCCACCGTGTGGTACTATCCCGTTTTCTGGGGCCACAGCTGGTGGCGGCCCCGTCCGCCGCGTCCCCACTATCACGATCCCGGCCCCAGAGGCCCCGGCGGCGGGCGCAGGCCGCCCTCCGGCCCCTTTGGCGGCGGAAACTTCGGCGGAAGGGGCGGTTTCGGGGGCGGAGGCTCCTTCGGCGGCGGTTTCGGCGGAGGCCGGGGCGGTTTTGGAGGCGGCGGTTCCTTCGGCGGCGGCTTCGGCGGAGGCCGGGGCGGCTTCGGAGGGGGCGGCTCCTTCGGCGGCGGTTTCGGCGGAGGCCGGGGCGGCGGCCGCTGAATACGAAAAAAACAGGGAGGCACATCCGTGCCTCCCTGTTTCTCTATTTACAGGGCCCGCCTCAGGGCTTTACTCCGTCCAGCTGGCTGCCGCCGAAGCTGTGGGGCAGAAGCTCCGACAGACGGAATGTCTCCGCCTCACCGCTGCCGTTGAGGCAGATGATCGAAAGCTCCGGCGCAAATTCGGCCAGAAACTGCCGGCACATGCCGCAGGGCACGCAGAATTCGCCGCTCCGCCCGGCAATCACCAGGCGGACGAAATCCCGCTGTCCGCAGCTGACCGCCTTGGCCATGGCTGTCCGCTCGGCGCACAGACCCACGGGGTAGGAGGCGTTTTCAATATTGCAGCCGGTGTAGACCGAGCCGTCGGCGCACTCCAGCGCGGCCCCCACGGGAAAATGCGAGTAGGGGCAGTGGGCCCGGTCCAGCATGGATACGGCGGCGTCCTTCAATTCGTCCAGTGTCACAGTGATTCCCCCTGACTGACAAAATTATGGGGTTCGGCGTGCCTTAGCTCCAGCTCACCTCGCGCTGGGGCCGCACGGAGAGGTCGATGATGTCCTTTGCGTCGTAAAATTGCAGATACCGCTGCCGGGAGTGGCGCAGGGTGGTTCCGTCGGGATGCAGCCGGTCGCAGATCACGGCGGGAATGTCCTTTTTGATGTAGCTGAAGCTCTCCACGCCCACGGAGCAAAAGACGCGGAACCCCTGGGCCTGGAGGTATTGAAACACCGGCCCCGTCTTTTTCCAGTCGTCGCCGTCCGGCCGCTCTCCGTGGGGATAAAAGAGAATCTTGGTGGGGCCCACCAGGGAGCCCACCTCGTCGGCCCATTTTTTCGTGTCGGCCTGCACTGTGGCCAGGGGCTTGGTGCCCAGGCGGATATGGCCCCAGGTGTGGGAGCCAAAGGTCCAGCCCTCGTCCTTCAGCGCCTGAATGACGGGCTTCACCGCCTCGATCTCCTTTTGCCGGTTGGCCTCGTGGGCGGCGGAGGAATCCTCCTTCTCCGTCTGGGTGCGGTAGCCCAGGATGCCGCAGTAGCCTGTCAGGGACAGGCAGCCTCTGGCGCCGTACGGGGTAAAGTCCGGATGTGCCCGGCAGAATTGATCCAGAATGGTAACGGCGTCCAGCTCCTGGGAGTATACGTCGCTGCCCTGGGGGTCCTTCCCGTAGCTCCAGATCTGACCGTTATCCCCTACCACCAGCTTATAGGTGAAGCCGTTTTCCAGCATGTAGGGGTAGTAGTTCACATCGTCAAAGGAGAGCACCAGGGGCTTTTTTCCCTCCGGCACCTTTAGCTCGCTGCGGACCATCACGGGATTTCCCGCCGCGTCCTTGCTCTCGTTCCAGACCTGATTGATGTCCACCAGAACATAGCCCTTGTCATAGCAGCTCTGGAGGATCTTCCGGTATTCGTCCGCCGTGACCATAAAATCGTCGATGCCGTTGGCCTGGGCGTCTCCGTCAAAGGCCAGCTGGGGGTAGGCCACCACCGGATGGAAAAAAAGATGCTCCACGGTGCCGGTCCAGTCGACCCATGTGACGGAGTCCCGGTCAAAGGGCTTGGCATCCTCATCTCCGGAGTGGGAGGTGGGTGAATCCTGCTTCACCGGCTCCGCCGAGCTGGCAGGAGGGCCGGAAGCTGCCGGCGAGCCCGCTCCCGCCGCGGATTTTCCGCAGGAGGCCAGAGAGAGCGTCAGCAGTGACGCCAGCAGCAGAGAGATAAAACGACGCATAGTGAAGTCCCCTTTTGTCGAATATTGTCATAATGATTATATCAGCCTCTCATTGAAAAAGGAGAAACAAATAATGACAATTTAGCGGGCGTTCCGGAAAGGGGCCGCTTTGCTGTAAACAAACTGTGAACCCTGTCCGTGGGCTGTTGACTTTCTGAAACGGTTCAGGTATCATAATTTTTGTCAGATCAATTTGATATCTGTAACTTTTCCCTCTCCTATTCTTGCATGCGTGCGGCGGGACGGGCAGCCAAATCAGGCTGCCCGTCCCGCCTTTTTCCGCGCCTTTTCGGGAAAGAGCCGCGGAGAGCGGCCCACTCGCACAAAAATTTATTGAAAAACGATAAAAAAGAATTGACAAACAATAACAAACGAAGTAAGATACGGAACAGGAGGAAGATCATATGGAACATCATTCTGCGCGGGGAATTGCCCGCATTTTGAAAGTCCTGGTAGATGTGACGTTTGTGTGCAATTTGGCGGCCATTCCGGCGGTGCCCTTTGCCGTAAGCCGGCTGCACGAGGAGGCGGGGCGCTCCGCGCTGGACGCCTACCATCTGGTGCTGGCGCTGTTTCTCTGCTTTTGCGGCTGCTGCACGGCGGTGGTGCTGCGGCAGGCCCGGCGCGTGCTGGACACCGTCATTGCCGGGGAGCCGTTCTGCATGGACAACGCCGTCAGCCTGCGCCGTGCCGCCGTATCCGCGTTTTTGATTTCGGGCGCCGCGGCGCTGCGGGTGGTCTGGGGGCTGGTCACGTATCGCTCCGTTCATCCGCTGCTGACCTATAACGCGCTTTTTGTGCCCGTTTTCGCCATGGCGGGGCTTTTATGTCTGGTGATGTCGGCCCTGTTCCGCCGGGCGGCGGAGATCAAGGCCGAAAACGACCTGACGATCTGAGGAGGCCGCCATGATTGTAGTGAATCTGGACGTGATGATGGCCCGGCGGAAGATGACGCTCAGCGAGCTGGCCGCCCGGGTGGATCTCACGCTGGCAAATCTGTCCATTCTGAAGAACAACAAGGCCCGGGCCATTCGGTTTTCCACGCTGGAGGCCGTCTGCGCCGCACTGGAGTGCCAGCCCGGGGACATTTTGGAGTACGCTCCGGATGAGGCGGATGTGCCGTGAGAGCGGCGGTCAGTTTGAAATACTGTGCGCCCTTGAAGGACGCGTAAAAAGGAGAATTTGATATGGAAGACGCGAAAAACGCCCTGCCGGAGGCAGGGCTGGTAAAGTGCGCCGAAAATCCGGAAAAAATTACGGAAAGCAGCGGAAAAAACCGAATGCTGCTGGCGGCGACGCTGGCAGTTTGTATTCTTGCTGTGGACACGGTGCTCTTTTCATCGCCCGGACTGGGCGTCACCGTGACGGTGCTGGCCTGGTATGCCCTGACGGCGGCGGCGCTGGGCCCCGGCTGCTTTCGCCGGGGGGAGGGGCAGTTTCTGCTGGCGGTGAACGTGCTGCTGGCGGCGTCCTTCACCGTTCAGTCCAACTGGTATTTTCGGATCTGGAATCTGGAGGCGCTGGCGGTGCTGGTGCCGATCCATCTCTTTGCGCTGGCCGGAACGGCCCGGCGGCCCTGGTGGGATCCGTCCATGCTCTGGGAGCGGGCGGGACTTTTGTTCCGGGGACTGTTCGGCTCTCTGGGCGCGGCGGGTGCCGCCGCCGCGGGAAAAAAGCGGCGGGGGAAACGGATCTGGGCCGGTGCGCTGGGGATATTGGGCGCGGCGGTGCTGGTGGGGATTCTGCTGCCGGTGCTGGCGTCCGCTGACGCGCTTTTTGCCAGTGTGACACAGTCGTTTCTGGATTTCTGCCGCGCACATCTGACGGAGGGGCTCATCCGCGTTCTTCTGGGATTGGGGCTGACGCCGTTTGCCTTTGGCCTGCTCTGGTCGCTGCGGTATCCCAGGGAGCGGGAGGCGAAGCCGGAGAGGCCTAAGAAGACCGCTGACGCGCTGCCGTTTCTCATTCTCCTGGCGGCGCTGGATCTTCTGTATCTGCTGTTTCTGGCGGTGCAGGGAGCGGGTCTGGCCGGAGGCGCGGCGTATCTCGCCCGGCGGGGAATCTCCTACGCGGATTGGGCGCGCAGCGGATTTTTCCAGATGGTGGGCGTCACGGCGGTGAACCTGACGGTGACGCTGGCGGCGCTGCACTGGAGCGCCCGGAAGAACGGCGGGCGCGGCGCCCTCCGGCCCCTGGCGACGCTGCTCACAGCGGAGAGCCTGGCGCTGCTGGCCTCGGCGGCGTGGCGGATGAGCCTTTACGTCCATGCCTACGGTCTCTCCTTTAAACGCGCCATGACCTACTGGGGCATGGCTATGATGGGGATTTTCCTCGCGGCGGCGCTGGCCGCCGTGTGGCGGCCCACCTTCCGCTTCTGCCGGACGGCGTTTCTGGCGGCGCTCATCGGCTGGGCTGCCGTCAGCTGTGTGCCGGTGAGCGCCATGGTGGCCCGGGACAGCGTCAGCCGGTATCTGGACGGCCGCAGCGCCGCGGTGGATGTGGCCTACCTCACGGCGGGCGATCTGGGCTTTGGCGCCCTGGGGCCGCTTTCAAAACTGGACACAGGCAAGGAGAGCAGGGTGTACGTGCCCGGCGGCGTGATGGGACAGGCGCAGTTCCGCCTTCTGCTGGAGGAGGGCAGGCAGCGCGCAGCGGCGGAGTGCCGCAGCTGGGAGAGCTGGAACCTCTCCGCGTACCTGGCCTCCCGCGGAGAGAAGGGCAAATAAGCGCCGCGGGGCTGCCTCCGGATCTGTATCCGGAGACGGCCCCGGGGGAGCGGTTGATTTCGCGCCTAAGTCGGGAAAACGATGTCGAACAGCGACGCCAGTACCAGCCAGGTCTGGGAAAAGGGGCGCATGAGATTCCAGTAGCCTGCGCCCAGCAGTCCGTACTCTGCGATGAGCCGGAGCTTGGCGTCCATACTGCGCGCGTCCTCAAACCAGACGGTGTGCTCCGTCCCCAGGGCGTCGGTGTAGTCGAAATGCGGCGATTGAGCGGTTTCGTCGAACTGGATGGGGATTCCGTAGCGGATGGCCAGCTCGATGCCCCGCTGGTTGGAGATGGACTGCGCCCGGGTGGTGCTCTGAACAAAGGGGAGGGGCCAGTCGTAGCCGTAGTTGGGAACGCCCAGAAGAATTTTTGAGCGGGGGATCTCCGTCACGGCATAGTCCAGCACCGCCCGGACATTGGGCAGCGGCGCCACCGCCATGGGCGGGCCGTAAGTGTAGCCCCACTCATAGGAATGGAAGCCGCTGGCACGTTTTCTCCATGTGATATTCGGAGGCATTTTAAGAAATAGAGCCGCACACGGTTAAACCTGTCAGACGGAAGTCTGATAGATGCGACCGGCGTGCGGCTCTTGGTTCCTGCTGGGTTCCGGGTGCTAAACTGACACCGCTCAATACACGGGGCTGTGCAGTCACCCACAGGTTGAAGTTTGATGTTCTTCCGTTTTTTTTGCAAAACCGGGGATTTTATTGCTGGCACCCGAGAACTTAAAGTAGATCTCCACATGGGAGGCGTCCAGAATCACAATGCGGTCAATAAGCTGTGAGACGACCGCACGGTCCAGCGTTTGGATATTTCCGCAGTCACTGAAAAACTTTACGAACTCATCGTCGGATTTCCGCGCCGCTTTCAGTGCGTCCAGATCGGTATGTAACATAGTGATCTGTCGGTCCTGTTCGGCCACCTTTTCCTGATACTGTGCCTTGAACTGCCGGTACTCCGCCTGGTCGATGACGCCGCTCTGCAGGCTGTCGTAAAGCTGGAATTTTGCGTCCTTCAGCCTGACTTTTTCCTGCTCAGCGCGGGTGAGAGCAAGTTTATATTCATTGGCTGCGGAAACACCCCGCTGACCTTTCCGGGCGCTTTCGATGGCGTCTCTTGCGTCCACCAGCCCCGCCACCTGTTTTTGAACCTCCTCAAGGACGATTTCACAGAGGCTCTTTTCAGAAAAGGACGGACACTGGCATTTGTCAGGCGCGTAGGTTCGGGTGGGACAGCGCCAGCGGGCGTGGCCACCCGAGGTACAGCGGGTCATTCTGCGGCCGCAGGAACCGCAGAACACAAGGCCGGACAGAAAGTGCGCGATGCCTTTCTGACGAGAAACCCGCGGGTGCAGAGCAAGGCGGTCATGCACCGCGGCGAACTGCTCGTCGGAGATGATGGCCTCGTGGGCGTGTTCAATCACGGTCCACCGGTCCTTGTCGTTGGGAGCCATTTTCTTACTGCGGTAGGAGACGCTCTTGTATTTTGCCTGCACCAGATTGCCGATATACACCTCATCCCGGAGGCAGAGCTTATTACCACCAGTTTCAAGTCATGCCCCCGTGAGGGGGCATCAATTAGAGGAAGTTTCAAGTGAATCCCAACGACAAAGTTTCAAGTCATGCCCCCGTGAGGGGGCATCACGGTTAAGGTTTTTCAATCCGATAAAAGCGATAAGTTTCAAGTCATGCCCCCGTGAGGGGGCATCAGAAAAGCTTCTTCCGTGCCCACACTGCGGAGGAAGTTTCAAGTCATGCCCCCGTGAGGGGGCATCAGGTATACACCGTGTCTCCCACCTTGCACGGCAGGTTTCAAGTCATGCCCCCGTGAGGGGGCATCACTACTCCAACGGCATGAAGTTCTGGGCCATGAACGTTTCAAGTCATGCCCCCGTGAGGGGGCATCAACAGGTACAACAAGCGTAAAAGAAGTGACAAGCACAGTTTCAAGTCATGCCCCCGTGAGGGGGCATCTTCAATTAGTTGTCTGCCTATCTATCGACTGTCAGTTTCAAGTCATGCCCCCGTGAGGGGGCATCAGTATCGTAAGCATGGTAATCCCGATCCTTCACGTTTCAAGTCATGCCCCCGTGAGGGGGCATCAAAACTTTTTGTTCAATGAGTTCATGATTGCGATAAGTTTCAAGTCATGCCCCCGTGAGGGGGCATCTCGAGGAGCGGCCAGTCAAGCATTGGGACGGCCTGGTGGTTTCAAGTCATGCCCCCGTGAGGGGGCATCGAAGATGGAAACGTGCAGACCGGGGC
>JALCRQ010000052.1 GCA_022652655.1 Oscillibacter sp. | reverse complement strand
CAGATACGGCGCTTGTCCTTCAACGCGAGAAGGACAAACAGACACGCGCCCGCGCTTACTACGATGACGTCTATACTCAAATGACTATTTTGAATACTGCCGAGGATAGTATTATGGATGAAGGAATCCTCTCGACAGATCCCATCGGAGCACCCGTTTATATGGTGATGACACGGGAGAATGGCGAATTCATTCAGCCACGCATTTTACAGCACGTTGGGAGGATCATCCACGGTACTTATAAGCAAGATATGCCGGTCATTTCCGCTGACTGGGATTTTCACTCACTCAGACACACCCATGCAACCGCCCTGTTGGAGGCCGGTGTTCCTCTTGCCATCATCCAGAAACGGTTAGGACATACGAATATCGAGATGACGGAGCATTATACGGATCATGTGACCGAAACGATGGAGCGGGACTTCCAATCCAAATTAAAAGCCCTGTATTCCTAATCAAAGTTGCCCACATCCTCAGAAAGCGTGGGCAGGACGTGGGCAAACAGCCAAAAGCACCCGATTCCAGTTGGAATCGGGTGCTTTTATTTGCTGTATCAGGTTGCGAGGACCCGCGGTTTTCCTTACTTCCGGCTCTCCGCCACGGCAACGGCGACCGCGACGGTCGCGCCCACCATGGGGTTGTTGCCCATGCCGATGAAGCCCATCATCTCCACATGCGCGGGGACGGAGGAGGAGCCTGCGAACTGGGCGTCGGAGTGCATGCGGCCCATGGTGTCGGTCATGCCGTAGCTGGCGGGGCCGGCGGCCATGTTGTCCGGATGCAGGGTGCGGCCCGTGCCGCCGCCGGAGGCCACGGAGAAGTACTTCTTGCCCTGCTCGATGCACTCCTTTTTATAGGTGCCCGCCACAGGATGCTGGAACCGGGTGGGGTTAGTGGAGTTGCCGGTAATGGACACGTCCACGCCCTCGTGGTGCATAATGGCCACGCCCTCCCGGACGTCGTCCGCACCGTAGCAGCGGACCTCGGCCCGCTCGCCCTCGGAATAGCGGATCTCCCGGACGATCTCCAGCTTGCTGGTGTAATAGTCGAACTTGGTCTGCACGTAGGTGAAGCCGTTGATGCGGCTGATGATCTGAGCGGCGTCCTTGCCCAGGCCGTTCAGGATGACCCGCAGCGGGGTCTTGCGGGCCTTGTTGGCGTTGCGGACGATGCCGATGGCGCCCTCGGCGGCGGCAAAGGACTCGTGGCCCGCCAGGAAGGCGAAGCACTTGGTCTCGTCCCGCAGCAGCATGGCGCCCAGGTTTCCGTGGCCCAGGCCCACCTTGCGGTCATCGGCCACGGAGCCGGGAATACAGAAGGCCTGCAGACCCGCGCCGATGGCTTCGGCGGCCTCAGGAGCGGTCTTTACGCCCTTTTTCACGGCGATGGCGGCGCCCACGCAGTAAGACCAGCAGGCGTCCTCAAAGCAGATGGGCTGAATGCCCTTGACAATCTCATAGGGGTCAAAGCCGGCGGCCTTGCAGATGTCGCGGCACTCCTCGACACTCTTAATTCCGTATTCGTTCAGGACGGAATTGATTTTGTCGATTCTTCTTTCATAGCTTTCAAACAGAGACATAATCGTCAATCCCTCCCTTTCTTATTCCGCGCGGGGGTCGATATACTTGGCGGCGCCGTCAAACTGGCCGTAATGGCTCTTGGCCTTGGCAAGCGCCTCGTTGGCGTCCGTGCCGCCCCGGATGGCGTTCATCATTTTGCCCAGATTGACAAATTCGTAGCCCACGATCTCGTTTTCCTTGTTCAGGGCCAACCGGGTGACGTAGCCCTCGGTCATCTCCAGGTAGCGGGGGCCCTTGGCCCGGGTGGCGTACATGGTGCCCAGCTGGGAGCGGAGGTTCTTGCCCAGATCCTCCAGGCTGCCGCCGATGGGCAGGCCGTTTTCAGAAAAAGCGGTCTGGCTGCGGCCGTAGACAATCTGGAGAAACAGCTCCCGCATGGCGGTGTTGATGGCGTCGCACACAAGGTCGGTGTTCAGCGCCTCCAGAATGGTTTTGCCGATGAGGATCTCAGAGGCCATGGCGGCGGAGTGGGTCATGCCGGAGCAGCCCAGCGTCTCCACCAGCGCCTCCTCGATAATGCCGTTTTTGATGTTCAGCGTCAGCTTGCACGCGCCCTGCTGGGGAGCGCACCAGCCCACGCCGTGGGTCAGTCCGGAGATGTCCTTGATCTCTTTGGCCTGAACCCATTTGCCCTCTTCGGGGATGGGTGCGGGGCCATGATACGCGCCCTTTGCCACGGGACACATGTGTTCAACTTCAGTAGAATAAATCATGGTGAAAAATTCCTTTCTTTCAAGTTCTTTGAAGGAAAGCAGACGACAGCGGCCGTCCCTTCTTGCTCATTACGACAATTATACTGTTAACCGTTTACATTGTCAAGCAAGCGGCCTGTATGAAAAATGTGGCTGCGTTGCAAAACATTTTGGGCAGTGCTATACTGTGAGAAAAATACGGCCGGGCGGCCGGCGGGGATTTCGGCCCGTCCCGGACGGAGAAGCGGAGGAAGTTCCATGTACGATTGGCTGATTACAAACGCGGAGATTCTTGACGGCAGCGGGGCGGAAGCCGTCCGGGGCGACGTGGCTTTGAAGGATGGGAGCATCGCCGCCGTGGGACAGCTTTCCGACGCCGGCGCGCGCCATACGCTGGACGCGGCGGGAAAAACCCTGACGCCGGGCTTTCTGGATGTTCACCGCCACGGAGACGCGGCGCTGTTCCGCCCGGACTACGGCAAGGCGGAGCTGGCCCAGGGCCTCACCACGGTGATCAACGGCAACTGCGGCATGTCCTGCGCGCCGGTGACCGCCGCCCATGCCCCGGAGATTCTGCGCTACCTGGCGCCCATTACCGGGGAGATGCCGGCCGGCGCCCCGTTCAGAACCATGAATGAGTATTTCCGCCGGGCGGCGGAGGTGCCCCTGCGGCTGAACGCCGGGATTCTGGCGGGCGGCGGCGTACTGCGGGCAGATGCCGCCGGCTTCGCGGAGGGGCCGCTGTCCGGGGAGCAGCTGCACACGCTGCACACGCTGCTGGAGGAGGCCCTGGGCGCCGGCGCACTGGGCGTCTCCCTAGGGCTGGGGTACGCGCCGGAGTGCTTCTACACCACGGAGGAGCTGATTCGCGCGCTGGAGCCGCTGAAAAATTCCGGCACCGTGATCGCCGTACATATGCGCCAGGAGGGCGACGGCGTGGCGGAGGCGCTGGAGGAGATGCTGACGGTGGCCCGCGCCCTGCGCACTCCGGTGGAGATCAGCCACCTCAAGTCCATCGGCAAGCGCAACTGGCGCTCCGTGACGCCTAAAATGCTGCGCATGATCACCCGGGCCCGGGAGGAGGGACTAGACGTCTCCTGCGATGTCTATCCCTACACCGCCGGCTCCACGCAGCTCATCCACGTCCTGCCCCCGGAGTTCCAGTCCGGCGGAACGGAGGCACTCACCGCCCGGCTGCGGGATCCCGGAGAGCGGGCCGCCATGCGGGCGCGGATGGAGAGCGGCAGCGATTTTGAGAACATCACGCTGCTGGTGGGCTTTGAAAATGTCCGGGCCACCGGCTTGCGGACGGCGGAGTACGCGCCCTTTGAGGGAAAATCCGTGGCTGAGGTGGCACAGGCGCAGGGAAAGGATCCCTTTGACGCGCTTTTTGACCTGCTGGCGGCGGAGCACTGCGCGCCGTCCATGATCGACTTCATCACCGCGGAGGAGGACATTGCGGACATCCTGCGCACGCCCTTTGCCAGTGTGATCTCCGACGCCATCTACCCCTCGGCGGGGCTGCTGCACCCCAGAGTGTACGGCATGACCGCCCATCTTCTGGAGCATTTTGTCCGGGAGACGCATACGCTGACGCTGGCCCAGGCGGTGAACCGCCTGACCCGCCGCCCTGCCGACCGCTACGGCCTTGTCCGCAAGGGGCGCGTCGAGCCCGGCGCGGACGCCGACCTGCTGGTGTTCGATCCCCAGGCGGTGCACGAGTGCGGAACCTACGCCAGGCCCGACCAGTATGTCCGGGGCTTTGAGACGGTGTTTGTCAACGGTGTGCCCGCCATAGAAAACGGGGCCTTTACCGGCGCGGCGGCAGGCAGCCTGCTGCGGCGGTAAAGCACACGCCGCTTTAAAAGATTCGGGAAAAACGTCAAAAAAGGGCCGGCAGAGCATAAGCTCTGCCGGCCCTTTTTATTTGCCCGCTGAAAACCTGCTTCGGGGCTTTCCGGCCCTTCAGCTCAAGAGCACCTGGTCGCTCTCCTCCTGCACGCCGGAGACTTCGGCGAATTTCTGCAGCAGGTCGGCCTTGGTCAGCTTCTTTTTCTCCTCGCCCCGGATGTCCAGAATGATCCGGCCCTCGTTCATCATAATGAGGCGGTTGCCGTGGGTGATGGCGTCCTTCATGTTGTGGGTGATCATCAGCGCGGTGAGGCCGCTGTCCGCCACAATGCGGTCGGACAGTTCCAGAACCTTGGCGGCGGTGGCCGGATCCAGCGCCGCGGTGTGTTCGTCCAGCAGCAGGAGCTTGGGCTTTTGCAGCGCCGCCATCAGCAGCGTCAGCGCCTGACGCTGACCGCCGGAGAGAAGGCCCACCTTGACGGTCATCCGGTCCTCCAGCCCCAGGCCCAGGGTGTGGAGCTTCTGACGGTACAGCTCCCGCTCCGCCCGGGTGACGCCCCAGGAAAGGCCCCGCCTCCGGCCCCGGCGGTAGGCCAGAGCCAGATTTTCCTCAATCTGCATACTGGGGGCGGTGCCCATCATGGGATCCTGAAAGACCCGCCCGATAAAGGCCGCCCGGCGGTATTCGGGCAGGCCGGTGACGTCGTGGCCGTCGATGACGATAGAGCCGCCGTCTACGGGCCAGACGCCCGCCACCGCGTTGAGCATGGTGGATTTTCCGGCGCCGTTGCCGCCGATGACGGTGACGAAGTCCCCCTCCCGGAGATGGAGATCCAGATCGGAAAGGGCCTTTTTTTCGTTGACGGTGCCGGGATTAAACGTCTTGGAGACGTGGTTGAGATCAAGCACGGGACGCCGCCTCCTTTTTTGCCGCAGCCCTTCCGGCCTGCCGGAAGGAGCTCTTGGACTTTTTCTGCAGGTAGGGCACTGCCAAAAACAGCGCCACCACCACGGCGGTAAAGAGTTTGAGGTCGTTGGTGGGCAGCTTCAGCCACAGTACCACGCCCACCACCAGATAGTAGATCACGCCGCCCAGCACGATGAAGCCCAGCCGCACGGCGAAATTGGCGCCCCTGCGAAAAACGGCGTCGCACAGCACCTCGCCGATGATGACGGCGGCCAGGCCGATGACGATGGAGCCCCGGCCCATGTTGATGTCGGCATAGCCCTGGAACTGGGCCATCAGGCCGCCCGACAGCGCCACAAGGCCGTTGGAGACGGCCAGCCCCAGCACCTTCATGGAGTCAATGTTGATGCCCTGGGCCCGGCTCATAGCCGGATTGTTGCCGGTGGCGCGGATGGCGCTGCCCTGCTCGGTGCCGAAGTACCAGTAGAGCACCGCGATCATCGCCCCGGCCAGGGCCAGCCCCACGCCGATGGCCTGGGGGACAAAGCGGGAGGACAGCAGAAAGCCCCTGCCCCGGGTGGCCTTGTAGAACATGCCGAATTTATCCACGCTGACGGCCTGGTTGGCCGCCGCCTTCATAATGCGGAGGTTTACCGACCACAGCGAAAACTGCGTCAGGATTCCGGCCAGAATGGCGGGAATGCCCAGCCGGGTGTGGAGGAGGCCCGTGACCAGCCCCGCGGCCAGCCCGGCCGCCAGGGATACCAGCAGCGCGGCCCAGGCGGGTCTGCCCGCCAGGATCATCATCACGGCGCAGGCGCCTCCGGTGGTAAAGGAGCCGTCCACCGTCAGATCGGCGATGTCCAGCACGCGAAAGGTGAGATAGACGCCTAGGGCCATCAGGCCCCAGACAATTCCCTGCGCCGCGTTGCCCGGCATGGCCCTGAACAGGTTGGCCGGGTTCAGCGCCGCGAAGTATGCGGCAGCACTCATAGTTGTCTCCTTTTCAAAACGATGGGGCCGGAGTTCTCCGGCCCGCTTTTTTTGCGTCGGGGACAGGGGAACGGGTCTCGGATCCCATTCCCCCGTCTCCGAGGACGGGGTTCAACAGCCCGGCCCGGCGCGCCCGGAGGCGCGCCGGATCGGGAAATTGCCGTTTGCTCAGCCCTGGATGGCGGTATAGCCGGCGGGCGGCGTAATGCCCAGCGCCGTGCACAGGTCGGCGTTGTATTCCTTGGTGAACTTCGGAGCGCTCTGCACCTCCATGGAGGCGGGGTCAGCGCCGTTGACCAGAATGTCGTAGGCCATCTCGCCGGTTTTGCAGCCCAGATCGTAGTAGCTGATGGAGAGCGTGGCGACGCCGCAGCCCTTGCAGATGCCCTCCTCGCCGGCGACAATGGGCTTTTTGGCGGGCTTGGCCACGTTGTTGATGGCCTCGGTGCAGGAGGCGGCGGTATTATCCGTGGGGATGTACAGCACGTCGCACTCCCCGCAGGCGGTGGCGGTGACAGAGGCCACGTCGTTGGAGTCGGAGAAGGTGTAGGCTTTTACAGTGTAGCCCGCGTCCTCCAGCAGCGGCGTGATGACCTTGCACTGATAGGCGGAGTTGGCCTCGCCGGAGCAGTACAGAATCCCCACGGTTTTGGCGTCGGGGAAGAGCTCCTTGATCATCTCAGCCTGCCCGTCCAGCGGGGCCAGGTCGGAGGTGCCGGAGATGTTTTTGCCGGAGGTGCCCGTCCAGTTGTCAATGCCCAGGGCGGTGCCGTAGTCCGTGACGGAGGTGCCCAGAATGGGAATCTGATCTGTGGAGGAGGCGGCGGCCTGCAGGGCGGGGGTGGCGTTGGCCATGATGAGGTCGCAGCCGCTGGAGACAAAGCCGTTGCAGATGGTGGTGCAGGCGGCGGAATCGTTGGCGGCGTTCTGGGAGTCAAAGGTCACGGCGTCCCCCAGTTTTTCCTTCAGGGTGTCCTCGAAGCCCTTGGTGGCGGCGTCCAGCGCGGGATGCTGCACCAGCTGGCAGATTCCCACGGTGTAGGTTTTTTTGGCGGAGCCGGCTGCGGAGGAACCGGATGCGGAGCTTCCGGCGGATTGGCCGCAGGCCGCCAGGGACAGGGCCATGAGAGCGGCCAGGGTCAGGGCGAGCAGTTTCTTTTTCATCGTAAATCTCTCCTTGTAAAATAGAATGGGGCGGAGGTAAAGGAAGTCGGCGGGGAAGGGGGGTGTCCGGCATCCGCCGGGGCTGCGCCGCCGCCCTGAAAGGCGCCGTCCGGGACGGCGGCGGGAAAAATAAAAGCGGCCCTGTCCGAATGAACAGAGCCGCTCTTCACCCAAATGAAGATTCAATGCGTCCCAAAACGTCCAGACGGATCCCTGAAGCCCTCCCCGAAGGTACGGTAATAACGGCCCGCATAGCGGACCTGCGTAAAGGCGAAATAGGATGCGCGGACAGAGGCGCGCTTCAGTGTGTATTTCATAGGTGTCCGCTCCTTTCCACCCCAGTGGGGGCAGCTGATCCGAAAATCGTTGTGCTTGGATTACTTTCGCAGTATATAGCTTTAAAGGAATAAAGTCAACGGTCATTTTGACGAAATTCGCACCGGCTTTGCAGGGAATTTCCGCCGTACTCCGAAAAAATCCGGAAAGCTGTCCCCCACACGCAAAAAAACGGAAAAACTGCGCCGGGAGAATTGACTTTTATTTTGCCGCATGCTAAACTTCCCGTGTATTATTGATTGCGTCCGGCGGCGGTATGCGGCGTCACTCCGCAGAGGGTTTGTCCGGAAAAAAGAGATAGCAGCACCGCGGATCGCAGTTGAGGGCCTTATGTAAGGGGCTTTTAGCCGCTAACGGGTCCGCCGGTGCTTTTTTTGCGGAGTTTTTGTGGATTGCCGCGCCGCAGCGGAGAGATATTGCGAAGGGCAGGGTGAGGATATGTCGACAAAATTTATTTTTGTGACGGGAGGCGTGGTGTCCGGACTGGGCAAGGGCATCTGCGCGGCGTCGCTGGGCCGCCTTCTCAGGCAGCGGGGCCTCAGCGTCCGCAACCAGAAGTTTGACCCGTATATCAACGTGGATCCGGGCACCATGAGCCCCTTCCAGCACGGCGAGGTGTTCGTCACCGACGACGGCGCCGAGACGGATCTGGATCTGGGCCATTACGAGCGATTTGTAGACGAGACGCTGGGCGGCAACAGCTCCATCTCCTCCGGCAAGATCTACTGGAGCGTGCTGAACCGGGAACGCCGGGGCGACTATCTGGGCGCCACCGTGCAGATCATCCCCCACATTACCAATGAGATCAAAAGCCGGATCTATTCCATGGAGGCGCCGGATGTGGACGTGGTCATCTCCGAGATCGGCGGCACTGTGGGCGATATTGAGTCCCAGCCCTTCCTGGAGGCCATCCGGCAGGTGGCGGCGGAGCGGGGACGGGAGAACGTGGCGTTTATCCATGTCTCCCTGATCGTGCAGATTCCCGGCTCCGGGGAGCTCAAATCCAAGCCCACCCAGCACTCCGTCAAGGAGCTTTTGTCCCTGGGCATCCAGCCGGACGTGCTGGTGTGCCGGTGCGATGTGCCCATCACCAGCGACGTGCGCCGGAAGATCGCCCTTTTCTGCAACGTGCAGGAGGACTGCGTTATTCAGAACACCACGGCGGAGACGCTCTACGAGGTGCCGCTGCTGATGGCCCGGGAGGGACTGGACGAGGCGGTGTGCCGGAAGCTCCGGCTCTCCACGCCCAAGGCGGATCTGACGGAATGGACCCAGATGGTGCAGCGGGAGAAAAATGCCCACAGGAAGGTGCGCATTGCCCTGGTGGGAAAATACACCCAGCTTCACGACGCCTATCTCTCCGTGGTAGAGGCGCTGGCCCATGCCGGAACGGCCAACGACGCGGTGGTGGAGATCAAGTGGGTGGACTCCGAGACGCTGAACGCCCAGAACGCGGCGGAGGCGCTGGCGGACGTCACGGGAGTGCTGGTGCCCGGCGGCTTCGGGGACCGGGGCATCGAGGGCATGATCGCCGCCGTCCGGTATGCCCGGGAGCATGACGTGCCCTATTTCGGCATCTGCCTGGGTATGCAGATGGCGGTGGTGGAGTTTGCCCGCGATGTTCTGGGCTACGGCGACGCCAATTCCGCCGAGTTTTCCGAGACCAGCGCCCATCAGGTCATCGCCCTGATGCCGGATCAGATGCACATTACGGACAAGGGCGGCACCATGCGCCTGGGCAAGTACCCCTGCGTCCTGGTGGAGGGCAGCCGGAGCCGGGAGCTCTACGGCGCCCCCGAGGTATCCGAACGCCACCGCCACCGCTTTGAGTTCAACAACGAATACCGGGAGGCCATGGAGAAGGCGGGAATGAAGCTGGCGGGCCTTTCGCCCAGCGGCAAGCTGGTGGAGATCGTGGAGCTGCCGGATCACCCCTGGTTTGTGGGCGTCCAGTTCCATCCGGAGTTTAAAAGCCGGCCCAACCGGGCGCAGCCCCTGTTCTACGGATTTGTGCGGGCGGCGCTGGAGCGGGCGGACCACTGATCCAAAATTGTTTATCTGCCGGGGGCAAAGCGTTTCAATCCTAAAATACACGCGCCGGGTGCGCAGGGAGGATTACGAATATGAATCATTTTGCACAGATCGCGGCAAAACTGGAGGAAAACGGCCTGGACGCCATGCTTCTGACGGAGGAGGCCAACCGCCTCTACGCCTCCGGCTTTCGCTCCTACGGTACGGATGGAGCCGCGCTGATCACGAAGAACAAGACCTATTACCTCACGGACTTCCGCTATATCGAGGCGGTGCACAAGCACGTTGAGAACGCGGAGATCACCATGACCACCCGGGAGCGCGGCTACACCGTGCTGCTGGAGGAGCTGGTGCAAAGCTGCGGCCTGCACCGGGTGGGCTTCGACGACGCCTATATGACCGTGGCCGACGGAGAGACGTACCACAAGGCCCTCAGCTGCGAGCTGGTGGGCGCCAGCGGACTGCTCCGGGAGCTGCGGGCCGTCAAGGACGCAGAGGAACTGGAGAGCATGATCGCCGCCCAGCGAATCGCGGAGCGCGCTCTGGATGACATCTTAAAAGAGATTCACCCCGGCGTGGCCGAAAAGGAAATCGCCGCCCGGCTGACTTACCTCATGCTGCACTACGGCGCGGAGAACATGTCCTTCGATCCCATCGTGGTGTCCGGCCCCAACGGCAGCCTGCCCCACGGCGTCCCCAGTCAGAAGAAGATTGAGCGCGGGGAGTTCGTGACCATGGACTTCGGCTGCATTAAAAACGGCTACTGCTCCGACATGACCCGCACCGTGGCGGTAGGGGAGCCCTCCGACGAAATGCGCCGGGTCTACGACATTGTGGCCCGGGCGCAGAAGGCCGGCATTGACGCCGCCAGAGGCGGCGTCACCGGAAAGGCCGTGGACGGCGCGGCCCGGAAGGTCATCGAGGACGCGGGCTACGGCGAGTATTTCGGCCACAGCTTCGGCCACAGCCTGGGCGTGGAAATCCACGAGGCCCCCAACGCCGCGCCCATGAACGACAAGCCCCTGCCCGTAGGCGCCACCATCTCCGCGGAGCCGGGCATTTACCTTCCCGGCCGCTTCGGCGTCCGCATCGAGGACGTTATTCTCCTGAGAGAGGACGGCTGCGAGGATATTACCCGAGCCCGGAAGGATCTCGTCATTCTCTGAGGCGGGCCGCGGCAAGCCGCAATCAGGAATCAGGAATCGAAAAAGGGCCGGCGTCCTGTGGGACGCCGGCCCTTCCGGTTTGTCAAAAACAGTTTGTCAAAAAAGCGCCGCGCCGCCCTGTTCCGGCGTTACAGGACTTTTTCCAAAAAGCTTTTCAGTCGCTCGCACTGGGGATGGGCGAAAAACGCCTGGGGCTCGTTCTGCTCCATGATGTGGCCCTCATCCATAAAGAGGACGCGGCTGCCCACCTCCCGGGCGAAGCCCATCTCGTGGGTGACCACCGCCATGGTCATACCGTCCCGGGCCAGCTGTTTCATGACCTCCAGCACCTCGCCCACCATCTCGGGATCCAGGGCGGAGGTGGGCTCGTCAAAGAGCATGACCTTGGGCCGCATGGCCAGGGCCCGGACAATGGCGATACGCTGCTTTTGCCCGCCGGAGAGGGCGGAGGGATAGGAGTCCGCCCGGTCGGCCAGACCCACCCGCTCCAGAAGCGCCTCCGCCTCAGCGTCCGCGGCATCCTGTTTCATAAGGCCGGTCTGCACCGGGGCCAGGGTGATGTTTTTCCGCACCGTCATGTTGGGGAACAGATTGAAGTGCTGGAACACCATTCCCATCTGACGGCGTATGGTGTTGATATCGGTTTTGGGATCGGTGACATCCACGCCCTGGAAGGTGATCGTGCCGCGGGTGGGTGTCTCCAGCAGGTTGAGGCACCGGAGAAAGGTGGATTTGCCGGAGCCGGAGGGGCCGATGATGACCACCTTTTCGCCCGGGGCAATGTGCTCGGAGATGTCGTCCAGCACCAGATGGTCACCGAAGGCTTTTGACAGATGTTTAATGTCGATCACTTTGACGAAGCCTCCTTTCCAGTTTCTCCAGAAGCCAGGAGAACAGCATGACCAGCAGCAGGTAGACCAGCGCCACGCCGAAGAGGGACATAAAGCCGCCGTAGGTCTTGCCCTGAATCAGCATGGCCACCTTGGTGATGTCGCGGCCGCCGATGACGGTGATGAGGGAGGTGTCCTTCAGCAGGGTGATGAACTCGTTGCCCAGGGCCGGCAGAATATTTTTGATGGCCTGGGGGATGACGATGAAGCGCATGGCGGGCCAATAGCTCAGCCCCAGGGAGCGGCCGGCCTCCATCTGCCCGGGATCAATGGACATGATGCCGCTGCGGATGATCTCCGAGACGTAGGCGCCGGAGTTGATGCCCAGAGTCAGCGCCGCCACCATGGTGATGTTGCGGCTGGATTTGAAGATGATGAAGCCCATGATCAAAAGCTGCACCATCATGGGCGTCCCGCGAATCACGGTGGCGTAGACCTTGCAAAGGCCGTTGACAAAGCCCAGCACGAGACTTCGCCGTCCCGGCCGCTGCTGATCGTGGGTGGTGCGGACCACCGCCACCAGGGTACCCAGCACCACGCCCAGCGCCAGTGCCAGTACCGTTGTGAGGAGGGTGGTGCCCAGCCCCTGCAGATAGAGCTTCCAGCGGTCGCCCTCCAAAAAGCTCTGGTAGAAATCATAGCCGATGCCCTGCCAGAAGCTCAGCGTTTTGCCGCTGATCAGCAGCTTGCCCATCTGCTCGTACCACTGCGTCAAGTTTCCTCCGCCTCTCTTTCTTTAAAAACCGGGCAAAAGGGCGGCTGCCCGCCGCCCCTTTTGCCAGCTGTGCCGTTTAGTTGGCTTTAATGTACTGATCCAGGATGGACTGAACGGTGCCGTCGGCAATGAGCTCCTGAAGCGCGCCGTTGACGGCCTCCAGCAGGGCGGTGTTGCCCTTTTTCACGGCAATGGCGTAGTCCTCGTTGGTAAACGCGGTCTCCAGAATCTTCAGACCCGGATTGGCCTTGACATATTCCTCGGCGG
>JALCRQ010000051.1 GCA_022652655.1 Oscillibacter sp. | reverse complement strand
AGAAGCGCCAGAGAGGGAACGGTTTGAAAGAGGTCGGAGATCCAGAGAATGGGTTTTCGGGCCGCGGGGCTCAGATAGGCCAGCAGGCCCAGGGGCAGGCCCACCGCCAGCGAGAGGGTCACCGCGAAGAGCACGATGTACAGGTGCTCCAGAACCAGCGACCAGTCCATGCCCGCGGCGGAGGCGGCCCAGCGCGTCCACAGCTGCGAAAAGCTCATGTGCGCACCTCCTTTTCAAGGCCCCGGGGTACGACGCGCTTTTGCAGTCGGTCCAGCACCGCGCCCAGCACCACCGCCATGACGGCGGCGGGCACGGCTCCCGCGATAATCAGCAGGTTGTTGTTGGAGGCCACGCCCTGATAGATGAAATCCCCCAGGCCGCCCAGGCCGATCATGGAGGCCAGCACCGCCCAGCTCACCGTGTAAATGGTGGCAAGCCGCAGCCCGCCGATGATGGTGGGCATGGCCAGAGGCAGCTCCACCCGGAGCAGAACCTGGCCGGGGGACATGCCGCAGCCCCGGGCTGCCTCCAGATACCGAGGTTCCACCTGGGAAAGGCCCGTATAGGTGTTTTTCAGTACGGGGAAGGTGGCGTAGACACCCAGGGCGATGAGCACGGTGAGCGGCACCATGCCCAGCTTCAAAAAGAGCAGGCCGATAAAAACGATGCCGGGGATGGTCTGAAAAATCGACAGCACCGGCAGGAGAAAGGCCGAGCACCGCTTGGGCAGCCGGGAGAGCAGAATGCCCAGGGCCAGCCCCAGGACAAAGCCCGCCGCCACGGAGACCAGCACATAGCCCAGGTGGAGGATCACCGAGCGGAGCAGCAGGGGGCCGTAAGACGTCCAAAATTCCCTCATGGCTGCTGCGCCTCCCCCCAGAGCGTGTCGGCCACAACCCGGGCCATGCTGTTTTTCGTGATGATGCCGGCGACGGTGTCGTCCCCGTTGAGCACCACCACATAGCTGTCGCCGGAGCTCATCAGATATTCCATGGCGCCCCGGGCGTCGTCGCCCGTGCGCACCGTGTGCATTTCCTTGGTGATCAGGGGGACAATGCTGTCCACCGACCGGCCGTAGAGGCGAATGTTCCGAATGGGCAGGACGCCCAGATACCGGTCATCCTCATCCGTCACCAGCAGGGTATCCACGCCGCTGCGGGCCATCAGCTCCGCGCACTCCAGCACGCCCCGGTCCATGGAGACCCGGTAGGGATTCTTGCGCATGAAGTCCTCCGCGCGGATGGGGGCGGATTCCGCCAGCTTGTGCTTGCCCAGAAAGCTCCGCACCAGGTCGGAGGCCGGCTGCTCCAGCATCTGCTCCGGCGGCGCCATCTGTTCGATCCGGCCGCCGTTCATAAAGAGAATGATGTCCGCCAGGCGCAGGGCCTCACTCATATCGTGGGTGACAAAGACGATGGTCTTGCGGAGCTTTTTCTGAAGCTTTTTCACTTCGTCCTGCAGCGTCTCCCGGGTCATGGGATCCAGGGCGCCGAAGGGCTCGTCCATCAGCACCACCGGGGGCGACGCCGCCAGCGCCCGCAGAACGCCGATGCGCTGCTGCTGCCCGCCGGAGAGCTCGTTGGGATATTTTCGGGCATACTGGTCGTAGGGCAGGCCCACCAGCTCCAGCAGCTCCCGGGCAATCTCCCCGCATTTGGACTTCTCGTATTTCAGAAGCCGGGGCACTACGCAGATGTTCTGTTCGATGGTCATGTTGGGGAACAGGCCGATCTGCTGGATGACGTAGCCGATGCGGCGGCGCAGCTCCACGGGATTCATGGCGGACACGTCCTGCCCGTCCAGAAGGATACGGCCGCTGTCCGGGTCCAGAAGGCGGTTGATCATCTTCATCGTCGTGGTTTTTCCGCAGCCGGACGGCCCGATCAGCACCAAAAACCGGCCGTCCGGCACCGTAAAGCTCAGGTCATGCAGAATCTCGCTTCTGCCGTAGCTTTTGGACACGTGCTCAAATTGAATCATGTGTTGACCTCCTTTGCCGATACCAGCCGGGCGGCCGCCTTGGCCGCTTCGGGGCTTCCGACCAGTATGATGACGTCCCCGCCGAAGAGCTCGGCATAGGGACCGGGTGAGAGAATCTGATGCTGGCCCCGGCGGATGGCCACAATGGTTCCGCCGGTGGACTGCCAGAACTTCAGTTCGCCGATGCTGCGCCCCAGCAGCGCGGAGTCGGCGGGGACGCGGACCTCGTAATTGGGCAGGGGTTCCCGGGCCGAGGAGAAAGTGTCCCGGGACTGCAGCAGCGCGGTGACGATCTTCCCCGTCTTTCGGTTCAGCTCAGCGTACTCCTCCAGCAGTCCCCGCAGCTTCCGGCGCAGGGCCTGCTCGTCGGAACCCCTGTCAAAATTGCTGATATAGCGCTTGGCGCTGTCGGCAGAGAGCACCACGGCGCCGCTTTGGGGCCGGACGTCCACCACCTTCATGTCCGCCAGAAGCCGCAGCGCCCGCCGGATCGTCTCCGGGGAGACGCCGTATTCCGACGCCATCACCGACCTGCCGTAGAGCCGCTGCCCCTCCGGCAGCTCCCCCTGGGCGATCCGCTTGGCAAGATCAATGGCGATCTGCAAATATTGCGCCGGTACGGCGGTTGTGTCCATAGTATGTCCCGTCCTTCCAATCCTGAGCGTTTTTGTCTATTGTATACTGACAACTTGTAAAAGTAAATAGATGTGTTAGTTAACAAAGTATGAACAGTATGTAAAATCACAAAACAACCATGAATAGGGGGTATTCAGACGGAATTTGTTCAAAACTGCAAAACGCGCACCGGAGAGGGAAAACGGGGCCGGGGGAACAAAAAACGCCGCCCGGAGCACAACTGCTCCGGGCGGCGTTTTAATGCGGAAAAATTTATTTGCCGAAATGCTCGATGATGTCGACGATCTCGGCGCCGATGCGCTTTTGGGCCTCCTTGGTGGCAGCGCCGATGTGCGGCGTGCAGGAGACGTTGGGATTGGCAACCAGCTTGTTGCCCACGGGGGGCTCGGAAGCGTACACGTCCATGCCCACGGAGCGGATCTTGCCGGATTCCAGGCCGGCCAGCAGAGCGGCCTCATCCACGTTGTTGCCGCGGGAGGTGTTGATAAACACCACGCCGTCCTTCATCTTGGCAATGGTCTCGGAGTTGATGAGAGGCTTGCCGTCGATGGAGGGGGTGTGCAGGGAGATAAAGTCGGACTTTGCCAGCAGCTCGTCCATCTCCACGTAGTGCATGTGCTCGTTCTCAATGCCCTGCACGTGGTAGATGTCGTAGGCCAGCACGTCCATGCCCATGGCCTGCGCCATGGAGCCCAGGGTCTGGCCGATACGGCCGTAGCCGATGACGCCCAGCGTCTTGCCGCCGATCTCGATGCCCTTGCCGTAGGCCTTCTTCTCCCATTTGTCCTCACGCATGGTGTGGCCGGAGATGGAGATGAAGCGGGCGCAGGAGAGCATGTGGGCCATGGCCAGTTCGGCCACGGAGCGGGAGGAGGCCCGGGGAGTGTTCTTCACGGTGATGCCGTTGTCCTCGGCATACTTCACGTCGATGTTGTCCACGCCCACGCCGCCGCGGATGACCAGCTTCAGGCGGGAGCCCTTGCACTCGTCGATGTGGTTGGCGCGGACCTTGGTGGCGGAACGGACGACTACCGCGTCAAAATCACGCAGGGCCTTGCCCAGTTCTTCGGGCTGATAGAAATGCTCAACAACTTCATGGCCGTTGGCGCGCAGCTGCTCCATTGCGGAGGCATCCATGCCGTCGGTAACCAAAATACGCATAATTCAATCTCCTTTTTGACTGCTTTCGTATTTGTTGTAAACTGAACGCTGCCGCGTTTCAGAGTTATTTGTGCTCGGCTTCGTACTTCTTCAGGAATTCAACCAGAGCCTCGACGCCTTCCTTGGGCATGGCGTTGTAGATGGAGGCGCGCAGGCCGCCCACGGATTTGTGGCCCTTCAGGTTGTCAAAACCGGCCGCCTTGGAGCACGCGACAACGTCGGCGTCCTGCTCGGCAGAGGGAGTGACGAAGGGAACGTTCATCAAGGAGCGGTCTTCCTTGCGCACGGCGCCGGTAAACAGCTTGGAGGAGTCCAGGAAGTCATAGAGAATCTTGGCCTTCTCCTCGTTGCGCTTGGCCATGGCGGAAAGACCGCCGGTCTTCAGCAGATACTTGAAGACCTTGCCGCAGCAATAGATCGCCCAGCAGTTGGGCGTGTTGTACATAGAGCCCTTGTCGGCGTGCGTCTTGTAGTCGAGATAGATGGGCAGCTTGTCCAGATCGCTGCGGAGCAGATCCTCGCGGATGATCACCACCGCCATGCCGGCGGGGCCCACGTTCTTCTGCACACCGGCCCAGATGAGACCGTAGTCGGAGACGTTGCAGGGACGGGACAGGAACATGGAGGACTGGTCGGATACCAGCACATGGCCCTTGGTGTTGGGCAGCTTGTGATAGGTGGTGCCGTTGATGGTCTCGTTTTCGCAGATATAGACATAGTCCGCGTTCTCGGGGATGTCCAGATCACTGCAGTCGGGCACATAGGTAAAGTTCTTGTCGGCAGAGGAGGCGACAACCTTGGCCTCGCCCACGCGCTTGGCCTCGGCAATGGCCTTCTTGGACCAGGAGCCGGTTTCCACGTAGCAGGCCACGCCGTTTTTCATCAGGTTCAGGGGAACCATGGAAAATTCCAGCGTGCCGCCGCCCTGGATGAACAGAACCTTGTAGTTGTCGGGGATGTTCATCAGCTTGCGGAGATCTGCCTCGGCCTCGTCGATGATCTGCTGGAACACCTTGGAGCGGTGGCTCATCTCCATCACGGACATGCCGCTGCCGCGATAATTCATGACTTCGGACGCGATTTCCTCCAGGACTTCCTCCGGCATCATGGCCGGGCCGGCGGAGAAGTTGTATACACGGCCGTATTTCATATCAAATCTTCCTCCAATTTAATATTTTTTTGCGCTGTCCATAAGGGAACACTTCTTGCGTTTTCAGTATACGACACTTTGTCCGGATAATCAACCTGCATTTATCATTAAATAAAGCGACGTAAACCTTAAGAAAATTAACTGTTTCTTACATAAATTTCAAAAATGGGGCCGGCCGCCGGGCCTCTGCGCACATTCGTATTTGCGGGACGGCCCCTTGAAAAGAAAGTTGCAATTTGCGGAGGAACCCTGTATAATCAATTCCATTCTTGTATATTTTCGGCCCCCGGGAAGCGAATTGGAGAGCGAGGCGAGTGTCATGAGAGCCGACGGAACACCCCTGCAGGGGCTGTCGCCCATTGTGGCGGCAATTCCCTATATCATGCCCAAACGGTATGACGCCCAGAACATGACCACGGAGACCGTGGATGAGGAGATTATCCGGAACTATATCCGCCTGCAGCGGCGGCAGGGGCGGGATGTGACCCATATGAGCCTGCTGGTTGCCGCGTACTACAAGGCGTACCTGGAAAACCCCAAGCTCAACTGCTTTGTGGTAAACCGAAAGGTATACATGCGCAACCACTTCTGCTTTTCCTTTGTGATTCTCAAGACCCGGGCCGACGGAACACCCGACGAGACGACCCTGAAGGTCTTTATCGACCCCCAGGACACGATTTTTACCCTGACGGAAAAAATCACCGAGATGATCCGCAAAAATTCCGAGGAGAGCCACAGCAACGGAACCGACAAGTTCGCCAATTTTGTCTTTGCGGTACCGGGGCTGGCGCGGCTGGTTTTCGGCCTGGTCTACCATATGGATCTCCACGGGCTGCTGCCCCGAAAGATCATCGACCTGAGCCCGTTCCACACCAGCCTGTTCGTCACCAACCTGGCGTCCATCAACACCAGCTTTATCTATCACCACTGCTACGAGTTCGGGACCACCAGCGTGTTCATCTGCATGGGAAAGCCCGTGGTCACCCGCTCCCGCAAGGATCAGCGCCAGAAGGTCATGCCGCTGGGCATTGTCATGGACGAGCGGATCTGCACGGGAATCGAATACGCCCGGTTTGCATCCGCCTTCAATCATTATCTGCAGAATCCGGAGCTGCTGGAACAGCCCATGGGCGTCCGGCAGCGTCCGGCGCCGGTTTCCGCGGCGGCCTGCGCAAAAGAATAATTTCCAGTCCGGCGGCACAGAATTCCTTCCGTATCACATTCGATGCGGGAGGAATTTTTTATGGCTGTTTTCCAGGACGTCTGGCAGACCGCGCTGGTGACGCTGCTGTCCCTGGCGGTGCTGTTCCTGCTTACCAAGCTGATGGGGACCAAGCAGGTCTCCCAGATGACGATGTTCGACTATGTGGTGGGGATCACCATCGGCTCCATTGCCGCGGAGCTGGCCACAGAGCTTGAAAAACCCGCCAAACCTCTGACGGCGCTGATCCTGTACGGCGTGGCGGCGTTTGTGATCTCCGTCCTGACCAACAAATTCCTGCGCTTCCGCAGCACGGTCACGGGCAAACCCCTGGTGCTGCTGGACAACGGAGTCATCTATCGGGAAAACCTCAAGCGGGCGAGGCTGGATCTCAACGAGTTTTTGACGTTCTGCCGGATGAGCGGCTATTTCGATCTCTCGCAGCTCCAGACCGCCGTGCTGGAGCACAACGGCTCCGTCAGCTTCCTGCCCAGGGAGCCCCACCGCCCGGCCACGCCGTCGGATCTGAACCTGAACCCCAGGCAGTCCCTGATGCAGATTCCCTTCATCATGGACGGCGCGCTGCTTCCCGCCAATATCCGGCGGGCCGGAAAAGAGGACGCCTGGGTGCACCGGACCCTTCTCAAGGAGGGCTACCGGAGCGAGGCGGACGTCCTGCTGGCAATTTGGGACGGCAGGGAAACGCTGACGGTTTTCCCCATGGAGCCGCCGGCGGGTCAAAGGCCGGAACCCTGAGGCTCTCCGGGGCATAGGATGACCCGGGAGGAATGCCGTATGGGATGCACCTGTCCGGAGGGCCTGGAGCTGGTCACCGCCGTGGGAACGCTGGCGGCAATGATCGCAGAGTGTCTCACGGAGGAGGAAACAGAGCTGGCCGCCGCGATTTTTACGCAGCTGGGGGATACGCTGGTTACCATTTCCGTGCAGAGAGCCCGATGTGAAAAAGAAGAGGTGCAGACCGTATAGTCTGCACCTCCTCTTTTTGTGACTGGAGCCCGGTACCGGGGTGCGTTCCGTCCCGCCGGAGGAGACGCTCAGGCCTGGGGGAGCTCCTCCCCGGAGAGAAGGCCGCGGGCAATCTCTACATTGCGCTGCTCCATCTCCCGGAGGTGCTGCACGGCGGTCTTCTGCTGCTCGGGATGCGCGCCCTGCTCCGCTGCGCGGTCGATAAGCTCCCGCAGCTCCTCCTCCGTCAGGCTGTCCAGATCCGCGAACAGCGCCTGCCCGATATAGCGCAGGAAGGAGGAGACCTTGGGATCATACACCACGCCGATCAGGGGAACGCCCTGTCCGGCGGCAAAGATCAGCGCGTGGAGGCGCATGGAAACCACCACCTGCATCCGGCTGAGGACGCCGATGATAGAGGCGGCGTCTCCGGCGTCGTTGAGGAAATAGTGGGGGCATCCGACGGCCTGGGCGGCGATCTCCGCCGCGCCGGGATCCTGATGGGTTTCCACCGCCAGAAAGACCGGCGTGAGGCCGTAGCGCCGGAAAGCGTATTCCGCCGCCGCGCCCAGAACCGGGGCCTTTTCCTCAAAGCCGCGCCAGCGGCGCAGGCAAAAGCAGATATAGCGGCCCCGGGGCGGGATTCCCGCCCGGAGCATAACGCTGTCCACCACGTCCTCCGGAGCGCCCCGGAGGGTGAGGGCGGGATCCGCTGTCAGCAGAACCCGGGGGCGCGTCACGCCCATGGCCTGCAGCTCCTGCAGGGAGTCCGGCTCCCGCAGGGTGATGACGTCCACGCAGCGGTTCAGCGTCCGGGCCGCCAGCTCCCGGTGGCCCTGGCGGGTCACGGGGCCGATGCCGCAGCCGTACATCTGCACCTGGTTGCCCAGGCGCTTGGCGGTGGAGATGTTGTGCAGATAAAACCACAGGGAGCGGCGGGAGGTCACATCCTGAATGAGACTGCCGCCGCCGTTGAGATAGAGCTTGCTGCGGCGCATGGCGGCCCGCCAGGCCGGCAGGTTGGAGCGGTGGATGGCGGGCACCCGGTAGGTCAGGCGGGTGGCCTTTGGATCCTTGGACAGCACCGTCAAAGGCATGTCCGGGTCAATGGAGCGCATCTCCTGCAAAATGGCCTCCAGAATCGCGTCGTCGCCGGCATTTCCGCGGCCGTAGGCCCCGCAGATCACCACGCCGTCCCGCTTTTGCCTGGGCCGGCGGAATTTGCGGACGATCTCCTCATAGATCCGAAGCTGGGTATCCACAGTTTTCTGAATGGAAAACTTCTCGGACGCCTTGCGGTAGAGCTTTTCTCCCATATCCCGGCGCAGGGTGTCGTCCTCCGCCAGGGCGGCCAGATCCTGCCCCAGGGCGTTCCAGTCGCCGGGGGTAAAGAGGCAGCCGTTGACGGCCTGGTCGATGAGATAGGGGATTCCGCCCACGGCGGTGGCCACCGTGGCCAGGCGGAACCGGGCACCCTCCGTCAGCGCGTAGGGAAATGTCTCGGAGAGACTGGTCAGGGCGTTGATGTCCAGAGCGGAGTAAAACCGGTCCATCCCGCCGGAGATCCAGCCGGCGAAGCAGACCTTTCCTCCCACGCCCAGCTCCTCTGCCAGGGTCTTCAGCTTTCCAAGCTCGTCCCCGTCCCCCGCGATGATCAGCCGCAGGCGGGGGCACTTGCCGCAGGCCAGGGCAAAGCCGCGGATCAGCGTGGACATATCCTTTACGGGGTTGAGCCGGGCGGCGATGCCCACCACCACGCTGTCCGCCTCCGCATCCAGTCCCAGGGAGCGGAGATAGGGCAGGCGGTCCCCCTGATCCGGGGCGGGGGTAAAATCAATGCCGTTGTAAATGGTGAAGAATCGATCGGGGGGAAAGCCCCGGGAGATCAGCAGATCCACCATGGCGTCGGATACGCCGATGCGGTAGTCCAGCTTCCGCAGCGCCCGGGCGTTGATGCTGCCGAAGGTCAGGCGGCTGAAGGGGCGGCCCATATAGTCCAGCCGGTAGTCGCTGTGGACGGTGGAGACCACCGGCAGCCCCGTGGGGCCCCGCAGCATGGCGCCGATCATATTGGCCCGGGAGCCGTGACAGTGGATGACGTCGTAGCCGCCCCGGCGGATATAGTCCGCCAGGCGGCGGCGGATGCGGAAGATATTGTTGCCTCCCATAATTTCGGTGGGAATGCCGAGGGAGCGGGCCTCCTGGGCAAAGGGGCCGTCCCGGAAGCAGACCAGCTGGGCCGTGATGACTTGATTGAGGTGGGCGAGCAGACTCAGAACGTGGGTTTTGGCGCCGCCGGAGTCGCCGCCGCTGATCAGGTGAATGACTTTCATGGCGAACCTTTCTTTCCGGAACGGCAGAATTGGGGCTTGTACAACTCCGGAAAATGGGATACAATGGCTCAGGTATCTTTTCCCGGCCATTATACAATGCCGGGACAGCAAGGTCAAGGCGGGCTGTCCGCCTTTTAACGGAGGAGACCGGATATGGAACAGAAAAAGAAACGGAAATTCAACGTGATCGACGTCATTGTCGTAATCCTGATCGCGGCGGCACTGGGATTTGTGGGCTGGAAGCTCAGCCACCGCGGCGCTGCCGGAACCGCCAGCACCGTTCACATCAGCTACACCGTGAAGTGCGAGGGTGTGGACAAAACCCTCTATGAGTCGTGCCAGCAGCACCTGCCCTCCCAGCTGATGGCCTCCGGCGAGCTGTTCGACGGGCAGATCAAGACTGTCGCCAGCGCGCCCTATCTGGTGCTGGACGGCAGCGGCCAGTGGGTGGAGGACCCAGACCACGTCAACCTCACGTTCGATGTAGAGTGCAACGTGCCCCGGGGCGCCGTGCTGACCACCAAGGTGGGCGATCAGGAGGTGCGGGTCGGCAAGAGCGACTACATCCTTAAAAGCGAGTACATCGAGTTTGACAAGTGCGTTATCACCTCAGTGACCTGGGACAAGTAAACGGCAGGATGAAACTCCCCCGGCCTTCCGGCCGGGGGAGTTTTTTGCGCAAAGGGGTCAGTTTGAAAGTCCGCTGAGAAAGGCTACGATGCCGTCCTCCACGCCGTCCCGGATGTCCCGCTGGTTGTGGATCTCATGGCGATAGCCGCTGTATGCATGCACCTGCACGGGATGCCCCGCCTCGGCCAGCAGATTGGCGGTGTGGTAGAGCCCCTCGCCGTAGTTGCCGCAGGGGTCGCAGTCGCCGGAAATGAGGTAGGCGGGAAGCCCCGCCGGAACCTGCGCCGCCCACGCCGGCGTCTCAATGAAGGCATAGAGCCGCACAAAATCGTAGAGCAACTGAACGGTCACGTCAAAGCAGTTGAAGGGGTCCCCCGCGTGATCGGCCACGATTCTGGGATCGTTGGCAATCCAGTCGTTGGGACTCGCCGCGTCGGGGATGCGCTCCGTCAGCGTTCCGAAGATGCCGGCCATGAAACTGCCGCCTTTGTCGCCGCCGCGGCCGGACAGGACCTGCGCCTCCATCTTCCCCATCAGCGCGGGATCCCGGAGCAGCAGCTCACAGCCCTTCATCTGGGACACGACGCCGCACAGCGCCAGCCCCCGGAGATCGCCGCCGTACAGCGCGGCGTAGCCTCTGGCCAGCATGGAGCCCCAACTGTGGCCGAACACAAAATAGGGCAGGGCGGGAAAATCCTTCACCGTCAGGTCGTGGAGGGAGCGCTCGTCCTGCAGATAGACGCGCCAGCCATCCTTTCCGGAGGTGCCGGGATCCCCCAGCGTGCCGGAGTCGAAGCCTGTCTTGCCGTGGCCGATGTGATCGTCGGCGGAGACGACGAAGCCCGCCTCCAGAAATTTGTCGATCATATGGAGATAGCGCCGGGAGTGCTCGCCAAAGCCGTGCATCAGCTGGACGACGCCCCGGGGCTGCCCGATGGGCGTATAGATCCAGCCCTTTACCGTGTCTCTGCCGTTGGCGGACGGAAAACTGATCTCATGAATGGACATATCGGTTCCTCCCAATCAAAACAGATTCTGCGGCCCCGGGCCGCAGGGCCGTGGGCTTTACAGGCTGCACTTGCCGCGGACCATATACTGCCCCTGGGGGCCGCCCAGCACCTGGCCCCGCAGAACGGCCAGCCGTCCCCGGAGGTAGACCTGGGTGATGCCGCCGGCGGTGACAAACCCCTCGTAGGGGTTGTAGTCCACATTGGCCGCGCAGTCCTCCGCCCGGATCACGTGGCTGGAACGGGGATCGTATACCACAATGTCCGCGTCGCTGCCACGGCGCAGGATCCCCTTGCGGGGATAGAGCCCGTACAGCCGGGCGGGGTTCTCGCTCAGGGCCCGGCACATGGTGTCCAGGTTGATGTTGTGCCGGGCGACGCCGTAGGAATAAATCAGCTCGCCCCGGGTCTCCACGCCGGGGAGACCGCCGGGGATTTTCGTGAAGTCCTCCCGCCCGGCGTCCTTCTGGGCCAGGGTGAAGGAGCAGTGATCGGTGGAGACGGTCTGGATCTCCCCGCGGCGCAGCGCGTTCCAGAGATATTTCTGCTCGGACTTGTCCCGCAGGGGCGGCGCGCAGACGTACCGCGCGGCGGCGGAATAATCCTCCTGATAATAGACGCTGTCGTCCAGCAGCAGGTACTGGGGGCAGGTCTCCACATACACGCTCTGGCCCCGCTTGCGGGCGTACTGCACCTCCCGGAGGGCGTCGTGGTTGGTGAGGTGCACGACGATCACCGGGCAGTCCGCAGCCTGGGCGATGCGCAGCAGGCGGGAGACGGCCTCAGCCTCCAGAATCTGGGGACGGGTCAGGGGATGGGAGGAGGGCCCCAGCTTTCCCGCGGCCTTCCGCTCAGCGATCATGCCGTCGATGACCCCGGCATTTTCGCAGTGGACGCCGGCGATGCCTCCCAGCTTTTTCAGGGCCCGCAGAGCCAGATAGACATTCTCATCCCCGATCATCATGGCGGGATAGGTGAGATACATTTTAAAAGAGGAGATTCCCGCCGCGAACATATCGGGCAGCTCAGAGCGAATGGAGTCGTTCCAGTCGTCGATGGTCATGTGGAAGCCATAGTCGCAGTAGGTTTTGCCATCGGCCTTCTCGTGCCAGAGCTCCAGACCGCGGTGCAGCGGCTCGCCCTTGTTGGGACAGGCAAAGTCGATGACCGTGGTGGTTCCGCCCCGGAGAGCGGCCCGGCTGCCGGTTTCAAAATTGTCCGCGGTGGTGGTGCCGCACACGTCCAGATCAAAATGCGTGTGGGCGTCGATGAAGCCGGGGAACAGATAGCAGCCGCTTACGTCCACGATCTGATCCGCACCCGCACCCGGAATACGGCCAATTTTGGCGATCTTTTCCCCGTCAATGAGCAGGTCGGCGTGTCGGTAGCCGCTTCCGGTTACGATGGTTCCGCCCTTCAGCAGTGTTTTCATATGGAACGCTCCTCTCTATCGGCAATCGGGTCCGGGCGGGACGTGAGCCCCCGGAGGCCCTGCAAGTTCACTTCGCATGCAGGCGCAATCTGCGCCGCCTGGGCGGCGGTATGCGTGCATAATGGCCGCTTTGCGGCCATTCCAGTATCATGGAATGATGCTGGAATATGCCATCGGCGCGTCCCGCGCCGTGGCTGAAATCGCAGCGCCTGCGCACGGAGTGCGCAGATGCGCGCATAATGGCCGCTTTGCGGCCATTCCAGTATCATGGAATGATGCTGGAATATGCCATCGGCGCGTCCCGCGCCGTGGCTGAAATCGCAGCGCCTGCGCACGGAGTGCGCAGATGCGCGCATAATGG
>JALCRQ010000050.1 GCA_022652655.1 Oscillibacter sp. | reverse complement strand
TGTGGGCGCCCCCCCCCTTTCGCTGGGGGGGGGCCCCCCGCCGCTGTCCGGGAGCCGAAAAACCGGGGAGTTAACATAAGTTTGCGTTGACGGCGGGAAATGTCTCTGCTATGATAAAAGAGAAATCGTTCCGCACCGCGGACCGGAGTGGGCCGCGGCTTTTTTATTGGGAAAAATTCGACAAAAGACGACGGAAAGGAACTGCTATGCGTAGAAATCGACGGTCCATCAAATTCCTGGCGCTGGCCCTGGCCGCGCTGCTGATCCTGCCAACTGCTGCCGCCGCGGCTTACAGCGACACCTCCGGGCACTGGGCGGAGGACGCCATCGACAAGTGGAGCGGCCAGTACGGAATTTTGCAGGGCTATGACGACGGCACGTTCCGTCCGGACAACACCATTACCCGCGGCGCCTTTGCCGGGATCATGTCCCGCTTCCTCCAGTACCGGGAGGAAGCGCCGGAGGACACCTTTTCCGATACGTCCGGCGCGTACTGGGAGAGCGCGATTCTCAAGCTGAACGCCGCCGGCGTCTATCTCGGCACCGGCGGGAAGGCGCTGATCAACCACGAGATCACCCGCCAGCAGGCCGTCACCATGATTGGCCGGGCCTTTGGACTGCCGGAGGCCTCCTCCGCGTCCCTGCGCTTTGCCGATCTGGAGGAGGTGCAGAGCTACGCGCTGGGCTTCCTTTCCACCATGATGAGCCGGGGCTATCTCACCGATACCTCCGCGGAGGGCCGGTTCCGCCCGTCCGACGCCATCACCCGCGCCGAGGTGGTCTCCATCCTCAGCAATATGATCGAGGTGCTCTGCCAGAGCGGCGAAACCTACCAGAAAAATACTGACGGGACGCTGATGATCAGCGCCGCCGACGGGATTACGCTCAAGGGCATTACCGTGGGCGGGGATGTGATCGTGGCCCCCGGCGTCACGGGAACGGTCCGGCTCACCGACGTGACGGTGAAGGGGAATATCCGGAACCTGGGAAGCGCGAAAATCGTCACGGAGACCACGCCCCAGACGCCCACAGATTCCTCCGGCAGCGGATCTGTGGAGTACGGCGGCAAGCAGTATCCTATCTGCGAGGGAGTGGAGAAGAGCAAGCTTCCCTCCGGCAGCTTCGAGTGGTCGGACTATGAGCGCCGCCGCCTGGACTGTACATCCGACACATATCGGGCGCGTCAGGGAATCGACGTGTCCACCTTCCAGGGGAATATCGACTGGCAGGCCGTGGCTGCGGACGGCATCGAGTTTTCCATTGTCCGCTGCGGCGGACGGGGCACCTCCAACGGAGCACTCTATACCGATACCCGCTATCTGAAAAATGTGGAGGGCTCCCTTGCCGCCGGACTGGAAACCGGCGTCTACTTCTTCGCCCAGGCGGTGACGGTGGAGGAGGCCCGGGAGGAGGCGGACTACGTGCTCTCCCTGCTGGAAGGCCACAACATTACGGGCCCCGTGATCTACGACTGGGAGATCCTGGGCAGCACCTCCCGGACTTACGGGACGGATCCGTCGGTGGTTACCGCCTGCGCGCAGGCCTTCTGCAAGAAACTGGAGGATGCGGGCTATAAGACCGGCTTCTATTTTACCGAGTATGTGGGCTACGCAAAATACGACCTCTCCCAGATGACGGATTACAGCTTCTGGTTTGCCAACTACTCCTACCGCTATCCGCACTTTTACTACCAGGTGGATTACTGGCAGTACTCCAGCAGCGGCAAGGTCAACGGCATCAGCGGCAAGGTGGACATGGATCTGCAATTTATCCCCCGGTAAACGGGACACAAAAAAACACACGGCTCCGGGACCATTTTGGTTCCGGAGCCGTGTTGTGTCCCGTAAGACAGGGGGCGGTCACCCGTCAGGATTTCGCAGGGGAGGCGTCTTGCCCGTCCGGCAGGGAGCGGCGCCAGGGCTGCTCCGAGAGGATCACGCCTGCGGTGATCAGCACCGCGCCCACGATGGCGGCGGGGGAGATGTGCTCGTGCAGGAAGAAAAACGCCGCCACCATGGTGATAAAGGGAATGGCATAGATGAAGCTGTTGGTGGCGACAATGCCCAGGCAGCGGAAGGCCTCGTTCCACAAAACGTAGCACACGGCGCTGCCCACCAGGCCCAGAAAAAGAAAGCTCAGCAGGATGTCGCCCCGGGCCAGCGGCGCGGTGGGGAAGGGGGCGCCCTCCGCAGCCAGCAGGGGAACCGCGGTAATCATACCCCAGAAGATCGTCCGGCGGGTCAGCAGAATGGAGTCATATTTCCCGGTGAACGGCTTGATGACCACGGAGTAAATCGTCCACGAGACCGCCGCCAGCAGGGCCAGCAGATCCCCCTTGGGACTGAATTTCAGCACGAACGCCCCGTTGAATACCACCAGAATGACGCCGGCAAACGCCGTAATAAAACCCGCCAGCGTACTGCGCCGGAGCTTTTCCTCCGTGGTAAAGTTGGCGGCCACGGCGGTGAGAATCGGCGCCACCGATACGATGATGCTGACGTTGGAGGCCAGCGTATTTTGCAGCGCCGTGTTCTCCGCCAGAAAATACAGCGAGCAGGAGAAAAGGCCGGTAAGTACAAAGCTCAGCTCCTGTCTCCGGGTCAGGCGGAGCCGGCGGGGCCGGAGCAGCCAGAGAAACACATATGCCAGCACGAAGCGGGACATCATGATCTGCAGCGGCGTATAATCGTTCAGCAGCTTTTTTGTGACGATAAACGTCGTGCCCCAGACCAGAACGGTAAAGAGTGCAAAGGCATAACCCAGCGTTTTCCGGCGGCTTGCAGATTCAGACATGAGCCGATCCCTCCTGACGGTATTCGGGGAAATTTTTCAAGTGTTCCAATCTTAACACGAAGGGGTCTGCGAATACAATGGGCAGACGCACAAAAAATGCGGCGGAGAGGGTCACTCTCCGCCGCCTGAGGTCAGCGATCTTCCTGCCGGTTGTTTTTCTGCTGGTTCTGCTGATTTTGCTGGTTCTGGTTATTCTGCTGGTTGTTCTGCTGATTGTTCTGCTGATTCTGCTTGCGGTTTTCCTTCTGGTTGTTCTGCGGCATGAGGCGCACCCCCTTTCGCACAGTTGAGTACAGTCGCTAGTGTGACCGCCGGGCCCGGGTTTTATACCCCCTGCAAAAAAGAATTGACAAATTTCCAAGGTACTGCTATACTAATCAGGCAAAACAAAGAAGGCTGAGCTGCATCCGCCTCACCTCCAGCGGGTTCGCAAAGAGGTTAAAAAGTCCGACCGTTTCAGCGGTCTTGTACGGAGCGAGGTTCGCACCCCCTGCGGCGGTGTGCGGGCGGAGCAAATCCGTATTTTGTGACTTTGCGCGGATGCCATTGCGGTGTCCGCGTTTTGTTATTTTGAATGGAGGTGTTTCGACCATTAGTAAGGCAGTGCATGAACTGAACGAGGAGATCTGCGACAAGGAGATCCGCCTGATCGGAGCCAACGGCGAACAGCTTGGAATCGTTGCGCCCGGCGACGCGCTGAGGGTTGCGGAGGAACAGGGACTGGATCTTGTAAAAATCTCTCCACAGGCCACCCCACCCGTCTGCAAACTGATGAACTACGGAAAATTCCGGTTTGAGCAGGGGAAACGGGAGAAAGAGGCCAAGAAGAACCAGCATGTGGTGGAGATCAAGGAAATCCGCATGTCTCCCGGCATTGACATCGGGGACTTCAACACGAAGCTCCGGAATGCTCAGAAATTCCTTGCCGACGGAAACCGCGTCAAGGTCACGGTCCGCTTCCGCGGGCGCGAGATGGCGCACACCGATATCGGACGGGGCCTTCTGAATCGGTTCGCCGAACAATGCGCCGAAGTAGCCACTTTGGATAAGGCTGCAAAGCTCGAGGGACGGAATATGTCCATGTTCCTCTCCCCCAGAGTAGGAAAATAGCACATTTTTTTGCTTTCAAATTACGGAAGGAGATTTCACTATGCCAAAGCTGAAGACCCACACGGGTGCCAAAAAGAGATTCAATCTGACCAAAACCGGCAAGGTTAAGCGCGCCAAGGCTTTTAAGAGCCACATCCTTACCAAGAAGGATACCAAGCGCCTCCGCGGCCTCCGCACCGGCACATATGCGGATAAGACCAACGCGGATACCATCCGCAAGATGATTCCCTACAAATAAGAATCGATACGTTTAAAATAGGAGGCTAATCACAATGGCTAGAGTCAAAGGCGCGATGATGACGCGCAAGAGAAGAAATAAAGTCATGAAGCTGGCAAAGGGATACTGGGGCGACAAGTCCAAGCATTTCCGGATTGCCAATGAAGCGGTTATGAAGTCCCTGAGTTACGCCTACACCGGCCGCCGGCTGAAGAAGCGTGACTTCCGTTCCCTGTGGATTACCAGAATCTCCGCCGCCTGCAAGATGAACGGCATGAACTACTCCACCTTTATGCACGGCCTGAAGAGCGCCGGTATCACCATCAACCGCAAGATGCTCTCCGAGATGGCCATCAGCGACGCGGCCGCGTTCACCCAGCTGACCGAGGTCGCCAAAAAGGCGGCTGCGTAACTTCAGCGGTCTGCGCGTCAGGCGTGATATTGTAAAAGAAAGAGGCCCCGGCACTTTTGTGCCGGGGCCTCTTTTGATTTTTACGAAGTTTGCGTCAGCGCTTCGGTTCCGCAGGGGGATCGTCTGCCTGAGGCGTTTTCGCGGAGGGTTCCCCGTCCTCCTCAGCCGCCGGGGGAGACCATGGCTCCATGGCGGCGACGCAGCGGTGGATGGGCAGGCCCTGTTCATAGAATTTTGCCTCGTAGTCCGTCATGACACCCTGGGGACCGCCGGCATGGAGATCGTCGGTGACTTGGGAGAGGGCAAAGCCAAACCGGGGAAATTCCTCCAGAGAGAACGCAAAAAGAGCGGCGTTGTCCGTTTTGAAGTGGATCTGCGCGCCGGGGCTCAGCACCTTCCGGTAGAGCTGCAGAAAGTTCCCGTGCGTCAGGCGGCGCTTGGCGTGCCGCTTTGTGGGCCAGGGATCGCAGAAGTTGATGTAGATGCGGTCCACCTCGCCGGGGGCAAAGAACAGCGGGAGCTGATCCGCGTCCGCCGAGATGAAAAAGACATTTTGAAGCCCCTCGGCCTCCAGCCGTTCCATGGCGATGACCATGGCGTCCGGAACCTTTTCCACGGCAATCAGCAGAACGTCCGGCTCCGCCTTGGCGGTGCCCGCCGTAAAACGCCCCTTGCCGCAGCCCAGCTCCACGCGGAGCTCCCGGGCGCCGGGCAGCAGCGTCCTCCATTTGCCGGGCATGGAATAGGGATCGTCAATGAGACAAGCGGCGCATTTCTCCATCCGCGGGATCAGATTTTTCTTTTTGCGCATACGCACGGCGGCAGTTTCCCCCTCATTTCAGTCTGTTCCGATTATACACGGGAAAAATCGATTTGTAAACGCACAGGAAATGCGGCATGTAAAAATTCAGTAATGTAGTTAATAATTTAACAATATTTTTGTGCAACAGGCTGAAAAGCGCGATCTTACTTGCAAATGGAGGGGCAGTACATATATAATAGACGGTGTGTTAAAAGATTGGCAGATTACACACACCAGTTCTGAGAATGAACGGAATAAAATCGATTCTGGGCCGTAGATTAGGAGGATTATCTTATGGCAAATGTCGAGCTTGAAAAGCAGGGCAGCATCGGCGTAATCACCATGAACCGTCCGGAGGCGCTCAATGCGCTGAACACGGCGACGCTCCAGGAGCTGGACGCGGTGATCGACCGTGTGGAGGCCGATGATGAGATCCTTGTGGCAATCATAACCGGAGCGGGCGGAAAGGCGTTTGTAGCAGGCGCCGACATCGCGGAAATGAGCACCTACAATCCTGTGCAGGCCAAGAAATTTTCCGAGACCGGAAATGATCTGTTCCTGAAAATCGAAAATATGACCAAGCCCATCATCGCCGCGGTGAACGGCTATGCGCTGGGCGGCGGCAATGAGCTGGCTATGAGCTGCGATATCCGTCTTGCCGGGGAAAACGCGGTGTTCGGGCAGCCCGAGGTGGGCCTGGGCATTACGCCGGGCTTCGGCGGAACCCAGCGTCTGGCGCGGATCGTGGGCTCCGGACGCGCCATGGAAATCGTCCTGACCGCTAGAAATGTCAAGGCGCCCCAGGCCAAGGAGATCGGCCTCGTCAACGAGGTCTATCCCGCCGAGGAGCTGATGCCCGCCGCACTGAAGCTGGCGCAGCGCATCGCCGCCAACGCGCAGATCGCCGTCCGCGAGAGCAAGCGGGCCATCCGCCGCGGACTGCAGTGCGATATGGCCACCGGCGCCGCGTTCGAGGAGGAGGCTTTCGCCGTCTGCTTTTCCACGGAGGATCAGAAGTACGGCATGTCTTATTTCCTGGACAAGAACAAGGAAAAGCCCGCGAAGGTGTTTTCCAACCGGTAAGGTTCGTTTCTACAGCGAGGGATCCCGGCACCGAGGGGATCCCGCATTTTATGATATGAATTGAGGAGGCTTCACAGCATGAAAAAAGTATGCGTCATGGGTGCCGGCACGATGGGTCTGGATATTGCCCAGAATTTTGCCCGCAAGGGGTACGACGTCGTGGTGCGCGACATCACCGATGAGATCATCACCAACTCCGAGAAGCGCCTGAACAAGACCCTGGAGGGCCGCGTCGCCAAGGGCAAGATGACCGAGGACGAGAAGAAGAACATCCTGGATCATATGAGCTTTACCGTGGATATGGCGTGCCTGGCCGATGTGGATCTGGTGGTTGAGGCCATTCTGGAGAGAATGGATATCAAAAAGAGCACCTTTGCCGAGCTGGACAAGATCTGTAAGAGCGAGACGATTTTCGCCTCCAATACGTCCTCTCTGTCCATCACGGAGATCGCCTCCGCCACCAAACGTCCCGACAGGTGCATCGGCATGCACTTCTTCAATCCCGCCACCGTTATGAAGCTCATCGAGGTGATCCGCGGCGCGCACACCTCCGACGAGACCTATAACAAGATCAAGGCCCTGGCCGAGGACATCGGCAAGACCCCCGTGGACGTCAAGGAGGCCCCGGGCTTCGTCGTCAACCGCATCCTGGTGCCCGAGTGCAACGAGGCTGTCGGCATCTTTGCCGAGGGCATCGCCTCCGCCGAGGACATCGACACGGCCATGAAGCTGGGCGCCAACCATCCCATGGGCCCTCTGGCTCTGGGCGACCTCATCGGCTGGGATATCTGCCTCAACGTCATGGACGTTCTCTATACCGAGACCCACGATTCCAAATACCGGGCGCATCCCCTGATGCGCAAGATGGTCCGCGGCGGCCTTCTGGGCAGGAAGACCGGCAAGGGCTTCTATGACTACACGAAGTAATCGAAGGGAATAGGAGGATTCACTATGCCTTATACTGATTTTGCATTGGACCGGCAGCACGAGATGCTCCGCTCCATGTACCGCGAATTCGCCGAGACCGAGGTTAAGCCTCTGGCCGCCGAGATTGACGAGACGGAGCGTTTTCCCATGGAGACCGTTGAAAAAATGGCCAAGCTGGGCATGATGGGCATTTATTTCCCCAAGGAGTACGGCGGCGCAGGCGCCGACGTGCTGGCGTATGTCATGGCCATCGAGGAGCTCTCCAAGGTCTGCGGCACCACCGGCGTGGTTCTCTCCGGACATACCTCTTTGTGCTGCGCGCCGATTTTTGAAAACGGCACCGAGGAGCAGAAGAAAAAGTACCTGCCCCGGCTGTGCTCCGGCGAGTGGATCGGCGCCTTCGGCCTGACCGAGCCCAACGCCGGCACCGACGCCTCCGGCCAGCAGACCACCGCCGTGCTGGACGGCGACCATTACGTACTGAACGGCTCCAAGATCTTTATCACCAACGCCGGCGTCGCCAATGTGTTTGTAGTCTTTGCCATGACAGATCCCTCCCAGGGCAACCACGGCATTTCCGCCTTCATCGTGGAGCGCACCTTCCCCGGCTTCTCCGTGGGCAAGCCCGAGAAGAAGATGGGCATCCGCGGTTCTTCCACCTGCGAGCTGATTTTTGAGGACTGCATCGTTCCCAAGGAAAACCTCCTGGGCCGCGAGAACAAGGGCTTTAAGCTGGCCATGTGCACGCTGGACGGCGGCCGGATCGGCATTGCCGCCCAGGCTCTGGGCATCGGCGAGGGCGCGCTGGACGAGACGATTGCCTATACGAAGGAGAGAGTGCAGTTCCACCGCCGCCTCTCCCAGTTCCAGAATACCCAGTTCCAGATTGCGGATATGGCCGCCCATCTGCAGGCCGCGCAGTACCTGGTGTACGCCGCCGCCTGCAAGAAGGGCCAGCATCTTCCTTATTCCGCTGACGCCGCCATGGCAAAGCTCGTGGCGGCTGAGACCGCCAGCGACGTCACCCGCCGCTGCGTCCAGCTTTTCGGCGGCTATGGCTACACCCGCGAGTATCCGGTGGAGCGCATGATGCGCGACGCCAAGATCACCGAGATCTACGAGGGTACTTCCGAGGTCATGAGAATGGTCATCGCCTCCAGCCTGAAGGTCAACTGAGAAGGAGGAACGAGTTTTTATGAAAATCATCGTTTGTGTAAAGCAGGTTCCGGATACCTCCGGAAAGGTCGCCGTCAATCCCGACGGCACGCTGAACCGCGCGTCCATGCAGACTATCACCAACCCGGACGACCTCAATGCCGTTGAGGCGGCGCTGGCGCTGAAGGATACCACCGGCTGCCAGGTCGTCGTCGTTTCCATGGGCCCCCCTCCTGCGGAGGGCATGCTGCGTGAAGTCCTGGCCCGGGGCGCGGACGAGGCATACCTGGTTTCTGCCCGTGAGTTCGGCGGCTCCGATACCTTTGCCACCTCCCAGATCATTGCCGCGGCCATCCACCGCATCGGCGTGGGCGAGGGCGACATCGTCCTGTGCGGCCGTCAGGCCATCGACGGCGACACCGCCCAGGTGGGCCCCCAGATCGCGGAGAAGCTGCATATTCCCCAGGTCTCCTATGTGGCGGACATTCAGATGGACGGCAGTACCGTCACCTGCAAGCGGATCCTGGAGGACGGCTATATGACCGTCCGCACCCAGACGCCCTGCCTGCTGACCTGCATCAAGGAGCTGAACACGCCCCGCTACATGAGCGTCCCCGGAATCGTGGGCTGCTACGACAAGCCTCTGACCGTCCTGAACTACGAGGCACTGAAGGATGAGCCCCTGATTGAGGTTGACACCATCGGCCTGGCCGGTTCTCCCACCAACATCCTCACCTCCTTCACGCCGCCCCAGAAGGGCGCCGGCATGATGCTGGAGGGCGACGGCAAGGAGACCTGCGAAAAACTTGCGGGCCTGCTGGCCGATAAGCACATCATCTGAGAAAGGGGATAGACGATAATGGCTACTTTCAATAATACCGATCTGGCTGCTTTCAAGGATGTATGGGTCTTTTGCGAGCAGCGTCAGGGCAAGCTGATGCCCACCGATTTCGAGCTGATCTCCGAGGGCCGGAAGCTGGCCGACGAGCTGGGCGTGCAGGTGTGCGGCCTGCTGCTGGGCGACGGTGTAGACGGCCTGGCCCGGGAATTGGGCGGCTACGGCGCGGACAAGGTCTACGTCTGCAACAGCCCTCTGCTGAAGGACTACACCACCGACGGCTATGCCAAGGTGGTCTGCGATGCCGTCGAGAGCCGCAAGCCTGAGGTGGTGCTCTTCGGCGCCTCCACGCTGGGCCGCGATCTGGGCCCCCGCTGCGCCGCCCGCCTGCATACGGGCCTGTGCGCCGACTGCACGCATCTGGACGTGGATATGCCCATCTATAAGGATTTCCTGCGGGAGAACTCCACCCTGCCTTCGGAGCGGATCGAGGGCGTCAAGACCGCCAAGGTTCTGGGTCAGGATCACGATGTGTCCCGGGATCTGAAAATGACCCGTCCCGCCTTCGGCGGCCATCTGATGGCCTCCATCATCTGCCCCCGCTTCCGTCCCGCCATGGCGACGGTTCGTCCCGGCGTCATGAAAAAGGCTCCCTTTGATCAGAAGAAGGCCGACGCCTGCCAGATTGTCGCGCTGGACGTAGCGCTGACCCGGGAGGAGATCCACACGGAGGTTCTGGAGACCGTGAAGGCCGCCAAGAAGCTGGTGGATCTCATCGGCGCCGATTACATCGTCTCCGTGGGCCGCGGCATCGGCAAGGATGTGGAGAAGGGCCTCAAGCTGGCAGAGGATCTGGCCGCCGAGCTGGGCGGCGTCGTGGGCGGCTCCCGCGCCGTCGTGGACGCCGGATGGCTCTCCGCCGACCATCAGGTGGGGCAGACCGGCAAGACTGTCCACCCCAAGATCTATGTCGCTCTGGGCATTTCCGGTGCCATTCAGCACAAGGCCGGCATGCAGGATTCCGAGTGCATTATCGCCGTGAACAAGACGCCCACCGCCCCGATCTTTGAGATCGCGGACTATGGCATCTGCGGCGACCTCTTTAAGGTCACTCCGCTGCTGACCGATGCGATTCGTGCGGCAAAGGCCGCAAAATAAGCGCACTTGTCCGGGCGGATCATCCGAGAGGGTGATCCGCCCTCTTTTTGAAGGCAGAGTGAAAAGCTTGGCTGAATCCCGTGTAAAAACAGCTTGAAAAGGCTGTAAAAGCCCGGGATAAAAGGAAAATTTGACCTTCCTTTTTTACTGCGCCTATGATACAATAACCGAAAAACAGCAATGCGGTATTGGCTTTCAACCCATGCCGGATTCAGACCGCAGCCCCGCTCCAGGACTTCCAACCGGAGCATCCGACGGGCGACGAAAGGAGAACGGCTATGTCCCTCACAACCAAGCGCGCGCTGGCAGATTCTTTTGAAAAGCTGCTGAGCAAGCGCAGCTTTGATAAGATTACAGTGAAGGACATTGTGGAGGACTGCGGGGTGAACCGGCAGACGTTTTACTACCATTTCCACGATATCTATGATCTGATCGAGTGGATTTTCCAGGACGCGGCCGACAACGTGGACAGTGAATCGCTGGATTACGACGACTGGACTTCGGGCTTGGAGTCCCTCCTGAAATTTTTGCAGGATAACCGCATGCTGATCCTCAATGCCTACAACTCCATCAGCCATGTGGTGGTGGCGAACTATATCAAAAAGGGACTTCACCCCTATTGCGCCGCTATTGTCCGCCGCCAGGCCGACGATATGAAGACCGAAAATACCCAGGAGAACATCGATTTTGTCACGGATATTTTAACCCTGTCCGCCTCCGGCCTGGTGATCAACTGGATCGGCCAGCAGATGCGCTCGGGGGAGGACACCATGCGTTCTATGCGGCAGCTCAAAATTGCCATGAACGGCAGTATTCAGCTGATGCTGAGAAATCTGAGTGAAAATCAACAGCCGGGCCTATGCCGGGAATTTTGAGCCGGGAAGCGTTTTTTGCCGCAATTTTGCGGGAGTTTGTACATGTGGGCTAAAGTGGCTATATCAAATTCGGCGCAGAACAGTTAAAATGGCTTTGCCGTGAGCGATTCGCAAAAAGGAGACTGCCGCATGAATGCTTCTGAACTGGTCAAACGCATTACGTTCAGCAAGACATATGAATTTTTGGACAAAAATCCGGAGCAGAATTTTTTAAAACTGGTGGATTGGCTGGAGACGCTGAATCAGGGCGGATTTGTGGCCCAAAAACTGCCGATTATCCGGAAATACGCCGAGGATCCGGAGTCCAACTGGTATCATCTGGCACGTAGCTTCTGGAATGATATTGACGAGGAAGTGCGCAAGACCCTTTTTACCAATTTCATGCTCAACGGCAAGCTGCTGGAGAATAAAAAGCTGGCGGAGAATCGAAAAAAGTACGGCTGCAACATTCCGTGGGCAATTTCCATCAGCCCCACCTCCGCCTGCAATCTACCCTGTGATTCCAGCGGAACGGCCGCCGGAACGGCGCCGTTGGAGCTGTCGTTCGACAAGATGGACGACCTGGTGGAGCAGGGGAAACAGCTGGGCACCTCTTTCTATGTTTTCGCGGGAGGGGAGCCTCTGCTGAAGAAGGACGATCTGATTGCCCTTTGCAATAAGCACGCCGACTGCGTCTTTCTCTGCGTGACCAACGGACTGCTGGTGGATGACGTGTTCGCGGAAGAACTTCTGCGCATCAGGAATATGATTCCCATGATCACTGTGGACGGCTTTGTGGAAGAAACCGACCGCTGGCGCGGCGCAGGGGCTTTTGACGCCGCCCGCCGGGCAATGCGGATTTTGAAGAAATACCGGCTGGCCTTCGGTACCTGCGTGTGCTGCACGGCGCAGAACTGCGATACGGTTTCCAGTGAGGCGTTTTTTGACGCCATGATCGAATGGGGAGCCAAGGCGACGTGGTATTACCTGTATCTTCCCGCAGGGAAGCAGGGACGGCCGGAATTGATGGTCAGCACGGAGCAGCGCCGGCATCTGAACGACAGGCTGGAGGAGTTTTGGACGACCAAGCCCATTCTGGCAATGGATTTCTGCTGCAGCGGAAAGCTGACCGGCGGCTGCATCGCCGCAGGGCGCGGATACTGCCACGTCAGTGCGGCGGGAGATATAGAGCCGTGCGCATTCCTGCAGTATTCGGACTCCAATGTCGCCGGCGTCTCACTTCTGGACGCATATCGCGGACAGCTGTTTCAGGCGTTTCACAGGAACCAGCCCTTTGACCGGGATCCGCTTTTCCCGTGTCCGCTGCTGGATCATCCCCAGCAGCTGTGTACCCTCTTAAAGGTGGTTTCGGCTCGTTCCACCGATCCGCTGGGCGCTGAGCCTCCGGAAGAACTGTGCGGCAAATGCACAAAGTGCGCAGAGGCGTGGGCGGATGCCGCCGGACGGCGATAAAAGGCGCTTTTACCCGGCGCGGATAATTCGTTATCCGGCCATTCAGATACGTCGAATATGGTCCTTCAAGAGCCGGAGCTGAGAAATTCAGCCCCGGCTCTTAAAAAATCAAAAATAAGGGTTGACATTTCCCCTCCAGTTTGGTATTCTAACAAAGCTGTCCCGGGGAACGAAGCGAAGGTGGGCAGGGAGCTTAAAAAAGGTTGGCAGGGAAGAAAAAAACTGTTGACAAAAGGGCTCCGGAACCGTATAATAGCAATGTTCCGCGAAAAGCGGCGTGTACCTTGTAAATTAAACAACGTAACGAAA
>JALCRQ010000049.1 GCA_022652655.1 Oscillibacter sp. | reverse complement strand
AACCGGTATACTGGGTCTGTTTTGGACGCGCCCCTCTCCCAAGGGGGCGGAAACGAAAGGAGGGCGGAAGATGCGCAGATCTCTGCAGATGTCGGAATCCTTGATTCTGGGCGCCCTGCTGGCGCTGGCGGGCGGGTGCATGGACGCCTATTCCTATCTCTGCCGGGGCGGCGTTTTTGCCAACGCCCAGACCGGAAACATCCTGCTGCTGGGCGTCCGGCTCTCCGAGGGAGACTGGGCTGCGGCGGGCCGGTATCTGTGCCCGGTGCTGGCCTTCACCGCGGGGATCGCCGTGGCGGAGGGAATCCGCTTTCGCCTGGAGGCGCGCAGCCGCCTCCACTGGCGGCAGGCCGCCGTGCTGGCGGAGTGCGTGATTCTCACCGCCGTCAGCTTTTTCCCCCTGACCATGAATCTGGCGGCCAACAGCCTCACCTCCTTCGCCTGCGGCATCCAGGCGGAGAGCTTCCGCAAAATTCGGGGCAGCGGAGCGGCCACCACCATGTGCATCGGCAATCTGCGCTCCGGCACCGAGGCGCTGTGCTCGTTCCGCCGCACCGGGGACCGGGCCGCGCTGGAGCGCGGCGCGCTCTTCTTCGGTCTGATCGCCTGCTTTGTCCTGGGCGCCGTGCTGGGAAACTTCTGCGTGGGAGAGCTGGGCCGCCGCGCCATTCTCTGCGCAGCCGGCTTTCTGCTGGCTGCCTTTGCCGCCATGTTCGCCCGTCCGGACGGACAGGCGCGTTCCGCAGGGGAACGGCCGTAAAAAACGCTCTCCCGCCGCCGGGCGCGGCAGCCGGCCGCAAACGCAAAGAAACAGACAAAAAGCCGCCGGGAACTCCTTCCCGGCGGCTTTTAACCAGGTCTTTTGTCCGGAGCGCTCCTCCGTCACGGCGTCTGCACGTCCTCCAGCTTCTCCTGGAACCCGCTCTCCAGCGCGCTTTTTTTCTCCGCGGCGTCCCGGTAGCGCTGGACATTGGCGGCCTCCTCCCGGACATTCCGGATGGTGCCCGCCCCGGCCACACAGCCGCCGGGGCAGCCCATGCCCTCCAGCAGATAGCCGTCCCGCTTGCCGGCCTTGGCCAGCAGCAGCATTTTCCGGCACTCCCGCAGGCCGTCGCCGTAGTCGATCTTGATCTCCCGGTCCGGATCCAGATGACGGACCGCCTCCTGCACGGCGGCGGCCACGCCGCCGCCCACCGCAAAGCCCCGCCCCGCGGCGGTGCCGGCGGTGAAGTCGTCCTCCGGCCGTCCCTCCAGCCGGGAGAAATCCACCTCTTTGGCGTCGAACATGCCCTGGAGCTCCTCAAAGGTCAGCACATAGTCCACATCCGAGCGGACGGTCCTCCGGTTGGCCTCCAGCTTTTTGGCGGCACAGGGCCCGATAAAGCAGATCCGGGCGTCGGGATGCTCCCGTTTGACGATGCGGGCGGTAATCACCATGGGCGTCAGCGCCATGGAGATATAGTCCTTGAACTCCGGGAACAGCTTTTTGGCCATCACCGACCAGGCCGGACAGCAGGAGGTGCCCATAAAGGGCTGGTGCGCCGGAACCTTCTCCATGAAATCCCGGGCTTCCTCGATGGTACACAGGTCCGCGCCTACGGCCACCTCCACCACGTCCTCAAAGCCCAGAAGGCGCATGGCGGCCTTCAGCTTGGCCGGGGTGGCCTGATCCCCGAACTGACCCACAAAGGCCGGCGCCACGCAGGCGATGACCCTGGTGCCGCGCTGCATGGCGCGGATGATCTGGAAAATCTGACTCTTGTCCGCAATGGCGGCAAAGGGACAGTTCACAAGACACATGCCGCAGGAGACGCACTTGGCGTAATTGATCTTGGCCCGGCCCAGCTCGTCCGACTCGATGGCGTCCATCCCGCAGGCGGCGGCGCAGGGCCGCTCGATCTTGGTGATGGCGTGATAGGGACACTGGTTGAAGCACTTGCCGCACTTGATGCACTTGCTCTGATCGATGACGCTGTGGTGCTCCTTGTCCACGCTGATGGCGCCCTTGGGGCACACGTTCATGCAGGGGTGGGAGATGCAGCCCTGGCAGGCGTTGGTCACCCAGACCTGCTTGGGGGGGCAGGCGTTGCACGCGAAGGCAATGATATTCACCAGCGGCTCTTCAAAAAACTTGCCCTCCGCGTCCGCGGCCTCCTGGATCCCGGCGCTGGCCGGCGCCAGCGTGTCCACCGGCTGCAGGGGAAGTCCGCACGCCAGGCGCAGCCGCTCCTGCACCACAGCCCGCTCCAGAAAGACGTCATGGCGGTGGTGGGCCACCTCTCCGGGTACGATTTTATAGGGAATGAGGTCAATGCGGGAGTAGTCTCCGCCCTCGTAGGCCAGCCGCGCAACCTCCGTAAATACATTGCGGCGGATTTCATCCACCACACTGTGGACTCCTCTCATGGTTCGGTCCTCCGAATCGTTTCGTGTTTTCCGGCGGCCGGGACGGATTCCCGGCCCTTCGGTTGCTTTTATTATACGGGAGGGGCAGAGGCAATGCAAGTAAAGATTGTGAAACTTTGAACAATTTTTGCCGTCTCCGCCGCCCGCCCTTCGTCCGAGTACACGAGGGGAGGGGGCTGCCCGCCGAAAGCGCAGAAAAGGACCGTACAGCGTCGTACGGCCCTTTCCAAGAGAGAGAAAAGGAGAATGATGAAAAAACGTTCCGCGGCTTGGGAGAGGCGCCGCAGGCTTTTCAGGTGTGCTCTCCTGAAAGCAGTTTCACTGTACCAGTCCTTTCTGAAATCAATCTTGAAAAAATAAGAACAGATTGTGAAGCCGCGGATTTTTTTGCCGGCGGCCCGGCGGGGAGGCCCCTTAAGATTATTTTCAGATTGGCGGGATAAACTCTTTTTTATGTGAAAATAGGGACGGTCTGCGCGCTGCGGCCGTTTCCCAAGGAGGTATCGTACGTGATTGAAGTGAAAAACCTGGTGAAACGGTACGGAAATCATTGCGCGGTGGATCATCTCAGCTTTACCGTGGAGGACGGCCAGATCTTCGGATTTCTGGGGCCCAACGGCGCGGGAAAATCCACCACCATGAATATGATCACCGGCTGCCTTGCCGCCACAGAGGGCGACGTGGTCATCGAGGGACACAACATCCTGGAAGAACCCGAAGCCGCCCGGCGGTGCGTGGGCTATCTGCCGGAGCTTCCGCCCCTTTACGACGACATGACGGTGCGGGAATATCTGTCGTTTGCGGCAGAGCTGAAAAAAATTCCCAAGGCGGAGCGGGAAAACCAGATCGGCCGGGTGGTCGCCCTGACGCACCTGGAGGACGCCGCCGGACGGCTGATCCGCAATCTGTCCAAGGGCTACCGCCAGCGGGTGGGCCTGGCCCAGGCCATTCTGGGCTTCCCCAGGATCATTATTCTGGACGAGCCCACCGTGGGACTGGATCCCAAGCAGGTGGTGGAGATCCGGGAGATGGTCCGGAGCCTGGCCCGGGAGCACACGGTGCTCATCAGCTCCCACATCCTCTCGGAGATCCGGGAGATCTGCGACCACGTGCTGATTATCCGCAAGGGAAAATTTGTGGCCTGCGACACACCGGAGCATCTGGAGGAGCTGCTGTCCGCCAACAACCAGACGGAGCTGCTGGTGCGGGGCACCCGGGAGGAGACGGAGCGCATCCTCGCCTCCGTGGAAGGGCTGCGGCCCGCCTCCTTTGCCGACGGCGGCGGGGACGCGGTGCGGGTCGCTCTCTCGGCGGACCGGGATGTCCGGGAATCGCTGTTCTTCGCTTTCGCCAAGGCCGGAACGCCGCTGCTGGAACTGCGGCCCCGGATGGCCTCCCTGGAGGACGTGTTCCTGAATCTGACGGATGACGACGACCAGGTGGCCGCCGGCGCCGCCGCACTGCTCCAGCGGGAGGCAGCGCCCGCGTGCGCCGCTCCGGCGGACGAAGCCGCCCGGGAGGAGACGCCGGAGCCCGGGGCGGAAAATCCGGAGCCGGACGGGGAAGCCGTACCGGAGAAAAAGGAGGGCGCGGACGATGAAAGCCATCTATAAGCGGGAGCTGAGCTCCTATTTCAACTCCATGATCGGATGGGTGTTTATCGCCGTATCCACCGTCTTTATCGGCATCTACTTCATGGTGTACAATCTGTTTTCCGGAAAACCCTATTTTTCCGACGCGCTGAGCGCCACTCTGTTTGTCTTTATGCTCACCATTCCGCTGCTCACCATGCGCTCCATGGCGGAGGAGCGCCGCACCCGGACGGATCAGCTGCTGCTCTCCGCCCCCGTGTCCATTCCCGCCGTGATTCTGGGCAAATACTTTGCCCTGCTCACCGTGTTTCTGATTCCCACCGCCCTCAGCTGCCTGTGCCCCCTGATTATCAAGCTCAACGGCACCGCGTTTCTGCGGGCGGATTACGCCACCATTTTTGCCTTTTTCCTGCTGGGCGCTCTGGAAATCGCCATCGGGCTTCTGATCTCCTCCCTGACGGAGAGCCAGATCCTGGCCGCGGTGGGCACCTTCTGCGCCCTGCTGCTGCTCTTTCTCTGGGACGGGCTGGTCCACTACCTGCCCACCTCCCGGCGGGGCTCGCTGATCGGACTTCTGCTGCTGCTGGCGCTTTTGTGCTACCTCCTGGCCGCGCTTTCCAGCAACCGGAAGCTGGCCTGGGGCGCTGGCGCGGCGGGAGCCGCCGCGGCCGCCGCATTTTACCTGAAGGTTCCCGCGAAATTTGAAAACCTGCTGCCCAACGTGCTGGGGAAGTTCTCCCCCTTAGGCGCGTTCGACGCCTTTGCCTCCGACCATGTTTTTGATCTGCGGGGCCTGCTGCTGTACCTGTCTTTGACCGTCCTGATGCTGTTTTTAACCGATCAGGTGGTTCAAAAACGCCGCTGGAACTGAAAGGGGGTGCCGAACATGTCGTTTTTTCATAAAAAAACCGCCGACGGCGCCTCCCAAAGGCATCCGGCGCCGGTAAGCCGCCGGGCCTCCCGGGCCGGCACGTTTTCCGCCGGGCTCACCGCCCTGGTCATCGCCGCCGTGGTGGTGTTCAACCTGCTGATGGCCCAGCTGCCGGACACCGCCACCCAGTTCGACCTCACCGACAGCCGGATCTATCGGATCTCCGACACCTCTGTGGACTACCTGGGCAAAATCCAGGACGACGTGGAGATCCACGTGCTGGCCGACAAAAGCTCGGTGGACACCCGGATTGTCCGCTTTCTCAGCAAATATGAGGACCTCTCCCCCCATCTGAAGGTGGAGTATCTCAACCCCACGGTGCACCCCTCCGTGCTGAACAAATACAACTGCGAGGCCGGCACCATTGCGGTCACCTGCGAAAAAACCGGCCGGCAGGAGACGGTGCCCATCTCCAGCATCATCGGCATCGACCAGATGGCCTACTACTATTACGGCACCAAAACCGAAACCAGCTTTGACGCCGAGGGCCTTCTGACCTCCGCCGTGGATGGCGTGCTCAACAGCACCTCCCGAACGCTCTACGCCACCCAGGGCCACGAGGAAACCGCCATTTCCGCGGATGTGACGGCACTTTTCAAAAAGTCCCACGTCACCCTCTCCGACGTGAACCTTCTGACGGCGGGCGGGATTCCCGACGACTGCAGCCTGCTGGTGCTCAACGCGCCGGTGAAGGATCTGGCCGACGACGAACTGACCATGATTGAAGCCTACCTCTCCCAGGGCGGGCAGGTGATCTACTGCATGTCCAGCAAGGACGGCGACCGGCCCAATCTGGAAAAGCTCTGCGCCTCCTACGGGATGGACGTGGCGCCGGGGATTATCGAGGACCCCCAGCACTGTTATCAGAACAATCCCTTCCTGTTTTTCCCCACCGTCAACACCCAGGCCGACGCGGCCTCCGGCCTGGCCGATGATGCCACGCTGCTGTTCTACGGCAGCCGGGGCATGACCATCGGCAAACCGGCCCGGGACACCGTCACTGTCACGTCCATTCTGGACACCTCCTCCGGAAGCTACGCCGTGGTGGACGAGAACAACGCCGTCCAGGGCACCTACTCCGTGGGCGCCCTGGCCACGGAGAAGATCAGCGATACCGTCACCGCCCGCTTTACGGTCTACGGCGCGGACTCCCTCATCAACCAGGATCTGCTGGGCTCCTTTACGAATCTGGACAACGCCAAGCTGTTCATCTCCTCCGCCACCTGCGGCTTCAGCGACGTGTCCAATCTCAGCATCGACCCCGTCAGTCTGGCGGCTCCCACCAACACCATCTCCACCGGCGGAATCTGGGCGCTGCTGTTTATCTTCGTCCTGCCCCTGGCGGCCCTGATCACCGGGTTTGTCCGGTGGATGCGCCGCCGCAGGCTGTAAGGAGGGCGCCATGTACGCAAAACAAAAACGAGCCCTTCTGCTCCTGGGCGCGGCGGTGGCGGTGCTGGTGATCGTCCTGCTCGCCGTCCGGGGCGTCAGCCGGCACAAGGCCGCCCAGTCGGCCGCGGACGCCTCCTCCTCCGCCGGCGCCTTTACCGAGGCGGGGGTCAAGTTTTCCTCTCTCAGCTACAACAACGGCACCGCCACGCTGTCCTTCGCCAAAAACGACGACGGCCGCTGGTACTGGGTGGACGACCCGGACTTTCCCCTGGAGGAGAGCTATCTCACCAAGCTCACCAACACGCTCACCGGCCTCAGGCCCCAGCAGACCATTACCGACGGCGATCCCCTGGAGGACTACGGTCTGGACGCTCCCGCCATAACGCTCAGCGCCAAGACCGCCGCCGGCGACACCCTCACCTTTGCGCTGGGCAACCGGGTGGCCGGCGATTCCGGAAGCTATTATCTTTTGATGAACGGGGACAAGACCACGGTCTACGTGGTGGACCCCAGTCTGCACACCCAGCTCTCCGCGGGGATCTACTCCATGATGGCCCTGCCGGAGCTGCCGGTGCTGCGGGAATCGCAGATCGCCTCTATCACCGTGGCGGGAAAGCAGCAGACGCTGCTCACCTCCACCGTGGTCAAGTCCGACGAGAAGGCGGACAGCTCCGCCGGAAATGCGGATACCGTGTCCTGGCGCTCCGACGGCGGCAACGTGACGGACAATCCCGACGCGCAGAAGCTGATCTCCGCCGTCAGCGCCCTGAGTCTCAGCGCCTGCCAGGACTACAAGCCCACCGCCAAGGCGGCGTCGCTGTGCGGCTTTGACGCGCCCCGGGCTGTGCTCAGCGTGGCCTACACCGACGACGAGGGGCAGGACGGGACGCTGGAGCTCTCCGTGGGCGGAAACACCCCGGACGGGCAGAGCTGCTATGTGCGGCTCAAGGACGACTCCACCATCTACTCCATGCCCGCCGAGAGCCTCTCCGCAATTCTCTCCGCGGCGGACAGCGGGCTTTCCGCCTGAAAGGCGCGGCGGAATTGATCTTTTGAACAAATCCTGCTACAATCATGGGGAATCGGAGCTCTTCCGGTTCCCCATGCGCGCCCTTTTCCCCCGGAGGCGGGCGCGCGCCCGATAATTCGCCAAATTTTGAGAAAACGAGGTGTCGCTATGCGCGTTCTGGTCATCGAGGACGAGGTCCGCCTGGCCTCCACGCTTCAGGATCTGCTGGAGCTGGACGGCTACACCGCCGATGTCTGCCACGACGGGGAGTCCGGCCTGGACAACGCCCTCACCTCCATTTACGACGTGATCCTGCTGGATGTGATGCTGCCCAAGCTGGACGGCTTTACGGTGCTGCGCCGCCTCCGGGCGGAGGGCAACGCTACGCCGGTGCTGCTGCTCACCGCCCGCTCCGAAACCGGCGACAAGGTGACGGGGCTAGACAGCGGCGCGGACTACTATCTCACAAAACCCTTTGAGCCCAAGGAGCTGCTGGCCTGCGTCCGGGCCCTGGTGCGGCGCAAGCCGGAGCTGCGGGAGACGGACGGCGTCACCTGCGGGGATCTGCGGCTGGAGCAGAGCTCCTTCACCCTCTCCTGCGCAGAGCGGTCCGTCCGCCTGAGCCGCAAGGAGTTCGACATGATGGAGCTGCTGATGCTCAACCAGAAGCTGGTCATCACCAAGGAAAATCTGCTGGTGAAGATCTGGGGCTACGAGTCGGAGGCGGAGGACAACAACGTGGAGGTCTATATCTCCTTTCTCCGCCGAAAGCTGGAGTACCTGCACTCGGGGGTAAAAATCAAAACCATCCGGATGGTGGGCTACTGCCTGGAGTATCCGGAGAGCTGAGGGCGGCGCTCCCGCCCGGGAAAGGAGGCTCAGGCCCTATGATCAAAAAACTGCGGCTCAAGGTCGTGGCCGTGTGCATGCTGCTGGTGACCGCCGTGCTGGCGGTGGTGTTCTTCTCCTTCTATTCCGCCGCGGAGCACAATCTGGGGCGGGTGAGCCAGGCCATTCTGGAGCGGGTCATTCAGGAGGATCAGCCGTCCTATCCCAGCGGCGGCAAGCCCAACTCCGGTCAATTTCCCGGCAGCGGCAAGGCCCAGCTGCCCTACTTCACCGTCCAGGTGTGGCAGGGCAAGACCGTCTATGTGACCGGCGGGTCTTACAGCGATCTGGACAACACCGAGGTGCTCACCGACATCCTATCCGCCTGCATGGCCCAGAACCGGGAGTCGGGCACCATCGCCAAATACGATCTGCGCTACCTCCGCCGGGACAACGGGCTCTACACCAAAATCGCCTTTGTGGACATGTCGGCGGAGCAGGCCACCCTCAAATCCATGGTGGGCTCCTACCTGCAGATCGGCCTGGCCGCCATGGCGCTGCTGCTGGGCGTTTCGGCGGTGCTGGCTTTCTGGGTCACGAAGCCTGTGGAAAAAGCCTGGACGCAGCAGCGCCAGTTCCTCTCCGACGCCTCCCACGAGCTGAAAACCCCGCTGACGGTGATCCTCTCCAACGCGGAGCTGATGGAGTCGGCGCCGCTGCAGGAAAAGCCCGCCCGCTGGGCGGACAACATCCTCTCCGAGGCCCAGCGGATGAAGGTCCTGGTGGAGGAGATGCTGACCCTGGCCCGGGCGGACAACGCGGTGCGCACCTCCGTTTTCTCGGCGGTGAACCTGTCCGACATTGCCACAGACTGCGCCCTGCTCTTTGAGCCGGTGGCCTTTGAGGCCGGGAAGTCCCTGGAGTACGAAATTCCCGGGGAGATCTCCGTCTCCGGGGACGGGGACAAGCTTCGCCAGCTTCTGGGGGTGCTGCTGGACAACGCCATCAAATACGGCCGGGACGGCGAACCCGTCCGGGTCACCCTGCAGAAGCAGGAGAAGCACGCCCGGCTCACCGTGACCAACGGCAACGCCGGGGCGCCCATCCCGCCGGAGCAGCTGAGCCGCCTTTTTGAGCGGTTCTACCGGGCGGACGACTCCCGGGGGGAGAAGTCCGGCTTCGGCCTGGGGCTTCCCATCGCGGCCTCCATCGCCGCGGAACACCGGGGAACCCTCCGGGCGGAGAGCGACGCCTCCTCCACCCGCTTTATCCTGACGCTGCCCCTGCTGCGCTGAACTCCGCCGTGTTCCCGCCCGCTCCTCCCCGGCCGGAGGGGCGGGCTTTTGCGCGCTGCGGCCTCCTCCGGGGCAAACCCGGCGGCATAACCGTCCCCCGGCGCGCATAGGTTTGTCCCAAGGGGGGATGAACATGGGCAAAAACCACCGGATCGGACAGCGGATGCTGGCCCTGGCCGCGGCTGCGGCCACGCTGTGGGCGGCTGCCGCCACGGCCCAAAGCAAGACGCTGCCCGCCGCCGTATCCGCCCTGTGCGTTCAGGCGGCCTCGCCGCTCCACGTTCTGCGCTGGGAGCTGGGAGACGTGTGGGGCGGCGACGCCCTCTCTCCCGCCGCGGTGCTCGCCATCGGGGAGTCGCCGCTGCTGCTGGCGGCCCGGGAGGACGTGGCGAAGCTCTGGTCCAGCGAGACGGCAGAGAGCGGCGAGGCCGGAGCCTCCGCGCCCGACACCGTCACCACGCCGGTGCAGGAGACGCCGCTCTCCTCCGCCGATGCCCAGACGGACAACGGCGTGGCCGCCCGGACGCTGGTGCCCTCCGGCACCGACGGCTACACCGTGGCGGGAAAGGCATACATCAGCAATTCCACCTCCCACACGCTGAACCTCCAGGCTTTAAGCGCGCCCTTTGACGCCATGCTCACCGACGAATCGCCCCAGATCCTGATCCTCCACACCCACGGCAGCGAGGCCTACACCCCGCCCAAAGGCACGGACATCAAATACAGCGGCAACCTCCGCACCACCGACAGCCGCTACAACGTGGTGCACGTGGGGGACGTCATGTCCCAGGCCTTCTCCGCCGCGGGCATTTCCGTGATCCACGACCGGACGCTCTACGACTATCCCAGCTACGCCGGCTCCTATGACCGCTCCCTGGCCGCCATCCGCAGCTACCTGGCCCAGTACCCCTCCATCCGCTTCATCCTGGACGTCCACCGGGACGCCATCGAGGACGCCAAGGGCACCGAGTACAAGGTGATCTCCCAGGAGAAGGACGTAGGCGCCGCCGCCCAGATGACGCTGGTGGTGGGCAGCGACGGCAGCGGCATGGCCCATCCCAAATGGATGGAAAATCTCAAGCTGGCGGTATCGCTTCAGCAGTACATTCTCAACACCCACCCCACGCTGATGCGGCCCATTCTCCTGCGGAACTCCCGCTACAACCAGCACGCCACCACCGGCTCGCTGCTGGTGGAGGTGGGGGCGGCGGGGAACTCCCCGGAGGAGGCCGCCCGGGCCGGAAAGCTCCTGGCCCAGGAGATGGCCCAGCTGCTCCAGGACCGGAGCAAATAGCGGCAGCCCGGAGAGCGCCAGTTTCTGCGGTTCTCTCCGGGTTTTCTCTTTTGCAATCGTTTCTATGAACGTTTATGGTGGTTTGAGGCAGGTTTTTTCTATCCTCCCCGGGACATTCCGCCATGGCCTTCCTTGTTTTGCCGCGCCCTCCCCGCTTTCATCGGCGCCAACGGCGCGGAGGAGCTCGTGGAGCCGGCCGAAAATATGAAACGAGCGCCGCCCTACGGGCGGCGCTCGCTGTGCGTTTGAACGGCAATTTCGCGGTTGTCCGCGGCTTTTTACTGCTCCAGCCCGAACAGCCTTTTGGCGTTTTGCTCCGTGACGGACTCCAGCTCCGCCGCCGTCACGCCCTTCCACTCCGCCAGCTTCTCCGCGATATACCGGAGATTGCGGCTGTCGTTCCGGGTTCCCCGGCAGGGGACCGGCGGGAGGTAGGGGGAGTCCGTCTCCAGCAGAATCCGCTCCGGCGGCGTGACGGCCGCCACCTCCGGGGCACGGCGGGCGTTTTTGTACGTCACCGGCCCGTCAAAGCCCAGATACCAGCCCCGCTCCAGCAGCTCCCGGGCCATCTCCGGCGAGCCGGAGTAACAGTGGAACACGCCCCGAACGTCCGGGAACGCCCGCACCATCTCCATGGCGTCGCCGTGGGCATCCCGGTCATGGACGATCACCGGCAGGGAGAACTTCCGGGCGATGGCCATCTGCCGGCGGAACACCTCCTGCTGAAACGCCCGGGGGGGATTCTCCGGCCAGTGGTAGTCCAGGCCGATCTCGCCCACGGCCACCACCTTTTTTTGTTTACATAATTCCTCAACCGCCTCAAATTCCGCCTCGCCTGCGCCGGCGCACTCCTCCGGCTGGAGGCCGGCAGCGGCCCAGACAAAGGGGTATTGCTCCGCCAGGGCGGCGGCCCGGCGGGAGCTGGGGACGTCGCAGCCCGGGTTCAGCACACAGCCCACCCCCTCGCCGTGCAGGGCGCGGAGCACCGCGTCCCGGTCGGTGTCGAAGGCCGCGTCGTCATAATGGGCATGGGTGTCAAAATACATGGAGAACGCTCCTTTTTTGGGCGCTGCGCGTCGTCAGCAGAGCTTGGCGCCTGCGGGAATCGCGCCGTCCACCATGATGAGGTTCAGCACCTCCTGGCCGTGCTCCTTGTGGACGGCGGAGAGCAGCATGCCGGCGGAGGTCAGGCCCATCATCTTCCGGGGCGGCAGATTGACAATGGCCACCAGGGTCTTGCCCAGCAGCTGCTCCGGCTCGTACCACTTGTGGATGCCGGAGAGAATCTGCCGGTCCGTGCCGGTGCCGTCGTCCAGCGTAAAGCGCAGCAGCTTGGAGGACTTGGGCACGGCCTCGCAGGCCTTCACCTTGACGGCCCGGAAATCGCTTTTGCAGAAGGTGTCGAACTCCACGGCGTCGGGAAGCTGGGGCTCCAGCTCCAGCGCCGGCGTATTGGCGGCCTCGGCCTCGGCCTTCTGCCGGGCCTCCAGCTCCTCCAGCGCCGCCAGCTCCTTGGCGGCGTCGATCCGGGGGAAGATGTTCTCGCCCTTGTGCAGCGCCGCAGCGGCGGGCAGAGCGCCGAAGCCCTCCGCCTTTTCCCAGGTCTGCAGCGCCGCGTCCACCCCCAGCTGGGCAAAGATCTTGGCGCAGGTGTCCGGCATAAACGGCAGCAGCAGCGTGCCGCAGATCCGCAGCGTCTCGGCCAGGTTGTAGAGCACCCTGCCTAGGCGGGGGTGGTTTGCCTCGTCCTTTGCCAGCGCCCAGGGGGCCGTCTCGTCGATATACTTGTTGGCCCGGGCGATGACGGTAAAAATCTCGCCCAGAGCGGACTGGAAGGCGTATTTCTCCATCTGCGCCTCATACCGGCTCCGCAGACCGGCGGCCAGCTCCAGCAGCTCCGCGTCCTCCGGGCCCTCGGCCTGAACCTGGGGCAGCCGGCCGCCGAAATACTTGTCGGCCATGGCGGTGGTGCGGGAGAGCAGGTTGCCCAGGTCGTTGGCCAGATCCACGTTGATCCGGTTGATCAAAAGCTCGTTGGAGAAATTCCCGTCAGTGCCGAAGGGGAAGTCCCGCAGCAGGAAATAGCGCAGCGCGTCGGCGCTGTACCGCTCCGCCAGGACGTAGGGATCCACCACGTTGCCCTTGGATTTGCTCATCTTACCGCCGTCCAGCAGCAGCCAGCCGTGGCCGTAGACCCGCCGGGGCAGGGGCATGTCCATGCTCATCAGCATGGCGGGCCAGATAATGGAGTGGAACCGCACGATCTCCTTGCCCACGAAGTGGACGTCGGCGGGCCAGTACCGGTCGTAGTCGTGATACTTCTCATTTAAGAAGCCCAGGGCGGTGGTGTAGTTAAAGAGGGCGTCCACCCAGACATAGACCACGTGCTTGGGGTCGAAATCCACGGGAATCCCCCACTTGAAGCTGGTGCGGGAGACGCACAGATCCTCCAGGCCCGGGTCGATAAAGTTGTGGATCATCTCATTGACCCGGGATCTGGGCAGCAGGAAATCCGTATTCTCCAGCAGATCGCGGACCCGGTCCGCGTAAT
>JALCRQ010000048.1 GCA_022652655.1 Oscillibacter sp. | reverse complement strand
CTCTCCTGCCCGCTGCCGCGGTACTCCTGCTCAAACGGCTGAAAGAGCTTCTCCCGCTGAAATTCCTCCGTCATGCCGATCCCGTTGTCAGCCACGGAGAAGCGGACGCTCAGAGCGCCGGTTTCCCTGGGGACGGCGTCAATGGAAAAGACCACACGGCCGCCGGAGGGCGTGAATTTGATGGCATTGCTCAGCAGATTGACAAAGATCTGCTGCAGCCGCATCCGGTCAAAGAGCAGACACTCCGTCCCGGGCAGGGAGCTTTGAATTTCGAGCGCCACACATTTTTCCCGGGCTCTGGGCCGGAGCATGGTGCCGATTACGTCGATAAAGTCCGCCAGGCGATACGGCTCGGGGTGCAGAACCAGCTTTTGGGTGTCCATCTTGCTCAGATCCAGGGAGTCGTTGATAAGCCGCAGCAGGTACTGCCCTGACGCGTTGATTTTTTCATGGTAGATTCGGGCCTCCTCCAAAGAGGCGCTCTCCGCCCCAAAGCCGGAAAAGCCGATAATGGCGTTCATGGGGGTCCGGATGTCGTGGCTCATGCAGGAGAGAAAATCGCTTTTCAGCCGGTTGGCGCGGTCCGCCTCAGCCCGGGCCTGGGCCAGCGCGGTGTTTTTCCGCCTCAGCTTGCGGTTAAAGACCAGCATGGACGCGGCTACGGCCAGCAGAAGGGAGATGGCGGCAAAAATTCCCGCCATCAGAAAGGGATTGGCCCGGAGGTAGTCCGCCAGGGTATAGTGCACGGCCGTCTCCGTGCTTTTCAGCATCATGGCGGTCAGCTCCGGATCGCCGATGCAGTTGAGCGCCTTGTTGAAAATCCCCACCAGCCGGATGTCGCTGTGCTTGGATATGCCGACGCATAGGAGCTGCTGGTTATCGCTGACGCTGAAGGACAGCCCGCTGTATCGGGGAAGCGATTGACAGAAATTGTAGGTCGTGGCGTCGATATAACAGGCGTCCGCCTCCCCGCCCAAAACCAGATCCAGACCGGAGTCCTGTCCGCAGGGCAGCAGCGTGATTCCCTCCTGCCGGCGGAGCAGGTACTCCATATAGGACTGAGCGTTCACCGCAAAGACGCGGGGCGTCCGAACCTGCCGCTGCCTGACCAGATAGACCGGCATCTGATAATAGCTCTCGGTCAGCCAGACATTATGCTGCTTTGCCCAGTTATAATCGTGCTCAAAGGTCAAAAGCGCGTCCGCACCGCCGTTTTCCAGCGTCCAGTAGGCGTCCGGAATCGAGCCGGCATGCCGCACCGTTATGGGAACCCGCAGAAGCTTCTCCAGCTGCTGGGCCAGCTCCTGCTGCCCGCTGTCTCCGGATTCCGACTGAAAGTCAAAGCCCAGAGGCGCCGAGAGCACCGTAAGGGAGCCCGCCTCCTTCAGGTACTCCCGCTCCGACCGGGTCAGGGCGGGATAGGTGTTGGAGGAGCTGTTCTGATATTTCTCGTCCAGATCGGTCTGAATCTGAGGCGTGTTCAGGTAGAGCTGACTGAGAGCGCTGTCCAGCTTGTCCATGACCTGGCGGTTGCCCTTGGCGGAGATCAGGTAGGTGTCCACCGGCGGAAGCTGTGCCACTACCGTGCAGTCGGAAAGCGCGCGGTTGGAGCTGATGACAATCAGATCCACATCTCCGGCAAACATGGCCGCCCGCTCATCCTGGATGGTGGAAAATTCCTTCCAGTGAACCGTGCTGCCGTGGGCCTTGAGGTAGGCGTCCATGCGCTGGGTGTTCCGGCTCAGCGCCGTGGTGCCCACCCTGGCGCCGTCAAAGCTGGGGAAATCCTCATAACAGTAGTCCGCGTCCGGATTGGATACCAGAACGCAGGTGTTGGTGCAGATGGGCCGCGCAGAGTATTCGTATATCTCGGCCCGCTCAGGGGTTTTCTGAATGGGCGTAAAAAGATCCAGTTCGCCGTCCTTCAGCATCCGGAGCCCCTCCGACAGGGATACCGCCTTCAGCTCGTAGCTCCATCCCGTGTACATGGACAGCTCCTGCAGCATCTCATAGGCAATGCCGCTGTATCCGCCGTTCTTCCGCTCCAGGAAGCCGTTCATGGTGATGTAGCCCACCCGCACGGTTTCCCGGGCGGCGGAGGCCGCCGCGCATGGCACGGCGGCAGAAAAAACCAGCAGGAGACTGAGAATGGCCGACGTCCGTGAAAGCCACTTTTTCATTCCAGCAACTCCTTTTCCACCAAAGCACCGGCGGAACAGAATCAATGCTCTCCCGCCGGTTCCGACTGGCATGGCAAAGACCCGGAATGTCCCCGGGCGGCAGCGCGCGGTCGGCGCGGGGCCCGAATTCCGAAATTGAGGCAATGTAAATTCCTGGATGTTCTCTTAAAGTATAAGGCAGGAAAAGACAAAATACAACAGCTTTTTACCGATGCGGCCGCGAAGAAGCGCAAAAAAAGAGAAGGACGGGACCCTTGGGGGGCCTCCGTCCTTCTCAATGCACGGCGCGGCTTGAAAGAGGGGTTACGCCGTGCCCAAAGGGGTTGAATCAGCCGCCTCTGTCCGGCGGGGGAGCTGCAGACAGCGGTTCACCGCGTCGATGAGAATGCGGGTGCCCGGGGACATGCAGGCGTGGTCAAAGTGCATCTGGGGACTGTGGAGCCCCGGCTCCAGATCCGCGCCCAGACCGATATACGCCGTGGGAATGTCGCCCAGGGCGCTGTACGCGTGGAAATCCTCGCTGCCCGGCGTATGGAGCGGAGGGTCGGCCACCCCCAGAACGTCGGTGATGGCCAGCCGGGCCAGCTCCGTCAGCTGGGGATCGTATTCCGGCGCGAAGCCCTGTTCCGTCTCCAGAACGGCGGTGCAGCCCAGCCGGTGGGCGGCGGCGCGGACGGCGGTCTCCACCGCGTCGGTGAGGCGCTTTCCGATGTCGTTGGTTTCGGCCCGCAGGTCGAAGGACACGGAACAGAACTCCGGAATGACGTTCCGGAGATTCCCCTGGCTGTCGATGACGGTGGCCTTGGCGGACCAGAGCCCGCCCGGCCGGTCCAGCCGGATCTCATCCACTGCCGTCACGGCCCGGGCGGCGGCGGAAACCGCGTTGATTCCCAGCTGAGGCCGGGCGGCGTGGGAGGCCCTCCCGCGGAACCGGGCGGTAATGGGGATGGAGGCACAGTGCAGCAGCGCGGGGGTGGCGCGGCCCAGCGGCAGCTCGCTGCGGGGCCGGAGGTGAATGCCCAGCATGCCGTCCAGATGGGGAAGGCCGCATCGGAGCATCTCCCGGGCGCCGTGCATGGTCTCCTCCCCCGGCTGAAAGAGCAGATACAGCGTGCCCCGGGCCGGCGGATGGACGGCAAAGTATTTTCCGGCGGAGAGCACCATCGTGCAGTGGGCATCGTGGCCGCAGGCGTGCGAGCAGTAGGCTGTCCCGTCCTCGCGGCGGAAGGAGAGGGCATCCATATCGGCCCGCAGCGCGATGGAGGGGCCGGGCCCCCGGCCCTCCAGAGACGCCAGAAGGCCGGTTTTTCCCAGATACCGCACGGAGAATCCGGCGGCGGTCAGCTGGCTTTCAATCCACCGGGATGTCCGCACCTCCTCAAAGCCCGGCTCCGGGATGGCGTGGAGGCGCTGCCAGGTTTCCTCCAGCGCGGAGGCGTCCAATTCTCCGGGGATAAAAGAGTCCTCGTTCAAAGGCTTACTTCCGTTTCTCCGCCAGATAGGCGGCTTTATAGCAGCAGGAACGGTGGGGGCCGCAGCCGGAGCAGGGGAACTGACATTCCACCAGGCTCTCCGCGTCGCCGCCCAGGGGCTGATTGCGGCATCGGCGCAGCACGTCCTCCAGCTTGTGAAGCTCCTCCGGCTCGCCCCAGGCCTGGAATACACAGCCGCCCTCGGCCCCCTCGATTCCGCCCCGGCCGATGAGGCAGACCTCTACATCGGCGATGAGGCGGACGGCCTCCAGTTCGGTAATCACCCGGCCGAAGACGGGGAAAAGACCGCAGGACATGCCCATGGAGCGGTCTACGCCCTGACGGCGGGCATGCAGCATGGAGTCCCGCACGGGGGTGGGCGTCAGCTTTTCAAGCCCTGCCGCCACGATCACCGAAAAGCCCTCGCAGGTCATGGCGGAGACGGCTTTGCCGCAGAAATTGCCCGCGGGGGAGCCGCCCAGCATGGCCGCGTTGCCCTGGCAGTCCAGGAGGTTGGCGCCGGTGATCATCACATCGTCGGGCCCCAGCTCCAGCAGGGCGTCCTCGCCCTCCTCATCCAGGGAGCGGGACTGCCCCCCGGTGTAGAGCATCAGATGCGCGGCGGAGCCGTTGGTCCGGCTGGACACGGTGCCCCGGGTGGAGATCCGCCCGCAGATCCGCAGCGGAATCCCGGTGAGCAGCTGGGAGACGCAGGAGACGGTGGTGCCCGCCTTAAAGACGACCTTGCCGTGCTCCATGGCCCGCTGTACCTCCGGCATCTGACTGATGCCGTGGGCAATGAGCCACTTCCCCTCGTTGACAGTCAGTGAAAACTGAATGTACTCCATGTTTTTTTCCTCGCTTATTTTAAAAGTTCTTCCGCAAACTGTCCTTGGCGCAGAACGGCGCAGCCGTCCAGCTCCAGATCCGGACAGCGGATGACGCCGTCCATGTGGCAGCCCGCCTTGGTGGTGCCGCCGAAGGAGACGTTGGTGCCGAAGGCCACGTGGACGGTGCCGAACACCTTTTCGTCCTCCAGAATGACGCCCTGGAGACGGGCTTTGTCGTTGGCGCCGATTCCCAGCTCGCAGAGGTTCCCGTTCTCCGGGGTCGCCTTCAGAACGGCCAGCTGGGGGGCCTCCTCGCCCTGCAGATCCCACAGATTTCCGTCCCGGATCTCAAAGAGCAGCGGGGAGCGGAGCAGACCGACGCCCACCATGGAGCCGTCTACCAGGACTTTCCCGTGGGAGCGGCCCTCCACCGGGGCGATATACGCCTCGCCGGAGGGGAGATTGCCCCGCAGTCCGCCCCGGCGGAACATGCCGGTGCTGGGGACGCCCTGCCGCCCCTCCAGGCAGATGTTCAGCTCATACTGTCCGCCGCCGGTGACCAGCCGCGCCCAACTTGCCTTCGACAGCCGCTCCGTCAGGCGCATGGTAAGGGCCTCCACCTTTTCATAGTCCGCCGTGATGGCCCCGTGGGCGAACATATCCTCCGTGATGGAGGGCATGGTGATGACCCTGGCCCCTGCCGCGGCCGCCTGTACGCTGGCGGCGGTGTGGGTGAGGGACTGGGTGGTGGGGCACAGAATGAGGTCGGCCTGAAGCATGGCCGCGGCCACGCAGGCCGCAGGCTCCTCTCCGGCCGTCCCGGACGGGGGCGTCACCAGAAGTGCCGGGCTGCAGCCCAGCTCCCCGGCCGCCGCGTAGAGGGCCTGCCCGATGGGCAGCTCCCGGTCGTCGGTGACGACCAGCACCCGCTCGCCCTTCCGGGCGGCGGCGTTTTGAATCAGCAGCTGTCTGCCGATGGCGGTAAGATCCATGACATCCTCCTTCAAAAACGCCTTTATCCCCTCGGTTGAGAGGGGATAAGGGCGGAATGATCAGTTTTCACTCAGTAATTCCCCAACAGTCCGAGCAAGAAGTGTACGGGGAAGAATGACACTTTTTCCGGTGAGACGGGCCACCTGAGCCTTCATGGCCCGGGTGTAGCCCATGCAGTCCATGACGATCAGCTGGGCGCCGCCCTCCGTCAGCTCCCGGGCGGCCCGGGGAATCCCGTCCGCGGGTTCGTAGGGGTTCAGCGCCGCGGCGGCGACTTCGCCCACCGCACCGGCCCAGTTTCGGCGGCACTGCTCCAGCTGCTTGGGGTCGGGGTTCAAAACGCCCACCCGCCGGCCCTGGGCCAGCAGGGGAACTACCCCGTAGAGCAGCTTCTGGGGATAGAGGATGGGGACCTGAGCCCGCAGGACATCCGGGAATTTCCCGGTGCAGAGCATGATCAACAATTCCACCCCCTGGGCGCACAGGGAGTCAACCCTCTGCTGCAGAAGGGGAAGGACTTTGTTCTCCTCCATCAAGACCCAGGTTCCGTCCTGAAGCCGGGAAACCAGTACGTCGCTTCCGCCCTGGGGAGCCAGCGCGGCCATTTCCGGGGCGGTAAGCCCGTCCAGCGCGCCGGCCTGCAGGATTTCCGCGCCGTGGAGGAATTCCAGCATATCGGGCAGAACGTCCGTGCGGGGGGACTGACCGATGGTCAGCATGCCGATCCGTTTCACGGTGTCACCTTCCCATGGTGAGCACGTGGCTCATAGATCCGTATTTTTTCTGGATCACGGCAAATTCCTCGTCGCTGTAGAACCGGCAGGCGCCTTTCCCGAAGGATTTGGCAACCTCCAGCGCGAAGCGGGCGGCGGATTCCACATCCGCATAGTGGGAGGCGCCGGAGGCGCAGCCGGGCACCATGGATTCGGCGGTAATGGCCACGCCCACCACCGGTGCGGAGGTGGCGGTGCAGGGCTGAAGAATGCTGTTGAGATGATAGAGCCCGTTGCCGTAGGGCGTAATGTCCTGAATGGTGATGGCGAAGGTATAGGGATGCTCGCCGGTGGTGGTCTCCATAATGTCCAGCAGGTCGTCGCTGATCCGCAGGATGTAGCCCTCCTTCACGGTGGGGGAGATGGCAATGCCGCAGTGATTGACGATCCGGTTGCCCCGGGTGGTGTCGATGGAGAGGACGGCGTCCATCTCTCCCATGACCTCCATGGTGTTCATCACGGCCATGTCCACGGGGGAACCCATGAAGGGCACGGGCTTGTGGGGCAGCGTGGGCGCGTTGGGGCAGACGTGGGTGCAGATGTAGAGGTCCCCCTCCAGGAAGTCGCCCCGGAGATTCATCTCCAGAACCTTGGCGGCCAGCGTCAGGGCGGACAGCGCACCGTCGCCGTCAGAGACAAAGCCGGTCATTTCCGGCCGGGCGCCCAGGCCGCCCAGACGGCCGATGACGCCCAGGCTGGGCGCCGTGCCGCCGCTCCGCTTGCCTTTTGAGCCGGGAATGACGATCTGAACAAAATCCGTGCCGTTTCCGTTCTGTTCCATGCGGCGCACGGTGATGTCCTTGCCGCCCAGCTTTTCCATGTATTTCTTTACCAGCTGGCCGGAGGCGTCGGGGCGGTCCAGAAGATCAAAAAGTTCGATAACCTGTTTAATAAGCATAGTCGTTACTCCTCATTTTCCGTATGCGGTATTGAGACATTCGTACAGGGCGCATAGCCCCTCGGCCAGGACCGGATCCACCACCGGAAGCCCTGTGAGCCGCCGCAGGGGGCCTGCGACGCCGATGGTGCTCATGCCCGTGCAGGCAAGTGCAATGGACTGGGCGCCGGCGTCCTTCAGACGCAGCGCCAGGTTTTCCACGGCGGCGCGGCCCTCCGGCGTCATCAGATCCAGGGTGCTGTTTACCCCCTGGGGACGGCCCAGATTGATAAGACCTTCGCCGAACATGGATCCGTAAGGGGACGGCGCGTAGTCGGTAATGCCGAGAATGCCGGCGCGGGGCCCGTAGCGGCGGGCCAGCAGGGCCGTGCTGGATCCGGCGCCCACCACCGGGATGGAGAGCAGCTTTTGAAGCTCCGGAACGCCGGGGTCGTCGGCACAACTGACGATCAGCGCGTCCTTGCCGTGAAAGCTCTCCGCCAGTCGGAGAATTTTGGGGACGGCCAGATCCTTTAGTTCGTCGCTGTGAATCCCCTCGGGCTGGTCGGGAATACAGCGGGACTCCACCTCAAGCTCGGGGAAATACTCCATAATCCGGTTCCCGTGAAGCTCCCGCAGGGCGGGATCTTCCTGGGTGACGACCCGTATGAGACCGATGTGCCATTTTCCTTTCACGGCTGTTTCCTCCCAGGTCTGATCAGTGATTGAGATAATCGGTGATGGCGCCGATGTAGATCTTGGCCGCGTTGATCACGTCCTGAACATCCACCGTCTCGTTGTAGGCGTGGATGCCCTCCAGGTTGGCGGGGCCGTACTGCAGGGTGGGGATGCCGGCGTAGCGGAAGAACCGGGCGTCGCTGCTGGCCCACTGATAGGTGCGGTTCAGCGGCTCGTCCCAGACCTCCTGGACGCTCTGGGCCACAGCCTCCACAATCTCGGCCTTCTGATCGGTGCTGTTGGGCTCGGATTTCCAGCTGAAGCTGTACTCCACGCCGTCCACACCGGATTCTCTGATGATGCGCAGCAGCTGCTCCTCAACCATCTCGCAGGTGACGCCCAGGGGAATACGGACGTCCACCTCGGCCTCGGCGTAATCGGGCACCATGTTGACCTTGGTGCCGCCGCTGATCTTGCCCAGGTTGACGGTGCAGTGATTCAGCACATGCTGCGCGCCGGGGGCCTTCAGCAGGCGTTTGGCCATGGCCCGGGACTCCTCCATCACGCGGGCGGTCTCATCGTTATAGCGGGGCACGATGTCCCGGATGCGGTCGATGTGCTCCAGAACCTTCAAAAGCCGCGCAATGGCGTTGTCGCCGGCAAAGGGGGAGAGACTGCCGTGGGCAGGCTGGCCGTTGACCCAGAGCTTGATCCAGCAGCAGCCCTTCTGGCCGATCTCGCAGTTGAAATAGCCTGTGGGTTCGGCGACCAGGGCCGCGTCGCCGGTAATGGCGCCGCTCTCCACCAGCCACTTGGTGCCGTATACGCCGCTGACCTCCTCGTCGGGGACCACCGTCAGCAGGATCTGTCCGTCCAGGGGGATCTTCTCGTCCGCCAGAACGCCCATGACGAAGAGCAGCCCGGCAAGGCCGGTCTTCATGTCGGAGGTGCCGCGTCCCAGGATTTTTCCGTCCCGGATCTCGCCGCCGAAGGGATCAAAATCCCATTTTTCCCGGTTGCCGATGGGCACCACGTCGCAGTGGCCGTTGAGAATCAGGGTCCTGCCGTTGGGATTGCCCAGCCGCGCCACGATGTCGGGGGTTTTTTCCGTGGGGCGCAGAATTTCATAGGGGATTCCATGGCTCTCCAGATACCTGCAGATGAAGCCGGTCATCTCCTCCATCTCGCCGGGAGGGTTAACGCTGGGAATGCGGATCATGTCGCAGCACAGCTGCAGCAGCTGGTCCTTGCGTTCCTCAATCAGATTTCTCAGCGCGTTATGATCTTTCATGTTATCCGCCCTTCTTTATTTTCAGCATGGAATGCGAGTTTCCAAATTCAGTGGGACGGGGCGGGCGGGCCTGCCGGCGTTTCGCCCGCCCCATCCGAGGTTTATGTGCTCAGCTTTAAAAAGTGCGTTTTGCGCGTCCCGGGGTTCAGACGCTCTGGGTTCTCTTCTTTTTCTTGTCGCTCTGCCAGTTGAAAAGGCCCGGGAATGCCTTGATGATGGCGGCGAACACGACAAACTGGAAGATGGAGTAGACAACGGAGTACCATGCCAGGGTGAACGGCCACGTGGGATAGAAGGGATACAGGTGCAGGATGAAGGAGTTGCCGGCGATGAACATGGGCTGCTCCACAAAGAACTGCAGCAGGAACGTGGTAATGGCGAACACGACCCAGCGCTTTTTCTCACTCTTGATCTTGGTGATCTGCTTCCAGACAAAATACCAGTAAATGCCCTTGATGGGCTGCGCCCAGAGGTCCACGGCGGGGGTTCCGGAGGGGATGCCGCGGGCAATGCCCACGATGATGCCCACGATGGGGCCGCCGCACATGCCGCCCAGGCAGGGCATCAGGGCGCCGGGGTCCATCGTCAGCGGGGGTACCATGGGAACAGCGATTCCCAGGGCGCGGAAGGCGAAAGCCGCGCCGCCGAAGGCGGCCGCCAGGCCGATCTGGTTGGAGGACATCAGCGGCTTACGGCCGCTGACGGCGTCGGTGGGTGCGACAGACTCCTCCTCGGGGGCGTTTTTGCTCTTCTTCATATATCTCACCAGGAAGAAAATGAGGAGCGCGACGATCACAACCAGGGCTACGTAGTTCCAGGGGTACAGATCTGCCAGAAGTTTGGCACCCTTCTGGTAGAAGACGCGGAAGGCGATGAAAAGCGCGAAGATGATGACAAGCCCGAGAATTCCCAATTTTGTTTTCTTTTTCATGCTACTCTCTCCTTTTGCGTTTTATTTCAAAGAGGCGTGGGGCCGCGGTTATTTGGTCAGCAGATTCCAAATAAAGGTGGTGCCGAACCAGCCCCTCTTTGAATGGAAATAAGAGACGACGACTGCAAAGAGAACTGCCAGGAACATGACGAGAAAATCCTTTGCCACCAGATGGATGTCCTTGCGGTAGGTGCGGTGGGTGGGGTCGTAGGTAAAGCCGCGGGCCTCAATGGCCCGAGCGATCTCCCGGCCCTTGACGATGGAGATAAAGAGGCCCGGGACGATGACGGGGATGTACGCCTGGATCTTTTTGAAGGGGTTTTTGCTCTCAAAGCTGGCGCCCCGGGACTTCTGCGCCTCGATGACCGTGCCGATCTCGTTTTTGAGAACCGGGATGTAGGAAAAGGCGATGCCGATGGCGATGGATGCCTCAGGCGGCATTTTGGCCTTGTTCATGGTCAGGACGATGTCGCCGGTGGGCGTGACGCTGGTGATGAGGTCGGCAGTCCAGATGAAGAACACGAAGCGGATGGCGCTGGCCAGACCGCTGAGAACGGCGCTGGCCGTCACGGCGACGTGATTGCCGGGCAGAAGATAGAAGTAGATGGTCTCACCGGGCAGCGGCTTGGCAAACGGGAACGTGAGGATAAAGAACAGGAAGAAAGCCAGCAGCAGCGGTTTGGTGAGTCCCCAGATCTGGCGCCTTGAAAAGCCGGTGGTGCGGTAGAGGATATAGGCCAACACCAAAAGCCCTAGCGTGACGAAGGGGTCCATGATCATACAGCCCACGATGATGAAAACCAGCAGCAGCAGCATCTTGGTACGGGGATCCAGACGATAGAGAAACGATTCCTTGATCTTGCTGTTCATGATTGATTGTCCCCCTTTCAGAGCGTAATGTCTTCAAACAGGCGGCAGGCCTCGTCCACGTCGATGACCGTGGGCTCCGCGATGCCGGAGTGCTGAAGAAGACGGGTGATCTGCGGCGCCTCCAGGTTGGACGAGCGCAGCAGCTCATCCTGGGCGAACACCTCTCTGGGCGTGCCGTCGGCGATGACCTTGCCCATGTGCATGGCTATGATGCGGTCAGAGTATTCGGCGGCGATGCTCATGTCGTGGGTGATGACCACGATGGTTTTGCCCATCTCCTCGTTGAGGCGCTTGACGGTGTCCATCATGGCCCGGCTCTGCAGGGGATCCTGTCCGGTGGTGGGCTCGTCCACAATGAGCACGTCCGGCCGCATGCACAGGATCGCCGCCACGGCGATCTGCTGGCGCTGGCCCTTGCTCAGGTTGTAGGGGTTTTCCTCGATGAGGTCCTCAATGCCCATCATCTTGGCCACCTCGTCCACCGTCTTGTCGATCTCCGCCTGATCCCAGCCCAGGTTTTTGGGGCCGTAACTCAGTTCGTCCAGCACCAGGGAGGAGAAAATCTGATGGTCGGGGTTCTGGAAGCAGTAGCCCACGGATTTGGACAGCTCCGCCACGGTGGCCTTGGAGGTGTCCCGGCCCTTGACCAGGACCTTGCCGCCGGTGGGCTGATGGAGTCCGTTGAAGTGCTTGACAATGGTGGTCTTGCCGGAGCCGTTGCGGCCCACGATGGACACGAACTGTCCCTTGCAGATATCCAGGGTGATGCCGTGGAGCACCTCCACCTCAGGCACGTAGCCGAAGTGCAGATCCTGGATCTGAATGATGGGCTCGTCGAACTTTCGGAACGACTTAAAGGTCTCGCCGGTCTTTTTCATCTGCTCCAGGGGGAGCTGGGCGGGCAGGGCGGAGCGCAGCTCCTTCGCGGCGGACTCCAGATTGATGGCCTGGGTCAGATGGGTGTGCTTGTTTTCATTGAGCCAGGTGAAGAACTGGTTGATCTGGGGCGCCACCACGCCGATCTGCCGGAGCTCCCGGTAATGGCGCAGCACCTCGTCCGGCGTGCCGTCGTACACGACGGCGCCCTTGTCCATGACAATGATGCGGTCCACCATGTCGATGATCTTTTCCAGCTTGTGCTCCACAATCAGCACAGTCTTTTTCTTGTCCGTAGCCAGTTTCTTCATCAGCTCGAACACCAGATCGCTGCCCAGGGGGTCCAGGTTGGAGGTGGGTTCGTCCAGCACGTAAATCTCCGGTTCCATAGCCAGCACGGCGGCATAGGCCACCGACTGCTGCTGTCCGCCGGACAGTGCCTGGGGCGGACGCTGCAGGAAGGGTTCCATGCCTACATAGCCCACGTATTCGCGGATGAGTTTCTCCACGGTTTCCACCGGCAGGCCCTTGTTCTCCGGGCCGAAGGCAACCTCGTCCTCCACGGTGGGGTTGGTCAGCTGCCCGCTGGGGTCCTGAAACAGCATGCCGGCCTTAAAGGCCATTTCCCCGATTCTGCGGGAGGAGATGTCCTTGCCCTGAATCAGGACTTTTCCCTTCATAATGCCCTCATAGGATTCCGGGACGATTCTGTTCAGCGTGGAACAGAGCGTGGTTTTTCCGGCGCCGGACGGCCCGGTGATCAGGACGATCTCGCCCTCTTTGATGGAGAGGTTGACGTCTCGGATCGCCGGCGTGTCTGTGCCCGGATAGGTATAGGTCACATGATCAAACTGGATGATGCTCTCAGCCATATGCTTCTCCCTCCGTATCGACCGCAATATTTTTGCCTATTCAACAAAAAACCTGGAAATACACAAAATATTTTGGCTACATTTATAATCATAGCCCCCCTTTTCGACAGATGCCACATACAACGTGCATACTCTTTCCCGGCAAAAGACTGTGCATGCTGCACAGAATGATCGCCCGCGGCAGGCGGATAGACAGCCGCGCACGGCGGACGGGCGGATTCATTTGCCTTCCGGGACAAACCGGCGTATAATAAAATTCCGAAAAAACCACCGTCTGATTGTACCGGGAGGCGCTGAGGAAATGGCTTTTACGATTGACAAAATGATGCAGCTCCGGGAGTTTTCCGACTGCTGCCTGGTGGCGGGCTCCAACGGCAAGACCCGGGAGATCCGCTGTGTGGACATGATGGAGGTGCCGGACATCACGCCGTGGCTTAAGCCCGACGAGCTGCTGGTCACCACGGGGTACTCCATCGCGGGCCGTACAGACCTGCTGAGTTCACTGCTGGACGCCATGCACGCCGTGGGCTCCGCCGGCCTGGCCATCAAGACCCGGTTTATCGGCCCGCTCCCCCAGGAGATTCTGGAGCGGGCGGAGAAGTATGAGCTGCCGCTGGTGGTTATGCCCGACGACAAGGCGTTTATCCCCCTGATCAGCGCGCTGGGCAACTGCATTGCCGAGGAGGACAACGAGCAGCTGCTGTTCTCCCTGGCCGTTTCCAAGGAGATCAGCGCGGCCCAGCAGTCGGAAAACTACATTCGGAGCATTGAGGAGATCATCTACCGCTATT
>JALCRQ010000047.1 GCA_022652655.1 Oscillibacter sp. | reverse complement strand
CTGTGGCCAGTGCATCACCCACTGCCCCACCGGGGCCCTCACCGCCCGGGACGACACCTCCCGGGTGCTGGACGCCCTGGCCGACCCGGATACCGTCACCGTCGTTCAGGTTGCGCCCGCCGTCCGGGTAGCCTGGGCGGAGTCCCTGGGGCTGGATCCGTCGAAGGCCACCACCGGGCGCATGACGGCCGCGCTGCGGCGCATCGGCTTCGACTACGTGTTCGACACCAATTTCTCCGCCGACCTCACCATCATGGAGGAGGGCAGCGAGCTCATCCAGCGCCTGACGCACCGGGATGACTGCCACTGGCCCATGTTCACCTCCTGCTGCCCCGGCTGGGTCCGGTTTTTGAAGTCCCAGTTCCCCGCCTATACCGACTCCCTCTCCACCGCCAAATCCCCCCAGCAGATGTTCGGCGCGGTGGTAAAGAGCTATTTTGCCGAAAAGAAGGGCATTGATCCCCACAAGCTGTTTGTAACCAGCGTCATGCCCTGTGTATCCAAGAAAAGCGAGTGCGAGCTGCCCACCATGAACGACGCCTGCGGCGACCCGGATGTGGATGTATCCATTACCACCCGGGAGATGGTGCGCCTCTTCCGCAGCGAACACATTCAGCCCGGCGACCTGCCGGAGGAGCCCTTCGACAGTCCTCTGGGCAGTGGGACCGGCGCGGCGCTGGTCTTCGGCGCCACCGGCGGCGTAATGGACGCGGCGCTGCGCAGCGCCTACTATCTGGTCACAGGGAAGAACCCCGATCCCGACGCCTTCCGCTCCGTACGCGGCAGCCGGCCCTGGAAAGAGGCCGTCTTTGAGATTCCCGGCGCCGGAGAGGTGCGGGTCGCGGTGGTCAGCGGCCTTGGAAATATCCGCTCGCTGATGGAGGCGGTGGAAAAAGGCCAGGCCGACTACGATTTTGTGGAGTGCATGGCCTGTCCCGGCGGCTGCGCAGGCGGCGGCGGGCAGCCCATTCACGACGGAGAGGAGCGGGCCGCTTCCCGGGGCGAGAGGCTCTGGGATATGGACGCCCAGGCTCCCGTGCGCTTCTCCCACGAGAATCAGGACGTTCTGGAGCTCTACCGCGACTATCTGGGCGCGCCTCTGAGCGAACGGGCCCATCACCTGCTCCACACCGACCAGTCCGGCTGGGAGATGCCCTCCCGTTCGGCGGAATCGTAAGTGCAGGAAATAATCAGCTAAAAGAAGGCGCCGCCGTTTTAAAAAACGGCGGCGCCTTTGCGTCCGATGGAAAACCCGGCGGGCATCTTTTCCGGGAGGCCCTGCGCCTCCGGGGACGTCCGCCGTCCCGGCGGCAGATTCCGCGGGAACGCAGGTAAATTCCAGAAGCGGGCCGTCTCTCCGGGGCGGCTCTTTTCTTACGCTTTGAAGCCCGCGGCGGCCGGCAGCAGGACGGTCTGCGCCGCAAAGGGCGCCGCCTCCGGAAACTCATGTCCCGCCAGCAGAACTGTTTTCTCCGCTCCGGCCCGCCGGATGCACGCCATGGCCCGGGTGCGGTTCTCCGCGTCCAGTCCCGTAAACGGCTCATCCAGCACCAGCAGGTCGAAGGGCGCCAGCAGCGCCCGGGCCAGCGCCACCCGGCGCCTCATCCCCCCGGAAAACTCCCGCACCGGCCCGTTGCCCACCTCCGGAAGGCCCAGCGCCGCAAAAAGGCCGGCGGCGGCGCTCTCCTCGTAGGCGGGACCCAGCACAAAGCGGAGATTCTCCCAGGCGGAGCGCTCCGCCAGCAGGCGGTCCTCCTGAAAAACGGCGGAAAAGCGGGCGTGCTCCGTTCCGGAGACAGTGCCGCCGTCCGGCCGTTCCAGTCCCAGGATCAGGCGCAGCAGGGTGGTCTTTCCCGCGCCGGACGGGCCGGCAATGCAGGTGATGCCGCTTTCGGCGGCAAACGAAACCTCCCGCAGCACGGGAAGGCCGTCAAAGGCTTTGCTGAGGTGACTGACCAGCAGGTTCAACGCACCCGCCTCCCCTCTCCCGCGGCGGCGTCCAGCAGCGCCAGCAGCAGCCGCTCAAAGAGGACGGACAGCCCCACGACGGCAATGGTCCACGCAAAGAGATCCGGCGTCTCCCAGTAGACCTTGGCGCTGTACAGCCGCTCTCCCAGCGTCCCCCGGGGCAGGCCGATGACCTCCGCAGCCACGCCGGCCTTCCAGCAAAGCCCCAGCGCCAGCGCGCACGATGAGCGGAAATAGGGCAGCAGCTGTGGGACATACAGCTCCCGCAGCCGCCGCCGGAAGGGCACGGCAAACAGCCGCGCCATCTCCTCCAGCTCCGGATCCAGCCGGGAAAAGCCCTCCAGCAGGTTGAGGTAGACCGGCGGAAACACCATCAGCCCCGCAATAAACACGGACAGGTTCTCCGCGGGGAGCCACAGCAGCGCCAGAATGATAAAGGACATCACCGGCACCGTTTTGACAGCCGCCACCGCCGGGCGCAGCAGCTCCTCCGCCGCGGGAAACCGCGCGGCCAGCGCGGCCAGCAGCACGGCGGCGGCCGCCGCCAGAAAAAACCCGCCTAAAATATGCCCCGCGGAGCGGCCCGCCGCCGTCCAGAACGAGGCGGTCAGCGCCAGCTGCCCCAGACGGGCCAGCACCCGGACGGGCGAGGGCAGCAGCAGCTCCCCGTGGGGGAGCCCTGCGGCCAGAGACATGCTGGCAAGCTGCCAGAGCGCCAGCCAGACGGGCACCGCCCACCAGGCGGAGCGCCGGGGCTTACGCGCCGTAATAGAAGTCGTCCTTGGGGAGCACGCCTCCCACGGACGCCGGATTTTCGCCATACAGCACCTCCAGATACCCGGACAGCTTTGTCTTCAGCTCGTCTCCGGTCATACACACGATATTGCACGCGGGCAGCGCCTTCTCCGCCACTGCGGCGGCCACAATGTCATACTGCCCGATGAGCTTGGCCGCATCGGCCGTATGAGCGTTGACCCAGTCCACCGACGCGGCATACTCCTTCAAAAATGCGTCCACGGCCCCGGGATTGGATTCCACGGCCTCCCTCCGGGCCACGATCACGCCGGTGAGCAGCGCGCTGCCGCTGTCCAGCTTCTCCCACTCCTTTGTCAGATCCAGAGCCACCCGCAGATCGGGAAGCTTGGCCTGGGCCACCGTGACGAAGGGCTGGGGCAGCATGGCGATGGTCTCCGCCCCGGAGGCCAGAGCGGAGACGCACTCCGCATGCTCGCTCTTCCAGTCGATAGCCACGTCGGTGTCCGGGTTGATCCCGTTCTCCCGCAGCAGATGGCGCAGCGCAAATTCCGGCGTGGCCCCCTTGCCGGAGGCCGCGATGGTTTTGCCCTTCAGATCCTTCACGGACTGCACGGCGTTGCCGTTTTCCACGATGTAGAGCACGCCCAGCGTATTGACGGCCAGCACCTCCACGCCGCCGGAGGTCTTTTGGTACAGCGTGGCGGCCAGATTGGCGGGCACGCAGGCCATGTCCAGCTCTCCCTTGATCAGCGCCGGGGCAATTTCATCGGGGCTGGCGGAGATGGAAAAGGTATAGGAATTGGCGGTTTTCTCCCCGCCGTCGCTGTCGCTCATCAGCTTGACAAGCCCCATGGCCGTAGGGCCCTTCAGCGCCCCCACCCGGAACTGCGCCGGTGTGAAACCGTCCGCCGGCGAGGCGGAGGCTGTCCCGGAGGAGGATGCCCCGGTTTTTTTCTGCCCGCAGCCGGAGGCCAGCGCCAAAGTCAAAAGGACGGCCAGAACCAGGGCTGACGCTTTTTTTAAACGATTCATCATACAGATTCTCCTTCGGATCGATTTTTCCCGCAGTCCGCGGGCGCGTAAACTGTTTTTGCCGTCACGCCGGGCAGCCTGCCCAGCTTGCCGGACAGCGCCGAGATCACGTCCCCCGGCGCGTCGATAAAAACGCTGATCAGATGGAGCCCCCGCTCCCGATAGGGAATGCCCATCCGTCCGACGATGCAGTCCCCGTACTGATGCAGCAGCTCGTTGAGCTGCTCCGCCGCAGCCGGACTTTGCAGAACCATGGCGATGACGGCCACACGGCTCTCCATCCCCGTCCCCCCTTCCAAAATCAAAAAGGCTTCGCCCCGAAAAAAATCCCCTCCGCCGAACCGGCGAAGGGGATGAACGCACAGTTTCCAATCCCGCGCCGCGGCGCGGGAAGCTGTGTTTCACCGTCTTGTGGTTCGGAAATTCCTCGCCGGTCAGAGCAGCGGACTGCTGGGGCGTCCGGCGGTCAGAGACACTTCCCGCTGGCTGAATCAGTATAACATCATGTTAAAAAAGTGTCAATGACGCGGGGCGATTTTTCCTGCCGCCGCTCAGCCGGGTTTTCCCCGGGACTCTCAGCCGGACGCCGCCGATAATTTTCCCGATTTCGGGCAAACTTGGGGAAACTTCTCTTGGGATGGAGTGATTTCTCATGACCAAACGGATTGGGCGGGCCACCGTGGCGTTTCAATCGCCGCCGTCGGTGCTCTCCTTTGCAAACATCGGCGGAAAATTCGAGGGCCAGGGCCCCCTGCGCCAGTATTTCGACGAGCTGAGCGAGGACTCGTTCTTTGGGGAAAAGACCTGGGAGCAGGGCGAGTCCGCCATGCAGAAGCGGGTCTTTCACAACGCGCTGACCAAGGCGGGGCTGGACAGCGCGCAGCTGGACTATATTCTGGCCGGCGACCTCCTCAACCAGTGTATCGGCACCTCCTTCGGCCTCCGGGACTCCAACGTGCCCTTCTTCGGCCTGTACGGGGCCTGCTCCACCATGGGGGAGTCCCTGTCTCTGGCCGCTATGCTCATTGACGGAGGCTTCGCCTCCTACGCCGCCGCCCTGACCTCCTCGCACTTCTGTACCGCCGAGAGGCAGTACCGGATGCCGGTTCCCTACGGCAACCAGAGGACGCCCACCGCCCAGTGGACCGCCACCGCCGCAGGCTGCACCATTCTGGGCAGAGACGGGCCGGGGCCGTATATCACCCACGCCACCTGCGGCAAAATCGTGGACAAGGGGATCGCCGACGTGAACAACATGGGCGCGGCCATGGCCCCGGCGGCCTATTCCACCCTCTCCACCTTTTTCCGGGAGACCGGCACCTCGCCCCGGGACTATGACCTGATTCTCACCGGAGATCTGGGCGAGCTGGGGCACGCCATCGTGCTGGATTTCTTCCGGCGGGACGGCCTGGATCTCACCGGCAACTATCAGGACTGCGGCATGCTGCTCTACGACCGGAAAAATCAGGACATGCACGCCGGAGCCTCCGGGTGCGGCTGCTCCGCCTCCGTGCTGAACGGCTATCTGCTCTCCGGCATGCGGGCCGGCAAATGGAAGAAGATCGTTCTGGCGCCCACCGGAGCCCTGCTCTCCCCCACGTCCAGCTTTCAGGGCGAGTCCATTCCCTCCATCTGCCACGCCGTGTGCATCTCCGCGCAAAAATAGCGGCGCGTCCTTCACTTAAATTTTAAAAAGGCGGGATCGTTCTATGCAGTACCTCAACGCGTTCCTGTGCGGCGGCATTCTCTGTGCCATCGGACAGATTCTGATCGACAAAACCCAACTCACCCCGGCGCGAATCCTTACAGGATACGTGGTGGCCGGTGTCATTCTCGGCGCGGTGGGCATTTACCGGCCCATCGCGGAATGGGGCGGCGCGGGGGCCACCGTTCCCCTCACCGGCTTCGGCTACGCCCTGGCAAAGGGCGTCCGGGAGTCCGTGGCCCGGGACGGCTGGCTGGGCGTGTTCACCGGCGGACTTACCGCCACCTCCGCCGGCATCACCGCGGCCGTGGTCTTCGGCGTGCTGATGGCGGCGCTGTGCAGGCCCGGAGACAAGCGCTGATTCCCCCGGAGGCTGGGACGCGGATATGCCGCGTCCCGGCCTCCCGTTTTCCCCGGGTGTCCCGTCTGCCGGAGACGCCCCCCACCCGTCCCTGCGTTTTTTCCGCTTCTCCGGCGCCGGTTGTAATGGACGGCGGAAACGTGTATACTGGCGGTAAATTTGAAAGCCGCCGAAACGCGCTCCGCGGCGGAGACTGCCGTCCCCGGGGAATGCTCTCCGGCGGAAAACGGCCCGGGCGGTTCCGCCGGAGAGCCGGCTGTTGGGAGGTGGCGTCCTGGCCAAAACCTATATCAGCGCAAATCTCTACTGCCGCCGGGTATTCGGCTGCAAGGTCTACAAGCTGGCTCTCTCCGCGGCCACGACCTGTCCCAATCGGGACGGGGCCGCGGGCACAGGCGGCTGTGTATTCTGTTCCGCCGGCGGCAGCGGCGACTTTGCGTCGTCAGCCTCCCTGCCTGTGGAACGGCAGATAGAGGACGCCAAAAAGCGTCTCGGCGCCAAGGGCGCGGGACTGCGGTACATCGCCTATTTTCAGAGCTTTACCGGAACCTACGGTGATCTGGAGGCGCTGGAGCGCATCTACACCCGGGCGTCGGAGCAGCCCGGCGTGGTGGGGCTCTCCATTGCCACACGTCCGGACTGTCTGGGACCGGAGGCCCTGGCCATGCTGAAACGGCTGGCCGGGCGCAAACCGCTGTGGGTGGAGCTGGGGCTGCAGACGATCCATGAGGAGACGGCCCGGCGCATCAACCGCTGCTATCCCACGTCGGTTTATGAGCGCGCCATGGAGGAGCTGCGGCCTCTCGGTGTCCACCGGATCACCCATGTGATTCTGGGCCTGCCGGGGGAAACCCGGCAGGACATGCTGGAAACCGTCGCCTATGCGGGACAGCGGACGGACGGCATCAAGCTGCAGCTGCTGCACGTTCTGCGGGGCACCGCTCTGGCCGGCAGCTACGCCCGGGGCGAATTTGAGGTGCTGGAGCCCCAGGAATACTACGGTCTGGCGGCCGACGCGCTGGAAGCGCTGCCGGATAACGTGGTCATCCACCGCCTCACCGGCGACGGGCCGAAAAAGGATCTCATCGCCCCGGCGTGGAGCGGCGATAAAAAGCGGGTGCTGGCGGATCTGAACCGCGTGCTGCGGGCCCGGGGAATCGCCCCGGCCCGGGAGTAGCGGGTATCCGCTCCATGCCAAAAAAGAGCGCGGAGCAGCCGTGGGCCGCTCCGCACTCTTTTCTCTGTTCCTTTTAAAAAATCTGCCCCGGCAGTTTCCGCTTTTCCTTGGGCGGGAACTGCGCGTCAAATACCTCGGCCTCTTTTTCGTCCACGAAGTAGCCCTCCGGGTCCCGGTAGGTTCCGGCAACACCCCGGAGAAAGCCCGGTTCCAGCTCACGGATCAGGAAATAGGGCACCTCGGCGTCCCGGGGCTCGGCATAGTAGTGGATGCCTTTGGTGCTGGCCGTCACAAACCCGGACTTCCCGTAAAAGCCGATGTTTCCGGTAATGGCCAGTGCGCCTGCGCCCAGCTTCCGGGCCTCGGCCATGGAGCGGCGCAGCAGCGAGGTTCCGCACCCCTGATGCTGAAGCTCCGGCGCAATGCTGATGGGGCCGAAGGTCATAATGGGGAGGACTCCGCCGTCGTCGGTGCGGATCTCGGCGCGGACATACATCACGTGTCCGATGAGTTTTCCCTCCCGCTCCATCACGAAATCCAGCTGCGGGACAAAGTCCGGGCGGCTGCGGAAGGTATGCAGGACATAGTGCTCCAGACACCCGGGGCGGTAGACATTCCAAAACGCCTCGCGTGTCAGATTTTCCACATTCCAATAGTCGTTTCTCGTTTCCAAACGGATGGTATCGTTGTTTTCCATGATTCTTTCCTCCTGAAATTGATGATTTTCAATTTGGGGAGGTTTGAGATGTGCTCGGCAAACCTCCCGGTCAGCCGACAATCTCCAAGATGTTGTTTTTCAAACAGCAGTCTCCTAAAATAAAATATCGTATTGGGCAGGGCGCCGGGCTCCGCCTTCTTTATGATAGCATGGCAGGGGCAAAAGCGCAAGCGGCATCCGGCCGCAAAAAGAGGCTTTCTCCCCGGCGGCGGCCGTGGTATGATGGGACAAACGGAAACTGCCGTAAAGGAAAGGGGTCTTTCTGCATGCCGCGCAATTTTGCTTTTCAGACCAGGCAGATTTTTTTCGGCAATCTGCTGCTGATCCTCTGCTGTGCATTCTATCTGGCGTGGTGGATTCTGGCGTTCCGGCCGGCAAATCCCGTCAGGGGCTTTCAATCCGGCTGGCTGCTGCTCCCCGCCCTTGCCGCGGGCATCGCGGCGACGGTTTTTGCGGCGAGGGGCCTGGGCGCGGCGGCGGCCCGCCCGGGGCTCTTTCCCCCGGGCTGGGTGCTCTGGGGCGGCGCGGCGGCGTATGCGGCGGCGCTGGCAGTCACCAAATTTCTGCTGCACCGCCCCGTGACCACGGAGCTGCTTTTGATCGTTGGCTGGGCAATGCTGGCGCTGAGCGAGGTGAGCGCCCTGTTCGGCGCCGGCGCCTTCACCCGCGGAACCGCCGCCGTATTTGCGGCAGTCATCGCCGCGGGAACGGCGGTGAGCCTCTGCTGCTACGTGCTGTACTACCGCCTCTCCTGCACGGCGGGCCTCATCGACGGCATCGTGCCTCTGGCGGCGGCGGCACTGATCATGGCGGCAATGAACCTGGTGCTGCTGCGGGGCTAGCCGCCCTCCGCCCCGGGGCGAAACATCCCGGGCGGATACAGCCCGGCGAAACGCGGTTACCTCGCGCATTCCGGCACGGAAAAGAGAGGAAATTCCCGCCGGATCGCGCTAAGATTGTCTGTGGAAGGTGAGAGACATGGAATGGCTGGAGGGACTGAACAAAGCGCTGGATTACATTGAGGACCATCTGGACGGGGAGATCGACCCGGAACAGGCGGCGAAGCTGGCCGCCTGCTCGGTGTTTCACTTTCAGCGGATGTTCGCGTATATCACCGGCGTGACGCTGACGGAGTATATCCGGCGGCGGCGCATGACCGCCGCGGCGCTGGAGCTCATCGGCGGGGCCCGGGTGATGGATCTGGCCCTCAAATACGGATACGAATCCCCCACGGCCTTCAACCGCGCGTTCCAGAGCGTACACGGCGCGGCGCCCAGTGCGGCAAAGGCCCAGGGAATCAGCCTCACGGCGTTCCCAAGGCTCACCTTTACTCTGTCTGTAAAAGGGGCAAAAGCGATGAATTACAGGATTGAGACGAAGGATGCTTTTCGGGTGGTGGGCTTTCGCACCGCCATCAGCGCCAGTATGGAGGAGAGCTTCAAACGGGTGCCGGAATTTTGGGATGAGTGCGAGGCGCGGATGCCGGAGCTTCTGGCCATCGCCAACGGGAAGGAGCCCGGCGGGATTCTGGGGCTCTGCTCTGACGGCGAGGCCTGCGGCGAATACTATATCGCCGTTTGCAGCGACGCTCCCGTGCCGGCGGGCATGACGGCGGCAGAGATCCCGGCGGGCACCTGGGCGGTGTTCGAGTGCGTGGGTCCCATGCCCGATTCCATCCAGCAGATGCAAAAGCGGATTCTCACCGAATGGCTGCCCTCCTCCGGCTATCAGTACGCCAACGCGCCCGACGTGGAGGTCTATCCCGCAGGCGACCAGTCCGCCGCCGACTATCTCTGCTATACCTGGCTGCCTGTGACGAAAAAATAACGCGGAGCGCTGGGGCCGTCCCCCGGCGCTCCTTCCCTCCGTCTCCGGATTAACCCGCGGTTAAAAAACAATACTTCTCTTTTAACAACCGCTCAATGGTATTTCCGTCGTTCTCCTGCTACAATAGCATTGAAAAGCGGCAAAGCCGCCGACAGGAGGACAAAGCAATGGCAATCGGAGAGATTCTGCGGGAAAAGCGCAAGGCCCTGGGCCTCACCCAGGAACAGGTGGCAAATTACGTCGGCATCACGGCGCCTGCGGTAAATAAATGGGAAAAGGGGTTGTCCTGCCCGGATCTGACGTTTCTGCCCGTCCTGGCACGGCTGCTGAAAACGGATCCAAACACGCTTCTCGGATTTCAGGAAAATCTGACGGATCGGGAGATCACGCTGTTTCTCAACGACGCCGCGCAGCGCACGAAAGACGGGGATTATCTGCAGGCGTTTTCCATGGCCATGGAGAAGGTCCGGGAATACCCGCAGTGCGCTGGACTGCAGCACTCCGCAGCCCTGGTGCTGGAGGGCGGGCTGCTGATGGCGGAACTGTCGGACGAGGACAGGGAGCGCTGCCAAGGGCAGATCACCGGGCTTTACGAACGGGTCGCACAATCCGATGATCTGATCCTGTCAAACAGCGCGCGGTATATGCTGGCCTCTAAAAGCATCCAGCGCGGGGACTATGACAAAGCGCAGGAGCTGCTGGACCGGATTCCCAAGAAAGGGATCCCCGACAAGCGGGCCCTGCAGGCCGATCTCCTGGTCAAACAGGGAAAAACAGCGGAGGCGGCGGCCATATTGGAGCGCATGGCCCTGAACAGTTTACAGGAGACGCTGATGACCGTGGCAAAACTAATTCCCCTTTTGGCGGCGGACGGGAACATAAAGCAGGCAGAGCAGCTTGCTGACGCATCTCGCGCGGAGTGTGAGGCCTACGGCCTGTGGCAGTACAGCGCGAAGCTCGCGCCAATGCAGCTGGCCGTGTCGAGGCGGGACGTCCGGGAGAGTATTCGGCTCATTGCCGCCATGCTCCGTGCGGCGGAGACGCCGTGGGAGCTCTCCGCCTGCCCGCTGTTCTGTCACCAGTCACGCAAGGAGAATTCCGAGAAGATGGGACAGGTTTTTCTGCCATCTCTGCTTGCCGATCTGGAGCGCAGCCCGGAGTTCGCGTTTTTGCGGGAGGAGCCCGCGTTCCGGCAGCTTCTGGCGGAATACCGGGAAAAATGTCAATAAGTCCGGCGAAAAGCCGCCTGTCTTTTTTCAAGACAGGCGGCTTTTTGACGGGTGCGGCTTACGGTTTTTCCTTCACCGCGATCCAGATCTCACAGGTATAATCGGGGGCGGCGACGTCCGCCGAGGGGTACACCTCCAGCTCGACGCCGTGGCCGTATTCATAGCTGCTCTGGGGGAAAAATTCGGTGCAGATCTGCTGATAGGTCTTTTTGAAAGCGTCCGGCATGGGCCCCTTGCAGGTGAACACCGCGTAGGTGTAGGCCGGGATCTCGACGACGTCCAGCCCTGCGCCGTTCAAGGGCGCACCGTTATACTCGGTGCCAATGCCGTAGGGAAAGCTGGAGCCCGCCAGTTCATCGGAAAAGCAGATGCCCAGCACGCCCTGCAATCTGTCAAACCTGCCGTATTTGCAGACCTTGTCCATTGTACCGTCCGTACTGCACTGATTCCAGAATGCATGGATTTCCTCCGTGGCGGTGTCGCCCTGGGGCTTGTGCACCTGGATTTTTCTGCATACGATTTGGAACGCGTCTCTCTTTTCAATCCTGTAATTCATGGTATTGCCTCCCGTTAAAATCAGTTTGACGGAGAGTCGTGAGAAGGATTTGACGTTCCCGCCGCGCCGCGCTTCAGTGGGGCTGATGCCGTGGAACCGGGCAAACGCTCTGGAGAAGCTCTCCGGGGTGTCATAGCCGTATTTCAGGGCGATGTCGATGACCTTTTCGCCTGTCTGCTGCAGCTCGCAGGCGGCCAGTGTCAATCGCCGCATCCGGATGTAATCGCCCAGCGAGAACCCGCAGAGCATCCCGAACATTCTCTGGAAGTGGAACGGCGAGGAACACGCCTGCCCGGCAATCTCCTCATAGTCGATCTCCTCCGTCAAATGCGCCTCGGTGTAGTCCAGCGCCCGCTGGATTCCGGTGATCCAATCCATGTCGAACCCTCCCTCCGTCTATGCTGATTCTCGCAGATCCGGGCCGGAAAAGCCTGATATTCCGTGCTCTTTGCTGTCAGCTTGCCGGACGCCGCGGGAATGCGGACAGCAGCGGCAGCTCCCTCGTTTTCCATGGAAGTCCGCAGAAACTGCCATGTATGTGCGGTAAGTATATCATAAATATAAAAGCCCGGGGCGGCAAAATACAAGTGATTTCGACCTAAGGGCCGTAAATACTTATAAAAGGCGGCTTCCAGCGCCGGATTTCATCGGCTGCGGCCCCGTGAGGTTGACAATGCCGGGAGAACATGGTAGGGTATAGATAATTGAATAATAAAGAACCGTCTAAATAGAAGGGCTTTATAATATTTCACTGCTGAGAGGTAAGCGATATGAATGAAGCCGCTTCTGTTTTTTTACGCGCCGACATACAAATTCAGGATGGAAACAATCTGGCCGACTGGATGAACGACCGTCAGATCACCCAATACCTCAACGAGGAGGAGGGCGTTTCGGAGGAGATTCTTGCGCTTTTGGACAGAGCGCCCAGCGGCATGCTCACCTATCACTTGAATCAGCACGGGCGCTTTTTCATGATCTGCGCGCAGGCCGGCTGTTCAATCGGCTTTATCAAGCTGGCCTCCTGCGCAGGAAAAAGCTGCGAAATTGTGTATGCCATCGGCGAAAAATTACTCTGGGGCCGGGGCTACGGCAGACGCGCGCTGGATCTCGCGCTGGGCGAGGCTTTTTTTGAAATGCGCATGGAACGGGTGACCGCCCGGATCATGCGGGCAAACCTGCGCTCCATCCGTGCCGCCGTTCACTGCGGGATGCGGTGCACGGCGCAGAAAAGCGGCCTTTTGATCTATGCTATTACCGCTGAGGAATACATCGCGCATAAGCTCCGGGCACAAAAGACACCGAAAAACGCGGTGCCCCATTACCAGCCGCCCACCCGCGCGGCATCTCTTTAAATGCGGCGGATTTGCCTTAGGCCGGCGCCGAAGCGGGTAAAACTGAATCAAAAAGAACCGTCTTTTGAGAAGGGCTTTTGGTATTGCGCCGCAGGGCGCACTATGAAAGGCTCTTCTTTTTTTACAAGGCGCCACAAATTTATGTTCAGGAGGAGTCATCATGGATCTCATCAAGGCAGAAATGCGAAGTCCCTCGGCAAAGGCGAAGCAGCTCAGACGTTCCGGCATTATCCCCTGCGTAATCAGCGGCGCAGAGCTGAAGGAATCCCTTTCGATCCAGATCGATCAGAATACTGCCAGGCAGCTTAAACGCGCCAAGCGCAGCGGGAGCAAGGCAGATCTTCAGGTGGACGGAACGGTCTATCACACGCTCATTAAAAATCTGGAATACAGCAGTCTGAACGACTCCATTGTCCACATCAGCTTCCAGGTCTTAAGCGCCGGAAAAAAGGTCAACAGCGTCGCAGACATTCTGCTGCTCAACAAGGATAAGGTGCAGGGCGTTCTGGAGCAGCTCCAGATGAAAATCCCCCACGCGGCGGAGCCGGAATATCTGCTGGACACCGTCACCATCGACCTGGCCGGCCTCCCGGTGGGCACGGCGGTCACAATCGGCGATCTTCCCGCGTTTCAAAGCGACAAAATTGAATTGCAGACCGACCCGGACAGCATTGTACTGCGTATCAGGGACAGAAAACGCGCCGACGCGCGACCCGGAACCGATCCGGAAGCGGCGGAGTGATTTTTCAATCGTCCAACGAGCTGTCCCCGCCCCGTCCAGGGGCGGGGACTCTTTGATCGAAAAAAGGAGGGGGAAAATGGATCTCATCGGACAGCCCATCAGCCACAAAACCTTCGGCCCCGGCATTGTCACGGATTTGACGGAAGGCATCGTGACAGTATGCTTTCAGGACAGTGAGTAAAAGTTCATCTATCCGGATGCCTTTCACAGTTTCCTGGTGCCGGAGGACCGGGATACACTGCGGTACATTAAAAAGCAGATCAAAGACCGGGACACGGCGCTGCAAAAGGCCCGGCAGGCTCAAC
>JALCRQ010000046.1 GCA_022652655.1 Oscillibacter sp. | reverse complement strand
CAAAGCGGCGAGTAAATCCGAGAGCCGCCCCGCCGGACGGCCGGATCCCTGTGTAAAATCGGAGAGGCGAAGCGTATACATACGCTTCGCCTCTCCGGCGTTTGTCCCGGGAATCAGGACGCCGCTCCTCCGGAGCGCTCAGTCATCGTCCCGGTCGTTGTCATCATCGTGATCGTCGCGGTCATTGTCGTGGTCGTCGTTGTGATCATCGTGGTCGTCATCGTGATCATCGCGGTCGTCATCGTACGCGCTGTCATGGCCGCCGGCGGCCTCCAGCGCGTCCATCTGAAGCTCCAGCTGGCTTTCCTGCTGCTTCAGGGCGGCCTTCTGCTTCAGGTAGTCGGCTGCGGAGAGCTTGCCGCCGCGGTAGCTGACATCCAGCTCGTCCTCCTGGCGGTCCAGCTCATCCTCCTGCTGCTCCAGCGCCTGCAGCTGCTTTTGAGATTCGGAGGTCTGGGCGCCGGTCTGGGCGCCGGCCTGGGAGCCGGTCTGAGTGTCGGCCGCGGACGCCGGAGCGGCTTCCAGGGTGCCCACCACCGGGAAGGAGGAAAGACGGCTGTCGCCGTGCTCATCGGCAAAGACGGCGGTGAGATCCTGACCGGCCCGGACACCGTGGTGCTGTCCATTCACAAAAAGGGCGGTGACGTCGTAGATCTTTCCCGAGACGGCGATGTAGGCCTTGTTTCCGCCCTGTCCGTTGTACTGCGCCAGCTCCTGAGCGGTAAACACGGCGGCCGCGGCGGTCTGCTTTTGGGCAGAGGTGTGGGCGGGAGTGGCGAAGGCAATAGAGGAAAGGGTCAGCACGGTGACCAGCGCCAGCGCCAGAATCAGGGGGGTTCTCTTTATTTTCATGGTAAAAGCCTCCTCAAATAAATTGTTTGAATTGTTTTGTCCGGTTGGATTTGGTATGATTGAAGCATAGCGGAGGAAAATGAAGATAAAATGAAAAATCGAAAATAAATTTTCATTTTCCTTTCATTTGTGTTTCCTATTATAAAGGAAAACCCGACGGGAGGGATTCGGATGCGGCTTTTGCTGGTGGAGGATGAACGCGCCCTGCGGACAGTTTTAGCCGAACGGCTGAAAAAAGAGGGGTACAGCGTGGATGCCTGCGACAACGGGGACGACGCCGCCGCGTATCTGCAGGGCGCGCCCTACGATCTGGCGGTGATGGACATCATGCTGCCGGGCCGGGACGGACTGAGCGTGCTGCGGGAGACCAGAGCCGCGGGCCGGGATACGCCGGTGCTGCTGCTCACCGCCCGGGACAGCATCGAGGACCGGGTCCGGGGCCTGGACGCCGGGGCCGACGACTATCTGGTGAAGCCCTTCGCCTTTGACGAGCTGGTGGCCCGGGTGCGGGTGCTGACCCGCCGGAAGTTCAACAGCTCCACCAACCTCCTCACTGCCGCTGATCTCACGCTGGACTGCGCCTCCCGCACGGTGACCCGGGGCGGGAAGAAGATCGCCCTGTCCGCAAAGGAATACGCGCTGCTGTCCTATTTGCTGCACAACCGGGACATTGTTCTCACCCGGGAGCAGATCGAAGATCATGTCTGGAACTATGATTACGAGGGCGGCTCCAACGTCATCGACGTGTATATCCGGCTGCTGCGCAAAAAAATCGACGACCCCTTTCCCCGGAAGCTGATCCACACGCTGCGGGGCCAGGGCTATGTGCTGAGGGAGGATCCGGATTGAAAATCAGAACGAAGGTGACGCTCTGGTACACGGCCCTGCTGGCCGTGCTGCTGGCCGCTGTGCTGGCGTTTTTGCTGCGGGTGGGGGGAAAGCTCGCCCTGTCCGGGTCGGAGAGCGTCCTTAGGTCCGTCACAGAGGAGATGGCCGGCGAGGTGGAGCTGGAGAACGGCGCGGTGGAAACGGACGACGATTTCCGCAGCACCTCCCGGGGCGTATTCATCGCTGTTTTCTACCAGTCCAAACTGGCTGCGGGGCAGGTTCCTGAGGACCTGGGCCGGCTGCCTGATTTTGCAGCGGGAACGCTGCGCACCGCAGGCGCCTACCTGGTGTACGACCTGGCGGGAGAGGACGGCCTCGCCGTCCGGGGCTTTTTCGCCCGGGAGAGCACGGCGGAGTCCCAGAGGGGTATCACGCTGGCAGCCCTGGCCGCGGCGCCGGTCCTGCTGCTCATCGCGGCGCTGGGGGGCCTGGCCATCACCGGCCGGGCTTTCCGGCCCATTGAGGAGATCGCCCGCACGGCGGCGCAGATCGGCGCGGGCCGGGATCTCTCCAGGCGGATTGAGCTGCCCGACACGCGGGATGAGGTGTCCGCCTTGGGCGGAGCGTTTAACGGCATGATGGACCGGCTGGAGCGCTCCTTCGCCGCGGAAAAGCAGTTTTCCTCGGATGTGTCCCATGAGCTGCGCACGCCGGTGGCGGTGATTCAGAGCCAGTGTGAGTACGCGTTGGCCGGCGGGGCGGAGGGCGATGTGCGCCGGGCGCTGCTGGAGATCCGCTCCCGTACCGGGGAGATGGCCGTGCTTATCGCACGGCTGCTGGAGCTGTCCCGGGCGGAAAACCGCACAGCGGAGGTGGTTTTGGAGCCGGTGGAGCTCTCGGAGCTGGCGGAGACGGTGACTGAGGAGCTGGCGCCCCAGGCGGAGCAAAAGCGGATTACGCTCCGCCTGTGTGCGCCGGAGCCGGTGACGGTGCGGGGAGAACAGACGCTGATTCTGCGGCTGATGCTGAATCTGGCCGGCAATGCCGTCCGGTATACGCCGGAGGGGGGAGAGGTCACGCTGTCCGTGTCCGGCGGAAAGGACGGGGCGGTGCTGGCTGTGCGGGACAACGGAATCGGCATCCCCCAGGAGCATCTGGACAAAATTTTTAACCGTTTTTACCGGGTGGACGCGTCCCGGCACCGGGATGGGGACGGCGGCAGCTTCGGCCTGGGCCTGGCCCTGTGCAAATGGATTGCGGACGTGCACGGCGCGTCCATCTCCGTTCGCAGCGCCCCGGGCCGCGGCAGCGAGTTTACCGTGAAATTTCCCGCCTGGCCGCCGGATGGAGCATCCCCCGGGGATTCCGGCGGAAATGGCGCATAAAAGAAAAGCACACCGCAAGCGGTGTGCTTTTCCTGTCTTTCAGGCGGGGGCGTTACCCCTCCTCGTTCAGAATGACAATGGTAACGGCGATCAGACTCTCGGGGTCGTAGTCCCGGAGAATCGCCTTGGGGATCAGCTTCAGATCCCGGATCAGGCTGTCCCGGAACCGCTCCTTGAAAACCCGCATGAGAGAGGTGTCCACCCACTCCTTCATGGGGGTGTACTCGTTTTCCAGCGCAATGAGGCAGGGCACCCGGTTGTGCCGTACGGTAAAGGTGATCATGTTGTCGTTAAAAAAAATTTTGGACTCCGTGGTGCCGAAGCCGTAAATGGATTTATTCACCTCGTTGTACAGTTCGAAAAGCTGCTTGCGGAATGCGGGCTGGTTTAAAGACGCAGAATTCATCCGGACGCCTCCTCTCATAGTACCACCGCAAATTTTATCGTATTTGTGTGCAAAAAGTCAATGCTGCAGGGAGAGATTGTACATACCTCCAAAAAAGCGGGGGCTGGTTTGGGAAGTTTTCCGATTTGAAGATGCTTGACAAACAGAAAGTGGGGTGCTAACCTATTTTTAACAGGAAGTCATTTGTGCACATGTTTCTGCGTACGATGGATCCCGGGCAATGCAGGAGGAGAAGGTATTTATATTTTCTTCTGTTTGCACAGAGGGCCGGGGATGGCGGCCGGACGAAGAAATGTGGCGGGCACAAATACAGATAAGCAATAGTTGATTGAGCATTTTATGCCCGATGAAAAATTGCTGACAAACCCCATCAGGGGATTTGTCAGCAATTTTTTTATTTATTACAGACGCATGCCAATGACCGGCGGACGTGATGGCCGTGAAGAGGAGGGGGATGCCCGTTTTTTAACTGTGAAGAATTAGGAGATTACATTTCCAGACATAAACGCAAAATTTTTTTACAGAAGGACGGAGGAAAGAAAATGGCGATTGACAATCTCAAGAAGATCCGGAAAGAGGACTGCGTGCTTTTAATTATTGACATGCAGAACGATTTTATTGCAAAGGGAGCGCCCATTGAGTGCCCGGGCGGAAGAGACATCGTCCCCCAGATTCTGAAGATGAAAAAGTGGGCGAATACGAATCATGTGCCGATCATTTACACTCGGGAGACACATCGCCGTCAACATGTTGATTTCGGCCTGGAACTGGAGCGGAATGAGCCGGAGCATTGCCTGGAAAATGGACATGGCGTGGAGATTATTGACGAGCTCCGGCCGGATCCGGACGATTATGTGCTGATCAAGAGAAGATACAGCGCCTATTATCAGACCGATTTGGAACTGCTGCTCAAGGGAATGAAAAAGAAAGCCGTCATTATCTGCGGAGCTGCAACCAACGTCTGCGTTTACGCCACGGCTTTGGAGACGCAGCAGCGCGACATGTATGCGGTGGTGCTCCGGGACTGTGTGGCGGGAACCAGCGTGGATCTGCACGAGGCGTTTTTGAAAAACATCGACTATGTTGTGGGAGACGTGGTGACATCTGAAGAACTGATGCACGCCATGAAGTGACGAAAGTCGATTTATACGAGGAGATGGAGATATGAATATTCAGGATATACTGGCTGCCCTATCCACAGTGCTTAACGGCATTCCGCAGGCAGTGCTCGCATTGACATACGGGTTTGCCGCATTCCCTACAGCGCTGGGTTTCTTTATCGGCTGCGCCGGAATGCTTTTATTTGGTCAGGTGGCGCCGATCTCTTTTCAGGCTGAATCCATTGTTTTGGCGGGGACCCTGGGAAAAAACCGCAGTGAGCGATTGAGCATAGTCCTGTTCGCAGGTATTCTGATGGCTGTGCTGGGCGCTTTCGGCGCTTTAAATGCGGTTACCGGTTTTATCGGCACCGCCATTTTGAGCAGTATGATGGCCGGCGTGGGAATTATGCTGGCCAAGTGCGGAATTGATATGGTAAAGGAAGACCATTTGGCCGGCGGTGTTTCCTTTGCATCCGGACTGATCGTCTATTTTCTGTCGAAGAATTTGATTTACACAGTGGCAGTCAGCGTGGTAATCAGCTCGGTTGTCTGGTCACTGCGGAACAAACAGAAAAACGATCAGCAGGCAAACTACGCAGATATGGGAAACGAACGATTTCATATTGTTAAGCCCCAGATGTCGCTGCGGCTGCTGAGAAGTGTGCTGGCTGTCTGCACACTGCAGATCGGCGGCAATATCGCTTACGCAGGAGTAACCGGCCAACTGGCGGCACAGAAAGTAAACGTCGACTTTGTCACGATTTACTCCGGCCTTGCCGACGCGGCCAGCGCTCTTTTCGGAGGCGGACCGGTGGAGGCGATCATCAGCAGCACCGGCCTTGCACCTCATCCCACCGCAGCAGGCGTGCTGATGATGCTGATTATGGCAATCATTCTTTTGACGAAGGCTCTTCCTAAAATCGCACGCTACATCCCCAGCCAGAGTATCGCGGGATTTCTGTTTATTCTCGGCGCAATCGTGGTATTCCCCAGCAATGCTCTGGCGGGAATCCAGGAGTCCTCGGTTGTTTCCGGTGTTACCATCCTGGTGACCGCCACCATTGACCCGTTTGTGGGAATGATCTCCGGCGTTCTCGTTCGGGCGGTAACCGCTTTGCTTTAAGATCGGAATACCGATTTTACATCAATCGTACGTCTTGCATTGACCGGATGATGATGCTAAATTGTAAACGGAATCTCTGCGGCGCGCAGCCGCAAATCCATCAAAGCAGGTGAAAAGGCATGCGAATCACAGTTGGAATCACCGGCGCCAGCGGCTCCGTCTATGCGCTGAGGCTGCTTGAAAATCTGCGGCGTCTGGGCGTTGAGACGGACCTGGTCGTGTCCGATGCGGGCCGGGAGGTCACGCGCCAGGAATGCGGTGCGGGGCAGGATGAATTTGCCGCAATGTGCACCGCGTTCCACGAGAACCGGAACATCGGCGCGTCTATTGCCAGCGGAAGCCATCCCTCCGACGGCATGGTTATCGTGCCATGCTCCATGAGGACGCTGGCGGCCGTCGCTGCCGGATTTGCCGACAATCTGCTGACTAGGGCGGCCGATGTGTGCATTAAGGAGCGCCGCCTCCTGATTCTGGTCGTCCGGGAGGCGCCGCTGAGCGCCATTCACCTGGAAAATATGCTGAAGCTGGCGCGGCTGGGCGTGGTCATTCTGCCCGCCTGCCCCGCATTTTACCACCATCCCCGGGGAATTGAGGATCTCACCGACTTCGTGGTGGGAAAGATTCTGGATCAGCTGGGGATTGAGCATGAGATCTACCAGCGTTGGACAGGGGAGCGTGAGTAAATTGAGTGAACAGATGCTGCGTTCCGTCTTGGAAAAGCTGACCTGCTGGGGCAGCCTGACGGAGTGCACGGCGCCGGTCAACCCAAAATTTGAAATGGGCGCCGTTTTGAGCTATTATAAGAGCGAAAAGCCGATCCTTTTTCGGAACGTCACAGGCAGCGACGTGCCGGTAATCGGCGGACTGTATGGAAACCGTCAGCTGATGTACCGCCTGCTGCACACCGAGGCAGAGGCGCGGTTTGACCGGATTCTGGGCGCCATCGCCCGTCCGGGGAAGCCGGTGTACACTGCATCCGCGCCGGTGCAGGAGCACGTCATTACCCGGGGGATCGACCTGCCGGCCATGTTTCCGATCCCAATCTCCAATGAAAAGGACAGCGGGCCGTATCTGACCTCCGGCATGCTGGCCTACCGGGATCCCGACAGCGGCCACACGTACATCGCGGTGCGCCGGTTTCAGGTCAACGGCGGAAATTCCATCAACGTGCTGGTGTCTCCCGCCTCGCCGTACCTTCAGGAGGTGCTGCAAAAGTGCGGGGAAGCCGGAAAAGATCTGCCCTGCGCCGTGATCCTGGGTTATGACGCCTCGCTGCTGCTGACGTCCCAGATCAGCTCCAGCCGCTATCATCTGGACAAGTACGAGCTTGATTCGGCGCTGCGGGGCCAGCCGCTGGAGCTGGTGCGCTGCAAGAGCGTGGATCTGGACGTTCCCGCTCAGGCGGAGATCATCCTGGAGGGCGTGATTCATCCTCACCGTGTGGGAGCGGAGGGCCCGTTTGCCGAGCTGATGGGCTATTACAGCGCCGAGGAGGATTCACCGCTCATCGAGCTGACGGCGGTGACCCACCGGGACCGGCCCATCTTCCAGCACTGCTTCCCCGGACGGGAGGAGCACCTGGCTTACGGCATGATTAAGGAGGCGGAGATCTACGCCGCCCTGCGGCCGTCGGTGGACGTGCGGGACGTGAATCTCACCGCCGGAGGCGGCCATCGGCTCCACGCCGTGGTCTCCCTGCACAAGCGCAGCGAGGGCGACGGCAAGAGCGCCGTCCTGGCCGTTCTGGGCGCCTATAAAGATGTGAAGCATGTGGTCGTCGTGGACGACGATGTGGACGTCTATGACCCGGAGGATGTGGAGGGCGCCATTGCCTCTCGGTTCCAGGCCGGACGGGATCTGGTGGTGGTCAGCGGGGCGCTGGGTTCTCCGCTGGAGCCCTCGTACCATGAGCGGGGGATGTCGGATAAACTGGGGCTGGATGCCACCAAGCCTCTGGGCAATCGGCCGGAATACGAACGCGCGGAAATCCCCGGATTCGACCGGTCATTTGACATTCACCGCTATCTTCCCTGACGGATCTGCGGTCCGGCCGGTATTCGGGCAGTCCCGCAGGCGGAAAGGAGCAAACCGTATGGACTGGATCTGTGCAGAGGCCGGCTCCGGCCGGTATCACGTCACCGCGGCAGCTGCCCTGTGCGGCGGCGATCTCCAGATTCTCCTGTACGGCGGCACACGGCCTCATATCGGCGCCGCGGCGCTGGCCGGCCCGGCGGGCGGAGTCCAAACCCTCGCTCTTCCCTCCCACAGGGATGACTCCGTAGCTGCCGAGGCGGCCGGCCGCTTTGCCCGCGCGTTTGCGTGCAATGTGTCCGTATCCGCCGGGATTCACATCGATTCTGCCTCTCCCGGGGAAATTCGGCTGCTGGTGGAAAACTGCCGCGCCTGCTGCGCACTCCTGGAGCGAAAGCTTTCACCTCACTTTCGCCCGGAGGAGCCGCGGCATGCGGACCGGCCGGAATAAAAGAGGGCTCCGCCTGTCAGGCCGGAGCCTCTTTTTACCGCAAGCCCGAAGCACCGGACATATCTTGGACAGTGTACTGTCGAAAGGACGCCTTGTATGATGACTGCACGGATCTCCGTTTCCCACCCCACCCTGACGGCGCCCATGGTGCTGATTACCGCGGCGGGCATTTTCCTGGGCTCTATCATGGATGCCATCGCAGGCGGGGGCGGGATCATCACGGTTCCCACCTATCTGCTGGCAGGCATCCCCATGCACATGGCCCTCGGAACAAACAAGCTGTCCTCCGCCATCGGCATGACGGCGTCCGCCGGGCGGTTTATCAAAAGCGGGTACATCAACTGGCGTCTGGCACTGCCCTCCGTTGTGCTGGCCCTGGCCGGCGCGGCGGCGGGGACGCGGCTCCAGCTGCTGCTCTCTGATCGGGTTTTGCAGCTTTTGCTGCTGGCGGTTTTGCCGGTGGTGGCGCTGGTGGTGCTGCGGAAGCGGACGCTGCCTGAGGAGCCCGGCGACATCGATCCCCGGCGGCAGCTGGTGATCATCCTGGCATCCTCCCTGGTGATCGGAATGTACGACGGGCTCTACGGGCCGGGCAGCGGGACCTTCCTGCTGCTGGCGTTTACCAACTGGGGAAAGCTGGGCTCCCGGACGGCGGCGGGCAACGTCAAGGTGGTAAATATCGCTGCCAATATGGGCTCTCTGGCCACTTCTCTGCTCCACGGGCAGGTCTTTCTGCTGCTGGGGCTTATCGCCGCCGCGTCCTCCTTTGCCGGCCACTTTGTGGGGGCAGGACTGGCCATCCAGAACGGGTCCAAAATCATCCGCCCCACGGTGCTGATCGTCCTGGGGCTGCTGGCGGTCAAAATTCTCTGGGGCTTTTTCTAAGCCGCGAAGCCGTGTTTCTTGACATTGACACGAGATTGTGGTATCTTTTTAATGAAATCATTGCGTTTCCGATTCCGCCCGGCGGGAACGGAGGCAAATAGAATGGAGATAACATGAAGATGGAGAGAATCAAGACTTTGGAAACCCGGAATCTCTGCGAGAGCGCCAAAAACGGCGGCTGCGGCGAGTGCCAGACCAGCTGCCAGTCCGCCTGCAAGACCAGCTGCGGCATTGCCAACCAGAAGTGTGAGAACACCAACCGGTAAACAACCGTCAAAAAGCGGCGCTGCGGCGCCGCTTTCTGTCCGGCCTTTCCGCTTCGGGGAGACTGGGCGCGGACGCGCCGTTACCGGCTTCTTTTGCGCATGAATAGAAAATGCCGCCGTCTCGGCGGCATTTTTTGTCAGCGAGCCCGCCGGAGACCGGAACACCGTTCCGGCCGCGGGCCCGGATATTAAATGAGCGGCCGGGATGGAAGGCCGCGGAGGGAATCCTATGGTACATCAATATCAACTGAACGGCTGCAACATCGTGCTGGACACCTGCTCCGGCTCTGTCCACGCCGTGGACGAGGTGGCCTACGACGTCATCGCCCTGTTTCCGGACAAAAGCGGCGGGGAGATCGTGGCGGAGCTTCTTCAAAAATACGCCGGCCGCCCGGACGTGACGGAGGACGACCTGCGTCAATGCGTGGCGGATGTGGAGCGCCTGCGGGACAGCGGAAAGCTCTTTACGCCCGACACCTACGCGCCGCTGGCGGAGACGTTCAAAGACCGGAGCGGGGACGTGGTCAAGGCGCTGTGCCTCCATGTGGCCCACACCTGCAATTTAAACTGCGCCTACTGCTTTGCGAGCCAGGGCAAGTACCACGGCCAGCGGGCAATCATGAGCTTTGAGGTAGGGCGGCAGGCGCTGGATTACCTGATCGCCCACTCCGGGTCCCGCACCAACCTGGAGGTGGACTTTTTCGGCGGCGAGCCGCTGATGAACTGGGAGGTGTGCAAGCGCCTGGTGGCCTATGCCCGCACCCAGGAGGAGCCCCACCACAAGAAATTCCGCTTCACGCTGACCACCAACGGCATGCTCATCGACGACGACGTCATCGACTTTGCCAACCGGGAGATGAGCAACGTGGTGCTCTCGCTGGACGGCCGGAAGGAGATTCACGACCGGTGCCGGGTGGACTACGCCGGCAACGGCAGCTGGGAGCGGATCGTCCCCAAATTCCAGAAGCTGGTGGCGGCCCGGGGCGGAAAAAACTACTACATGCGGGGGACGTTTACCCACGCCAACCCCGACTTTCTCAACGACATCAACTGTATGCTGGATCTGGGCTTCACGGAGCTGAGCATGGAGCCGGTGGTCTGCGCGCCGGACGATCCCGCCGCCCTGACGGAGGAGGATCTGCCCGTCATTCTGGAGCAGTATGAAAAGCTGGCGGAGGAGATGCTGCAGCGGGAGCGGGAGGGCCGTCCCTTTACCTTCTACCACTATATGATCGACCTCACCGGCGGGCCCTGCATCTACAAGCGCATTTCCGGCTGCGGCTCCGGAACGGAGTACATGGCCGTGACGCCCTGGGGCGATCTCTATCCCTGCCACCAGTTTGTGGGCGAGGAGAAGTTCCGCCTGGGCGACATCTGGCACGGCGTCACCAACACCGCCATGCGGGATTCGTTCCGCTCCTGCAACGCGTACGCCCGGCCGGAGTGCGCGGACTGCTGGGCAAAGCTCTACTGCTCCGGCGGCTGCGCGGCCAATGCCTATCACGCCACCGGCTCGGTGCTGGGGACATACGAGTACGGCTGCAAAATCTTCCGTAAGCGCATCGAGTGCGCCATTATGATTCAGGTTGCGGAGATGCTCCGAAAGGAAAAGCAATCCGACTGAAAAGAGGGACGGCAGCGGTGGAGACGCCGATTTACGACTTTGTGACGCGGTATGCGGAGAGCGGCTGCGTCCGCGCCCACATGCCCGGACACAAGGGCCGGCCCGTCCTGGGCTGCGAGGGGCGGGATATTACGGAGATTGCCGGGGCGGACTCCCTGTACGAGGCCGGGGGCATCATCGCCCAAAGCGAAGCGTCGGCCGCCGCCCTGTTCGGCGCCGGAGCCACCCTCTATTCCACGGAGGGCTCCTCCCAGTGCATCCGGGCCATGCTGTATCTGGCGCTGCTCCGGGATTCCGGGAAAAGCGGCCGCCGGACGGTGGCCGCCGCCCGCAACGTCCACAAATCCTTCCTGACGGCGTGCGCACTGCTGGATTTGGACGTGGTCTGGCTCTGGCCGGAGGATGAGCGGTATTCCCTGTGCCGCTGCACGGTGAGCCCGGAGCAGCTGCGGCGGACGCTGGAGGGGCTTCCAAAGATGCCTGCCGCCGTGTACGTCACCTCTCTGGATTATCTGGGGGGGACGGCGGATCTGGCCGCTCTGGCAAAGACCGCCCACAGCTTCGGCGTGCCGCTGCTGGCGGATAACGCCCACGGCGCGTATCTGCACTTTCTCACTCCGCCCCGTCACCCCCTGGATCTGGGGGCGGATCTGTGCTGCGATTCGGCGCACAAGACGCTGCCGGTGCTGACGGGGGGCGCGTACCTCCACATCGCGCCGTCCGCGCCGGCGGAATTTTTTCAAAACGCCCGAACCGCCATGGCGCTGTTCGGCTCCACCAGCCCGTCCTACCTGACGCTCCAGTCTCTGGATTTGGCCAACCGCGCCCTGGCCGGGGATTTCCCGGAGCGGCTGGCGCAGTGTGCGGAGCGGGTGGAGGCACTGAAGGCGGAGGCGGGCCGCGCCGGCTGGCAGATTGCGCAGAGCGATCCCCTCAGGCTGACGCTATCGTGCGCAAAAAGCGGCTGGGAGGGCCCGGAGCTCAGCGCCGTACTGCGCCGGGAGGGCGTGGAGTGCGAGTATGCCGATCCCGATTTCCTGGTGGCCATGCTGACGCCGGAGAACACCGGGGAGGATTTTCGGCGAATCGGACAGGCGCTGCGCGCCGCGGACGTCCGCCCTCCGCTGTGCCGCCCGTCCCTGGGGCTTGTGCCGCCGGAGGTGCGCTGCTCCATTCGGCAGGCGGTCTTTGCGCCGCAGGAGACGGTTCCCGCCCGGGAAGCGGAGGGCCGCGTGCTGGCTTCCGCTACGGTGGGCTGTCCGCCGGCAGTGCCGGCGGCGGTGTGCGGAGAGGTGCTCTCCCCGGAAATTCTGGAGATTCTCCGCTATTACCATCTGGACAGAGTCAATGTGATCCGGGAGCCGGCTGCGCCGGGCCGGGGGTTTGGAAACGGAGGCTGAGGACGCTTCTATGACAGTGGAAGAAAAAAGCCCGGCGCTGAGCGGCGCGGAACGGGCTGAACGCCGCCGGCAGCGGGAGCTTGCCCGGCGGGAGCGCCGTCGGCTCCGGCGCAGGCGGCGGCTGAAAACCGCGGCAGTGTGGCTGCTCGCCGTCCTCACGGCGGGCGCGCTGACCGTGGCGGGAACCCGCCTGGCCCGGGGCCGGGGAAAACCTGCCGCGCCGTCGGCTTCGGCGCCGCCCGCGGCTTCGGCTCCGGAGCCGGAGACGCCCTGGTCGGTTTCGGAGGCGGCGGACACCCTGGCCCTGGGCCAGGAGCTGGACAGCGGCTACGCGGCGGTGGTGGATGCGGACACCGGACAGATTCTGGCGGAAAAGGACGCGCGGACGGCTGTCTGTCCCGCGTCCATGACGAAAATTCTGACGGTTTTGGTGGCGGCGGAGCACGTGACGGATCTGGACGCCGTATTCACGGTGCCCATCGAAATTACCGATTTCTGCTTCAGCCACGACTGCAGCGCCGTGGGCTTTTCTGTGGGGGAGCGCGTCAGCGTGCGGGACCTTTTTTACGGGACAGTGCTGCCCTCCGGCGCGGACGCCGCCATGAGCCTGGCCGCGTACACGGCGGGCTCTCAGGAGACGTTCGTGGAATGGATGAACGAAAAGGCTGCGGAGCTGGGCCTGTCCTCCGCCGCCCACTTTACCAACTGCGTGGGGATCTACGACCCGCAGCACACCTGCACGGTACTGGATATGGCGGTGATTCTGCGGGCGGCGGAGCAAAACGCTCTGTGCCGGCAGGTGCTCTCCGCCCACACGTATACCACCTCCGCCACAGCGGAGCATCCCCAGGGCATCCCCCTTTCCAACTGGTTCCTGCGCCGGATCGAGGACAAGGACGCGGGGAGCTTTACCGTGGAGGGAGCCAAGACCGGGTATGTGACCCAGTCCGGCTCCTGCGCCGCCAGCTATGGGGAGAGCGGCGGCCGCGCGCTGCTGTGCGTCACGGCCAAGGCCTCCAGCGCCTGGCGCTGCATTTACGACCACGCGGCGCTGTACAAACGGTTTTCCGGGGAATAAGCGGGGGCGCGCGGGAAAAAAGAACAAAAAAGACACGGGAAGCGGCATGTTTATCTGCCGCCTCCCGTGTCTTTTTCCCGCCGGATCTTCCGCTGCGGAATTGTGACAGTATCTCAATAAAAAAAGGAAAGAGAGGGAAAAACCCGGAATATTTCTTTTAATATTACAACTGTGTTACAATAAACAAAATCTATTGCATTTGAAAAAATCGTTTGTTATGATACAGCATGAACAGACGAGCAGGGATTTTGATTCCCGGAGTAGATACGGGACCGGCTAGCCACGGTATGTACGCCGGGCGCGGGAGAACTGATCGGATGTTTGAAAATGCCGGTAAACCG
>JALCRQ010000045.1 GCA_022652655.1 Oscillibacter sp. | reverse complement strand
GACCATGCACATCAATCCCGACCGCATCCGCGAGGTCATCGGCTCCGGCGGCAAGGTCATTCAGAAGATCGTGGCCGACACCGGCTGCAAGATCGACATCAACGACGACGGCTCGATTTTCATCGCGGCGCCCAACCCCGAGAGCTGCGACGCCGCCAAGAAGTGCATTGACGATATTGTATTCGAGCCGACGGTAGGCGCGCTGTACTACGGCCGCGTCGTCCGCCTGATGACGTTCGGCGCCTTCGTGGAGCTGGCCCCCGGCAAGGACGGTCTGGTCCATATCTCCAAGCTGGCCGATCATCGGATTGACAAGGTGGAGGACGTCTGCAAAGTCGGCGACATGATGTGGGTCAAGGTGACGGAGATCGACGAGAAGGGTCGGGTCAACCTGAGCCACAAGGACGCCGTCAAGGAAATCGAGGCCAAAAAGGCCAAGGGAGAACCGATCAAATAAACAGCCGTGCGGCATTTTCCCACGCGGGGCGGACTCCGCCCCGCGTGAGTGCATTTCCGGGACCATGACCCGGGGACTTTTCCGATAAAGCGCGGCGCAGGGGCTGGCTGTTTCAGCCGGCCCTCCGCATGGATACGCTGAGAAACGGGCGCCACAGATTCCGTCCGGGGCAAACATGCCTCCGGCTGGAGCGCGGCGCCGTCTCTGGTGTTGCCTGGTACAGAAAGGAGCCTTTTTTATGGATACGATTGCCGCGATTGCCACCGGAAACGCCGCCACCGCCATCGGAATCGTGCGGGTTTCCGGCGAAAAATGCTTCGACGCCTGCGACCGGGTATTCCGCCCCGTAAACGGCCGCCCCTTTTCCGGCGCGGCGGCCCGAAAGATGATCTTCGGCGACATGCTGGACCGGCAGGGAAATCGGATCGACCGGGGGCTTGCCGTCCGATATCCCGGACCTGGCAGCTACACCGGCGAGAACTGCGCGGAGTTTAACTGCCACGGCTCCCCGGTGGTGCTGCGGGAGCTGCTCTCCGCCCTGTTCGCCGCCGGCGTCCGGCAGGCCCGGGCCGGTGAATTCACCCGGAGAGCCTTTCTGAACGGCCGGATGGATCTGACGGAGGCGGAGGCCGTGGTGGACCTCATCGACGCGGAGAGCGCCGCCGCCGTCCGAAACGCCGCCGCTCAGCTCAACGGCGGTCTGCGCCGCCCTCTGGAGCAGGTGCAGGATGCGCTGCTGGAGGTGGCCTCCCGGTTCTACGCGGTGGTGGATTATCCGGATGAGGATATTGAGGATATTCACCCCCGGGAGCTTGCCGCCGCGCTTAAAACCTCCGACGGAATTCTCACCCGCCTGCTGGCCACCTGCGAGCGGGGCAAACGGCTCAAGGGCGGCGTCCGCACCGCCATCGTAGGACGGCCCAACGCCGGCAAGTCCTCCCTGCTCAACGCCCTGGCGGGCTACGACCGGGCCATTGTGACGGACGTACCCGGCACCACCCGGGACACCGTGGAAGAAGCCGTCGTCTGCGGCGGCGTTCTCCTGCGGCTGACCGATACCGCCGGCATCCGGGAGACGGGCGACGCCGTGGAAAAGCTGGGTGTTCAGCGGTCCCGGGAGGCCATCCGCGACGCGGGACTGGTGCTGGCGGTGGTGGACGGCTCCGTGCCCTTTACGGCGGAGGACGAGACCGTAGTGACCATGGCCGCCGCCCGGGAAAAGTGGATTCTGGTGTGGAGCAAGGCGGATCTGCCCTCTGCTCCCGCGCCGATCTTCTCCCTACAGCCGGGACAGACCCCTCCCGCAGCCACAATCTCCGTCTCCGCCGTCACCGGTCTGGGGCTGGACGCTCTGGAACGCGCCGTGGCCGCCCTGTTTCCCTCCGGCGGTGGAGAGGACTGCGGCAGTTTGCTGACGGATGCCCGGCAGGAGGACGCGGCAGCCCGCGCCCGGGACGCCGTACGCCGGGCCGCCGGGGCACTGGAGCACGGCATGACGCCGGACGCCGTGGTCACCGATGTGGAGGAATCGCTGAACGCACTGGGTGAATTGACCGGCCGCACCGCCCGGGATGATATCGTGGACCGGATCTTCTCCCGCTTCTGCGTGGGAAAATAGACACGCGCCATCTGGTTCCTTTTAAAATGTGGTTTACAAAACCATCTTTGCGGATTATACTGAAATTATCAGGATTACTACAAATAAGGAGGAGCTTTCGATGGAACAGCTGGCTGAACTGCGGGAACGGCTGCGCACCCAGCGCCCGGTGGCATGGGAGCAGCTTCCTGATTTCTCTTTGTATATGGATCAGGTCCTCTCCTACATGGACCGGCAGGTTCTGCGCTTTGGAGAGGACGACGGCCTGACCGCGGCCATGGTCAACAACTATACCAAAAGCGGACTGCTGCCCCGGGCGGACGGGAAAAAATATGGCCGGGAACATCTGGCCTATCTGACATGCATCTGCATCTTGAAGCGGGTCATGTCGGTCCGCGACATGGGGACGGTTCTCAACGCCGAGCTGGGCAGCGGAAAAAACATCTCCGACAACTATGAATCGTTTCGGGACAGCCTGGATAAGGCTCTGAATCTGATTACGGATGTGATGGAGGCCTATCTGGACGAGACGGACGCGGCGGACGGGGCCATTCACTTCGCCCTGCTCTCCTATGCGGCGGGCCTTGCCAGCGACCGCTTCCTGAGCATTCTGCGCGCGGAAGGGGATCAGCCGGAGGAGTCTCCGAAAAAATCCCGCGGACGCCGGGAAAAGAAAGCGGAATCCGCCAAAGAACCCCAGGCGGAATGAGGGTGATATCTGCATGAGATGGCTGGAAGTTCGCATTGATACAAACCACGCGGGTCTGGAGCCGGTGGAGATCTTTCTCTCCGCCCGGGGAATCGACGATATTATCATCAACGACGAGGGGGAATTCCAGGAATTCGCCCGGGAAAACCGCCCCTGCTGGGATGAGGTGGACGACCGCCTGATCGCCCGGGAACGGGGCTGCTCCCGCATTACCTTTTACCTGGAGGAAAACGAGGCGGGCTTTGAGACGCTGGCGGAACTCCGGGTGGCGCTGTCCTCCTTCAAGAAGGAGCACGCGGACTGCGGGCCGCTGCTGATGACCCTGGGCAGTCTGGAAAATGCCGACTGGGAGAACAACTGGAAACCCTATTATCGTCCCATGGAGATCGGAGAACGTCTGATCGTCGTCCCCGCATGGGAAAAGGCGCGCTTTGGAGATCGGATTCCCCTGATTCTGGACCCCGGTCTGGCCTTCGGAACCGGTTCTCACGCCACCACCCGCCTCTGCCTGACGGTTCTGGAGCGGGCAATTCACGGCGGCGAGGAGGTGCTGGATCTGGGCTGCGGCAGCGGGATTCTGGCCATTGCCGCGCTGAAGCTGGGCGCCCGGCACGTCCTGGCGTGCGACATCGATCCCCGATGTCAAAACGTAGTCCGGGAAAATGCGGAGCTGAACGGATTGGACGAGGATGTGCTCGCCTTCCGCTGCGGCGACCCCATGGCGGACGAGACGCTGCGCAGGGAGCTGGGCGGCGGATATGATCTGGTGCTGGCCAACATCGTGTCGGACGTCATCCTTGCGCTGATCCCGCACCTGGACGCCCTGCTGCGGCCCGGCGGCCTTCTGATCTGCTCCGGCATCATTGATACCCGGGCGGAGGAGGTGGCGGATCGCCTGCGGGCTGGGGAACTGTCCATCCTGGAAACCCGGCAGGCGGACGGCTGGTTCTGCTATGTCTGCCGCAGCAGCCGAAAACCGGAATCCCGCTGATTCAGGTGAACTTCACCGGAAGCACACGCACGCAAGAGCGTCTTCTCCGTCGGAGGAGCGCGTATTGCGCGCGGTGCTTCCTTTTTTTGTCCTCTGCCGGCCCCACTGCCGCCGCCCTGCGCTGCGGCGGAATCCCGCTGCAGCGGAATTGGCTTGTTTTTTCGCTTCCGACACTTTTCGTCTTTTTCCTCGTGCTTTAAACGGTATGATAGAGAAAAGTGTAAGGAGGTGCACCCATGGAGGATCTCACACATGGGCAGCAGCAGATTATCCTGCTGCCCACCGATAAATTGGAGCCCAATCCGGGTCAGCCCCGGCGGGTATTCGACAGCGATGCCCTCCAGGATCTGGCCGCGTCCATTCGCCGGCATGGGATTTTGCAGCCACTGACCGTTCGTCATACGGAGCGGGGCTGGGAAATTGTGGCCGGAGAACGTCGGCTGCGTGCCGCAAAGCTGGCGGGCATTGACCGGGTCCCCTGCCTGATTTCGGAAGCGGACGACGAGCAGTCCGCGCTGCTGGCACTGGTGGAAAATCTACAGCGCCAGGATCTCCACTATCTGGAGGAAGCCAGCGCCATCGCGGGCTATCTGAAAAAAACCGGCCTGACCCAGGAGGAAGCCGCGGAGAGGCTCGGCCGCTCCCCATCCGCCGTCGCCAATAAGCTTCGGCTGCTGCGGCTCTCTCCGGAATGCGCAGCCGAACTGCTGAATCACCATCTCTCGGAACGACATGCCAGAGCCCTGCTGCGGCTGGACGACGAATCTCAGAGACGATCCGCCCTGAAACACATCATCACGGCCGAGCTGAATGTATCGCAGACCGAAGCCTATATTGACCAGCGGCTGCGGATGCTTCAAACGGTAAAGCCGTCAGGCCGCAAAACCTTCATCATCAAGGACGTCCGGCTCTTTCTCAACAGCGTCGACCGGGGTCTGCGGCTGATCCGAAATGCGGGCGTACAGGCCGAGGGCCGCCGCGAAGAGACGGATGATTCCATTCTTCTGACGATTCGAATTCCCAAAAACAGTGGTTAATCAGGATTGTAACGAGATTGTAATGGTTTTTTCTCCAAAAATATGTTATATATGATGATGTATGAGTATATCCGCTACGCGGAAATCGTGTACCTTACCTTTGGAGGAAGAAGCCATGGAAAAAGTCAGGACTGAACCGGAGCGTTTGCAACATTCCAGGCGGCGTATTCAGCCGCGTGAACAGACAGCTGTTAGAAAACGCAACCGAAAAAAGCCGATTTTGATTGTGGGAATTATTGTCGGCGTTCTGCTGGGAGTATATCTGATTTTCTGTGCGGTCGCCGCCAACAGCGGGACTTTTTTCCCGAATTATTCCATCAACGACGTTTCCGTCGGCGGAATGACCCGGGCAGAGGCCGCCGCGGCTCTGGAGAAAAATCTGCCCAATGTAAAAGTAAAAATTTTTCTGGACGATGCGAAAGACCCCGCAGCTACCAAAACCGTATCCGATCTGGGCTTTTATCAGGAGAGCAGCTATGAGGATCTGGCTCAGAAATTTTACGATTCCAACCGGACCGGAAGCTTTCTGACCGCCGGCTGGCGCTATCTGCGGGCCATGACCGGCAGCAGCAGCGGCTTTACGCCGTACGCCGAGGATTCAGACAAACTCCAGGAAGCGGCCACCGCCCTGGCCAAGCAGCTCTCTGTGGCACCAAAAGACACCACCTATAAATTGCAGGACAAAAGCGTATCCATTACCAAGGCCAAGGACGGCATCACCGTCAGCACGGATACGATTGTCTCCGCACTGGAGAAGGCTGTGGACGAACGCTCCAAGGACTATGCCGCCACAGTAAGCAGCACCACCGCGCAGGCGAAGGAACTTACTGTGAAGGACATCTACGACGCCGTGGCCGCGGAGGCCAAGAACGCCGGCTACGACGTCTCCACCGGCAGCATCACTCCGGAGCAGGTGGGCGCGACGTTCGATCAGGACGCGGCAAAAAAGCTCCTGGACAACGCCAAGCCCGGTGAAACGATCTCTGTCGACGCCACCATCCAGCAGCCCGCCGTAACCGCCGAAGAGCTGAAGAGCGTCCTCTTTCGGGACGTGCTGGGCACCGCCACCACGCATGTGGGCGGCAGCTCCGGGCGGATGGAGAACGTGCGTCTGGCGTCTTCCACCATCAACGGCACGGTTTTGAACTCCGGAGATACGTTCTCCTATAACGGAACCGTCGGACAGCGGACCGCGGCCAAGGGATACAGTGAGGCTCCCGCCTACGTCCAGGGCCAGACCGTGAATGAGGTCGGCGGCGGTGTATGCCAGCCGTCCTCCACCCTCTACCTGGCCTGTCTGAATTCCAATCTGCAAATTGTACAGCGGTCCGCGCACCGCTACGTTCCCTCGTACATTCCCAAGGGAATGGACGCCACCGTCTCCTGGGGCGGACCGGACTATCAATTCCGGAACAACACCGACTATCCCATTAAAATTGTGGCCACCTATTCCGGCGGCTATCTGACTATGAAACTTGTCGGCACCAACGCCACTGGCTATTCCGTAAAAATGACCAACAAGGTGCTCTCCACCACGGCCTACAGCGTCGTCGAGCAGAAGGACAGCTCGCTGCCTGCCGGATCCCGTCAGGTGAAGACCACACCTTACACCGGATATAAGGTGGAGAGTTATCGGAACGTCTATAACGCCTCCGGTCAACTGGTCTCCAGCAAACTGGAGGCCGTCAGCGACTACAAAGTTCGAAACGAGGTCATTCTGGTAGGCACCAAGACGGCAGCCTCCTCCTCTGGCAGCACCACCAAAAGCAGCAGTACATCCTCCGCCACCAGCGGAAAACGCTCCACCACCAATGGTGGCAGCACCACCAATGGCGGCAGCACCAATAACAATACCGGCGGTACCACCACAACACAACCCAGTACGGGAGGAAGCACCAAAACCGGTACGAATACTACCACCGATACCGGAGAAGGTCTGGGCGTTCCGAGCGAATAAAGCGGCGTACATCCGGGGACGGTCCTTGCGAAAAAAGGATCGCCCCCTGATCGTTTGCTCCGTTTTGCGCATAAACTGTCGTTGTCTTCCAGAATCGTATCCGGAGGTATTATGTTGAAGAAAAAATGGGTCTACCGGGGAATTTTTCTCGCCATTCTGTGCGTATCCGCTATTTGGCTGGCCCCAAAATTTCGCCATATATCAGCGCAGTCCATTCTGGCATACACCCCCAACCGTCCCGTGCTGGCGGCGCTGTTTTTGCTGGTTTTGTTTGTTGGAAAGAGTCTTTCCTTCTTTTTCCCTCTGGCCGTACTGGAGGCGGCGTCCGGCCTGCTGTTTCCGCTTCCGGCGGCGCTGGCCGTCAATCTGCTGGGCGTCACCCTGTCCATGTCGGTGCCCTGGCTGATGGGCCGCCGGGAGCAGGAGGGTCTCGATACGCTGACGGCGCGCTATCCGCGCCTGGCGGGCCTCCGGTCTTTCCGGCAGGAAAATCGCTTTGAATTTGTATTCCTGCTCCGCCTGGTAGGAGTCCTTCCCTTCGACGTGGTCAGCCTGTATCTGGGTTCGGCGGGAATTCCCTACCGTGCCTATCTGGTCGCCGGTCTGTTGGGCGACCTCCCCCATATGGCTGCTGTCACGGTCCTCGGCTCCGCATTGAGCGATCCCGCAAGCCGTGCGTTTCGGATTTCTCTGGCGGCCAATATCGCCATCTCCGCAGCGGCGCTGATGCTCTGCAAATTTCGCAAGACCGGCCGTTCCTCCTGAACGTCCGAATGCGCGAAAAGCCCGGCCGTACGGCCGGGCTCTTCCTGTTTCAGGGTAGATTTTTCTGTTTTCGCAGCTTGAGTTTCCGGATATCCTCTCCGCAAAAAAGCAGAACCCGGTACTCTCCCGTAATCCGGGAGACAATCTGGGGCGTATAGCGCCGCCCCATACTCTCCATCGTCAGATTGGTGTTCAAAATCGTGGCCCGGTTCTCCAGCAGGCGGCTGTTCAGAATCTGATACAGGGCACTCTGGACAAAAGCGGTGGTCAGTTCCGTCCCCAGATCATCCAGAATCAGAAGGTCGCAGGTCAGAATTCGGTTGGTATCCTCCTCCGCGCGGTCCTCCCGCATGAATTTCCAGGTCTCAAACCGGTCGAAAACATGCGCGGCAGTGTCGTATACCACGGAGAAACCCCCGTCGCTTACCTCCCTGGCAATGCAGGCGGACAGGAAGGTCTTCCCCAGCCCGGGTGCGCCGGTCAGCAGCAAATTCCCGCTGCCGGGACCAAAGCTCTCCGCATACTGCTGGCAGGTCTTTTTGACCCAGGCCATATTCTCCCGGGGGGAAAACCCCTCCGGCAGCGGCTCCTCGGAGTACCAATCCAGGGAGAACAGCTCGAAACTCCGGTTTCCCAGATCCAGCATCCGGGAGAGCTCTTTTTTCTGTTCCCGGGCATAGTACCGCCGCAGGCAGCGGCAAACCTCGCCCCCCCGGTAGCCGGTATCGTCGCACAGGGGACAGTTGGGTTTCTCCTCCAGGCAGTCCTCCGGCAGCCCCAGCTTCGCAAGCAGCGCCGCTTTCTCCCGCTGAAGCGACTGATTCCTGTCCCGCAGCACCTCCAGCGCCGGCCTCGGGTCCGTTCCGCGCCGCAGTGCGGAGGTGATGATCCGGCTCATGGTGGCGCGCAGTTCCCCGTCAATCTGGCGCAGACGGGGCTCCCGGGTATAGATCGTCTCCGTCCTCCGCCGGAAATCCGCCTCCCGGCGCCTCTTATCCTCGTAAAACCGCTCCAGGGCCCGGCGCATGATCTTCCCGTCGTAAGCCACCCTTATTCACCCCGCTCTTTTCTCAGGTTCTGCGCATACTGCCGCATCCAGCCCTCCTCGGTCTGCGGCGGTCGATCCGGCTGTTTGCGGGCGGTGGAGGGCCGGTCGCCGGCTTCAATCTCCTGAAGCGTGTGCAGGCCCGACGTGTTCCAGCGCCGCAGAATCCCGTTGAGATAGGGCCATTTCAGCTCATGGCAGCGCAAGATTGTCCGGTCATAGGCCGCCGCCACCACCTCGGGGCCAAAACCCCACTCCTGCCAGGCATTCAAATATTTCTCCTCAGACGGCGAGGGCGCCCGGTCGCCAAGCTGGAGTACGCGCATATACTCCGGCATCTTCCCGATCCGCGCGTTGTATTTTTTCAGATAGGCGGCCGCCTGCGTCTGGGAGTCGATTCCCATCCGGGCCCAGGCATAGCCCTCCTTCTCAATCTGACGCAGGGTGGGACGGCGGCCCGCTCCAAAACGCCGCTGGAGCCGCTCGGTACAGTGGGAAACCAGGAGATAAATCACATCCGCCGGCAGCCCCAGATAATCATACAGCCCCAGCAGCGCGGCCACATCGGGCGTGGACAGGCGCTTTCCCAGTTTCCGCTCCACCTCCGCGGTGAGGCTCCGGAATTCGCCCCCGTCCTCCAGGCGCGCGGAAATATCCTCCGGCGTGTAGTCGGGATGCTCGTCGGCGGGCTCGGGCGGAACCGAATCCGGCGCAATCAGCTCCAGTTCCCGGAGTACGGACTCCGCCGCCTCGATCCGCTCCCGGCTCCAGCGCATCTCGCCGGCCAGGGACCGGGGCATCACCGTACCATTGTGACGGAGCAGCGCTATGTACAGCAGCGCGGCGTCTCCGTCGCCGCGGGCCAGCAGCGCCCGCACTGCCGGCCCCGACAGCGTAACGCTCTCGTCGCCGGTCCGAATCAGACATCCAGCCATATCCCGTCCCCCTTTCTTCCGCTATTTTACACGAATTTTCCCTCCGCGACAACCATAACTTCTCTTTCACCGGATCGCGGATTAAATTCAGTCCGCCGCAGCTCATCTTCTGTCCTCTTCAGAACCTGCAAAAACTTTTTCATTTCTATGGCGGAAAGTCCGGATTCGTGTTATACTGAATATTTGTAAAAATGGGTTCGTCGGCGCTGCCGTTTGCAGCGAAATGAAGTTTTAAAGGAGGAACACCATGGAAAATCGGGTCGTTGTCAATATAGGCGGGGAAGAATACGCCTTGATCGCGGAGGAGAACGCCTCCTATATACAGAAAGTCGGTTCCTACGTAGATCAAAAATTGCAGGCCGTGCTCAACAGCACTCACGCGGGACGGGCTGACGCGGCGGTTCTGACCGCGACGAATCTCGCGGACGAGCTTTTCAAGGAGCAAGCCGCCTCCGAACAGCTCCGGGGCCAGATCAAGCAGTATCTGGACGAAACCAAAAAGGCGCAGAATGAGGCGTCTGAGCTGAGGCGGGAGGTCGTGCGCCTGCGTCAAAGACTGGAGAACCGCGGGGAGAACGGAAATTCCTGATGGAACTGCTGTCGCCTGCCGGGTCGCCGGAGGCCCTGCGCGCCGCCGTACAAAACGGCGCCGGGGCGGTCTATCTGGGCTGGGGAAATTTTAACGCCCGGCGGAACGCGAGGAACTTCACCGACCGCGAATTTTCCGACGCGGTTTTTTACTGCCGTGAGCGGGGTGTGAAAGTCTATCTGACGCTGAACACCCTGCTGACCGACCGGGAACTTCCGGCGGCGGCAGACACGGCGGCCCGGGCCTCCGCTCTGGGGGTAGACGCCGTACTGGTGCAGGACGTGGGACTTCTGGCGCTTCTGCGGAGAACGCTGCCGGATCTTCCCCTTCACGCCAGCACCCAGATGAGCATCTTTACCTCCGGTGGGGCCTGTGAAGCCGCCCGCTGGGGCATGGAGCGGATCGTGATCGCCCGGGAATGCTCCCGGGAGGAGACCGCCGCCATCTGCCGCAGCTGTCCCGCCGAGATCGAGGTCTTTTGCCACGGCGCCCTGTGCATGTGCTACTCCGGTCAATGCGCCATGAGCGCGCTGATCGGCGGGCGCTCCGGGAACCGGGGCAAATGTGCCCAGCCCTGTCGCCTGCCTTACCGGATTCTGCCGGGCGGCAAACGCGGCTTTCCCCTGTCCCTGAAGGACAACTGCCTGGCCGGAGAGCTCCAGGATCTGGAGCGGATGGGCGTCGCATGCGTCAAGCTGGAGGGGCGGATGAAACGGGGGGAGTATGTGGCCGTCGTCACCCGAATCTACGCCCGGCTTCTCCGGGAGCACCGCCGTCCCACCGGGGAGGAACTCCGGGAGCTGGATGCCGCGTTCTCCCGCTCCGGCTTTACAGACTGGTACTGGCGGGGCCGGAAGGGCCCCGGCATGTTTGGCGTCCGGCCGGAAAACGCCGCGGAACCAAAAGAACTCTTCGCGCGGGCCCGGGCGGACTGCGAACGGGAGCGGGGCATTGTCCCTATGCGCTTTCAGTGCACGATCCGGGAAAAGGTTCCGGCCCTGCTGACCGCCTCCGATTTCGAGGGTCATACCGTCACACTCTCCGGAGCAGTGCCGGAGACGGCGCGCTCCCGCGCCGTAACGGAGGCGGAAATCGCGGCACGGCTTCAAAAAACCGGCGGCACCGCCTATCGATGCCAGAGCGCCGCCGTATCGGCGGCGCCGGGACTCTCTCTGTCCGCCGCGGATCTGAACGCCCTGCGCCGGGACGCTCTGGCAGCCCTGAGCGCCCTGCGAACCACACCGCCGGAGCGCCGGACCATCACCGCGCCGCCCCCTCTTTCCGGATGGGACTGTGCGGCGGAGGCCCTCCGCTTTACCGTATCCGTGGCCGACCCCGCCCAATTGACACCGGAGCTGCTTGCCTGCGGTCCCGCCCGTACCGCGATTCCGCTGGAGCACTTCAAATTTCTCTCCACACTGCCGGACGCCGACACCGAATGGTGCGCGATCCTGCCCCGCGTCTGGCGGGATCGGGACGAGCCCCTGCTGCAAGAGCTGCTGGAAAAAGCCGGGAAGCTGGGCGTCACAGGTGTGCTGCTGGGCAATCTCGGGCACTTCCCCCTGGCCCGAAAAAGCGGCCTTTTCATGTACGGAGATTTTGGACTCAACGTGTTCAATTCCCGGGCCCTGGATTTTTTCCGGGAGCAGGGACTGCGGTCTGCCTGCGTCTCCTTTGAGCTGCGCCTGGCGCAGATCCGGGACCTGCACAAGTCCCTGCCGGCGGAGGCTGTGGTCTATGGCAGGCTGCCGCTGATGATCACCGAAAACTGCCTGACGGCCAACGCCCGCGGCTGCCGCGGGGAGCGGAACGGCGCCATCGTCCAGAGCTGCCCGGACCGAACCTGCGTCCAGCCCCATGCGCTGACAGACCGGACCGGCGCCGCCTTTCCGCTGCTGGCCGCTTTCGGCCACCGCACTGAGATTGAAAACTGCCGGCCGGTCTATCTGGGTGACCGGCCCGATTACCGCCGTCTGGGGCTGACCTATGCCCGGCTGCGCTTTACCACGGAAACTCCGGAGGCGTGCGCGCAGATCTTCCGGGATTATCTCTCCGGCGCAACGGCACCCGCATCCTTCACCAGAGGACTGTACGAACGCGGTGTCGAATGAGTCAATTTGAGGTTGAAATATAATACAAATTGTGATATCTTCTCTCTATTATCCTATTTGTTGTCGTTTTGAGGTTCATGATGGAAGAAATAAAGATTAAATATCTGGTGGACGGCATTGACGAGCTTCGTTATGTAGACGGGAAATCCGACTGGATTGACCTCCATGCAGCGGAAACGGTGACGCTGCGTGCCGGAGAATTCCGGCTGATTCCGCTGGGCGTGGCGATTGCGCTGCCGGAGGGATACGAGGCCCATCTGGTGCCCCGGAGTTCCACCTTTAAAAATTACGGGATCTTGCAGACCAACTCCATGGGGGTTGTGGACTGCACGTACCGGGGTGAGGGGGATCAGTGGCGGATGCCGGTCTATGCCACTCGGGACGTTACGATTGAGAAGAACGCCCGCATCTGCCAATTCCGGATTGAGCGGAATCAGCCGCGGCTGCGGTTCGTGCGTGTGGAACATCTGGACGGTCCCGACCGGGGCGGATTCGGTTCCACCGGAAAATAAGGTGTAGGAATGAGGCGCTGAACCATGCAGCCAAAGATTGTACTATGCTCCGGTTCACCCCGGCGGCAGGAGCTGCTCCGCCGGATCGGAATTCGGGATTTTGACATTCGGGTTCCGGACACGCCGGAGGACTATCCCGGCAGCCTGTCGCCCCGGCAGATCGTGGAGTATATCTCCCGGGAAAAATCCGACGCGGCCCGAAAGCTCTGTGCCGACAACGAGATTGCGATTACCGCCGATACCATGGTTTTTCTGGACCAGCGCCGGCTGGGGAAACCGGCGGATGAGGATGACGCGCTGCGGATGCTCACTCTGCTTCAGGGCCGACAGCACACCGTGTGCACCGGCGTCACCGTGCGGATGGGAGAGCGGGTTCTGACGCAGAGCGAGGCCACGGAGGTTTTTTTTCGTCCCGCCTCCGCGGAGGAACTGCGAAACTATATCCGCACCGGGGAGCCTATGGATAAGGCCGGCGCCTACGGCGTGCAAGGCCTTGGGTGCCTGCTGGTCCGGGGAATCCGGGGCGATTTTTACAACGTGATGGGCCTGCCGGTTCTCCGGCTCTCCGAAATGCTGCGGCAGTTTGGAGTTACTTTTTTCGATTGAGAGGTTCGTTGTGAAAAAATTTTTCAGAGATCACGGCCTGTGGGTCTTATTCGCCGCGGCGGTCATTGCCGTAACGCTGGCCTGCATGTCCTACTTCAGCAGTACTTCCTCCCCTCTGTCCAATATTGCCGGCGTCATGACCTCCCCGTTCCGATCCGCCTACACCGCCGTGGCCTCCTGGTTTAACGACAAAGAGGCCTACTTCGCGGATTACAAGGCTTTGGAAAAGGAAAACAAGGAGTTGAAGCAGGAGATTGCCAAGATGGAGGATTCTGTCCGGCAGGCTCAGTCCGACAGCGAGGAGAACGCCCGGCTGCGGGATCTTTTAAACCTGCAGGAAAAGCACCGCAGTTTCCACTACGAGCCCGCCGACATCACGGAGCATTCCAGCTCCAACTGGACCTCCTCCCTGACACTGAACCAGGGGACCAATCACGACATCAAAGTCAAAGACTGCGTGATTACGGAGTCGGGCTATCTGGTGGGTATCGTTTCGAAAGTGGGGCTGAACTGGTGCACGGTGCTGACGGTTTTGGATACGGACACCTCTCTGGGCGCGCAGGTC
>JALCRQ010000044.1 GCA_022652655.1 Oscillibacter sp. | reverse complement strand
CGTCCAGTAGGCGTCTGCCGTCACCAGCACCGCTGCGGCGATGGTCAGGGGAATCAGCGGCCGTCCCTTCTCCCCTGCGGCCGCGTGCATCAGTTCGTGGGCGCCGATGCCGCACAGCAGCGCCGCCAGAAGCAGGGTGGCCCAGCCGGGTGCAAAGCTCAGAACAAGGATCAGCAGCGGCACGCCCACCGCTGCCACCAGAATACGTTTCTTCATGGGTCCTCTCTTTTCTTCTGTAAAAGATTATGCCTTTACTCCACCGTACCGGCGGTCGCGCTTCTGATAGGCGAGAATGGCTCGGTCCAGCTCTCTCTCGTCAAAATCCGGCCAGAGGGTATCGGTGCGGAAGAACTCGGAATAGGCACACTGCCAGAGGAGAAAATTGGAAATCCGCTCCTCGCCGGAGGGACGGATAATGAGATCCGGATCCGGAATCCCGGCGGAGTCCAGATAGGAGGAAAAAAGGGCCTCGTCCAGCTCTCCGGGGATCCGTGCGCCCTGGGCGCAGTCCTGAGCAAACCGGCGGACGGCCCGGAGAATTTCATCCCGGCCGCCGTAATTCAGGCATACGTTGGCCTGAAAACAGCTCCGATCCAGATGCGCGGTGATCTCGTCCGTCTCCCGGGCCAGGGCGCGCAGCTCCGGCGCGATAGGCGTCATGTCGCCGAAGAAATGAAGGCGGATGTGATCCCGCTCCATGGTGTCCACCGCCTCCAGAAGATACTTCCGGAGCAGGCCCATAATGGCGCTTACCTCATCGGCGGAACGCTTCCAGTTCTCCGTGGAAAAGGCGTAGACCGTCAGATAGCGGATGCCCAGGTCTTTGCAGTAGGTGGCGATCCGGCGGAAGGTCTCGGCTCCCGCTTTGTGTCCCATGGACCGGGGCAGGCCGCGGCGGGCGGCCCAGCGGCCGTTTCCGTCCATAATAATAGCGATGTGGCGGGGCAGGCGCGTGGGATCCACCTGCTCCGCCTCCGCGGTTTTCGGTTGCTCGTTCATCAAACCGCCATCAGTTCCTTTTCTTTTTTTGCCAGAAGTTCGTCCAGCTTCTTGCAGCCGTCGTCCGTCAGCTTCTGCAGGTCCTTCTCCACCTGCTTGAGATCGTCCTCGGTAATCTCCGTGGCCTTTTCCTTTTTCTTGAATACGTCCATGGCGTCCCGGCGGATATTGCGGATGGCGATCTTTCCGTTTTCCGTGTACTTGTGAATCTGCTTCACCAGTTCCTTGCGGCGCTCCTCGGTCAGCTGCGGGAAGCTCAGCCGCAGGGTCTTTCCGTCGTCCTGGGGGTTGATGCCCAGGTCGGAGGTCTCGATGGCCTTTTTAATGAGCTTGACGGCCCCCACGTCCCAGGGCTGGATCACCAGAGAGCGGGGATCGGGAGAGGCAATGGACGCAATCTGCTGAATGGGGGTGGGCGTCCCGTAGTAGTCCACAGAGATGCGGTTCAGCACGGCGGCATTGGCCCGGCCCGCCCGGACGGCGGCGAAATCGGCGCTGACAGCGTCGATGCTCTTGGACATTTTTTCCTCATAGATTTTCAATGAATCTTTCGGCAGCATGTTGGTTCCTTCCTTTCATACGGTTGTTTAAAAAACGATTGAAACCGGCGTCGGTTATTCCTGGACGATGGTTCCGATCTTCTCTCCGCAGACAGCACGGAGGATGTTCTTGGGATCCTTCAGGGCAAAGAGCAGAACCGGGATATGGTTATCCATGGACAGCGACGTGGCGGTGGAATCCATCACGGTGAGATGCTGCGCCAGAACGTCGTCATAGCTGATGCGGTCATATTTGACGGCATTGGGATCCTTCACCGGGTCAGCGGAATACACGCCGTCCACATTCTTTGCCAGCAGAATCACGTCGGCGTCAATCTCCGCGGCCCGGAGCACGGCGGCCGTATCCGTGGAGAAGAACGGGTTTCCGGTTCCGCAGCCGAAAATCACCACGCGGCCCTTTTCCAGGTGCCGGATGGCCCGGGAGCGAATATACGGCTCCGCCACGGCGCGCATCTCGATGGCGGTCTGCACCCGGACCGCCATGCCCTTCTGCTCCATCACATCCGCGACGGCCAGGCAGTTCAGCACGGTGGCCAGCATTCCCATGTGATCCGCGCGGGTGCGCTCCATCCTGCCGCCTCCGTCTTTGACGCCGCGCCAGAAATTTCCACCGCCGATGACAATGCCAACCTGGACGCCCAGCTCCACGCACTCCCGGATAACGTCGCAGACCTGGCCGATGACCTCAAAATCAAGCCCGCTGTGTTTGCCGCCGGCCAGCGCTTCCCCGCTGATTTTCAGCAGGACGCGATGATAGACAGGTTTCTCCATTGGACATACCCCTCCATATTGTAAATGATCAATTTGTATTTTACCGTATTTTCTCCGGTTTGCATAGGGGGAACCGGAAATTTTCATAAAAAGAGGGAAGCTGAGCGCTTCCCTCTTGGCGTGTTGAAAAAATGCAGCCGCGGTTTTTCAGCAGCTCTCGTCCAGCAGCACGGCCAGCTGTCCCCGTCCGGTGCCCTTTTCCGCGGAAAAGGGCAGCAGCACCTCATCCGGCGCCATTCCCAGCGTTTCGCGGATCAGCGCCATGGCGGCGTCTGTCTCCCGGGGCTTCAGCTTATCCGCCTTGTTGGCCACGACGATTTCCCGGCAGCCGGTTTCCCGGAACCAGGTGTGCATGGTCACATCGTCGGCGGAGGGCCGGTGGCGGGCGTCCACGATGAGCACGCCCAGCGTAATCAGGCCCGCCTCATCGTGCAAATACGACTCCATCAAAAGGCCCCAGCGCTCCCGTTCCGCCTTGGACACTTTGGCGTAGCCATAGCCTGGGAGATCCACCAGATAGGCCTTGCCGTCCACGGTGAAGTAGTTGATCTGACTGGTCTTTCCGGGTGACGCACCTACATACGCCAAATTCTTGCGGCCCGCCAGCGTGTTGATCACCGAGGATTTTCCCACATTGGAGCGGCCCGCGAACGCGATCTGCGGCAGCGAATCCCGGAGAAAATCTCCGGCGGACGCCGCGGAGCGCAGATAAGCCGTCTTTTCAAATTTTAAAGCCATAGGCCCTCCCTGTTTTTTACTGCCGCAGCGCCGGACTCTCTCCGTTCTCGGTGGTCCGGGCGGGCGCAAAGGCCGCCACCGGCTCGTCGTGAAGCGCCGGCTTGGACACGGGCTGTACCAGCGCGGAGGCCAGCACTTCGTCGATGGTAGAGACAGGGACAAAGTGCAGCGCGGCGCGGACTGTCTGGTCGATTTCCTCCAGATCCGAGACGTTGTCCCTGGGAATGATCACCGTTTTGACGCCGCTGCGCAGCGCGGCCATGGTTTTTTCCTTCAGTCCGCCGATCCGCAGCACACGCCCGCGCAGCGTGATCTCCCCGGTCATGGCCAGGTTGGCCCGAATCTTCCGATTGGTCAGCGCGGAGGTCAGGGCCGTGGCGATGGCGATGCCGGCGGAGGGGCCGTCCTTGGGCACCGCTCCCTCCGGGAAATGCACGTGGATGTCACGGTTTTTGTAAAATTCCGGGTCAATCCCCAGCTGGGCCACCCGACTGCGCAGACAGCTCAGCGCCGCCTGAACGGATTCCTTCATCACGTCGCCCAGGTTTCCGGTGAGCTCCAGCTTGCCGGTGCCGTCCATGACGTTTACCTCGACCTCCAGAATCTCTCCGCCTACCTCGGTCCAGGCGAGGCCGTTGACCACGCCAACCTCCTCCCGCTCGGTATGGAGGGAATCGGTGTAGGGACGGACACCCAGAAAATCATGCAGGTCCTTCTCTGTAACGGAGATCTTCTTTACACCACCGGCCACCAGGCGCATATCCGCCTTCCGGCAGATCTTTGCCAGCTCCCGCTCCAGTTGGCGGACGCCGGATTCCCGGGTGTAGTCCCGGATCACGGCGCGGAGTGCCTCCTCGCTGACATGGAGCTGGGACTTTTTGAGTCCGTGCTCCTTCATCTGCTTGGGCAGGAGGTGCTGAAGGGCGATCTGCAGCTTTTCCTCGTCGGTATAGCTGCCCAGCTCAATAATCTCCATCCGGTCCAGAAGCGGACGGGGAATCGTCTCCATGGTGTTGGCCGTGGTGATAAACAGCACCTTGGACAGATCCACCGGGATTTCCAGGAAATGATCCCGGAAGGAGGAATTCTGCTCGGAATCCAGCACCTCCAGCAGCGCGGAGGCGGGATCGCCCCGGTAATCGCTGCCCAGCTTGTCGATTTCATCCAGGAGCAGCAGCGGATTCATAGACCCGCTGCGGCTGATGGCCTCGATAATCCGGCCGGGCATGGAGCCTATGTAGGTCTTGCGGTGGCCCCGGATATCGGCCTCGTCCCGGACGCCGCCCAGAGAGAGCCGCGCCAGCTTCCGATTGGTGGCCTTGGCCACCGAAATGGCGATGGAGGTTTTTCCCACACCCGGAGGGCCCACCAGGCAGAGAATCTGCCCTTTTCCGCTGGGGTTCATCTGCCGTGCGGCCAGCGATTCCAGGATCCGCTCCTTGACCTTTTGGAGGCCGAAGTGATCCCGGTCCAGAATCTTCCGGGCCGTCTCCACATTGAGCCGTTCCCGGGTGGTGACGTTCCAGGGCATCTCCAGACATACATCCAGATAATTGCGGGAGACGGCGGCCTCCGCACTGCCGAAGGGCTGCTTGGCAATGCGGGAAACCTCCTTGAGCAGGTGCTTTTCGGAGTCCTCAGACAGCTTCAGTCCGGCAATCCGGCTGCGATAGGTCTCCAGTTCGTCGTCATCCTCCTCCTGCTCGCCCAGCTCGTTCTGCATGACCCGGATCTGGGTGCGCAGGATCTGTTCCCGCTGGGAGCGCTCCAGCTGCTGGCGGACCTTGTCCTCCATCTCGTGCTCAAAGCCCAGGACATTGTTCTCCCGAACCAGAAAGGTGTTTATTTTCCGCAGGCGCAGGAAGGGGCTGACCTCCTCCAGAATTTTCTGTTTGTCAGCCGGGCGGATGTTGATATTCTGCGCAATAAAGTCGGCCAGATACCCAAGGTCGTGGCAGTCCAGCACGGTGGAGCGCACCTCGTCGGGAATCCCGCCGGCCAGCTCTCCGTATTCGCCGAACAGCGTGACCGTCTGCCGCAGAAGCGCCTCGGTGCGGGGGCCGTGAGCGGCGGAGTCGGGCTCCTCCTGCTCCGGCAGCAGTTCCACATTTGCCTGCAGATACGGATCGCTCTGCCACATGCGCTTGAGGCGGGCGCGATGGCGCCCTTCCACCATCACGCGGACAGAGGACTGCGTCAGCCGCAGAATCTGCGTGATATGCGAGACGGTTCCCACGGAATAGAGATCCTCTTCCCTGGGCTCCATGACGCCGACTTCCCGCTGTGTCACCAGGAAGATCATCTGGTCCGTCTCCATGGCATGTTCCAGCGCGCGGATGGAAATACTCCGCTCCACGTCGAAATTCAGATTCATATGAGGAAAGACCGTCAGGCCCCGCAGGGCAAGGACGGGAATATTCCAGTTCGTCAGTTCCATGGGCTGTTCCTTTCTTGAAAAACGGAAGGGGCGCCGTTAGGTGTCCCTCCCGTTTGCGTAACGCGATGTCAGGACGCTGAGGCAGGATCGTCGGTCCTGGAGGCCGGCGTGCTTCCGGCTTTTCCGGCGTTCAGCTTCACTGCATAGTTGATTTTGTCGGGATCGCGGGTCAGTACCGGCTTGCCGGTACCCTCCACGCACTCCTTCGTGATGACCGCTTTGACCACGGTGGGATCGGACGGAATGTCGTACATGATCTGCGTCAGCATTCCCTCCATCACGGCACGCAGTCCCCGGGCGCCGATGCTGCGCTCGATGGCCTTGTCGGCGATGGCATCCAGAGCGCCCTGCTCGAATACCAGCTCCACATCGTCGTATTCCATCAGCTTCTGATACTGCTTGACCAGGGCGTTTTTCGGCTCAGTCAGGATCCGCACCAAGTCGGCGCGGGTCAGGTTGTTGAGGGAGGTGAGTACCGGCAGGCGGCCCACCAGCTCCGGAATAATGCCGAATTTCAGAAGGTCATGGGGCTGCACCTGACGGAACAGACGGCCCACATCCTCATTTTTGCTGCTGACGATGGGCGCGTCGAAGCCGATGCTCTTTTGCTCCACGCGGCGCTCGATGATCTTGTCCAGTCCGTCGAACGCGCCGCCGCAGATAAAGAGGATGTTCTTGGTGTTGACCTGGATGAACTCCTGATGGGGGTGTTTCCGGCCGCCCTGAGGCGGAACATTGGCCACCGTTCCCTCCACGATTTTCAAAAGTGCCTGCTGAACGCCCTCGCCGGAGACGTCCCGCGTTATGGATACATTCTCACTCTTGCGGGCGATCTTGTCGATTTCATCCACGTAGATGATGCCGTGCTCCGCGCGCTCCACGTCGAAATCGGCGGCCTGGAGCAGCCGCAGGAGAATGTTCTCCACGTCGTCGCCCACATAGCCGGCCTCCGTCAGTGTCGTGGCGTCGGCAATGGCGAAGGGAACCTTCAAAATACGGGCCAGGGTCTGGGCAAACAGCGTTTTCCCGGAGCCGGTGGGGCCGATCATCAGAATATTGCTCTTCTGCAGCTCCACATCCTCGTCCCCGCCGAAGAAGATGCGCTTATAATGGTTATAGACCGCCACGGACAGAGTGACCTTGGCGTCATCCTGCCCGATCACATATTCGTCCAGAACCTTTTTGATCTCCTGGGGCGTGGGAAGCTTGTCGGGCACATCCTCCAGGGTGCTGTGACCGCTGTCCTCATAGCCGTCGTTGAGGATGCTCATGCACAGCTGCACACATTCGTCACAGATGCGCACGCCCGGGCCCTGAATCATCCGGTGAACCTGCTGCTCATGCTTGCCGCAGAAGGAACAGCGGAGGGACTTTTTGCTCTCGTCGTTGCTCATGTTGCTACCTCGGTTTCTCTTTCTCCGGGAGTCGGAATCATTTTACCGCTTGCTGATGATCTTGTCCACCAGGCCAAAATCCAGAGCCTCCTGCGCCGTCAGGAAATTGTCGCGCTCGGTGGCTGCCTTGACCTCCTCCACGGTTCTGCCGCAGTTGGAAGCCATGATCTCGTTGAGACGCTTCTTGGTGCGCAGAATGAAATCCGCATGGATCTCGATGTCCGTGGCCTGCCCCTGGAATCCGCCGGAGGGCTGATGGATCATAATTTCTGAGTTGGGCAGAGCAATCCGCTTGCCCTTGGCGCCGGAGCAGAGGAGGAAAGCGCCCATGCTGGCGGCCATGCCCACGCAGATGGTGGAGACGTCGCACTTGATATACTGCATGGTGTCATAGATCGCCATGCCGTCGGTGACGCTGCCGCCGGGGCTGTTGATATAGAGCTGAACGTCCTTGTCCGGATCCTGCGCCTCCAGGTAGAGGAGCTGCGCGACGACCAGGCTGGCCGTGGTGGCGTTGACCTCTTCCCCAAGGAAAATGATCCGGTCGTTGAGAAGACGGGAAAAAATGTCGTAAGACCGCTCTCCGCGACTGGTCTGCTCAACAACATACGGTACTAAACTCATCTGGAAAACCTCCTCGTTCAGATGCTCCGGAAGCGTGGGACGCCCCGCAGGGGCAGTCTCCTTCGTAATATGGCAAAAGCGCCTTGGTCTTTACAGGCCGTCCGGCGCCGAAGCCATGACAAATCTCCGGATAATAGATTGATGTTACTACATGCCGGACGGAAATTTTGTCGGATTATGGGGAACGCGGCCTGCGCGTTCCAATTTATGCGGATGGTTACTCTTCCTCCGCCTTTTTAGCCGGCTTTTTGGCGGCAGGCTTCTTCTTGGCGGGCTCCGCTTCCTTTGCCTTCTTCGCGGGCTTGGGCTCCTCGTCGGCCTTCTTGGCCGCCTTCTTAGCCGCCGGCTTCTTGGCGGGCTCCGCTGCCTTTTCGCCGTCTTCCTTCTTCTCCTCGGGCTTGGTGGCGATGGCGCTGTCCACCACAAGATCCACGCCCTTGCGGCTCTTCACCTGATCCTCCACCACATCCCGGGTGAGGTACTTCTTGACCGTCTCCAGATCCATGCCGTAGGTCTCGGACATCTGCTTGTACTCCGCCTCGACCTCCTCGTCAGTGGCCTCAATCTTTTCGGCGTCGATGATGGCGGTGAGCGCCAGATCCATGCGGACCTGCCGCAAAGAGGGCTCTCTGGCATCCTCCAGCAGCTTGCTCTCATCTGTGTTGGTCAGTTTGAGATACTGCTCGTAGGGAATGCCCTGAGACTGGATTCTGGACTTGAAATTCTCCAGGAACCGCTGGGCCTGCGCGTCCACCATGGCGTCGGGCACATCGCAGGTAATGCCGTCGGCAACCTGCTTCATCACGGCTTCGGAGAACTCCTGCTTTGCGGCAGCCTCCCGCTCCTCCGTGATCTTCTTTTTGAGGTCGTCCTTCAGGTCCTTTAATGTATCGAATTCGGAGACGTCCTTGGCGAACTCGTCGTCCAGGGCGGGAACATCCTTGCGCTTGATCTCGTTGGCCTTCACGTGGAATACAACCTTCGCGCCGGCCAGCTCCTTGTGATAGTCCTCGGGGAAGGTGATGTCGATCTCCTTCTCGTCCCCGGCCTTCATTCCGATCACCTGATCCTCAAAGCCCGGCACAAAGGAATTGGAGCCCAGCTCCAGGCTGTAATTCTCGGCACTGCCGCCCTCGAAGGGCTTGCCGTCCCGGAATCCCTTGTAGTCGATCACCGCCACATCGCCCTTTTCGGCGGCGCGGTCGGCGGAAACCAGACGGGTGTTGCGATCTGTCAGTTCCTTCAGACGCGCGTCCACATCAGCATCCGCAACTTCCACTTCGGCCTTGGGCGCCTGCAGCCCCTTGTACTGTCCCAGTGTGACCTCGGGATAAACGGGGACAACCGCTTTGAATGTAAAACCGTCCTTGGTCACCTGGCCCTCGATCTCCACCTTCGGGTTGCCGACCACACGCAGATCCTCCGCTTTTACGGCCTCCTGATAGGCATCAAACCAGACGTTATCGACGGCATCGGTATAGAATACCTCTGCGCCGTACATTTTTTCAATCAGCTGACGGGGGGCCTTGCCCGGGCGGAAGCCAGGTACGCGGATGCTCTTACGTTTCTGACGGTATGCCTTCTCAACGGCAGCCTCAAACGCCTCGCTGCCAACTTCAATGGTCAGGGCAACCTCGTTTTTTTCCAATTTTTCGCAGGTTTTCACACTCATTTTGTTTACTCCTCCGTTCATCGCCGGAATCAGACCGGTGCGACAAATTATTTTAACAGAAAATTATCCAAAAAGCTATACCTTTTTCTCTTATTCACAGATTTTTTTCGGAACAAACGCCAGGGAATCGGCAGAGATCAGGAAAAATTCCGTTCCGGCGGAGGTTCCGTTGAATGCCCGCCGGATGGTCGGGCCGTGGAGATGGCCGTAATAACAGCACCGCACGCGGTACTCCCGCAAAAGCCGCAAAAGCTCCGGACAGGCATAGCCCTGATACAGGGGCGGGTAGTGCAGAAAGCAGAGGATCGGCCGCTCCCCCGCCGCCTTAAGGGATGTCTCCAGGCGCAGAACCTCCCGGTTGAGCACCTTGGCGTCCTGGGGCTTCTGCTCCTCCTCCAAAAACCAGCCCCGGGTGCCGCACAGCGCGTATTCGCCGTAAAAGGCACAGGTATTGTGCAGGAACTCAAAGCCGCCCAGCCCGCGCTGATCGAAAAAAGCGCGCATTTTCGAGACAGTGGTCCACCAGTAGTCGTGGTTGCCCTTCACCAGGAGCTTCCGCCCCGGACACCTCCAGATTCATCCCCCAGGAGGTGTCCCCTGCCAGCACCAGCGTATCGGCCTCCGTCAGAACGGACAGAGCCTTCTCAATCCGCCGGGTGTAATCCTGCCAGCCCTCGCCGAACACCTCCATGGATTTATTCGCCGTCAGGGACAGATGCAGATCCCCGATCGCATACAGGGCCATCAGCCCCCCTCCTTTTCAGCGGCCGCCCAAAATGAGACGGACTCAAAACGCGTTTTCCAGATAACAGATCCGAAGCACCCGCCCGGTATCGTCGGCATAGACCTCCGAGACGTCGAACCGGGCCGGCTCGTCCAGCTCCCGTCGGCTCATATAGCACGACGCCGCGGCCCGCAGTCTCTCCTGCTTGCGGCCGTCCACGGCCTCCCGGGGCAGCCCCGCAAAAGATCCGCTGCGCAGCTTGACCTCCACAAAGCAGAGGAAGCCCGTCCGGTCCCTGGCCACCAGGTCCAGTTCTCCGAACCGGCAGCGCCACTGGCTCTCCAGCAGCGTGTAGCCTTTTTTCCGCAGGTAGCGGGCGGTCTCCGCCTCGCCTAGGTTTCCGGCGGTCTTTCCCCCGTTCATCGGCCTGCCTCCCATTTTTTCAGGAAGCTGCGCCGGTGAGCCGGACAGGGGCCGTAGCGGTCCAGCAGCGCATAGTGCAGCGCCGTGCCGTAGCCCTTGTGGCGGGCAAACTGATACTGCGGATACCGGGCGTCCAGCGTCTGGCACACATACCGGTCCCGGCTGACCTTGGCCAGCACGGAAGCGGCGGCAATGGAGATGCTCTCCCCGTCGCCGTGCACGATGAGCCGCCGGGGGAGATTCAGGGAGCACCGGCTCCCGTGATCCCGGTTGCCGTCCACCAGCAGAAAATCCGGTTTCACGTCCAGGGCGTCCACCGCCCGGTCCATGGCGAGAATCCGGGCGTTGAGAATATTCAGCGCGTCGATCTCCTCTGCGGAGGCATACGCCACGGCATACGCTTCGGCGGAGGAGCAGATCACGTCATAGAGCTGTTCCCGCTTTTTCGCGGTGAGCTTTTTGGAGTCGTCCAGTCCTTCAATCAGCAGGCCCCGGGGCAGAATTACCGCCGCTGCGCACACCGGCCCGGCCAGCGGCCCCGCGCCGGCCTCGTCCACGCCGCAGACATGCTCCCACCCGTCGGCAAAGGCGGCCAGCTCGAAATCCCAGGGGTGTTCCAGCCCGCTCATTGCCGCACATCCTCGGGCCGTTCCAGTGTAAAGCGTCCAAGCTTTCCACCCCGGAACTCGTCCAGCAGAATTTTTGCCATGCGCTCCGTATCCACTTCTCCGCCGGAAATCAGGAAACCCCGGCGGCGCCCCGCCGCCTCCAGCAACGCGTAGCCGGAATCCGCCTCCTGCGGGTCGATGTGATAGCGGTCCTTCAGCGCCTGGGGATAGTAGGTTTTCAGAAACTCCATCAGGTGGACGGCCAGCTCCTCCACATCGATGACGTCGTCCCGCACCGCGCCGGTATAGGCGAGATTCACCCCCACGCTCTGATCGTCGAACTTGGGCCACAGGATGCCCGGCGTGTCCAGCAGCTCCAGCTGCGGGCCCACAGGCACCCACTGCTTCGCCCGGGTGACGCCGGGGCGGTCCTCGGCCCGGGCCGCGCGGCGGCCCGCTGCCTGGTTGATCAGCGTGGATTTCCCCACGTTGGGGATTCCCAGCACCATCACCCGCACAATCCGGCCGGGCTGACCCTTTTCCGCGTAAGCCCGCAGCTTGTCCGCCAGCAGCCGCTGCACCGCGGCCGTAAACTTCTGCGCGCTTCCCCCGCCCTTGGCGTTGGATTCCAGCACCTCAAAGCCCCGGGCGCGGAACCATGCCGCCCAGCGGCCCGTGACCTCCGGATCCGCCTGATCCACGCGGTTGAGCACCACCAGCCGTGGTTTTCCCGCGGTGAGGGTATCCACGTCCGGATTGCGGCTGGAGATGGGAATCCGGGCGTCCAGGATTTCGCACACGGCGTCCACATTCCGCAGCTGCTCCGTGATCATGCGCCGGGTCTTGGTCATATGCCCGGGATACCATTGAATATTCATCGCGTCTCCTCTATCCGATACTGCCGATACGGGAGAACTCCCGCCGGCCGCTTTCGCTGTCCGGGCCCGGGAAAGCCAGAAAAACCGCCCGGCCGATGACGCACCGCAAATCCACTGTCCCGACCCGGGAATCCCGGCTGTCCGTAGAGTTGTTCCGGTTGTCGCCCATGACGAAAATGCAGCCCTCCGGCACCGTAAGCGGAAACGGTGTCCCCTCCTCCAGCGTCGTCAGGTCGTTGATATAGTCCTCCTCCAGCTTTTGGCCGTCCACAAAGACACTGCCCGCCGTAAAATCAATATCCACCGTCTGTCCGGCTGTGGCGATAACCCGCTTGACAATCGGCTCCGTCAGGAAGGACGCTTTGCGCAGCACGACGATGTCCCCCCTGCGATACGACCCGTCCAGTTGGGCGTTGACCACCAGCAGGCGGTCGCCGTTCTGCAGGGTGGGCACCATGGAATGTCCGTCTACGCCGATGAGGCGGACAGCGAAGGTAAAGAGCAGCACCACCGCCAGCACAGAGCAGACCAGCGCCTGCACCCACTCGTAGAAGGAGCGCCCGTTCTCCGCCGGATTCTCCCGTGCCGCGTTCATCTGATTTTCATCCATGCTTCCAGATCCTTCCGTTTTTCAAACCAAATCAGGAAATTCTTCCGAGCCTTGAAAACCGCCTGGTGCCGGAATCCGCGCTCACCCCGGGAAAGACCAGACATTCCACCCGGCCGATGACACACCGCAGATCCACCGCGCCCAGAGCCGGATCCCGGCTGTCGTCGCTGTCATTCCGGTTGTCGCCCATGACGAAAATGCAGCCCTCCGGCACCGTATACGGAAATTCCGTGCCCTCCTCCAGATGTGTGAGCTCCCGGACATACGGCTCCGTCAGTTTCTCTCCGTCCACAAACACCGCGCCGGCGTCGAAATCAATTTCCACCGTCTGCCCGGCTGTGGCAATGACCCGTTTGACAATGGGCCGGCCGTCATTAAACCCGGCCTTCCGGACAATCACAATCTCGCCGGCCCGGTACGTGCCGCCCAGCATGCCCCTTACCAGCATCAAATCGTTGTTCTGCAGCGTCTCCCGCATAGACGGCCCATCCACCCGCATGACGCGGGCCGCAAAGGTAAACGTCAGCACAATCAGCAAAACCGTACAGACCAGCGCCTGCACCCACTCATAAAACCCGTTTGGGCGTTCATCGCGTTCTCTCTTTTCTGTGTGCATCAGCTGTAAGCCCTCCGATAACCTGATTGTCACAGTATAACAAAGAAATCCGAATCCGGCAAGAGACGGACGCCCGGAAATCTGCTTTTTCAAGAGAACTATCCGCAAAAAAAGAGAGGCCGAAGCCTCTCTTTTCTATGCGGAAGATTACAGCTTTTCCTTGATCTTGGCGCCCTTGCCCACGCGGCTGCGGAGATAGTACAGCTTTGCCCGGCGCACATCGCCGCGGCGTACAACCTCGATGGTGTCGATGGACGGAGAGTGCACGGGGAATACCTTCTCAACGCCGATGCCGTAAGAGATCCGGCGGACGGTGATGGTCTCCTCGATGCCGCCGTGCTTCTTGGCAATCACGGTGCCCTCAAAGATCTGGATTCTCTCTCGCGCGCCTTCCTTGACCTTGACGTGCACGCGGACAGTATCGCCGATCCGTACCGCGGGCGCCGCCTTTTCAAGCTGCTCTTTGTTCAGTTCCTTGATCAGATCCATGGATATTTCCTCCTAATGTATAGGCGTTCATGCTGTTGTTCCGGATTTTCCATGCGCCGCGAAGGCGCATATGCGGCAGAGGACCGCCCTTTGTTGCCTTGATAGGATAGCATATCATGTAAAAAATTGCAAGGTTTTTTTCATTTTGGCAGGAATGACGGCGCCATCAGTTGAAAAAATGGCCGCGTGTGGCCCGGCGCCCCGCCTCGGCCGGGCCGGCTACCGTCCCAGAAGCTCCCGGATTCCCGCGCCGGCGGCACAGACTGCGGCCGGCAGCAGCCAGATATTGCCTCCCGTGACGGCGACCAGGTAAAAAAGAATCGCCGCCAGTGCAAAGGCGGCAGCCACACCGGCGGCGCGCAGCACGCGTTCACCTGCCGCGGGCCCCGCCAGCCAGGTGACCAGCAGCAAAAGCGCCCGGCCGCCGTCCAGCTGCCGGATGGGCAGAAGGTTGAACAGCCCCAGCACCCAGAAAGCTCCCGCGGCCGTGTAGGAAAGCCGTCCCGCCCCTGCCGCGGCGGCCGCTGCCGCACCGCAGAGCAGATCGGCCAGCGGGCCGGCCAAAACCGCGGCCAGCTCCTGCGGATAGGTCAGCCGCAGGCCGTCGGTGCGCAGCTCCGCGCCCAGCACGGACAGGTGCAGCGCGGTGACCCGGGTGCCGAAGGCCGCGAGGACAGCGAGATGGCCGCCCTCGTGCACAAGAGCGGCCAAAATAAGAAGCCCCAGCGGCTTCCATCCGTTGATCATGCCGAACCAGGCCGCC
>JALCRQ010000043.1 GCA_022652655.1 Oscillibacter sp. | reverse complement strand
ATTCCCGGGACTACTTCTCCCTCAACGGCGGATTCTTCTTCCTGGGGCTCTTTCTGGGACTACTCTTCATCATGGCCGCCGTCCTCATCATCTACTACAAGCAGGTCTCCGAGGGCTATGAGGACCGGGAGCGCTACCTCATTATGCAGAAGGTGGGCATGGAGCAGCGCACCGTGCGCGCCTCCGTCAACAGCCAGATTCTGGTGGTGTTCTTTGCGCCGCTCCTGGTGGCGGGGATTCATGTGGCCTTCGACTACAATCTCATGACCCGGCTTCTGACTCTGTTCGGCCTCTACGGCACGTCCATCACCCTCTGGTGTACGCTGGGCACCTTCGCCGTCTTTGCGCTGGCCTACGCTCTGGTCTACCGGGCCACAGCGCGAACCTATTACAAAATCATCCGGGCGCCGGAGCTTCTCTAAAGCCTCCCGCAAGCCCCCAAAAGCGGAACTGCCGGCAGGAAAAACCTGCCGGCAGTTTCTATGTGGATTTCCGAAAAGAAGAAAACGTCAATGGGAGGAGACCGCCGCCCGGGACGCGGCGCATACGGCCGCCAAATACCAAACCAGCGTGTAAAAGGCCAGTACGGCGGAAAACACCGTCTCCAGACGGCGCTTCAGCAGAAATTGCGAGTTATCTTGAATTTCATTTTAGAAGCGTGGCCGTCTTAAGTCAAATTTGAAATTTCCATCATCCGGATGAATCATTGAAAAAAACGATGAAATAATTTTTGACTGCGGGGCGCCTTGCCCACTTTTTCCGCGGGATACGGGGACTTCGGCCGAAATTTTGCAAAAAAGCGACAACCCCGGCCAGATGGCTGGGGTTGCCTGTCATATTCAGCGCAGGCACTGTTCCACATAGGATACGGGAAGCTCCATACGGCGGGCGATTCCCTCCGATGAGAGGCCGCCGTTCCGGAACCTGCGGCACACGGCGCGGATGGGCTCCCCCACCTCCAGGATATGCCGGTCGGGATCGTAAAAGCGCACCACGCGCTGTCCCCAGCGGTGCTCCATCGGCGGATGAACCAGCTCCGCACCGGAGCTTTGCAGCGTCCGCAGAAAATCGTCGTAGTCGTCGGCCTCGAAATAGAGCTCCGCCGCGTTGCCGCCGTACCGGACCTCCTCCCTGTCCAGGAAGGACAGCCAGCTGTCCTGAGTCTGGAGTGAAATCCCGCCGTCCAAGATCACGTTGGCACCGAAATCCTGCACCGTCTCCAGCCCCAGCACCCGGCGGTAAAATTCCGTGGAGACCGCCAGATCCCGCACCACCAGCAGCGGATTTTTAAAAACCGTCTCTCTCATCCGTTCCATAGCTTCTCTTTCCACCGTTCCCACAGCTCAATGGACTTGAATTTCAGCACGTAGCCGCCGCTCTCCTCCGTAATGAGGCCCACGTCCTTTTCGGAAAGTCCCGCGGCCATTGCCGTCCGGCTGAGATCCGTAGTGGACGCGGTGCACAGCGGGGGAAATACCACGCACCACCAGTTGTGCCCCAGGCCCCTTCCGATGACGATCCGCAGCGCCAGATACTCTCCCGCAGGGAGTGTAAAGCCATTATACCTGCGGGTTGGAAACACCGTATGCCGCAGCTCCGCTGTGACAGAATAGGAGTAGCCCTCCGCCGCAATCTCCTGTTCCGCCAGCTTTTGCAGCTCCGGGAGAGCGGAGTGCAGGGCCGTCTCCGCCTCGTCCCGGTCCTTGGAGCTTTTCAGGATTGCCTCTGCCCGCTCCAGCACAACGTCGCGCACCCGGAGCTTCAGGGCCTGATCCGCGTCGGAATCGGAGTTGGCCAGAATGTGCAGACGCACCACCTTGTCGGCCAGCACCCGCTGGCTGCGCAGCGCCCAGCCGCCCCAGAGAATCGCCGCCGCAAAACCGACCAGCAGCGCGATTTCCCATACATGCAGTTTGTTTTGATTTTTTACCATATTCTCCATCCTTGCTCTATGTAGCCCCCTTGGGAGCTGTTTTCCCAAAGTCTGGACAGAAAATATGGGTTTTATACCGTCTATGTGAAAATGAAACCGAAACGGCTCCCCTGGGGGGAGCGCGTCAGACCGGAGACGTCAGAAAAGACTGAGCATACCGCGGCCGGAGCTCCTCCAGCGCGCGGTGGGCGCCGTCCTCCCCGGCAAAGACGCCGAACACGGTGGGCCCGGAGCCGGTCATGGCGGCTCCCAGCGCCCCCTGACGGCGCATGCAGCTTTCGATGGCGCAGACCGCCTCCCGTTCCTCCGGCGTCAGTACCTGCTCAAAGACGTTGCAAAAGCAGCGCCCCGCTCCCGCCGTATCCCCTCGCTCCAGCGCCTTCCGCAGCGCATCCGTGTCCGGACGGGGCCGCAGCTCCCGCCCGTCCGTCCGGGCAAACAGCTCCGGCGTGGAGAGACCGAAGTCCGGCTTGCATACGGCAATCCGGCACGGCGGCAGCGGAGAAAGCCGCGTCAGCCGCTGGCCCCGCCCCTCTGCCAGAGCGGTTCCGCCCCGGACACAGAAGGGTACGTCGCTGCCCACCGCCTCCGCCATATGCTCCAGCTCTGCATCTTCCAGTTCGGGGCGCAGCAGCGTCCGAAGCGCCCGGAGCACGGCAGCACCGTCGGCGCTGCCGCCGGCCAGGCCGGCCTGCAGGGGGATCCGCTTTTTCAGCAGAATGGCCGTACCGGGATTGGCCGTCCGGGTGTGCGCAAAAAAAGTCTCCGCCGCCCGGTACGCCAGATTCCCCGGCCCGCCCGGCAGCTCCGGGCAGTCCGTCTCCACGGTCACCTCTCCGCCTGTACCCAGCGTCACCGTGACGGTGTCGCTGAGGGAGATTGTCTGCATCACCATCCGCAGTTCGTGATAGCCGTCCGGCCGCCGGCCCAGAATATCCAGTGAGAGATTGAGCTTTGCCGGGGCCTCCAGCGTCAGCGTTTTCTGATCCGGAGCACCGCTCATTTCAGCTTGAAGGAGACCACCCGGGAGCCGTTGTTCTCGTCTCCGCCCTGATCGCGGATCTCAAACATGCCCAGGGACTGGATAAACGGCACGAATTTCTTGCCGCCGAAGTTCCGGACGTCAAAGTCCGGGAACCGGCGCATCAGCAGCTGGCCCAGCATCCCAGAGAGAATCCAGCCGTCGTCGTCGGAATTCTCCTCCATCAGCTCCTTCAGTGTCTTTTTGATGCTCCGCAGGTCGGAGCCGGTTTTCTCCGGCTTCTTCTCCTTCCCGGAATCCCGGTCCGAGGTGCTCTTGTCCCTGCCCGCCGCAGGAGGTGTCTCACGCTTGGTGCCGCCGTCGTACAGCAGATCCAGGTAAGAGAACTTGTTGCACGCGGAGATAAAGGACCGGGGCGTCTTCTGCTCCCCCATGCCCAGCACATACATCTCCGCCTCCCGCAGCCGGGACGCCAGACGCGTAAAGTCACTGTCGGAGGAGACAATGCAGAAGCCGCCCACCCGGCCCTGGTATAAAAGATCCATGGCGTCGATGATCAGTGAGGAATCCGACGAGTTTTTCCCGCTGACGTTGCTGTACTGCTGAATTGGCTGAATGGAGTTATCCAGCACTGTCGTCTTCCAGCTTCCCATCTGGGAGGACGTCCAGTCCCCGTAAATCCGTTTGTATATCACATTTCCCAGGTTATTTGCCTCGCTTAAAATCACGTTGACGTACTTCGCTGAAATATTCTCCGCGTCAATCAGCACCGCGATCTTCATTTCTTTTTCCATCGTCTCTCCTCCGTCTGCGGGGGCACGGCGCCCCAATCAACCGTATCTGTTTTCCTGCCGCTCCGCCCCGAAGGGGGACGGCTCAACGCGCCAAAGCGCAGAGCGCTTTGATGCGCAGGTATGATAGCCGCTTGCGGCTATCATACCATAAATTGCCCGCAATTTATGGTATACCGTCATCCGCGCCGGTTGCCCCGTCAGGGGCGAGGCGTGAGACGATGCGATGCGCCAAAGCGCAGAGCGCTTTGATGCGCAGGTATGATAGCCGCTTGCGGCTATCATACCATACTTTTCCCGGAAAAGCAAAAAAGAGCCGCGGGCATTCACACCCGCGGCTCTTTTCCTGTCTTTTCAGCTTTGCCGGCGCCTGGTTAAAGCCGTCACTTAATCTTGCGGGCCTCCACATAATAGCGCTTATCCTGCGCATGGCCCATGGAGAAGGTCTTGCGGGGCAGCACACCGTCCGCCATGACGGTCTTGAACAGCTGCTCCTTGCCCATGGCGGGGAGCCGGAAGCCGATGTTGCCGGGCTTGGAACCCAGCTCGTCGGTCACCTCGTCGCCGTGGATATAGTCCACCTCGCAACCGTGTTCCTTGATATACGGATCCAGGAACGCCTGCAGCGTGCCCACGGCCAGCTGCATTTTGGGATTGGGAACCGTGATGCAGCCGTGATGGCCCTCGTAGGTGTAGACAATCGTGTGGCCCTGGCCCTCGCCCTCGTGGGCGTCGGGATAGAACTTCCGGAACGCGTCCAGAACGGCCTCAGGCTTAACGCCAAAGAGCACCCGGTGGATCGGCTCAAATTTCAGCGCGTCATCATGGTTGTTGACGACCTCCACCAGCGCGTAGCGGGCGGGCAGAGAGGCCCACTGTTCCTTGGGCGTGACTTTTTTCAGGTTTTCGTAGCACTGCTTGGCGGTGGCCAGAGAGTGGTTGCCGTCGCCCACCGCGAAAAGCAGCGGAGAGGCGCCCTTAAGGCCGTATTTCTGTTCCATGGCAGCATCGGAGGTCAGGCCGCACAGTGCGTCCGCCACGCCGTCCACCTGGGCGTCCGTCAGCTTCCAGCCCTTCAGATGGCCGCCGTTCTGCTGCAGGTCAAAGTCGTACAGCTTCTCCATTTTTCCGCTTCCGGCGGTCAGCGGCTCAATAACGGTCTGGTCGGGATCGTCAATCAGCAGCATCACGTGGGGCAGCTCCACCGGGGCGTTTTCCCGCACCCGCACCCGGGGCGGAATCCGGGAGAGCACTGTGCCCTCTGTGGCGCGGATCAGAGCGCCGCTGCCGGGAGTGAAGTCGTACTGGTCCAGATCCACCATGCCGATGAGGCCGTGGCGCACCTTGCCGTCGGACTGGGTCCGCTCAATATAAACCAGGGAATCGGACAGGGTCTTGAACACATCCTCGTCCAGATACTCCTTCATGGCCTGGTTGATCCCCGCGATATGCTTGTCCACATCCGGATCGTTCAGACCGGCCTCGGGCAGGATCAGGCGCAGCGTGGAGGGCGCGCCGCCCACCGTCTTTTCAACGGCGGCCCAATACTCCGGCTGAGAGGTGAACTGATCGCAGGCCACCACGGCCCACTTGGTCATGTCGGCGTTCCTCGGCAGGAGGATGTCTGCGGGATAGAATCCCAGTTTTTCAAACTTCTTGTTCATTTTGCGTCTCCCTTTCTGCATTCCAAGCATCTAATTTCGGCCGTCCGGCGGCCCTTCGCAGTCAAAAGTTCGCAGCCGTCCGAGTGCGCCGCGGGCAGCTGCATGAAGCAATACGCAACAATTTACTTTTCGTTTCTCATTATACAATAGTCACTGCGTAAATTTCAATGTATTCCGGGGAATTTGTTGATTCATCCGTCAAATTTGGGGATTCCGCCCGTATGGTTCTCCCCCATGCGGGCACACTATGTGCAGTTCCCGCACAATTTGTTTAAAAGGGAGGTTCTTTTATGTTTTGGGATAAAACCGCGTTGGTGCTGGCCATTATCGGCGCCCTCAACTGGGGCAGCATCGGCATCTTCGGTTTCGATCTGGTGGCCTTTCTCTTTGGGGGACAGATGGGCGTCATCAGCCGCATCATCTACACCCTGGTGGGCCTGGCCGGCATCTGGTGCATCACGCTTCTCTCCCGCGGCAGCGAGGAATCCGGACAGGCGCCGCACACCGCCTGACAATATAAAAGGGGATGTCGGACCGGCGTCCCCTTTTCTTATTGCCAAAGCTTCATTTTACCTTGTAAAAAATGATGTGATTCTTCTCCTGCTTGGCGCGGTACAGCGCTTTGTCGGCCCTTTGCAGCAGTTCAAAGGGCTGCTCGCCGAAGCGGTAATCCGCAATCCCGATACTCAGCGTCGTGTCCCGCGGCCCATTCAGCGCCGCCTGCTCCTCACAAAATCGCCTCTGGAGATTCTGACAGATCTCCTCCGTCCGGCACGGCGCCAGTCCGTGAAACAGGATGCAGAACTCGTCGCCGCCGAATCGGAAGGCCTCTCCGCTCTGCGCACATTCCGCCCGCATGGCTGTGCCCAGGGCGGTCAGATACGTGTCTCCGCAGGCATGGCCCCAGGTGTCGTTGAGCAGTTTGAAATTGTCCACATCGATCATGGCCAGCGTGTGGAGTGTTTTGGGCCTCTGCTCCATCTCATTGAACGCCCGGCGCAGGGCCTGCCGGTTGCCGATGCCCGTAAGGGAGTCGGTCACTGCCTCCGCCTGAAGGCGCCGGCGCTCCCACTCCAATTTGAGGCTGACATTATTTTTCTCCCGCTCAACCTGGATCAGGGCGAGACAAATGACATAAAAAGTGCACAGGATAACGATGGACAGCCAGAAATCCACCGTAGTCAGCTGGTCCTGCAATACATTGGCCCGGTCCGTATCCCACTTCAAGCAGAAATCCGACAGGATCTTTCCCACAATGCAGATGACGGCGACAACCGAAGTCAGCCGGCGGTCCGCATAGACGATGGTCAGGATCATAGGCAGCGTAAAAATGAGATACAGCGCGGGAAATACGCTGTGAACCGTATAGAGGACGAAGCAGATCAGGGCGGCGATAATGGAGACCGTCCAGATTTTCTTCTGTTCCGACCGGCGGGTACTCCTTCGAATCCAGGACATCACCGCCAGCAGCAGGAAATTCGCGCCGCAGGGCGCGGTCACGTATTTGAGTGCGTAATAAACGGAGGAAGTCTGTATGGCCCCTACGCCCCGAAGAATAAAAAACATGACCGTTTCCATCACGGCAGCAAAAATAACAATCCAGAAAAGCACCTGGCACTGCATTTTAAGCCAGGTTCCGTCCAGCCGGCGATATTCGTCCTGAATGGCCTCCGCGCCGGACAGACGGGGATCTTTCACATCTTTGCACTCCTGCATATCTTGCCATTCCCCCCGTCTAAGCCCGGCTCTGCGCCGCAATTTTTTCCGAAAGCTCGCTGAGATACATCCACCGCTCGGTCTTTTTCTCCAAATCCGCCTTCAATTCCGCCTGTTCCTCCGTAATGCGCTGCAGCTTGATATAATCGCTTCCGCAGGCTTCGGCAGCGGCCTGACACCGCTTTACCGCCGCTTCAAGGGCGGCCAGCTCCTCGTCAATATGCTGATACTCCAGCTGCTCCTGGTAGGTGAACTTCAGCTTCTTTTCCCGGGGCTTGTCGCCGCCGGCGCGCTTTTTTGCCTCCGGCGCAGGGGCCGCGGGATCCTCCCGGCGCTTGCGCGCCCAGTCCGACCAGTTGCCGGTGCAGCGGGCCACTTCTCCCCCCTGCCGCACTTCAAAAATGGAGGAGGCCAGCTTGTCCAGGAAGAAGCGGTCATGGGAGACGGCCAGCACCGGGCCGGGAAAGGATTGCAGATACTCCTCCAGAATGGCCAGCGTGGTCACGTCCAGATCATTGGTGGGCTCATCCAGCAGCAGTACGTTGGGCGCAGACATCAAAATGCTCAGCAGATACAGCCGACGCCGCTCCCCGCCGGAGAGGGTCCCGATGGGACGAGACTGGAGATCCCCGGGAAACAGGAACCGCTCCATCATCTGATTGGCGGAGAAGGTTCCCTCGTCGGTCCGAACCTCGTCGGCAATCTCGTGAATAAAGTCATACACCCGCTGGGAGAGATCCAGTTCTCTGCCCTCCTGTGTAAAGTGTCCTATCTTTACAGTCTCTCCGATTTCTACATTTCCGGAGTCCGGGCGCAGCTCTCCCGCCAAAATGCGCAGCAGGGTTGTTTTACCCACGCCGTTGCGGCCCACAATGCCGATCCGGTCATCCCGCAGGACACCGTAGGAAAAATGGGAGAGCACCGTATTAGTCTCAAAGGACTTGGACACGTCGTTCAGCGTGATAATCTTCCTGCCCAGACGGCTGGACGCCGCGCCCAGCCGCGCCGTCTCCTCCTGCTCCGGCGCCGACTGCTCCTTCAGTGTTTCATACCGCGCCACGCGATCCTTGCTCTTGGTGGTTCGGGCGCGGCAGCCCCGGAGAATCCACTCCCGCTCTGTGCGCAAAAGGGACTGGCGCTTGCGCTCAGAGGCCTCAGCCATCTCCAGGCGCTGGGCTTTGAGTTCCAGATATTGGGAGTAATTGGCCTCGTAGCAGTACAGCTTTCCCCGGGAAAGCTCCGTAATGCGGTTGACCACACGCTCCAGAAAATAGCGGTCATGGGTCACCATGATAAGCCCGCCCCGGAATTTTTGCAGGTAGTCCTCCAGCCAGGTCACCATATCCGTGTCCAGGTGGTTGGTGGGCTCGTCCAGGATCAGCACATCCGACGGATGGATCAGCGCCGCGGCCAGAGCCACCCGCTTGCGCTGGCCCCCGGAAAGCGTCCCCACCAGCTGTTCCGAATCGGCCACGCCCAGCTTGCTCAGCATCGACCGGGCCTCGTACTCCCGCAAAGCGCGAAATTCCTTGGGGAAGCTGGCAAACACCTGCTCCAGCACCGTGGCGTCCTCCCGCATCTCCGGGTTCTGGGGGAGAAAACTCACCTGCACGTTGGGATCCCGGGAGACCGTTCCGCCGTCGGGCTCCTGCAAACCCGTCAGCACCCGCAGAAGCGTGGATTTTCCGGTGCCGTTGACGCCGATAATTCCCACCTTCTCCCCGGCGTTCAGATAAAAATTGACGTCCGTCAGCAGCTGACGGCTTCCAAAATTGATAGACAGGTGCTCCGCGGATAACAGCATGGCAGCCTCCGTAATCTTCGAGAAATAAACGGTCCAGGGGGTTTTTCGCCTCACAGACCACAGATAAAAGGTATTTTATCACAAATCCGTTCGGCTTTCTAGAAAAAATGCGAAAAATATGGTATTCTATGAAAAACGACGAAGAACGCAGGTGTTCTATGCAGATTCTCACTTTAACAGTCTCCCCCTCCGACGACGGAAAAACCGTCCGCGGCGTCCTGCGGGAAAAGCTGGGCTTCTCCTATCACGCCGTGGCAAGCCTGACGCGCACCGAGGGCGGAATTCTCCTCAACGGACGGCGGGCTTACGCCTCCGCCGCGGTTCGCGCCGGCGACGCGCTGCAGGTGGAGGCAGGCGACCGCCGTCCGCCCAAGTCGGACATCCTGCCCTGCGGGACGCCCGTGGAAATTCTCTTTCAGGATGAATGGCTGGTGATCATCAACAAACCCGCCGGCATGGCCTCCCTTTTCTCCCGCTCCCACCCGGACAAGCCCTCCGTTCCGGGCGCACTGGCCTTTCAATACGGCCCCGACGTCCCCTTCCACATTGTAAACCGTCTGGACAAGGGCACCACGGGACTGATGGTAGCCGCCAAATGCGGCTACGTTCACCACCTGCTGATGGAGCAGCTCCACTCCCCCGATTTTTTTCGGGAATACCGGGGGATTTGTCTGGGCTGCCCCCAGCCGGAGCGCGGCACCATTGATCTGCCCATCGGGCGGGATGAACGTTCCATTGTGGCACGGATGATCCGTCCGGACGGAGCGCCGTCCGTCACACACTATGAGGTGCTGGAAAAGGGGGCGCGGCTGTCGCTGCTGCGGCTGCTGCCCGAAACCGGACGGACGCACCAGCTGCGGCTCCATATGGCGGCGGTGGGCCATCCTCTGGCGGGGGACTGGCTCTACGGCACCGAGAATCCGGCACTGATCGCGCGGCCGGCCCTTCACTCCTTCCGGCTGGTGCTGCGCCACCCCGTCACCGGAGAGCGGCTGGAGCTGACGGCGCCGCTGCCGGAGGACATGGCCCGGCTGATGCAGCGGTAGCCGCAGCGCGAAATTCGGCCGGGGACTTGCGTTTTCCCCGCAGGGCGTGTAAAATTGCAGATTGTGCATTTCAAAGGAAACGAGGATTCCAACATGGAGCTTTTTGACATATACCGGCAGCTGGGCGTCTCCCGGCCGGTCTACGAACTGGGGGAGACCGTCCTGGCCTCCCTGCGGACGCGGTTCGACGCCATCGACCGCACAGCGGAGTACAATCAGGGCAAGGTCCTGGCCGCCATGCAGAAAAACCGCGTCAACGCCACACACTTTGCCGCCACCACCGGCTACGGCTATGACGACGAGGGCCGGGACAATCTGGAGCGCGTCTATGCAGACGTCTTTCACACCCAGGCAGCGCTGGTGCGGCCGCAGATCACCTGCGGCACCCACGCCCTGGCTGTGGCGCTGGGCGCCAACCTGCTCCCCGGGGACGAGCTGCTCTCCGCCGTGGGCAAGCCCTACGACACCCTGGAGGAGGTCATCGGCATCCGGGAGAGCAAGTGCTCCCTGCGGGAATACGGCGTTACCTACGCCCAGGCCGACCTCAAGGCGGACGGCAGCGTGGATTTTGACGCTGTCCGGCGGGCCATCAACGAGCGGACAAAGCTGGTCACCATCCAGCGCTCCAAGGGCTACGCCACCCGTCCCACGCTCTCCGTATCGCAGATCGGTGAGCTCATCGCCCTGTGCAAATCCGTCAAGCCGGACGTCATCTGCATGGTGGACAACTGCTACGGCGAATTTGTGGAGCGTGTCGAGCCCTCCGACGCAGGCGCCGATCTGGTGGTAGGCAGCCTGATTAAAAATCCCGGAGGCGGCCTGGCTCCCATCGGCGGATACATCTGCGGCACGCAGGAGTGCGTGGATCGCTGCGCGTACCGGCTCTCCGCGCCGGGCCTGGGCCAGGAGGTAGGCGCGAATCTGGGGCTGATGCCCGCCTTTTATCAGGGGCTGTTTCTCTCCCCCACCGTTGTGGCCGGGGCGCTGAAGGGCGCGGTCTTTGCCGCCGGCGTCTATGAAAAGCTGGGCTTTCCCTGCGTTCCTCCCGCCGGCGAGGAGCGGCACGACATCATCCAGGCCGTGACGCTGGGGAGCCGGGAGGCCATGGTGGCCTTCTGCAAGGGAATCCAGTCCGCCGCCCCGGTGGACAGCTACGTGACCCCGGAGCCCTGGGCCATGCCCGGCTACGACGCTGAGGTCATTATGGCCGCGGGCGCCTTTGTCCAGGGCTCCTCCATCGAGCTCTCCGCCGACGGGCCCATCCGTCCACCCTACGCCGTCTATTTTCAGGGCGGCCTGACCTTTCCCCATGCCAAGCTGGGCGTACTGCTCTCCCTCCAGAAGCTGGCGGAGGCGGGGATTGTGACGCTCTGAGCGGAAAATGCGCAAAAAAAGCTCCCCGGGACTTGTGCCCGGGGGCTTTTTTACAGTTTTGGGTTCGCTCAGCCGGCGGAGGCGGCAGCCCCATCGGCGGACGAGGCAGCCGCATCGGCGGGATCGGGTACGGCGTTGGCCGGATCGTCCGCCGCAGCCGCCTCATTGTACTTCTCATAGAAGGTGGCGGTCAGCGTTACCGACACCGGCTGGGCAGCCACGCTGGTTTCCGCTGAAATTGCGATATTGCTGAGAGAGCAGCGGTACCAGCAGTTATAGAGATCTGTCAAAATCCGCTTGGCCGCCGCATAGTTGGGCGCGGTAAAGTTCATGGCCACCGGTCTGGAAACCAGGCTGCTGTCGAACTGCAGCTCCTGGAAGGTGAGCTGATAATCCGTGGCGGTGCTCATAATGGAATCCAGCTGCACCATCACGTTGTCCATGTTGTTGTACTCCGGGATCTCCGCGGTCTTAGCGGCTCCGGCGGCCTTGAGCTGTTCCAGCTTCTTTTCCATCTTCCGCTGATTGGTGAGTTTGGTCTGTTCCACCAGGACGGCGTCCTGGGCGTCGGCCAGGCGGTTCTGTGCCTGAGCCAGCTGCTGTGATACCGGCTCGCTGAAAAATTTCAGATACCCGGCTATCATCAGTACGACGATGAGAAACAGCATCAGGACCTTTTCTCTCTGTGTCAGTTCCCGTTTCACTTGGAAGCCGCCTCCTCTCCGCCGTCCGCCGAATCGGCGGCCTGCGCCGCGGCCAGCTGGATCGTCATGGTGGCGACCACCTGAGCGTTCCGCTCCGCCTGGGTGGCTGCCGTATAGACCTGCACACCGGATACCAGAGGATTTTTCTTCAAATCCTGATACATGGAGGAAATCTGGTTGAGGGTCACGCCGGAGAGCTGTACCGTGATCAGCGACGGCGCTACGGCAAAGGACTGCACCTGAGAACGGGCAATCAGATTTGCCTCAATAATCCCCAGGCAGTCCATGGGGTCAGCGCCGCCGTGAATGGCATTTTTGGCCGCCGTGTAGCTCTGATACTCCTCCAGTACCTGATCGTAATCCGTGGTCTGCGCCTGGAGCTGGGCCAGCAGATCCTCCTGCTGAACCGCGGCGCTATCTGTCCGGCTGATCGCGTTGAGCCGGTCGACTACGCCGAATTTGCAGAAAAGGCCGATAAGGACGGCCAGCACCACCGCCGTGGGAATCACGACGCCCATGTCCCGGTGCTTGATTTCCTTTTGAGCGAGGTTCATGGTTGTTTTAACCGGATACTTCTTCGCGCGCACCGTCATCCCCATCACCTCCCGCTCAGTTCCATGGCCACGCCCACCGCCGCCGGGCAGAGCACTGTGGTTTCAGTCTTCTCCCGCAGCGGCATCAGCTCGTCGATAAAGTGGATGTTGATCTGATCCAGCGTGGTGCGGATAGTCTCCATCAGGGCCTTGACCTTTGCGAGGCCGCCGCAGAAAAAGATGTCCCGCAGGTCCGCGTCCGGCGTATTGAAGCCATAGTAATTGACCGCCCGCAGGATTTCCACCGCCATTCTGGAGTAGAGCTCCCGGCAGGCGGGAATCTTCTGTGCGCCCTCGTAGCCGGTCAGCTTGTAGTCGGCGGCCACATGGGGATCCACCGACTCGCTGTCGGCGATCAGTGCGTCGATGGACGCGCCGCCGTATTCGATGTTGTGGGAGAGCTCATAGGCATCTCCCCGGTACATGTGGACGCGGATACCGCTGTGGCCCATATCCACAATGCAGTATTCTTCGGGGTGGTCGTCATGGGACGCCTCGTAGTTTCTGATGAGATTACGGTACGTGAGCACCTCCGGCACAGCCATGCTGAGGTGCAGGCCCGCCTTGCGCAGCATGGTGCGGCAGTCCGCGATCACCTCTTTGGGTGTGGCGGCGGCCATCAGCTCGATGCTCTTAGGCTCCCCCTCGTCGCCCTTTTCCGTCTTTACGACGGCATAGTCGTAAAAATAGAGATTCTTATCCTTTTGAATATAGTCATGGAACTCATAGGGCAGATTGACATTCAGCTGCTCCACCGTCATATAGGGCACGGTAACCCGCCGGACATAGGCCGTCTCCGGCGGCAGGGACAGTGCGCAGGAACGGACGGCAATATGCTCCCGGCGCAGCGCAGAGCGAAGCTCCTCCGCCATGGCGTCCGGGGAAACGATCCGGCCGTCCTTGAACAGATTGTCCGGGAGAGCCGCTTCGGCCAACCGGTGGACAACTCCGCCCCTCACGACGGCCAGCTTCGCGGAGCCGGCTCCAATGTCGAGGCCCAGATAGGTATTGGACATTTTGGACATTGTTTTCCTCCCCTCGAAAGTATTTGATCCGCCGCATCGCAGGCGGCGGGAAGAATCCGAATCACGCGGCCGCTTCCGCGGCGCGCAGCGCTTAGAAAAAGCTGAGATAAAAAGCTACGGCGGGTTCCGCCGTCAAAAGTGAGAGATAGGCTCCGGCGGCAATGGCCGGGCCGAAGGGAAATGCCTTTGGATTTTCGGGATCGCCTACCGTCCGGGAGGACACCGCCGCGAAAAGGATGCCCAGCACGCAGGAGACGATGAGAAAATACAGGATCGACTGCCAGGGGAAAAAGAGGCCGCAGACGAAAAACAGCTTGATGTCTCCTCCGCCCATGCTCTCCCGTCCCAGGACGCGGTCCATCAGCAGGGAGAGCAGCAGCAGCGGCACCGACGCGGCCAGAGCGCCCGGGATACCGGTTTTCAGCGTCTGCCGGAAACCGCCGTCCATAAACGGAGCAAAGATCAGCCAGTCGGCCCCGATGGCGGCCAGCAGGCCGTCGGAGATAAGACCGGTATCGTAGTCCACCAGCGCCACGCTCAGCAGCAGCAGCGTCAAAATCAGGTCCCGGCCCGCCTCCGGCGTGACGCCCACGGTGAGCACCACGCCCAAAAACGCCAGCGCGCACAAAAGCTCGCTTACAGGGCAGCGGGCGGGAATTTTCGCGCCGCAGTAGCGGCATCTGCCCCGGAGAAAAAGCCAGGAGAAAACAGGAATGAGATCCCCGGCGGAGAGTTCATGGCC
>JALCRQ010000042.1 GCA_022652655.1 Oscillibacter sp. | reverse complement strand
GGAATGATGCTGGAATATGCCATCGGCGCGTCCCGCGCCGTGGCTGAAATCGCAGCGCCTGCGCACGGAGTGCGCAGATGCGCGCATAATGGCCGCTTTGCGGCCATTATAGCACAGCACTCTGCGGTTTTCCATCGGGGAAACAAAAATTCCCCTAAAAAGTAAAACTTGGAGATATTCACAAAAGACGCAGGCGTTTTTTTCAAAAAGGGACAGCGGGAGGGGCTTTCTTCCGCCCCCGCAATTTGGTATACTTAATCTATATCAGGAGTCCCCGCAGCACCCGGCGCCGGGAGATTCCGCAGTTGGCCCCATCAAATGAGAAAGAGGAATGACCATGAAAAGAAAAGTGCTCGCGCTTCTGCTGACGGCCGCCCTTGGCTGCGCCCTCGCCTGCCCCGCCTTTGCCGCGGAAAATCAGCTGCCCTTTACCGACGTGTCCACGGACTACTGGGCCTACAGCATGATCCTGTACTCCTATCAGAACAATCTGGTCAAGGGAAAGACAGCGGCGGAATTTCAGCCGGAGTCGCCCATGACCGTGGGACAGTATCTCACCGTTCTCTACCGGATCGGCGTGGAGCTGAAGGCCGGCTACCCGGATAAGGCCACCACCGGCTCCAACTGGCTGGAGGCCGCAAATTACATGTGTACGCAGAGCGGCACGGTGCTTACCGAGGCGGAGATGTATCTGCCCGTCACCCGGGAGGAGATGGCCTATTTCGGCGCCAATATGGTGGCCTCCGTCTGCCAGGAGAGCGGGACGGCGCCGGTTGTACTCCGCACCGGCGCCTTCGCGGATTCCGGCGCGGTGACGGCGGAGTATCTGGAGGCGGTGAACTGGTTTTACTCCATCGGCGGCATCGGCGGCTATCCGGACGGAACCTTCCGCCCCCAGGGGACGCTGAAGCGCAGCCAGGCTGTCACGGTATTTTACAACATTTTTACCGTCATTATTCCCAACCTGCGCTCTGCCGCCACTTCGGAAAACGGATAAGTCAGGGAGACAAAACGCCGCCGGCTTCAAGCCGGCGGCGTTTTTGCGGGCGTTTCTGCACGGTTCAAGGCGCCCCGGCCTATTTCTCCCGAAGCTCGTAGAGATCCGTCCGCCGGGCGGACAGAATGGGGAGCTGGCGGCGGACAGAGTCCACACGGGTGAGATCCAGGTCGGCGTACAGAATCGTTTCCTCCCCTCCGGCCCGGCACAGCACCGTTCCCCAGGGATCCACAGCCAGGGAGTTCCCGTAGGCCACGTAGGCGGCCGTCTCGTCCCGGGCGGGGGAGACGCCTACCATGAAAAGCTGGTTGTCCACCGCCCGCTGCCGGAACAGCAGCTCCCAGTGGGCGGGGCCGGTGGTCATGTTGAAGGCCGCCGGGACAAAAATTACTCTGGCGCCCCGGAGGGCCATGCAGCGGGCCAGCTCCTCAAACCGGAGGTCGAAGCAGATGCAAAGCCCCATGGTGCCGAAGGCGGTTTCAAACGTGGTGATCTCGTTTCCCGGGGACAGGACGGCCGACTCCTGAAATTTTTGTCCGCCGTCCACATGGATGTCAAAAAGATGCGCCTTGCGGTGCCGGGCCAGCTGCGCGCCGTCCGGGCCGTATACAAAGGATGTGTTGTAGACCTTCCCGCCCGCAAGCTCCGGGACGGAACCGCCCACCACATAGAGCCCCAGCTCCCGCGCCGCCGCGGCCAGCGCCGTCTGCGCCGGGCCGCCCGCCTCCTCGCCGTAGGCGCGAAAGCAGCTGTTCCGGTAGGGACAGCAGAACATTTCCGGCAGGACGGCCAGCTCCGCGCCGGCCTCCCGCGCGCGCCGCAGGTTCTCCACGGCCCGGCGGATGTCCCGCTGCTTATCCGCCGTGCCCGACATCTGAATCAAGGCTGTCCGCATACGATGTGCTCCCTCTTTCCGCCGCGGTTCCGCGGCTCTTTGTTTTCCGGCGCTCCGCCTCTGTCAGGACGTGTATTCCCGCAGAATCAGCTCCGTGGCGCCGCCGTCCGGAGAGCTCTCCATCCGGAGAACCCGGGGATGGCCGGCGTATTCCTCCCGCAGCGCCTCCCGCAGCGCCGTGCCGCAGTGGAAACCGTGAATGAGGCGGATGCGGTAGGTGCCCCGGGGCGCTCTGCGCAAAAGTGCGTCCACGGCGGTTTTCGCCTGGCAGACCGACTTGCCGTGCAGATCGGCCGTGATGACCCCCGGCGTCATATGCTGCCGTCCGTTTCACCGAGATAGGTAAAGCGCGGGCAGCTCCGCCCGTCCCGCTCCACCGTCTCGTTCCACATGGACGCGGGACGGACCCACAGACCGCCCTCGCCGTACAGCGCCCGATAGACCACCATCCGCTCCAGCGTTTCGGAATGGGAGGCCACTCCGATGACTTCGTAGTCTCTCCCCTTAAAATGGCGGTAGCGTCCGATCCGAATTTCCTCCAATCTGCCCACCCTTTCTGAAGGCGTCACGCATGACGCCGATGGAACTATCATAGAGAAAGACGGGCGACTATGCAAGTTTAAATTTTCCATTGCAATTTCATCCAAACAATGGTATGATTTTCGTGCTGTACCGAGAGAAAGTGCGTTTTTTAAACTGGGAAGAGAGAGGGAAACGAAATGGAGAGCGAACTCACAAAAAAGTATGGATTGCCGACGGCAATCGCCATGGTTGTAGGTATTGTCATCGGTTCCGGCGTCTTTTTCAAAGCACAGACCATCCTGCAGAAAACCGGAGGCAACATGCCTCTGGGCATCTTGGCCTGGATCATCGGCGGCGTCATCATGCTGGTATGCGTGCTGGCGTTTTCCTTTATGGCGCAGAAATATGAAAAGGTCAACGGCATCGTGGACTATGCGGAGGCCACGGTGGGGAAAAAATACGCCTACTACATAGGCTGGTTTATGACCACCATTTACTACCCGACGCTGACCTCCGTGCTGGCGTGGCTTTCCGCCCGCTATACACTGGTGTTCATCACCTCCGTCAATCCCAACTTCCCCCTGATTATTCCCGCCGCCGACGGCGGGTGCGTCGTGGGGCCGGAGTGCATCGCCCTGATGCTGTTCTACATGTGCTGCGCCTACGCGGTCAACGCGCTGAGCCCCCGGCTGGCAGGCAAATTCCAGGTGGGCACCACGGTGATTAAGCTTATTCCCCTGGGCCTGATGGCCATCGTGGGGATTATCTACGGCGTGGCCAACGGCAACCTGACCTCCAACTTCGCCACCGCCGCCGATACCGGCGCCGCCGCCGGCAGCGGCAGCCCGCTGCTGGCCGCCGTCTGCGCTACCGCCTTCGCCTATGAAGGCTGGATCATCGCCACTTCCATCAACACCGAGCTCAAGGATTCCAAGCGCAACCTGCCCAAGGCTTTGGTGGGCGGCGGCATCATCATTATGGTGGTTTACATCGCCTATTATATCGGCGTGGCCGGCGGAGCCACCAACCAGGAGCTCATCGACTCCGGCGCCACCGTGGCGTTTATCCACGTGTTCGGCAATGTGCTGGGCAACATTCTCAACCTCTTTATCGCCATCTCCTGCATGGGCACCATGAACGGACTGATGCTGGGCTGCGTGCGCGGTATGTACTCTCTGGCGGCCCGGGGCGAAGGCCCTGCGCCCGACATGTTCCGTCAGGTGGACAGCAAGACCAACACGCCCAACAACGCTGCGATTCTGGGCCTGCTGCTGTGCGGCATCTGGGGACTCTACTTCTACATTGCCTGCCTTGCGGGCACCATGAACGGGCTTGTGGCCTTCACGGGCACCGCCTTTGAAAGCGCGGCATTTGTGTTCGACTCCTCCGAGCTGCCCATTATCACGATCTACGCCATGTATATCCCCATCTTCATCATGTGGATGAAGAAGGCCGATGATGTGGGGACGGTCCGGCGTTACGTCCTGCCTGTGCTGGCGATTGCCGGCGCCTGCTTCATGGTGTACGCCAGCATCGTGGGCCACGGCATGGAGAATTTCTGGTACCTGATCGTCTTCGCGGTGGTCATGGCGCTGGGCGCGGTTCTCAACAGAAAAAAGACGGCGTAAGCCGATGGAGAGCTCCGGCCCCGGCCGGGGCTCTCTTCCTGCCGCCTGGAGTGCGGCCGCAAAAAGAGAGAGGACGGTATCCGCATGGGAATCAACACAACGCTCTGCTATCTGGAGCGGGGAGACGAATATCTGATGCTCCACCGGGTCAAAAAGGAGCACGACCTGAACCGCGACAAATGGATCGGCGTGGGCGGAAAGTTCGAGCCCGGCGAGAGCCCGGAGGACTGCCTGGTGCGGGAGTGCCGCGAGGAGACGGGACTGCGGCTCACGGACTGGCGCTACCGGGGGATCGTCACCTTCGTCTCCGATCAGTGGCCCACGGAGTATATGCACCTGTTCACCTCGGACAGCTGGACGGGGGAGGAGACCCCCTGCGACGAGGGGGACCTCCAATGGATCAAAAAGCGGGAGCTTTTAAACCTGCCTATCTGGGAGGGCGACAAGATCTTCCTGGAGCTGCTGGAGACGGACGAGCCGTTTTTCTCCCTGAAGCTCCAGTATGAGGGCGACCGGCTGGTGCTGGCCGTACTGAACGGACGGCGGATTCGCTGAGGGGAGTACGGAGAAGTGAAAATTCTGGTCAGCGCCTGTCTCATGGGCGTTCACTGCCGGTACGACGGCGGCGGAAAACTGGATCCGGCGGTGGAGCGGCTGATGGAGGACAACATCCTGATTCCCGTGTGCCCGGAGCTGCTGGGCGGCCTGCCCACCCCCAGGGAGAGCGCGGAACGGCGGGGAGAGCGGATCGTGACCCGGGACGGGGCCGACGTCACCCGGCAGTACCTCCGGGGCGCGGCCGAGACGCTCCGGCTGGCACAGCTGTACGGCTGCACGGCGGCGGTGCTGAAGGAGCGCAGCCCTTCCTGCGGAACCGGACGGATCCACGACGGCACTTTTTCCGGCGCCATGACGGACGGCGACGGCACGGCGGCGGAGCTGCTGCGCCGAAACGGCATCCGGGTCGTGGGAGAGTCGCAGATTGAGAAGGAGTTTCTGTGAGCCCTCCGGTCGATTTTCACAAAAAGTGACAAAAATCGAGGGATACTCTCGTCAAAATGCGGCCTTGCAAAGCGGAATACCTTTGAGTATAATTAGTCAAAATGAGAGGGGATGACATCATGCTGCAGAGAATGAAGCGGACAGGCAGACAGGTGACATCTTTTTCTATTTTTTCTTTTACCGGCTGTTGAGCCGGTATTTTTTTTACAGTTTTTTGTGTGTGAGAGGAGTAAAAAAATGAAAGAGAAACAAACCAACGGTCCGGTTTACGATGCGCGAACGCTGGGGAAGCCCAAAATGGCCATCCTGGGACTGCAGCACATGTTCGCCATGTTCGGCGCCACGGTTCTGGTGCCCATCCTGGTTCAGAGCTACGGCCTGCCCCTGTCCATCCAGACCACGCTGTTTTTCGCCGGCATCGGCACGCTGTTTTTCCACCTGTGCACGAAGTTTAAGGTGCCCGCGTTTCTGGGTTCCTCGTTCGCCTTCCTGGGCGGCTTTTCCGCCATCTCCAACCTGAACTCCGGCATGTACGCCTCCATGGAGCCCTCCGAGAAGCTCCAGTACGCCTGCGGCGGCATCGTAATCGCCGGCCTCCTCTATGTGGCGCTGGCCCTGATCATCAAATTCGTGGGCGTTCACAAAGTCATGCGCTTCCTGCCGCCCATCGTCACCGGGCCCATCATCATCCTCATCGGCCTGAGCCTGGCCCCCAGCGCCATCAACAACGCCAGCACCTGCTGGTGGCTGGCCCTGCTGGCCATCGCCGTCATCGTGATCTTCAACATCTGGGGCAGGGGCATGTTCAAGATCATCCCCATCCTGCTGGGCGTCGTGATCCCCTATCTGGCGGCGCTGGTGGCCGGCAAGGTGGATTTCTCCGCCATCGGCCAGTCCTCCTGGGTGGGCCTCCAGCCCTTCTTCACCAACTTCTCCGGCTCCGTAGCCAAGTTTGACATCACCTCCATCCTGGTGATGGCCCCCATCGCCATCGCCTCCATGATGGAGCATATCGGCGACATCTCCGCCATCTCCGCCACCGTGGGCGAGAACTTCATCGAAGATCCCGGCCTGCACCGCACCCTCATCGGCGACGGCCTGGCCACCTCTCTGGCGGGCCTGTTCGGCGGCCCTGCCAACACGACTTACGGCGAGAACACCGGCGTGCTGGTGCTCTCCCGGGTCTATGACCCCCGGGTGGTCCGGCTGGCCGCCGTCTACGCCGTGATCCTCTCCTTCAGCCCCAAATTCGCCGCGGTCATCAGCTCCATCCCCTCCGCCATCATCGGCGGCGTCAGCTTCATCCTCTACGGCATGATCTCCGCCATCGGCCTGCGGAACGTGGTGGAAAACCACGTGGACTTCACCAAGAGCCGCAACCTGATCATTGCGGCCGTCATCCTGGTGTGCGGCCTGGGCTTCAAGATCTGGGGCCTCAACAACGAGTTCACCGGCCTGACCTTTACCGTGGGCGGCGCCTCCATCACCCTGACATCCCTGGCCATCGCCGCCATTGCCGGCATCCTGCTCAACGCCATCCTGCCGGGCAACGACTTCGAGTTCGGCAAGAGCGCCAACGCGGACTCCTCCGCAAACCTGGGCCAGTATTAATCCGCAGCATAAAAAACGATCTTCGGCGCAGCCGCGCCGAAGATCGTTTTTTTTAATTGCTGCATTTGAAATTTACGGATTGGGCTCCAGCGGCTGCACGGAGTAGCGGAGCACCGCCGGAGAGTGGGGATACTGGCGGGTGAAAGCCTTGACGATCCGCTCGCAGACCCGGCAGGAATTTTCGTAATTTGCCATGGGCAGCATGAGAATATACTGGGATACGCTGCAGCGGGAGGCAATATCGCCCTTGCGCAGGCTGGAGCAGATCAGATCCCTGAGATTGTCCATGCACACGTCCAGACTCCGTTTGGACAGAGTTCCCTTTTCGCTGCCCACGGAGAGAAGGCCGATATGTACGGCGCTGCCGCTGCGGGAGACGGAGCGGGCCTCCGCCCGGTAGATCATCTTGAAGAAATCGTAATCGCACAGCAGCGCGCCGCCGGACTCCCCGCTGTCCTCCCGGAGCTGATCCCGCACGACGCCCAGATTGACCTCCCGCTCGTTGATAGTATGCACCGCCTGGCGGTACAGGGCCTTGACCTCGTCCGACGGAGCGGTTCCGAAATTTTCAAACAGCAGATCGCTCATGTTCTGATAGACGGCCACCGCGCCCTTTTGATCCTCCAGATTCAAAAGACTGCGCATCAGGTGGGCGTAGAGATTCTCGTCGTACGGCTCCAGCTCTACGCCGCGGCGGCACAAAGCGGCCACCTCGTCCCAGCGGGCGCTGTTCTCCAGCAGGGAGACGGCGTCCAGCACCGTCTGCACATAGAGGTTGTGAAAATAGGCGCTGATGGGGACAACCCACGGTTCCGAGGACAGCTTCGGGAGAAAATCCCCCGCATAAAGCTCCAGCGCCGCCTGATCGAGGGCCAGCCGCTTTTTCGCGTCGGGCTCCGCCGCGCCGGCGCGGCACAGCCGTTCAAATTCCTCCGTATCCAGCGAAAGGGAAATCTCATTGTTCCAGGCATAGCTGCCTTCCCGCCGGACAATCAGCGTGTGGCCCACGCCGCCGCCCAGCTGATCCAGCGCCGTGCGGACGCGGTGGAACATGGTTTTCAGGGCGTTGTTGGGATTGGAGCTGCCCTCCTCCTCGCCCCACAGAAGGCTCATCAGCTCCTCCTGCGGTACGGTGCGGCTGCGGCAGTACAGAATGTAGGCCAGGAGCAGCCAGACCTTCCGGGAACGGTTGTCGGCGTCACTGATTTCCTCTCCGCCCAAACGGATTGAAAACCCGCCAAGCATGCGGACTTTCAGCGTATTTAGCTCCACTTTCCGCACACCTCCAGTCAAAAAGGTTCTGCCCACCGCCTGCTCCCGGTCAGGGCGCAGACGATGCAGTAATTATGTAAAGTATACACATTATTATATATTTTAACCATAGCACAGAAGCAAAAAAGTTGCAATGAAAAATCGGCCGGTTATAAAAAAACCGGAGAAATGCAAATTATTTGAAAGAAGTACTTTCATTTTCAGGGGAAATCTGCTACACTGAAGGCAAAATAAAGATGTACAGCTCTGCTTGCGGAGAATTTGGGGAGGAGGAGCCAAATGAAAAGGCTTATGAAATGCGCCGCAGTGCTGGCTCTGGCCCTGGTACTGCTGCTGCCTGCCGGCTGCGGGCAGAGAGAACAGACGCCGGCCGCGGAGATTTCCGCCTATACGGACGCCGTGACACTGAAGGAGCTGGAACTGGAGGCGGAGGCAGTGCCCCTGGCCGCCGCGCCCGCCGTCAGCACCACCCTGATGCCGGAGGCCTCCGGGACGCTGACAAAGAAGAACGACAAAGCGGTGATCGACTATTCGAACACCGAGGACGGATATGTCATGGTCAGCTATACGGCCTCCACCGCCAAAAAGCTCAAGGCGCAGGTGAAGGGCCCCAGCGGGACGACCTACACCTATGATATTCACGCCGGCGGCGGCTGGACCACGTTTCCGCTCTCCGACGGCAGCGGCGCGTACAAGGTGACGGTTTACGAAAACACATCGGGTTCCCAATACGCCACGGTGCTGTCGCTGGAGTTCACCGTGACGCTGCGGGATGAGTTCGCTCCGTTCCTGCGGCCCAACCAGTATGTAAACTACGCCGCGGCGCCCAACACCCGGGCCAAGGCCGCCGCACTGTGCAAGGGACTTTCCGATCCGCTGGACAAGGTGAAGGCGGTCTACCAGTTCGTGGTCACAAATCTGACCTACGACCATCAGAAGGCGGCCTCCGTGCAAAGCGGCTACCTGCCGGTGCTGGACACCGTGCTGGCGGAAAAAACGGGCATCTGCTTCGACTACGCCTCACTGATGACGGCCATGCTCCGCGCCCAGGGCGTCCCCTGCAAGCTGGTGGTAGGTTACGCCGGAACCGCCTATCACGCGTGGATCAACGTCTGGTCCGCCGACAAGGGATGGATCACCGCCGCTATCTATTTCGACGGCGACACCTGGCAGAGAATGGATCCCACGTTCGCCTCCAGCGCCAAGCAGAGCAAGACGATTATGAAATACATCGGCGACGGCAGCCACTATTCGGCGAAATATATCTACTGACGGGAAATGTCGAAAACGCTCTTTACTAATTGGAAAAATCTATGTAAAATGAGCTTGCAGCCTGCTGCAGGCTCATTTTTTTAAAAAATCGAGGAGACAAGATGAAACTGACCAACAGTGAAATTTCCTCGCTGTGCATGGAGCTGGCTCTGCTGGTCCACGCCGGAATGAATATCGGAGACGGACTGCACACCCTGGCGGAGGAGACCGACGGTTCCCTTCGGGAGGGACTTGCCGCCGCGGCCGGACAGGTGGAGCAGGGAACGCCTCTGTCCCGGACGCTGGAGGACGGGGAGCTTCTGCCCCGGGAGGTGTGCAGGCTGATCCGGGTGGGCGAGCGCACCGGCCGGACGGAGGAGGCCCTCCGGGCGCTCTCCGATTCCTACGACGCCAAGGAGCGGCTGGAGCAGCGCCTTCGCAGCGCCCTTTTGTACCCGTCTGTCCTGCTGGTGATGATGCTGATCGTCATCGGCGTGCTGCTGATTCGGGTGCTCCCGGTTTTCAACAGTGTATTTGAGTCCCTGGGTGGGGAGCTTACGGGCCTTGCCGGGGGACTTTTGCAGCTGGGCCGCGCCCTGGACACGGCGCTGCCGGTGCTGCTGGTACTGCTGGCGGCGGCAGCGGTTTTCCTGACGGCGTTCGCCGCCTCCCGGGGGGTTCGGGAGCGGATCGCCCGCCTTTGGAAACGGCGGCGGGGGGAGCGGGGGATTGCCCGCAAAACCGCCGACGCCGAATTTACCCGGGCACTGGCCATGGCTCTGCGCTCCGGCCTTCCCGTGGGGGAGGCGCTGGGGCTGGCCGAGGACTTCCATGCCGACAACCCCGCCGTGCTGCGCCGCTGCCGGGACGCCCGCTCCCGCCTGGAGCAGGGGGAGGATCTGGCCGGGGCTCTGGAGAAGGCCGGCGTGCTGCCCGCCTCCTACTGCCGGATGCTGGCCCTGGGAATCCGCAGCGGAACAGGGGACAGCGTCATGCAGGAGATCGCCCGCCGCACCCAGGACGACAGCGAAAGCGCCGTGGAACAGGCGGCCGGCCGGGTGGAGCCCACGCTGGTGATCGTCACCTCCGTGCTGGTGGGGGCCATTCTGCTGTCCGTCATGCTGCCGCTGATGAATATTCTGGCGGCTGTCGGGTGAGCGCATGAGAAAGAGAGAAACCGTATCCGCGGCGTTTCAGGGAATCCTGACGCCGCTTTTGACGGCGGTGGCGGTGCTGTGGCTTTTTACGGGAATCGCCAATCTGGAGCGCGGCCGGGATGACCGGGGCCGCGCCCGCCTGGAGGAGACGATCCGCCGCTCCGCTGTTACCTGCTACGCCGACGAGGGGATTTATCCGCCGACGCTTTCCTATCTGGAGGAGCATTACGGCCTGCAGGTGGACACCGGACGCTACACCGTCTACTATACCGCCGTGGGTTCCAACCTGATGCCGGATATTACCGTACTGAAGAACGGGGACTGACACGTCTTGAAAAAAACGATGGGACAACATCATATCGGTACGGCGGCGGTGCTGCTGCTTACCGGCGTCTTTGCCGTGTGCGTGCTACTGGTGCTGCTGACCGGAGCCGACAGCTACGGGGCGCTGGCCGCCCGGGACGCCCGGGCGTTTGACCGCAGGACCTGCGCGCACTATGTGGCGGAAAAGGTGCGGCAGGCCGACGCGGCGGGATCGGTGGGGACGGCGGATTTCGACGGCTCCGCATCCGCCGGGAACGGCGACACGCTATTTCTCCGGGAGAGTGTGGACGGCGTCCCCTACGAGACCCGGGTCTACTGGTACGGCGGCTACATCCGGGAGCTGTACACCCAGGCGGACGCTCTGGCGAACCCGGAGGACGGCGAGAAAATTCTGAAGGCCCGGGGGCTGCGCTTCGACCTGGATGCGCGGCGCGGACTGCTGTCCGCCGAGATCACGGCGGACGACGGGGAAGTGACGGAGCTGGCTCTGTCCCTGCGCTCCGGGAAGGGGGCGGCGTCATGAGAAGCAGGGCGCCTCTGGTTTTGATGGAGCAGCTGGTGATGCTAACGGTGTTCGCCCTGGCGGCGGCGGTGTGCGTGCAGGCGTTTGTGCTGGCGGACCGCCTCTCCCAAACCGGCGCGGCCCGGGATCAGGCAGTGATCGCCGCAGAGCGCGCGGCGGAGATCTGGAAAAGCTGCGGCGGAGATACCGCTTCCGCGGCTGCCGGATACGGCGGCACGGCGGAGGGGGTACGCTGGCAAATTTTTTACGACAAGAACTGGAACCGGGTGGCGAGCGGGGACGCCACGGCCTATACCGTCAGTTTGACGGGGTGTGCGGACAGCGGACTGCTGCGCACCGCCCGGATTGAGGCCGCCCCGGCGGGGGACGGCGAGGCCCTCTTTACCCTGACGGTGTCCTGCCAGAGGGGGACGGCGGAATGAACAGACGGAAAAGCGGCTTTGCGCCGCCGCCGGTGGGAGGCAACTCCCTTATGACGATTTTCGCCGTGCTGTGCCTGACGGTGTTCGCCATGCTGGCACTGACCACTGTCCGGGCAGACCGGCGCACCGCCGACGCGGCGGCCCGGGCCGTGACGGACTACTACGCCGCCGACACCCGGGCCCAGGAGATTCTCGCCCTGCTCCGGGGCGGCACCGTGCCGGAGGGCGTGACAAAGACAGGGGATACCTATTCTTACAGCTGCCCCATTTCCGACACCCAGGAGCTCCGGGTGGAGGCCCGGGTGGACGGGGCGTTGTACGAAATACGCAGATGGCAGGCGGTGTCCACGGCGGAGTGGAAGCCGGACGAAAGCCTGCATCTCTGGGACGGCTCGGCCGCCCGATAAGGAGGATACGATGGAACTGATGGATTATCTCCGGCGGGCGGCGGGGGACGGCGCGTCGGATGTGTTCTTCGTGGCCGGCGGCCCGGCCAGCTATAAGCTGGAGGGGCATATCTGCCCCATGGAGGAGGCAAAGCTCCTGCCGCCGGACACGGAAAAGCTGATCAACGGGATCTATGCCCTGGCCCGCCGCCCCATGGACCGGTATCTGGACACCGGAGACGACGATTTCTCCTTCGCCGTCAGCGGTCTGGCCCGGTTCCGGGTCAACACCTACCGCCAGCGGGGCTCCCTGGCCGCCGTGGTGCGGGTGGTGGCCTTCGAGATTCCCGACTGGCACACGCTGGGCATCCCGGAGGGCGTCATGGAGCTGGCGGACGTCATGTCCGGCATGGTGCTCTTTACCGGCACCGCCGGCAGCGGCAAATCCACGACCCAGGCGTGCATCATCGACCGCATCAACCGCACCCGGGCGGCGCATATCATCACGCTGGAGGATCCCATCGAATTTCTCCACCGGGATCGGGAGAGCATCGTCAGCCAGCGGGAGATCGCCATCGACACCGCGGACTACCCCGCCGCGCTGCGCTCCTGCCTGCGTCAGGCGCCGGATGTGATCCTGCTGGGGGAGATGCGGGACTTTGAAACCATCCGCACCGCCATGACCGCGGCGGAGACCGGCCATCTGGTCATCGCCACGCTGCACACCCGGGGCGCGGTGAACACCGTGGATCGGGTCATCGACTCCTTCCCCGCCGCCCAGCAGTCCCAGGTCCGGGTTCAGCTGGCTGCCGTGCTGCACTCCGTGGTCTCCCAGCAGCTGCTGCCCAGCACCGACGGCGGCATGGTGCCCGCCTGCGAGATCCTGCGGGTGAACAGCGCCGTGCGGAACATGATCCGGGAGAACAAGAGCTACCAGATCGACAACGTGCTTCAGACCTCTGCGGCGGAGGGGATGATCTCCATGGATCAGTCCATTGCCCAGCTGTACGGCGAGGGCCGCGTCTCCGCCGAGACGGCCCTTTTGTACGCGGACAATCCCGAGCAGCTTCGCCGCAGGCTCCGCTGAGCGCCCCGCGCATAGACTGAATACAGGAAAAGACGCCGTCCGGGCCGCCCCGGGCGGCGTCTTCTCCGTCCGGGGCGTTTCGGCAAAATTGACAAAGGAAACCCCTGGAAATTTGTAATTTTTGTTTTGCAGATTTGAATGTAAAAATGAAAGATGTACCCGGTTCTGTAACCGCCGTGTGCTATACTGCACTTGTAAATAAGAGAGGAGGTGGCCTCTGAATGCCTGAGAGAATGTCCGGAAATGAGTACCGGACGACAGTTGTCTGTGTTGACGAGTGCGCGTCCGACCGGTTTGAGGGACGGATTTACAATCCGTATCTGGCCGGTGCGGCGCAATTTCAAAGCCTGATGCAGATGCTGCTGACGGTGGATCAACTTTTGGATGAAATGAACTTCCCCCAGTCCTTTACAGCAAACCGGGAATTCCGCCCCGCGCCTGTGCCGGCGGTAAAAGGACGGGGGCAGCCGGAGAAGCAGGTCGGTAAACTGGCTACCTTCGCAGTGCGGATCATCTTCCGGCAAAACGCCAGCTGGCAGGGCTCGGTAGTCTGGCTGGAGGGAGACCGGGAGGAGAGCTTCCGAAGTGTACTGGAGCTGCTGCTGCTGATGCACAGCGCACTGGCCCAGAATACGGGAGGCTGAGAGAAGAAGCGGAGATCAACGAGCAGACCGATTCCCAGGGTGAAAAGAAGATCAATGAAGATTGGAACCAATGAGATCATTGAAACGGCAAACCGGGGAAAACTCCGGGACGCAAAGCAAGGGGCCTACGGCGCAGCGCGCTACGGCAGCCCGGCTGCCACGATTTCGAGCTCGCGAGAATGAAAGGAGAACGAATCATGGCAAAGACCAAAACGAGAGTACTGTCCCTGGTGATGGCACTGGTGCTGGCGTTCAGCCTGCTGCCCATCAGCGCATTTGCCTATACGCTGGACGACGCGGTCGCCGACCAGAAAAACGCGCAGATCACCGCCGCCGGCGGAAAGAAGTATTATAAGGCCGACGGCACAGAGACCGACGCGGCCGGCGCGGACGTCATCGTGTCCAAAGAGCTGACGGCCACGGGCACGGAGAACCTGTTCGACGTGACCACCAATGTGCAGTATAAGGGTGTGACCACAAACACCACCAACAACGACGCGGCGGTGGTGCTGGTGATCGACACCTCCGGATCCATGGGTTACAACAGCGGGCACGACGGAAGTAAAGACAACCCCAAGCTGGGGAAAGCCAAGACGGCGGCCAAGGATTTTCTGGCTCAGTTTGCCAAGGACGGCGAGGCGTTTTCCACCAAAAAGCGGATGGTGGCCCTGGTCACCTTCTCCAAGTTCGCTTCCTCCCACGACATGGACTCCGCTGTCAGCGGAACCCAGTATTGGATCGATGTGAACTCCCAGGAGAAGCTGAAGGAAGCCCAGGATGTCATTGATGGGCTGGGCGCGGATGGCGGCACCAACACCGAGGCGGGCCTGGTGCTGGCCAACAATCTGCTCACCAGCAGCAATTCCGCGATTACCAATGCGCTCTCGGGAATTGATAAGACCCGTCAGTGCACGATCCTGCTGACGGACGGTCAGCCCACGTACCATGTTCGGGACTACACGTATGAGGATCGGTATTGGCCGTATGCGGAGCATACCGAGCCCGCAAATGTCAGCAGTCTGGATATCGTTCCTTCGCAAGACATGTATTCCAAGCATGAGTATAAGTTTATCGGCGGCAACGGCAACTCCACTGGAACCGACGAAACCTATCCCGTTCAGACCGCCTGCA
>JALCRQ010000041.1 GCA_022652655.1 Oscillibacter sp. | reverse complement strand
CGGTTCCGGAGCCCTTTTGTCAACAGTTTTTTTCTTCCCTGCCAACCTTTTTTAAGCTCCCTGCCCACCTTCGCTTCGTTCCCCGGGACAGCTTTGTTAGAATACCAGAACCCGCCCCCTTTGTCAACCCTATTCTCCCCTTTTTTGCAAAAAAACATCGGATTCCTCCGGGTTCAAATGGATTGCCTCATTATTTATGTAAGGGGCGGTGTGGCAGACGGCAATCTGTCGGACGGCGGGACGGCTCAATTCCCGGCAGGTCAACACGATTCGCATACTAAAGAGCACAAACTCCCGTATATTTGCGCTCTTTGTGCTGATAGAATAAGGCAACAGACAATGTGCAGGAGGTGTTGTTGTGAAGTTCTGGAAAATGAACGGTGCGGGAAACGATTTCATCCTGCTGAACAATCTGGAGGAGCGTCTCCCGGAGGACCGCTTTCCCCAGATTGCCCGGACGCTGTGCCATCGCCACCTGTCCATCGGTGCCGACGGGCTGATGGTGGTGGACTCCCCCCAGGCGGGCGGCGACTATCGGATGCTCTTTTTCAACTCCGACGGCAGCAAGGGCGAGATGTGCGGCAACGGAGCGCGGTGCATCTGCCGCTACGGTTACGAAACCGGTCTGGCCGGGCCGACGCAGACGGTGGAGACCACCGCGGGCATCGTCACGGGGCGGCGCATTGACCGGCAGCTCTACCGCATCCGGCTGAATGACCCCTCTGTACTGGAGCTGAACCACCCTGTGGAGGTTGACGGCGTCACCTACCCCTGCTCCTACGTGGAACTGGGGAATCCCGGCCTCCCCCACGCAGTGGTGCCCTACGCCGGGCTCCGGAACGCGGAGGAGCACGAGCTGCGGGAGCTGGGCAGGAAGCTGCGCAGCCACCCATCCTTCCCCAAGGGGGCCAATGTGAACTTCTACGAGCTCATGGGACAGGATGCGTTCTTTGAGCGCACCTTTGAGCGCGGGGTGGAGGATTTCACTTATGCCTGCGGCACCGGCACCGGCAGCACGGCCGCCGTCCTCACCATGCAGGGGAAGGTCAGCGGCCGGCATGTACTGGCAGATATGGCCGGAGGCCGGCTGAGCGTGGATGTGGAGCGCTCCGGTTCCCGGATCACGGATCTCTACCTCACCGGTCCCACCAATATCGTGGCAAAGGGCGAGGTCTCGGACGAAACGCTTTTCCCCGCCGAGTAATGTTCTCTTTCCCGCCGGGCGGCGCACCGCTTCGATTGATTCAGATGTGAGATTTAGGAGGAGTCTTAAGCTATGAAAAAGAAGTCCATTATGCAAACCTACGGGCTGCTGATCTGCATGCTGGCAGGCATCGTCGGCGGCTGTATCGTAGGCGCCATGTTCCCCAGCATCAAAAATGCCGATGGAGATGTGGTCTCCGCCGGCGCCACCGTGCTCAAGCCCATCGGCCAGATCTTCATCAACCTGATGTTCTGCATCGTGGTCCCCATGGTGTTCGCCTCCATCGCGGGCGCCGTAGCCAACATGAGAAGCCGCAAGCGTGCGGGGAAAATCATGGCCTCCACCATCATCACCTTCGTGGTGACCGGCGCCATCGCGGCCCTCATCATGATCGTACTGATGAAGCTCATCCCTCCTGTGCTGGTCCCGTGGAAGGACATTCCCGCCGGCACGGTGGATGAGCAGAAGAGCATTGCCGATCTCGTGGTCAGCTTCTTCACGGCAGAGGATTTCGTGGGTCTGCTCTCCCGGCGGTCCATGCTGCCTCTGATCGTGTTCTCCCTGATCTTCGGCTTCGGCGTCAACCTCAACGGCGGCCCCGACTCTCTGGTGGGCAAGTTCCTGAATGATCTGTCCAACTGCATGATGAAGGTCGTTCAGATTGTGACCTATTACGCGCCCATTGCCTTCTTCGGCTTCTTTGCCGATCTGGTGGCCACCTACGGCGCCGACATCGCCAAGGGCTACGGCCGGGCATTGGTGGTCTATTATCCCCTGTGCTTCATCTACGTGTTCACCGCCTTCCCGCTGTTTGCCCGCTTCGGCGGCGGCAAGGGCGCCGTAGGCGAGATGTTCCGTCACATTCTGCGGCCCGCGGTCACGAGCCTGGGCACCTGCTCCTCCGTGGCCACCATCCCCACCAACATGGAGGTGGCCCGGGAGACCGGCGTGCCCGAGGACGTCAGCGAGATCGTCCTGCCTCTGGGCGCCACCATGCACATGGACGGCTCCTGCTTCTCCTGCGTACTGAAAATTGCCTTCCTGTTCGGTGTATTCGGCAAGCCCTTTACCGGCATCGGCACCTTTGTCGAGGTTATCGTGGTGGCGGTGCTCTCCTCCGTGGGCATGTCCGGCATCCCCGGCGGCGGCTATATCGGCGAGTTCATCATGTGCTCCATCTTCTTCCCCAACCAACTGGAGCTGGCCTACCCCATCGCCATCACCATCGGCAACCTGGTAGACCCCCCCGCCACTATGATCAACTCCTCCGGCGACTACGTGGTCAGCTACATTGTGGCCCGGTTCGTGGACGGCAAGGATTGGCTGCAGAAGGTCTTTGCCCAGCGTGCCAAGTCCGAAAAATAAGACTGATCCCAAAGAAAGCTCTCCGCCGCGCCTTTTGGCGCTGCGGAGAGCTTTCTTTTTTCAGCGTCCCGCCTCCGGGGACGGAAATACGCCCTTCAGTCCGCCGCCGTCCAGCGCCGCGCGCACCCGGGGCGCCATGGCCTCCGCAGCGGCGGCCAGATAATCCCGGGTCCCTTCGTCCGACGCGCCCAGCTCCTCCGCGCAGCGCAGCGCGCCGTCGCGAAGCGCCGTGCGCATACCGGAGACGGGCAGCGGCTCCAGAAGCCGCCTCAGGCGGTCATACTGCGCCCGGGACAGGGTCAGTCCCGCCGTGTCGCCTCCGGTCAGGCCCAGTCCCACCGCGGCGGCAGCAGCCGGTTCAAAGAGGTTTACCGGCAGTTCCCGGTACTTCGGACAGTCCGCCTCCAGCAGCCGCGCCAGCCGCGCCGCATTGAACCGGCGCAGGAACCCATTCTCAATCCGGAGCCTGCGGAGGTATTCATTCACATACTCCACACCCAGCAGCCGTTCAGAGACCGGGCTGCACAGCGGATAGTCGATCTCACAGGGGAACTCCTGGGCAAACCGCTGCACCTCATAGTGCTCCCAGCCCGCTCCGATGCTGCGGAGCGTTTCAGTCATAGAGCTGTTTTCAACGGCAGGCAGGCCGGTGCAAACCGCCTGCCACAGGTGCCTGCCCCAGACGGTCTTTCGCTCCAGGCGCCGGATTCCGGCCTGATAGGCCTCCCCCAGCGCACCGGGGGGCAGCTGGGACAAGACCTCCGGCTCCTCCGGATCCAGTCCCAGCGTAAACAGCACGGAGTCCAGCAGGGCGCGCACTGTCTCCGCCCGGAGGGAGCTGCTCTGACCCATGGTATAGAGATTGACCCGCTCTCCCAGCAGCGTCCACAGGCGGATCTGCCGGGAAAGGCGGCTCTCGCCCTCCTCCCGCCGGGGCTGAGGCGCCAGATGTCCGGGCGTATCATTCCTCATCTGCGTCCTCCTCCGTCTCCGGCAGCGTGTTCGCAGGCTGTCCCTCCGCGGCCCGGCGCAGTTCCTCCGCTGTCACGCCCTCCAAATACTCCACGCTGCCGCCGGCTCTGCCGTCGTAAAGCGTGCGCATTGCCCGCACCAGTTCCTCGTCCGTCAGGCCGTCCTCCGTCAAATTCTTCAGCTGGTAGAAAAGCTCCTGCAGCGATCCCAGCGTCTCAGCGCAGGTGTCCCGCTGCAGATAGGGAGAGTCGCAAAAGCCCCGGATCAGCGCCGGCAGCGCGCTGCCGCCGAACTCCACCCGGCCCGTACTCCGCAGCGCCTGGGCGCGGCGCTCCGCCAAAGTGCCCAGCTCCTGCTCCGTCAGTGTCAGTCCGAACTTCCGGAGCATGGGCATACATCGCTCCGCCTCCTGCTTTGCGGCCGTCAGGCTCTGCCCCGCCGGCAGCAGGAACGAGAGATCTTCCATACAACCACCTCTGTCTCTTTTTACACCCGGCCGCTTACCAGAACAAGTCTTGTTTTTTTGCCCGTTTTGTGGTAATATAATAGCGTCAGAGAGGAATTTATTTCTCTCTGACGCTATTTATGTACCGTTGGCCTCCGGCCTATGCTGATTTTTTCCGCCCGCCGAAAAGCGGGCTCACGGTTCAGATTCCCGCACAGGCGCGCAGTATATTCACCAAAATAATCACTAAAAAAATCCAAAACAGGATTCCGGGGCCTTTGCCGCCGGCGGCCGCCGGTTTTTGAATCGCATGCTTGGCGCCGGACGGGCGGGGGCTTTTTTGTGCGGACGGGGCCGGACTATCAGCAGAAAGGTCCCGCTTCACGCTCTTGTCCAGGCCGGTTCTCCGGCGCTCCCGTTCCTCCCGGTGGAACTCCAGATGGGCGAAGGAGCCCTCATGCCCCTCCTCGCTGAGCCCGTCCACGCGCTTGACGCGTTCCGCCTCGCCGTCGGCGGATCGCTTGGGCTGATTAAACGCGCCGCAGTGCGGGCAAAATCCGTCGTCATCATAGTCGTACAGCTTCCCGCAGTCCTCACAGTGAATCATCCGCATGGCCGAGCCCCCCTTATTCTCCGACCGCAGCGCCGCCTGGGCGGACTGCCGGCCCTGGATGTTGTTTTAAATCCGCCGGTTGCCCCGGAAGGGGCAAGGCGGAGGACGATCACAATGCGCCAAAGCGCTCAGCGCTTTGCTGCGCATGATATGATAACCGCTTTGCGGTTATCATATCATGTTTTCCCCGGAAATGCAACCTGACGCCGGAGGCGGAACGATCCGGCGGGCGGTGCCCCGGCGGCGCTCAAAACGCAAGGAAAGGCCCTTTGCAGCGTGCAGACGTGTGCACATTGCAAAGGGCCTTTGCCGTTATAAGGGCGAGTTTTACTTTACCAGTTCGATGACGGCAGTCTCCGCCGCATCGCCGCGGCGAATGCCGCTGCGCACGATTCTGGTGTAGCCGCCGTTGCGCTCTGCATAGCTGGGAGCAATCTCCTTGAACAGCTTCTTGCAGACATCCTCGCGGGTAATGAAGCTCATGGCCTGACGATAGGCGGCCAGATCATTCTTCTTGCCGAGGGTAATCATTTTTTCGGCCAGAGGCTTAATCTCCTTGGCACGGGTAACGGTGGTCTCCATCTTGCCCTTGTCCAGGAAATCCGTGACCTGCTGGCGCAGCATGGCGATCCGCTGGTCGGTCGTCTTGCCGAGTTTGCGAGTTCCGGGCATTTCGGTATTCCTCCTTATCGGGAATTTTGCGCTCCGGCGGGTTTCCGCCGGGCGGCAGAATCAGTTGTTGCTGTCATCGTCGGCCAGATGAAGTCCCATCATGGCCAGCTTGTTGATGACTTCCTCCAGGGATTTGCGGCCCAGGTTGCGTACCTTCATCATCTCATCCTCAGTCTTGGAAATCAGATCCTCAACCGTGTTGATGTTGGCCCGCTTCAGGCAGTTAAAACTGCGCACACTCAGGTCCAGTTCTTCGATCGTCAGCTCCAGCACCTTGTCACGCTGCGCCTCGGCCTTCTCCACGACAGTGGGCTTGCTGCCCACATTTTCGCTGAGATCCGTAAACAGTGTGAAATGGTCACAGAGAATCTTCGCGCCCAGGGAAACCGCATCCCGTGCAGAGATCGTCCCATCCGTCCACACCTCCAGCGTCAGCTTGTCAAAATCGCTGGAAGCGCCTACGCGGGTGGGTTCCACCGTATAGTTCACCTTATAAACCGGGGTATAAATGGAGTCCACCGGAATAAGGCCAATCACGGTCTGTGCGGGTTTGTTTCGGTCAGCCGGCACATAGCCGCGGCCGTGGGAGAGCGTAATCTCCATATTCAGCGTCGCCCCGTTGTCCAGGGTGGCGATGTGCAGCTCCGGATTGAGGACCTCTACCTCTCCGTCGGCCTTAATATCCGCAGCCGTCACCTCGCAGGGACCCACCGCCTCGATGTAGACGGTCTTAATTCCCTCCGAGTGCAGCTTTGTCAGAAGGTTCTTGACGTTCAGTACGATCTCCGTGACATCCTCTTTCACGCCTGGAATCGTGGAAAACTCATGCTGGACGCCTGCGATTTTGATCGTCGTCGCAGCCGTTCCGGGCAGAGAGGAAAGCATAATGCGGCGCAGCGCATTGCCCAGCGTTGTCCCGTAGCCGCGCTCAAGCGGCTCCACCACGTACTTGCCGTAGGTCACGTCACCGGGCGTTTCGATGCACTCAATCTGGGGCTTTTCGATTTCGATCATGCAGTACCCTCCTTCATCTTCTCATTGCGGCGCGCTCAAACGGCGCGCCGCCTGCAAGTCGTAACATTCTTGAGGGTTTCCTCCCAATTACTTGGAGTACAGCTCGACGATGAGGTGCTCCTCGATGGGGAGATCAATGTCCTCACGGGCGGGTTCTGCAATAACCTTGGCGGTTGCCTTGTTCTTATCGAAATCCAGCCATTTGGGGATCACACGGGAGGCATTGGCCTCCAGGGAGCCCTTGATCTTGGAAAGGCTGCGGGAGTCGTCCTTCAGGTCGATGACGTCGCCGGTCTTCACCAGGAAAGAGGGGATGTTGACCTTCTTGCCGTTGACGGTGAAATGGCCGTGGCGAACCAGCTGACGGGCCTCGGCGCGGCTCATGGCGTAGCCCAGGCGGTAAACCACGTTGTCCAGACGGGTCTCCAGGATGGCCAGCAGATTCTCGCCGGTCATGCCGGTCTTCTTGTTGGCCTTTTCAAAGTAGTCACGGAACTGGCTCTCCAGTACGCCGTAATACCGCTTGGCCTTCTGCTTCTCGCGCATCTGAACACCGTACTCGCTGAGCTTCTTATTTCTCGCATTGCCGTGCATGCCGGGGGCATAGCCGCGGCGATCCAGGGAGCACTTCTCCGTGTAGCAGCGGTCGCCCTTCAGAAAGAGTTTCTGGCCTTCTCTGCGGCAGAGGCGGCAGACTGCACCGGTATATCTTGCCATATTGTTTTTACCTCCTACTCTCGATTAGACGCGACGACGCTTGGGGGGACGGCAGCCATTGTGGGGGATGGGAGTGACGTCCCGAATGAGCGTCACTTCCAGGCCGACTGCCTGCAGCGCACGGATTGCCGCCTCACGGCCCTGTCCGGGGCCTTTGACAAAGACCTCAACCGTTTTGAGGCCATGCTCCATGGCGGCGCGCGCCGCGGTCTCCGCTGCGGTCTGCGCGGCGAAGGGAGTGGACTTTTTGCTCCCGCGGAAACCCATTCCGCCGGAGGTAGCCCAGGAGATTGCATTGCCCTGTGTATCCGTCACAGTCACCATCGTATTGTTGAAAGAAGAACGGATGTGGACCTGTCCACGTTCAATGTTCTTCTTTTCGCGGCGGCGGCGGACGACCTTTTTGCCGGTCGCTGCACCAGTTTTTGCTGTTGCCATGTTCAATCTCCCTCCTTACTTCTTCTTATTCGCAATGGTCCGCTTGGGGCCCTTGCGGGTTCTTGCGTTGGTCTTGCTGCGCTGTCCGCGCACGGGCAGTCCCCTGCGGTGACGGATGCCGCGATAGCAGCCGATCTCCGTCAGACGCTTAATATCCAGAGCAGTGTTGCGGCGCAGGTCGCCTTCCACCATATAGCTCTGGTCAATGGCCTCACGAAGCTTGGCTTCGTCGGCCTCGGTGAGATCCTTTACGCGGGTGTCGGGGTTGATGCCTGTCTGCGCCAGAATATCCTTGGCGCTCTTTCTGCCAATACCGAAGATATAAGTGAGTCCAATCTCGATCCGCTTATCTTTCGGCAGGTCAATACCGGCAATACGTGCCATACTCTTAAAGCACCTCCACTTTCAAGTTAGCCCTGTCTCTGCTTGTGCTTGGGATTTTCACAAATCACCATGACACGGCCTTTGCGCCGTATCACCTTGCACTTCTCGCACATGGGCTTCACGGACGGTCTTACCTTCATAATTCGTGTACCTCCTACTTACTCCGCCAGGTAATCCGGCCCCGGGTCAGGTCATACGGGGACATCTCCACCGTCACCTTGTCGCCGGGCAGAATCCTGATGAAATTCATTCTGAGCTTTCCGGAAATATGCGCCAAAATCGTGTGACCATTTCCAATGTCTACTTGGAACGTGGTGTTGGGCATCGATTCAACGACTACGCCCTCCACTTCAATCATGTCGGATTTTGCCAAACGTTATCCCTCCTGGTCCGGATCGTTTTTCTCGCGGTATGCCGCGAGGGCCCTGCGAAGTTCACTGTTGCTGATCTTTTCTTCGCTCCTGATCTTTTCAGCGAGGCGGCCGTCCCCCTCCGCCACAAACAACACGTGCTTTCGCTTTTTGCGTTTCGGGGTTTCCGCCTTCCTCGTCTTGCCGTCCGCCAGCAGCAGGTACTCCCCCTCTGTCCCCAGGACAAAAAAGAGCTTTCCCTGATCTCTGCCGGCGTCCGACCGGACGATATTGGATTTTGCAATCTCCATACGTTTCCTCTTAGATCGCGGGAGCCGTCAGAATTTCCGGCTCGCCGTCCGTAATCAGAATCGTATTCTCGTAGTGCGCCGCCCACTTGCCGTCCAGCGTGCAGACGGTCCAGCCGTTGGGCATCTGACGGATCGCGGCGCTGCCGGCGTTTACCATGGGTTCCACCGCGATGGTCATGCCGCGGAGAAGCCGGGGTCCCCGGCCGGGCTGGCCGTAGTTCGGGACCTCAGGCGCCTCGTGCATCTGGGTTCCCACGCCGTGGCCCACATATTCCCGGACAATGGAAAATCCGTTCTCCTCGACATACCGCTGCACGGCTGCGGAGATATCCAGCAGCCGGTGGCCTTCCTTCGCGTACTGAATCCCCTCAAAGAAGCTCTGCCTGGTCACATCGATCAGTCTCTGCGCCTCGGAGGAAATGGTTCCGCAGGGAAATGTCGCGGCACAATCGCCATGGAAGCCGCCGATGTACGCGCCGACATCCACGCTGACGATATCCCCATCCTCCAAAACCCGGGGGCCGGGGATCCCGTGGATGATCTCGTCGTTTACGCTGATGCAGACGGATCCGGGATAGCCCTCATAGTGCAGGAAGGAGGGAACTGCGCCCTGCTTGCGGATAAAGTGTTCCACGCTGCTGTCGATCTCCTGGGTTGTGACGCCGGGTCTTACCATTTTCCCTGCAAAAGCACGGGCAGTCGCGGTAATTTTTCCGGCTCGGCGCATTAATTCGATCTCGTGCGGGGATTTGAGCGTAATCATACTCTCATCTCCCAAGTGCGTGGAGGATGGCCTGCGTCGTCTCAGCCACCTGGGGCTGATTCTGAACAGGCTTCAGGAGACCGCGCTCCGCATAGAATTTCTTCAGCGGTTCTGTCTCCTTATGATAGACCTCGAGCCGTGCCTTCACGGTTTCGGGGGCATCATCCTTTCGCTGGACCAGTTTTCCGCCGCAGGCATCGCACACGCCCTCCTTTTTGGGAGGAACAGCCACCAGATGGTAGCTGGCGCCGCAGGATTCACACACGCGGCGGCCGCTCATGCGCTGCATGATCTCCTGGTCGGAGATCTCAATGGAGACAACGGCGTCAAATTTGATTCCGGCGTTTTCCAGAGCCTCGGCCTGGGCGATGGTGCGGGGTACGCCGTCCAGAATAAAGCCCTTCCTGCAGTCCTCCGCCGCCAAGCGTTCCGTGATGATGCCGATGATGACGTCATCCGGGACCAGCTTGCCCGCGTCCATGAAGGCTTTCGCCTTCAGGCCGGTGGGTGTGCCGTCCTTCATGGCGGCACGGAGGATGTTGCCGGTGGAAATTGTGGGAATTCTCAGGGTCTTGCACAAACGCTCAGCCTGAGTTCCTTTTCCGGCGCCGGGGGCGCCCAAAAGAATTAATTTCATATCAAGCTGCCTCGCTTATTCAAGAAATCCCTTGTACTGACGCATCAGCATCTGGGACTCCAGTGCCTGGACGGTTTCCAGCGCGACGCCCACCACAATGATAACGGACGTGCCGCCGATGGCCAGGGCATTGTTGCTGACGGCCTTTCCGAGGATCAGCGGGCAGATTGCCACGATGCCCAGATAGATGGCGCCAAAGAGCGTAATCTTGTTGAGCACCTTCCGGATGAAGTCCACAGTGGGCTTGCCCGGACGGAAGCCCGGAATGAAGCCGCCCTGCTTTTTCAGGTTGTTGGCAATCTCCACGGGGTTGAACTGAATCGTGGAGTAGAAATAGCTGAAGCCGATGATCATCAGGAAATAGACCACCATATACAGAATCGACTTGGTGTCGATGGCCTGCAGGAAGGAATACATGAAGGTGCCCTTCTCAGGCTGCTTCATAAATGCCGCAATCGTAGCCGGCAGGGACGCAATGCTCTGCGCGAAGATGATGGGCAGAACGCCGGACATGTTCACCTTCATAGGCAGGTTGGTGTTCTGGCCGCCGTACATTTTCCGGCCGACCTGACGCTTTGCGTACTGAACGGGGATCCGGCGCTCGGCGTCGTTGATGAACACGATAAAGACGATGAGAGCCAGCACGCCGATGATCAGCAGGGGAACCATGACCGGATGCAGCACAGACACGTTGTCCGCGGCGGTCTTGCCGGCAGCCCAGTTCTGAACGCCGGTAATTCCGGAGGAGATCATATAGGGCACACGGGCCAGAATGCCGGCGAACAGGATAATGGAAATGCCGTTTCCTACGCCGAACTCCGTCACCTGCTCACCCATCCACATAACGAACGAGGAACCGGCCACAAACGAAACGATGATGACCAGCGCGTTCCAGATGGTGGGATCGCTAACGCTCAGCAGGTTGTAGTGCTTCATCAGCATGAAGTAGCCGAAGCCCTGCAGAATGGCAATGGCCACGGTGGTGTAGCGGGTGATGGATTCGATCTTCCGCTTGCCCTCCTCGCCGCCGTCGCGGGCCAGCCGCTCCAGCGCGGGAATTGCCACCGTCAGCAGCTGGATGATGATGGAGCTGTTGATATAGGGCTGGATGGAGAGGGCGAACACCGTAGCCTGTGCAAAGGCGCCGCCGGACATCACGTTGTAGAGGCCCAGCACGGTCGTGCCCATCTGTTCCAGATATTGGCTCAGCATCTTCACGTTGACGTAGGGAACCGTAATCGCGTTGCCGAGACGGTAAATCAGCAGGATGAGGAGTGTAAAGATGATCTTCTTCCGCAGCTCGGGGATGCCCCACGCTTTGCGAATCGTCTGGATCACGTTACATCACCTCGGCCTTTCCGCCGGCTGCCTCGATTGCCTCCTTGGCAGACTTGGAAAAGGCATTGGCTTTGACCGTCACTTTTTTGGTTACCTTCCCGTTTCCGAGAACCTTGTAGCCAAACTCGCATTTGTTCAGGACGCCCTTTTGCAGCAGGCTCTCCGCGGTAACGGTCTCGCCGTCTTCAAAGACGTTCAGGGAGCTCAGATTGATGATCTCCAGCGGTTTTGCGAAGATGTTGATAAAGCCGCGCTTGGGGACACGGCGGGCCAGAGGCATCTGGCCGCCTTCGAAGCCGATCCGGGTTTTTCCGCCGGAGCGGGCCAGCTGGCCCTTATGGCCCCGGCCGCCGGTCTTGCCGTTGCCGCTGCCGGCGCCCCGGCCCTTGCGGTAGGGGCTGCGAACGCTGCCCTCAGCGGGAGACAGTTCACTCAGTTTCATCAGTTGTTCCCTCCCTCTTCGGTGACCTGCAGCAGATAGCCGATCTTGGCGATCTTGCCGCGGGTCTGATCGTTGTCGGGCTGCACGGTAAGATCACCGATCTTGCGAAGCCCCAGGGAATTGGCGGTCGCAATCTGCTTATCCAGACGGCCGCTTAGGCTCTTGACGAGCTTAATTGTTAAGTTTGCCATTTTAAGCCCCTCCTTAACCCACAATCTCTTCGACGCTCTTGCCGCGGATACGGGCGACTTCCTCGGGGCCGCGCATGGAGCGCAGGCCTTCAAAAGCAGCCGCAACCACGTTGTTGGCGTTGTTGGAGCGCAGGCACTTCGTACGAATATCCTTGATGCCGGCCGCTTCGACGACGGCACGGACAGCACCGCCGGCAATCACGCCGGTACCGGGGGCGGCGGGCTTCAAAAGCACGCGGCCGGCTCCGGCCACGCCGATGGTCTCGTGGGGAACGGTGGAGCCGGACATCGTCACCGTAATCATATTCTTCTTGGCGGCTTCCAGGCCCTTGCGGATTGCCTCGGGAACCTCAGCGGCCTTGCCTAGGCCGTAGCCAACCTTGCCCTTTTGATCGCCCACCACAACCAGTGCGGCGAACTTCATCACGCGGCCGCCCTTGACGGTCTTGGAAACGCGATTGAGGGCGACAACCTTCTCAGCGTACTCGCTGGGCTCTCTTTCATATCTAGGCATTTTGTTGTTCCTCCCTCCGATTAAAACTTCAGGCCGCCCTCACGGGCGCCTTCGGCCAGTGCCTGCACGCGGCCGTGATAAAGGTAGCCGCCGCGGTCAAAGACCACGTTCTCGATTCCCTTTGCCAAAGCGCGCTGGGCAAGCAGCTTGCCTGCTGCGGATGCCGCGGCCACATTGCCGCCGTATCCTTCAACGGTTTTATCCAGAGAGGACGCGGAGCACAGCGTTGCGCCGCTGACATCATCGATGATCTGGGCGTAAATGTTGGCCTCGCTGCGGAAAACATTCAGACGGGGACGTTCCGGAGTGCCGGAAACCTTGGCGCGCACTCTCTTATGGCGCTTGATGCGCTGCGCATTCGTATCGATCTTTTTAATCATTTCGGCACACCTCCTTACTTCTTGGCGCCGGTCTTACCAACCTTGCGGCGGATGGTCTCGTCGGCGTACTTGATTCCCTTGCCCTTGTACGGCTCGGGAGGACGTTTCTCACGGACTTCGGCGGCAAACTGGCCGACGGCCTGCTTGTCGCAGCCGTGAATCACAATTTTATTGGGAGCGGGGACATCAATGGTAATGCCCTCGATCTCGGGAACGATCACCTGATGGGAAAAGCCCAGGTTCATAACCAGGTTTTTGCCCTCCTTGGACACACGGTAGCCAACGCCGTTGACTTCCAGTTCCTTGGAATACTCATTGGTCACACCGATGACCATATTCTCCAGCAGCGCACGGGTCAGACCGTGGAGGCTGCGGTGCAACTGATCCTCGGAAGGACGGCTCACGGTGATCGTGTTGCCTTCCTGTTTGATGATCATTTCAGGGCGCAGAGCCTTATGAAGCTCACCCTTGGGTCCCTTGACGGTAACCACATTACCCTCGGCGATGTTTACGGTGACGCCGGCGGGAACGGTAATGGGCATTCTGCCAATTCTAGACATTGTTCAAATACCCTCCTTACCAGATAAATGCAAGGACTTCGCCGCCGACATGGGCCTCGCGGGCCTTTTTATCAGTCATGACGCCCTTGGACGTGGAAATGATCGCGGTGCCCAGGCCGCGCAGAACACGGGGCAGTTCGTCCGCGCCCACATAAACGCGGAGGCCGGGCTTGCTGACACGGCGGAGGCCGGTGATGACCTTCTCCTTGCCGGCGTTGTACTTCAGAGTGATGTGGATCATGCCCTGGAGGCTGTCGTCCACAATCTGAAAGCTCTTGACATAGCCCTCATCCAGCAGAATCTGAGCGATGCTCTTCTTCATATTGGAGGCGGGGATGTCAACGGTTTCATGCTTTGCGTTGTTTGCGTTGCGGATGCGGGTCAGCATATCCGCAACCGGATCGGTGATATGCATTTCATTTCCTCCTGTTTTAGAGTTACGACATTCCTGCCGTTTTGGCAGCGAGGTATCACTATGAATGGAGCAGTCTGCTGCTGCATGGTGCTCAATTCACAGTGACCTTTCGCCATCCTGGTATCACCAAAGCAAAATTGCTCTTGCTTACAGCGGGGTGACGGCCGCGGGCTCTCAGAACGAGGCCTTGCGGACGCCGGGGATCTCGCCCTTGTACGCCAGCTCACGGAAGCAGATACGGCACACGCCGTAGTTCCGGAGATAGGCATGAGGACGGCCGCAGAGCTTGCAGCGGTTGTACTTCCGGGTGGAGTACTTGGCCGGAGCCTGCTGCTTGAGAATCATGGATTTCTTAGCCATTGTTCATCTTCCTCCTTAGCGGGCAAAGGGAGCGCCGACCTGCTCCAGCAGGTAACGGGCCTCTTCGTCGGTGTGCGCGGTGGTGACAATAATGATGTCCATGCCGCGGATCTTATCGATCTTATCGTACTCGATCTCGGGGAAGATCAGCTGTTCCTTCACGCCCAGGGCATAGTTGCCGCGGCCGTCGAAGGAGTTGGGGTTGATGCCGTTGAAGTCGCGCACACGGGGCAGCGCCACGTTGAAAAGCCGATCCAGGAACTCCCACATTCTCTCGCCGCGGAGCGTAACCTTGGCGCCGATGGGCATTTCCTCACGGATTTTGAAGTTTGCGATGGACTTGCGGGCCTTGGTGATAATCGCCTTCTGGCCGGTAATCTGTCCCAGATCGCTGACGACGCTGTCCAGAATCTTGGCGTTTTCCTTTGCTTCGCCGCAGCCTACGTTCACGACGACCTTCTCGATTCTGGGGATCTGCATGACGCTCTTATACTGGAACTGCTTCATCAGAGCGGGAGCGACCTCGGATTTGTATTTCTCTTTCAGTCTTGCCATCTTCGTCTACTCCCCTTTCTTACAGATTCGCACCGCAGTGCTTGCACACGCGGACGCTCTTACCGTCTTCTATCTTGTGTGCGACGCGGGTTCCCTTGCCGCACTTGGGGCAGACAACCTGCACCTTGCAGGAGGCAATGGCAGCCTCGCGCTTGACGATGCCGCCCTCTTCACCCTGCTTGCGGGGCTTGACGTGGCAGGTCACAATGTTGATGCCCTCCACGACCACCTTGCCGGCGGCGGGAACGGTGCCCTGAACCTTGCCCTTCTTGCCGCGGTCCTTGCCGGACAGGACGACGACGGTGTCGCCCTTCTTGATATTCATAGACATTTCGGCGTCCTCCTCAAATGACTTCGGGAG
>JALCRQ010000040.1 GCA_022652655.1 Oscillibacter sp. | reverse complement strand
CCCCTCGAAAAATTGAATTTGATAGGCGCCGCCCATGCAACGCGCCACCAGGGGGTTGTTGGTAACGATCAGATAATCGTGACTGCTTTTCATGTTTTCTGACCGTTCCCCTTTCCGTTCGACTCCGCTCTCCGATAAAAAAACGCCGTGCCGCGCCGCTTTTGGCGCGTCCGCCGGATCTGGCCGTTCCCCGGCCGATAAAAATTGGGCAGACAACCTATAAAAACATCCCGTTGCCTGCCCCTGTATCTGAACCTGAGAGATTCCCCGCTGCCGGGTTGCTCCTTCGGTGCTTACGCTTTCCAGAGTTCTGTCAGAATGCAGTCTTTTTGCCTGAAATTTTCATGCCGCTCCGGCGGGATACGGCACTTATCTCTTCGGCCCCGCCCCTGGGGCGAGTCTCCTGCATCCATCATCCACAATATTCTGTTTTGACGGAGAGCGGTCTTTGCCATCAATTCTCTCCATTGAACATTAAACGCGATTTGCGGACAAAAATCAAGGGGGAAGTGTGATTTATTTGTTTTTCCTATAAATGTGTTTTTGTGAAAATCACTGTCCTGCCGGATTGTCAATTTTTCCATTGTGAAAGTGACAATAAATTGGGGTTTTTAGGGTGTTATTCAATATTTATATCATTTTCCCCGGTCAATATAATCTCTTTTACGGGTGGACCGCGTTTTTTTTCACAAACTTTCTCCGTTTTGTACAAGGGCGGGCGGCTCTTTTTTTCCGTTTTTCACCGTCTGCGGCGGCAGTACTCCTCCGCAAAGCTGAAAAAGGTCCGGGCGGCCGGGGAGAGATCCGCGTTCCGGCAGCGGAGCATGTACAGCTTCCGGCGCAGCTTGGTATTGTCGAAGTCGAAAGACAGCAGGTCGTACTTCTCCGTGTCCAGCGCGCTGCGGGAGAGGACGGCGATCCCCTGCCCCGCGCTCACCAGCTGCTGAATCTGCGCGCTGGAGCGGACCTCCACGGCGATCTCCAGTCTGGCGGGATCCACGCCCATAGCCCGCAGAAAAAGCTCCGTCTCCTTCCGAGTGCCGCTTCCCTTTTCCCGGCAGATCAGCCGCTCGCTTTCGATCCGGCGAACCGGAAAGCCGGTGGCCCGGTACTGCCGGAACTGCGCCGTGTTGGGCGTAATCACCAGCAGCTGGTCGCTGGCCAGCTCCCGGAACACGCACTTGGGCGACCGGATCAGCGTGCCGCAAAAGCCGATCTCAACCTGGCGGGAGCTCACCCGATCCACCGCCTCCTGGCTGTCCGTGGTCTGCACGTCGAAGGCAATATCGGGAAATTTCTCCCGAAAGCTGCGCAGCAGCTCCGGCAGCAGGTAGTGGGCCGGAACCGAGGAGGCCGCCACCGCAACGATCCCCCGCACCTCCGTGGAGACAGCCTGCAGCTCCCGCAGGGCGTCGTCCCGCAGCGCCAGGATCTGGCGGGCGCGCCAGTAGAACAGCCGTCCCGCCTCCGTGGGGCGGAGCTCCTTGGTGGTCCGGAAAATCAGGCGCACCTTGAGCGCCCGCTCCAACGCGCTGATCCGGGCGCTGACGGTGGGCTGGCTCAGCTTCAGACGCTCCGCCGCCCGGGAAAAGCTGCCCGTCTCCATGACACAGACAAATATCTCCATTTCCCGCAGATCCATCCCCTGCTCCCCCCTCCTCAAAACAGAATAAAAGACGCGCTGCACATACGCGCAGCGCGTCCTTTGGCGGGAATATGTGGGAATCGAACCCACCTGGGCGGCTCTTCACCACCTTCACCGGTTTTGAAGACCGGGGGGCACACCAGCACCCATCTACTCCCAAAGTCCGGCTGCGGAGCGAACCGGTATCGGCCGGGCGCTCCGCCTGGGACGGTCATTGAACCGCCGCGGCAAATTATAACACGGCCCTTGCGAAATGGCAAGACTATTTTCGGCCTTTTCCGCCGAAGCCGGCTCAGAAGCCCTGGCCCAGCCGACGGAAATCCCCCTCTTTTTTGGTGATGCGCCCCCGGTCAAAATACTCCAGCACCGCCAGCGCGTACTTGCGGGAGGTACCCAGCAGATCCCGCATTTCCGCCAGCGTCAGCGTCTCGTGGGAGGCAAAGTGCTCCTTCGCCACGGCGCACGCCCGCTCGTAAGTCTCCCGGTGCCAGCACAGCTGCGGCGCCAGCATCACCAGCCCTCCGCCGGTGACCAGACTGTCCAGCACCTGCTTGGCGTCGGTCTTTTCGTTGGGCGGGAAGGAGGCGAGCACCTCGTCCACTGTGGCAGTCTCCACCCCGGCGGCACGGTAAATCTCCAGAATCTGTTTTTCCAGGGCGGTCTGACGCTTGGTGAAATGTACCTCAAAATCCGCCAGGGCGTAGCGATCCGCCTCCTGAATCCGGCGGATCCGCCCCTCCTGGCACAGCTCCCGGAGAAACGCGTCCGCCAGCGTCTGATCCATGGACTTAAACAGCTTCTGCCGCAGCTCCGCCGCCCGCATGCCCGCGTGAAGCGGATTTTGCTTGTGGTAGCCGGTCAGCAGGCTCTCGCAGCTCTTCCACACGCCGTCCACGGCGGAGGCGGCCGCATACCGGCCCGGCAGCGGCTCCGTCACCCGTCCCACGGAGAGCAGCCCGTCCAGCTCGCCCTGCAGCTCCTCCCGCTCCATGCCCAGCTTGGCGGAGAGCTTGGCGGCGTCCGGCAGCGCCAGGGCAAATTCAGAGACAGTCTGAATCACCCGGTCGCCTCCGGAGCCGCTCTCCTTAATCTTCAGCGCCTCCAGCACCGCGGGAACCCGGCGCTTGTGGCGCTCCGGCGCGTCGTCCAGAATGACGCCGCCGCCGATGGTCTCCAGCGGGGAGAAAAACCGGATGACAAACCGGTCCCCGTTCTTGGAGGCGATGGGCTCCGCCAGCCGCAGCTGCGCATAGCAGCTCTCCCCGGGGCCCAGGCTGTCCCGGTCCAGCAGAATCACCTTGGCCAGCAGCACCGCCGCCCCGTGGTAGAGGTGCACCTGCGTGTCGTTGAGAATGGTGCGCTTGGAGTCCCGCAGGGCCTGGAGCCGCACGTCCAGCATCCGGGAAATCCGCACCGTACCGGGCCGGGCCACCGTGTCGCCCCGCTGAATGTCCGTCTTTTTCAGCCCCGCCAGATTGACGGCCACCCGCTGTCCGGCAAAGGCCGTCTCCACATTCCTGCCGTGTACCTGCAGATTGCGGATCCGGGTTTCCGTCCCAGAGGGAACCAGCTCCGCCGGCTCCCCGTCGTTCATGCACCCCTCGATCAGCGTGCCTGTGACCACGGTTCCGAAGCCGTCCACGGAAAAGACCCGGTCCACCGGCAGGCGGAACGGGATTCTGGCGCTCTTTTCCCCCACAGCCAAAACCATCCCATGCAGCTCGTCCCGCAGGGCCTGGATGCCGTCTCCGGTATAGGCGGAGACCTCCAGGATGGGCTTCCCCTCCAGGAAGGTGCCCTTGACCCGCTCGGCCACCTCCTCGCGCATCATCTCCAGCCACTCCGGCTCCACCATGTCCTTTTTGGTGATGACCACCAGGCCGTTTTGAATCCCCAGCAGCGACAGGATGTCCAGGTGCTCCACCGTCTGGGGCATAAACCCCTCGTCCGCGGCCACCACCAGCATCGCAAGGTCGATGCCGCCGGCGCCTGCCAGCATGTTCTTGATAAATTTTTCATGGCCCGGTACGTCCACGATTCCGGCCTGGGTGCCGTCGGGCCAGTCCAGATGGGCAAAGCCCAGCTCAATGGTGATGCCGCGCTTCTTCTCCTCCATCAGGCGATCCGTATCGATGCCCGTCAGGGCCTTGATCAGCATGGTCTTTCCGTGATCCACATGGCCGGCCGTGCCGATGATGACATGTTTCATAGCGCCGTCTCCGTCAGTGCCTGCGCCACACAGGCAAACTCGTCCTCCCGCAGGGTGCGGACGTCCAGCAGATAGCGGTCATGGGCGATCCTGCCGATGATGGGCCGCTCCCGCACCCGCATGGCCTCCTCCAGCGCGTCCACGCTGCATCCGACCGGTGTGACGGCCACGGCGCAGGTGGGCAGCAGCTGGGTGGGAACGGAACCGCCGCCCACCTGATCCTGCTCCGGAATGACCTCCGCGTGCACGCCGCGCTCCGTCAGCATGGTGCAGAGGTTCTCCGCCCGTGCCCGCAGCGTGTCCGGCGTCAGGGCCAGCATCTCCAGCGTGGGGATCTCCTCCGCCGCCGTGCCGTCGGCATAGGACCGGAGCGTCGCCTCCAGGGCTGCCAGCGTCATCTTGTCCACCCGCATGGCCCGGGTCAGGGGATGGTTTTTCAGTTGCTCCACCAGCTCCCGCCGGCCCACAATGATACCCGCCTGGGGGCCGCCCAGCAGCTTGTCGCCGGAGAAGGAGATCACGTCCACTCCCGCCCGGACAGAGTCCTGCACCGTGGGCTCGCCGTGGATGCCGAACTGTTCCAGATTGACCAGGCACCCGCTGCCCAGATCCTCGATCACCGGAAGGCCGTGATCGTGGGCCAGCTTCACCATCTCTCCCAGCGGCACCGATTCCGTAAAGCCGACGATCCGGAAGTTGCTGGTGTGAACCTTCATCAATGCCCGGGTGTTCTCCCCGATGGCCCGCTCATAGTCGCTCAGGTGGGTTTTGTTGGTGGTGCCCACCTCCCGCAGCAGCGCCCCGCAGCTCTCCATGATATCCGGCACCCGGAAGGATCCGCCGATTTCCACCAGCTCGCCCCGGGACGCGGGCACCTCGCCGCCTGCGGCCATGGCCGAGAGGATCAGCAGCACCGCCGCCGCGTTGTTGTTCACCACCAGCGCGCTCTCCGCCCCGGTGAGCCGGCACAAAAGCTCCTCCACATGGGAATAGCGCAGTCCGCGCCTGCCGTGGGCCACGTCATACTCCAGCGTGGAGTAATTCCCCGCCACCGCCTCCACGGCCGCCGCGGCCCGTCCGGACAGGCACGCCCTGCCCAGATTCGTGTGCAGCACCACGCCGGTGCCGTTGATGACGCTCCGCAGCGACGGCAGACTTGCCGCCCGGGCCCGGGCGGCGATCCGGGCGCACAGCGCCTGGGAATCCGGCAGCTCCGCGATCTCGCCGGCCAGGACGCCGCCCCGCAGCTCCTCCAGCACCTGGCGCACCGTCTCGGTGACCGTCTGGGACGCCAGCCCCCGGCACGCGGCCTGCAGCGCGGAAGATTTCAAAAGCTCGTCCACCTTCGGGATTCCCCGAAGAATTTGATTGTCCATCTTTTTTCACTCCATTTCGTTGCTCCGGCCTGGGCCGGTTCCCGTCAGTAGTTCAAATATAATCTGTTTTGCGCCGGTTGTAAACCATCGGTTCCATTTTTCCGCCCCAAGGCGCGCAAAAATGTCCCGCCGCGGCCCTGCGTGCCGCGGCGGGACATCCGCTCTCAGCGATTTTCTTTCAGCAGCGTATACGTCTGACCGTCCGTTTCGTAAACCCGCTCCACATCCGTATCCATGGCGTCCAGCCGCGGCCCCTCCGCCTCATAGCGGATACAGGTGCCGCAGGAGGAGCTGAGCTTCCGGGGGACCGGCATCATCCGGGCGGACACGCCCAGTCCGGTCAGCGTCCGGCAGGTCAGCAGCGCTGCCAGATGCGTGTGGAAGGTGGCGATGTACTGGCTCACTTCTGCAGCTTCAGACGGAAATCGCGCCCCTCTGCCGCCACGGCCACCTGATAGCCGCCGGAGCGGGCAAACCGGGTCACGTTCTCCACGGAGCACTGATTATCCACCAAAACCTCCAGTGTATCGGGATTCCCGGCCTTGACGGCCTTCTGCACCATCACCACCGGAGTGGGGCAGGAATATCCTCTTGCGTCAATCATGTCGTCTCTCCTCTCAGGCGGCTTTCGCGCCAACGGCCGCTTTTTCTTCTTTGGGCAGGTTCACGGCGGAGATAAACGCCAGAACCGCAAAGCCCAGAATCACCGCGATCTTGCCGGCGGTGGAGATTCCGCCCACCACCAACTCCTTGGCCTCGTTCAGGGTATCGGGATTGCCGGCCAGGCCGAAGTTGTGAGCCAGGGCGGCGCCCACCACCATGCCGAACACCGTGACGGCGGAATCGCCGTTGCCCTCGCCCGCCAGAATCAGCTGGCGCAGGGGGCAGCCGCCCAGCAGCACGGAGCCCCAGCCCACCAGGACCATGCCCAGCAGGTTCCAAAGGTGGCTGGAATGGGCGATGGGCTGCAGGGTAAAGCCGAAGCGGAAGCTGCCGGTAATCAGATTGCCGGCCAGCACCACCAGGAAAATGGCGACGAAACCGTAGAGCAGTTTGAAATCCTTGAACAGCACCGCGTCGCGGATGCCGCCCACCATGCACATTCTGGCCTTCTGCGCCAGCGCGCCCACCACGGCAGCGATGACCAGCGCCAGCAGCATCGGCGCGTGCATGGAGCCGGGGCCTTCGGTGCTGGCCTTAAACAGGGCCGGCACCGCCAGTACCAGGATCAGCAGACCGGTGACCACGGCGGGCAGAACGCCGCCCTCCGCGCTGCCCACCTCATAGGCGCGCTTGAGGGAAAAGCCCCGCTTGAGGAACTGCACGCCGATGACAATGCCGATGATAAAGCCCGCCAGGCCCACCAGCGCGTTGGCGTCTCCGCCTCCCAGCCGGATCACCATGCGCAGGGGGCAGCCCAAAAATGCCAGTGCGCCGATCATCACAAAGGCGCCCAGCACAAAGCGGGTCGCCGGGGAGGAGCCGGCCTTGGCGCGGAACTCCTTCGTGGCCACGGACATCACAAACGCGCCCAGCACCAGGCCGATGATCTCCGGGCGGACATACTGCACCTTCGCGGCGCTGTGCATACCTACGGCCCCTGCAATATCCCGGAGGAAGCATGCAATACAGAAGCCCATGTTCGCGGGGTTGCCCTGGGCCGTCAGCACCAGGGCCGCAAGGCCGATCAGTGCGCCGGTGAGGACTACAAGCCAGTTTACCTTTTTCATTTCAACTCTCCTATCAAAAATCACACAGAATTCCGCACAATCCGCGGATCCCATCTGACAGTATAGGAAAAAGTCTGGGAAAAGGCCAATTCGGGTTTTCGATGGCAGCGCCGGTTCTATTGATTTTATCGATGATTGGAGCGCATTTCGGCGCGGATGTAGCTGATGAAGCGCTGTTCGATCTCCGTGAGCACCGTCTCCTTGCGGAACGTCACGTAAATTTTCCGGTAGGCGCCCTCCGGGTCCAGGTCGAAGGCCAGGAGCTTGCCCGCGTCCAGTTCCTCCTGTACGGCCAGGTAGGACACCACCGATACGCCCATCCCCTGGGAGACACTGTTTTTAATGGCCTCGGGGTTATCCATGCAGGCCACGCTCAAAAGGGAATCCCGGGGAATATGATTGTGCTTGAGGTAGGCCTCCATGGCGCGGCGGGTGCCGGAGCTCTCCTCCCGCAGGATCATAGGCTCGCCCAAAAGATCCCGTCCGTATTTTCCCTGGGCCTTCAGGGTGCGGAATCGCTCCGTATCCGCGGTGATGAGCACCAGCCTGTCCTCGGTGAGCGTATGGTACGCGTAATTCTGACGGTCCAGCGCCGTGCCCACAAAGCCGATGCGCACCTCCCCCTGCTCCAGCAGCTGGTGAATCCCCATGCTGTCGCCCCGCTTGAGCAGGTAGCGGCTGTCGCTGTACCGGCGCATAAAGCCCGACATCAGCGCCGGCAGCAGATACTGCGCGGGAACTGTGGACGCGCCGATGGTCAGCTCCCGGCTGTGGGTGTTTTCCGTCATGTCCTGCAGCGTCTGGCAGCGGCTGAGGATTTCCTTGGCCTCGCCGTATACCCGCTTGCCCTCTTCCGTCAGGGCGATCCGTTTGCGGGAACCCCGCTGAATCAGCAGCGTCCCCAGCACCTGCTCCAGGCTCCGGATGTGGGCGCTGACGGTGGACTGGGTCAGGTATAATTCCTCACCCGCCCTGGTAAAGCTGTTGTATTCCGCCGTCGCCACAAAGGTCTCCAGTTGTTTGAGACTGATCTCCAGCATAGCCGCCTCGCCTTTTCCATCGTTTTTTTCTATGTGACATTCTGGTAACCCTATGATATGCTTCGCAGTAAGGGGGGATCTCCATGAAAACAATCTATCTCGACAATGCGGCGACTTCCTTTCCGAAACCCGCCGGCGTCAGCGACCGTATGAAAACGTACATGGATTCCGTGGGCGCCACCATCAACCGCTCGGTATACGGCAGCGCTCAGGACGCGGGCATGGTGGCCCTGCAGCTGCGGGAGCGGCTGGCCCGGCTCTTTCACTTCCCGGAATCGCCCACTCACGTAATTCTCACCTCCGGCGCCACCGCCGGACTCAATCTGGCCATCAAGGGGTTTCTCCGCCCCGGCGACCACTGCCTCGTCAGCGACATGGAACACAACGCCGTCATGCGGCCCCTGGTGCAGCTGGAGGGCGTGGCCTTTGACCGGATCCCCTGCGACCGGGAGGGATGCCTGGATCCGGCGGATATTCCGCCCCTGATCCGTCCCAACACCCGGCTTTTGATTCTGGCCCACGGCTCCAATGTGTGCGGCACCGTCCAGGACGCCGAGGCCGTTGGAACGATCTGCGCCCAGCACGGCATCGCCTTTCTGCTGGACGCCGCCCAGACCGCCGGCCACTACCCGGTGGATTTCGCAAAATACCATCTCTCGGCCATGAGCGTCCCCGGCCATAAGGGCCTTCTGGGCCCCTCCGGCATCGGCGCGCTGCTGATGACCGACGCGTTTGCCTCCCAGCTTACGCCCCTGCTGGCCGGCGGCACCGGAAGCGCCTCCGACAGCGAGCTTCTGCCGTCCTTCCTCCCCGACCGCTTTGAATCGGGCACACCCAATATCCCGGGAATCTACGGGCTGGAGGCGGCCCTGCGGTTTGTGGAGGAGAGCCGGGTGGAGCTGCTGCGGGTCCATGAGATGAAGCTCTGCTGGCAGTTTTTGGACGGCCTGCGGGACATTCCCGGCGCCGTCCTGTGCGGCACGGAGGATCTGAAGCGGCGCTGCGGCGTCCTCTCCGTGGATTTTCCCGGCCGGGACAACGCGGAGTGCGCCTACCGGCTGGAGGCCGAATTCGGTATTCTGACGCGCTGCGGTCTGCACTGTGCCCCCGCCGCCCACAAGACGCTGGGGACGTTTCCCCGGGGAACCGTCCGCTTCTCTCTGGGATTTGCCAACACAGAGGCGGAGGTGGCGGCCGCACTGGCCGCCATCCGCACCGTCAGCGAAGCTTGATCCGCTTGCCGCCCCGGTATTCCTCAACCGTTCCGATGTGCTGTGCGCTCGGGACGGTTTTTTTAAGATCCGCGTAAAGCGCGTCCGCGTCCTCCGCGGCTACGGAAATCAAAAGGCCGCCGGCGGTCTGGGGATCGTAGAGAAGATCCTGTTTGCAAAGCTCGGTATCCCCCGCGTCGATGCCCGCCTCCGCAAAGGTGCGGTTGCGGTACATGCCGGCAGGCAGGATTCCCACCTTGGCCAGCTCCAGGGCCTCGGGAATGAGATCAATCTCGTCCACATGCAGGGTGATCTCCACGTCGCTGCCCTGGGCCATCTCATAGGTGTGGCCCAGCAGGCCGAAGCCGGTGACGTCCGTGCAGGAGTGAACCCGGTACTTCACCATGGCGTCCCTGGCGGCCTTGTTCAGGGTGGTCATCATCCGGTAGGACAGCTCCAGCCCGGCCTTGGAGAGCATCTCCGCCTTGGCCGCGGTGGTCAGAACGCCGATGCCGATGGGCTTGGTCAGAAAGAGAACGTCGCCGGGCCGGGCGCCGGAGTTGGTCAGCACCCGGTCGGGATGCACAAATCCGGTGACAGCCAGGCCGTATTTGGGTTCGTCATCCAGAATACTGTGGCCGCCGGTAATCAGCGCCCCGGCCTCGTACACCTTGTCGTAGCCGCCCCGGAGCAGCTGATGCACCGCGTCCTTGGGCATGGATTCCGGGATGCACATGATATTCAGCGCCAGCTTGGGCTCGCCGCCCATGGCGTAAATATCGGAAAGCGCGTTGGTGGCCGCAATCTGGCCAAAGAGGTAGGGATCGTCGGCAATGGGCGGGAAAAAGTCCACCGTCTGCACCAGCGCCAGATCGTCGCTGACCTTGTATACCGACGCGTCGTCGCTCTTGTCAAAGCCCACCAGCAGATTGGGGTCGTGGTGCACCTTAATTCCGTCCAGCAGCTTGGCCAGCACGCCGGCGCCCACCTTCGCGCCGCAGCCGGCGCATTTTGCAAGCTTTGTCAGCTTGATATCCTGTTCTTCCATGTGCTTCTCCTTTCAAAGAACGCCGCCGGCACTTTTTCCGCGCCGCCGGACGTCACTTTAAGGGGACGCGGCAACGCTCCCCCTTTTTCTCTGTTTTTCAACATAACATGCCCGCCGGAGTCTGTCAATGACCGTTTTGCCCCGCGTCCGCTTTTTTCAAAATCAATCGTTTTTTTCGATTGATTTTTGGCCTCCTCCCGCTGCCGGCCCTCCAGCGCGGCCCCCTTCGGGCCGGATCGGCCGCCCGGTACTCCCGGCACAGCCGCGCCACCACCGGCGAGAGCGCCAGCACGGCGATCATGTTGGGAACGGCCATCAGGCCGTTGAGGGTGTCCGCGATCTCCCAGGCGACGGACAGCTCCGTCACGGAGCCCAGCACCGTCACGATGCAAAAGAGGATCTCATACGGCACCACCGCCCCCGGCCCCAGCAGATACTCCGCGCAGCGGATGCCGTAGAGGCCCCAGCTCAAAAGTGTAGAGCCGGCAAAGAGGATAATCCCCACTGCCACTGCCACCGATGCCCCCGGGCCGAATACCGCACCGAAGGCCTGGTTGGCCAGGGCCACCCCCGGATCGGTGCCGTAGGGGATGGAAACGCCGCTGGTCAGGATCACCAGGGCGGTGAGGGTGCAGATCACCACGGTGTCCATAAAGACCTCAAAAATCCCGTACAGCCCCTGCTGCACGGGTCCCGGCGTGTCCGCGGAGGCATGGGCGATGGGCGCGGAGCCCAAGCCGGCCTCATTGGAGAAAATTCCCCGGGAGACGCCCCGGCTCATGGCGTCCCGCAGGGTGATGCCCACCACGCCGCCCACGGCGCTCCGGGGGGATACCGCCCCCGCCAGGATCTCCCGGAACACCCCCGGAAGCCGCCCGGCATACAGGCTGATCACCGCCAGACAGGCGGCCAGATAGGCCAGCGCCATGACGGGCACCAGCTTCTCCGTCACCGCTCCGATCCGCCGGACGCCGCCCAGATAGGTGAGGGCGCAGGCGCATCCCATGACGACACCGGCCCCCAGGCAGACCGTATAGTCGGCGGCTCCCCCTGCGGGAAAGAGCACCCGTGCCGCGGAGGAAGCGGCGGAGGCGATGGAGTTGATCTGGGTCAGATTTCCGATTCCGAAGGCCGCGGCGGCCCCGAACAGCGCGAAAACCGTCCCCAGCCACGCCCAGCCCTTTCCCAGGCCCCTGCGGATGTAATACATGGGGCCGCCCACCCACTCGCCCCGGGCGTTCCTCTCCCGATAGCGGACCGCCAGCGTCACCTCGGAAAACTTGGTGGCCATGCCCACCAGCGCGGAGAGCTCCATCCACGCCACCGCTCCCGGCCCGCCCAGGGCGATGGCGCCGGTGACGCCCACTATGCTCCCTGTCCCCACTGTGGCTGCCAGCGCCGTGGTCATGGCCTGAAACGGCGTAATGCTCCCTGGAGCGGCGCCCCTCTCCCGGCGGTGAAAGCACCTGCCCACGGTATTTTGCAGGGCGCGGCGAAAATACGTGAACTGGAAAAAGCGCAGGCGCACCGTCAGATACACGCCGCCGCCGATGAGCAGGAGCAGCATGGGCGGCCCCCACACGACACCGTGGAGCAGGCTGTTGAATTTCATCCATCCGTCCGACATAGAATCCCCTTTCCGCTTTTGAAGTCTCTGGGAGATTCTATTCCGGCACCCGTTGGTTTCAGTCCCCGGCTTTTGCTCCGTACCGTCCGCAGGCAGACGCGGCGGGGCGGAGGACAGCCGTCCCCCGCCCCGCTTTTCCGCCGCGTTTATCTCTGCGCCGGTTACAGCTCCTTGGTATAGTAGTGGCGTTTTCCCGTCACCGGGTACTCCTCCAGCGTAAATACCTCCCGATAGCCGTGTCCCCGGTAAAATTCCGGCGCCTGGAAATCAAAGGTGTCCACGAAGGCGTACCGGCAGCCCCGGGCCCTGGCCTCCTCCTCCGCCCGGCGCAGAAACGCGCTGCCCACGCCGCTTCTCCGAAGGGCCTCGTCCACCCAGAGATACTGGACGCTGAGCCATCTGCCGTGGGTCTCGCCGATGAGTCCCGCCAGCTTTCTGCCGGATGCGTCCTCCCGGAAAACGCCCAGCTTCCGGGGATTTCGATCCTCGATCCGGGCGAGATTGTACTCCAGCAGGTTCTGAAAAATTTCCTCCGTGTCCTTTGGAGTCACCTGATCCGTAATTTTCAAATCCATCGACACTTCTCCTTTTTTCTCCGCCGTTGGGCGAGCTTTCCGCTCTCCGGAGCGCAGGGCCTCGGAAAACTTTTTGCGAAAGTCAAGACTTCTGCCAAAAACCGGTTTATAATAGGTGCAATCACACAGCATGGGAGGAATCTGTATGCGTATCGCCGTGGTCACCGGGGCCTCCAGCGGCCTGGGGCGGGAATTTGTCCGCCGGCTGGGCGCAGAGGGCGGACTGGACGAAATCTGGGCCGTCGCCCGGCGGAAGGACCGTCTGGACGCCCTGGAGGCGCTCTCTCCCGTGCCTGTCCGGCCCCTTCCCATGGATCTGACCCGGCCGGAGAGCCTTGAGGCGCTCAGCGCCCTTTTAAACCGGGAGCAGCCGGAAATCCGCGTACTGGTCTGCGCCGCCGGCTTCGGACGGATCGGGCAGTCACGCTCCATCTCCGCAGCGGACAACAGCGCCATGATTGATCTCAACTGTCGGGCGGCCGTAGACGTCACCTCCGCCGCCCTGCCCTATCTGCACAGCGGAAGCCGAATCCTGGAGATCTGCTCCACCGCCGCCTTCCAGCCCATGCCGGGGCTGAACGTGTATGCGGCCACCAAGGCGTTTTTGCAGAGCTACACCAAGGCGCTCCACCACGAGCTGCTGGCCTCCGGCATCCATGTCACCGCCGTGTGCCCCTACTGGATCCGGGACACGGAGTTCATTCCTCTGGCGCAGAAGGCGGATCCGGGCGGTTTCCGCCACTTTCCGCTGGCCTCCCGGGCCGGGACGGTGGTGCGCTGGGCTCTGCTGGACAGCCGGCTGAATCTCTGGGTATCCACGCCGGGGCCGGTGTGCGCGGTGCACCGGCTGGCCGCGAAATTCATCCCCCACGCGCTGATGGTTCCCCTGCTGGATCTGCTGCGGAGGGTCTGACGCGCTCCCGGGACATTCCGGGAAACACTTGCTTTGGGAGGGACCGCCATGTGGTGGGTATACATGCTGCGCTGCGGCGACGGGTCGCTCTATACAGGCTCCACCACGGACGTGGCCCGGCGGGTGGAGGCGCACCGCAGCGGGCGCGGCGCAAAATACACCCGCAGCCGCCCGCCGGTGACACTGGTCTATCAGGAGGCCCAGGGCGGAAGATCCGAGGCTCTGCGCCGGGAGGCCGCCATCAAGCGCCTTTCCCGGGCGGAAAAGCTCCGGCTGGCCGCCGGAAAAAAGGATCGGGAGGAACCGCTATGCGAAGAAAAGATCGGGAAATGAGCGAATCGTTCGCCTGGGAGATCGTGGACAAATGCGAGTACGCCTTCCTTGCCATGACGGCGGAGGACGGGATGCCCTACGGTCTGCCTGTCACCATCGCCCGGCAGGGGCGCAGCGTCTTTCTTCACAGCGCCCAGGAGGGGCGCAAGGCGTCCTGCCTGCGGGCGCGGCCCCGGGTCTGCCTGACCTGCGTGGGTGACACGCAGATCCAGGAGGAACAGTTTACCACGCTTTTTGAATCTGCGGTAGCCTTCGGCACGGTGCGGGAAATCACGGAGGATTCCGGGAAAACAGAGGCCCTGCGGCTAATCTGTCAGCGCCATACGCCGCACAATATGGGGCAGTTTGACGAGGCGGCGGCGCGCAGTCTTGCCCGCACCGCCATCTTCTGCATCGACGTAGACGAGATCACCGGAAAGTGCAAGCGTTGATTTCCCGGGTAATACCGGGAAACAGCGGGGCGTCGCCGTTTCATGCGGCAACGCCCCGTTTTGATTCAGTTCAACCGCAGCGCAGCCTGCCCCCGGCGGCGCCGTGTTTCCGCGTCTCAAAGCGGAATACCGAAGCCAAACCACAGGACATTGCGCAGCATGCAGTTCAGCAGCAAAAGCGCCGCCATCCATCGAAACCACGCAGCCGAGCAGTGCAGGGCCCATCCCCGCCGGCCCCGCAGCCGCCAAACCGTCTGGCTGCCCAGGTACAGGAAAACCGAACCGGCGGCAAAAAGCACAGCGGGATGGTAATAAAGGGAACGCAGCGGATGCCCGCCCAGCAGGGCGAGAAGTGCCCGCGTCCCGCCGCAACCGGGGCAGTAGACGTGCCAGCGTGTGTAAAACCAGCAGGCGCTCAGGGCCGGTGCGTGCCACGCAAACCTCCAAAGAAAATATCCCAGCGCCAGCGCAGCCAGCGTAAGCCAGGCCGCGGGATACGCCTCCCGGTCCGTTATCGGACCCCGGGGCAAAGGCGTGCCGGAAGAAGTGCCTTGGTTCGGGCCATGCGTTCCGCTCACTTCAGAAGCTTAATCTGTCCGAGCAGCGGGACCTCCTTCTCCTCTCCGTTGATGGCGGAGATGCAGCCCATCACGGCGCAGACAAAGCAGAAAATCGCCCAGACCCATCCTACGCAGGGGATAAAATCCAGCAGGCTGGCCAGAGAGATCACCAGGGCCTGATTTAGGTGGAATTTACATTCCTCCCGGTCACCCAGCAGCAGGGCAATCAGCAGGCCCAGCCAGGTCAAATAGGCGACAATATTGGTTGTGCGTTTATCCATGATTAATCGACTCCTTTGAAGGTCATACCCCGCGGCCGTAGTTTCCACAGTGAAGCAGCGCCGGATCATACGGCAATCGCGCTCCCCGTGCAGTCGGGGCATTTCTATCATATCATATTTGCAAAAAAAATCAAATAAAAGGAAAAAGAAGCGACCCGCATCAGCGGATCGCTTCTTTTGTGTTGGCGCTACCTATTTTTCCGGGCCGTTACCAGCCAAGTATTGTCAGCAGA
>JALCRQ010000039.1 GCA_022652655.1 Oscillibacter sp. | reverse complement strand
CCGGCTGCGGAAACAAGGACACCGGAAAAACCGCCTCCGGCTCCGCCGCCTCCGGCAGCGGCAGCTCCTCCGCCATCAAGATCGGCGGCATCGGCCCTCTCTCCGGCAGCGCGGCCGTCTACGGCGTTGCCACCAAGCAGGGTGCCGAAGTCGCCGTCAAGGAGATCAACGCCAAGGGCGGCCTTCAGCTTGAGCTGAATTTTCAGGATGACGAGGCCGATGCCGAGAAGGGCGTCAACGCCTACAACAACCTGAAGGACTGGGGCATGCAGATCCTCTACGGCTGCACCACCACCGGCTCCTGCGTGGCTGTCTCCGCTGAGAGCAACTCCGACCGCTACTTCCAGCTGACTCCCTCCGCCTCCTCTCCCGACGTGACCAACGGCAAGGACAATGTGTTCCAGGTCTGCTTCACCGATCCCAATCAGGGCATCACCGCCGCCGATTACGTAGCGGACAAGGGCCTGGCCAAGAAGGTTGCCGTCCTCTATAACAACGGCGACGCATACTCCACCGGCATTGCCACCGCCTTTGCCTCCGAGGCTGCCTCCAAGGGTCTGAGCGTTGTCTCCAACACCACCTTCCCTGACGACACCAACACCGATTTCTCCGTTCAGCTCAATGACGCCAAGGCCAACGGCGCTGAAATGGTGTTCATGCCCATCTACTACACGCCCGCCTCCCTGGTTCTCGCTCAGGCCAAGTCCATGGGCTACGCTCCCACCTTCTTCGGCGGCGACGGCATGGACGGCATCCTGGCGATGGAAGGCTTCGACACCTCTCTGGCCGAAGGCCTGATGCTCATGACCCCCTTCAACGCCTCCGCCACCGACGAAAAGACCACGGCTTTCGTCAAGGCCTATCAGGATGCCTACAAGGAGACCCCCAACCAGTTCGCAGCCGACGGCTATGACTGCATCTACGCCATCTATGAGGCCTGCCAGAAGGCCGGCGTCACCGCCGAAACCGAGCACTCCGAGGCCTGCGACAAGCTGGTCGCCCAGTTCACCGACTCCTCCTTCAGCGTGGACGGCCTCACCGGTTCCGGCATGACCTGGGGTACCAACGGCGAAGTCTCCAAGGCTCCCATGGTGGTCAAGGTCGAAAGCGGCGCCTACACCACAATGGAGTAATCCTGCGAAATTCTGATTCCTCTTGCGCCATGGGCAGGAGGGTTGCCGGAGCTTTCCGGCAGCCCTCTTTGCCCCATGTCAGGGCAAGGAGGATGAAATTGCCGGAGGCGGTTTGACCCTCCCTGTTCTGACCAATCCCAACTTCCCAATGCTGAAATGGAAAGCAGGTGTCTCTTACTATGGCGATTCTTATGAATCTGATCAACGGAATCAGCCTGGGCAGCGTGTACGCCATCATTGCCCTGGGCTACACCATGGTCTACGGCATTGCCAAAATGCTCAACTTCGCCCACGGCGACGTGATCATGGTAGGCGGTTACATGGCGTTCTGCTCCATGACCTACCTGAACTGGGGGCCGGTACCCGCCGTGCTGCTGGCTATCGCGGTCTGCACGGTGCTGGGCATCGTGGTGGAGCGGCTGGCCTACAAGCCGCTGCGTCAGGCCCCGTCCCTGGCGGTGCTCATCACCGCCATCGGCGTCAGCTATTTCCTGCAGAACGCGGCGCTGCTGATCTGGGGCTCCGACCCCAAGGTGTTCACCAGCGTGATTCACATTCCCTCCCAGCGTCTGTTTGACGGGCAGCTGATCATCACGGGCACGGCTGTGGCCACAGTGCTCAGCTGCGTTGTGATTATGATCGCTCTGTCGCTGTTCACCGGGAAAACCAAAATGGGCAAGGCCATGCGCGCCGTCTCCGAGGATAAGGGTGCGGCCCAGCTCATGGGGATCAACGTCAACTTTACCATCTCCATGACCTTTGCCATCGGCTCAGGCCTGGCCGCCATCGCGGGCGTCCTCCTCTGCTCCGCCTACCCCACCCTGATGCCCACCACCGGCTCCATGCCCGGCATCAAGGCCTTCACGGCGGCGGTATTCGGCGGTATCGGCTCCATTCCCGGCGCCATGATCGGCGGCATTCTGCTGGGTATTATCGAGATCTTCGGCAAGGCCTATATCTCCACGCAGCTCTCCGACGCCATCGTGTTCGCCGTTCTGATTGTCGTTCTGTTGGTAAAGCCCACCGGTCTTCTGGGCAAGCAGATCCGCGAGAAAGTCTGAGGTGGGATATGAAAAAGAAATTTCGCGCCGCCGGCAAGACCGCGCGTTCCAACTTCCTGACCTTCGGCATCGTCGTGGCGGCCTACATCATCATTATGGCGCTCCAATCCGGCGGCATGATCTCCAGCGCCATGTCCGGGTTGATGGTGCCCATCTGCGCCTACATCGTCATGGCCGTCTCCCTGAATCTGACCGTGGGCATCATGGGCAACCTGTCCCTGGGCCACGCCGGATTTATGAGTGTGGGCGCCTTTGTGGGCGTGATCACCGCCATGTCCCTGCAGGCGTCAATTCCCAGCGGGCCGCTGCGGCTGGCCCTGTCCATGGCGGTGGGCGGGCTGTGCGCGGGAATCGTCAGTCTCATCGTGGTGATTCCGGTGCTCCGGCTGCAGGGTGACTACCTGGCCATCGTCACGCTGGCCTTCGGCGAGATCATCAAAAACATCGTCAACTGCCTGTACGTGGGGCTGGATAAAAACGGGCTCCACTTCACCATGAAAAACGCCATGGCCCTGAATCTGGATGCCGCCACCGGCAAAAAGATCATGCAGGGGCCCATGGGCGCCGTGGGCATCACTAAGCTCTCCAGTCTCACTGCCGGCTTCATTCTCATCATTCTGTCGCTGATCGTGGTGCTGAACCTCATCAACAGCCGTGCCGGACGGGCCATTATGTCCCTGCGGGACAACCGCATCGCCGCGGAGTCCATCGGCATCTCCCCCGCCCGCTACAAGATCATGGCCTTCGTCACGTCGGCGGTGCTGGCCGGAATGGCCGGCACCCTGTACGCCATGAATTTTTCCTCGATTCTGGCCAAAAAATTCGACTTCAACACCTCGATCCTGGTGCTGGTGTTCGTGGTGCTGGGCGGCATGGGCAATATCCGCGGCTCCATCATCGCCGCCGCCGTGCTGACGGTTCTGCCGGAGATGCTCCGTCAGTTCGCCGACTACCGGATGCTGATCTACGCCATCGTGCTGATCCTGGTCATGCTGATCACCAACAACCCCCGAACCAAGCAGCTGCTGGCGAAAATCCGCTCTCCCAAATCCGGAAAGGAGGAAACCGAACATGTTCTCTAAACTGGTAAACGTCCCGTCCGGCGCCATGATTCCCGACCGGGACATCGACAAATCCCCCATTCTGGAGTGCATCAACCTGGGCATCACCTTCGGCGGTCTGAAGGCCGTAGAGAACTTCAATCTGACCATTGGCCGCACGGAAATTGCGGGACTCATCGGCCCCAACGGCGCCGGAAAGACCACGGTTTTCAACCTCCTGACCAAGGTCTATCAGCCCACCAAGGGCACGATCCTGCTGGACGGCACGGACACCCACGGCATGAATACCATTCAGGTCAACCGCGCCGGCATTGCCCGGACCTTCCAGAACATCCGCCTTTTCAGCAACCTCAGCGTGGAGGACAATGTCAAGGCCGGGATGGACAACGCCATGAAATACAATATGTGGGAGGGCATCTTCCGCCTGCCCCGCTATCACAAGGAGGAGAAGATCGCCCACGACCGGGCGCTGGAACTGCTGTCCATCTTTGACATGCAGGATCTGGCCAGCGCCAAATCCGGCTCCCTGCCCTACGGCGCACAGCGCCGTCTGGAAATTGTCCGCGCTCTGGCCACCAACCCCTCCCTGCTGCTGCTGGACGAACCGGCGGCCGGCATGAACCCCTCGGAGACGGCGGAGCTGATGGAGAACATCCGCAAAATCCGGGACACCTTCCAGATCGCCGTCCTGCTCATCGAGCACGATATGAAGCTAGTGATGAACATCTGCGAGGGGATCTGCGTTTTGAACTTCGGCCACGTCATCGCCAAGGGAAGCCCGGAGGAAATCCAGGCGAATCCCGCGGTGATTGAGGCGTATCTCGGCAAAAAGAAGGAGGCCTGACGATGGGCGAACCGATTTTAAAAGTAGACGACATCAACGTCTGGTACGGCAGCATTCACGCCATCAAGGGCATCTCCTTTGAGGTGTATGAGGATGAGATCGTGACGCTGATCGGCGCCAACGGCGCGGGAAAATCCACCACGCTGAACACCATCTCCGGCCTTTTGCACAGCAAGACGGGGTCCATCTCCTTTATGGGGAAAAATCTGGCGAAGATCGCGCCCCACAAAATCGTGGACGAGGGCCTGGCCCAGGTTCCCGAGGGACGCCGGGTCTTTTTGCAGATGTCCGTGGCGGAAAATCTGGAGATGGGCGCGTTTACGGCCCCAAGCTCCGGCATTGCCGCGGATCTGGAAAAGGTATACAGCCTCTTTCCCCGGCTGAAGGAGCGCCGCAGACAGGTGGCGGGCACGCTCTCCGGCGGCGAGCAGCAGATGCTGGCTATGGGACGCGCCCTGATGAGCCACCCCAAACTGCTGATGCTGGACGAACCGTCCATGGGTCTGGCGCCGATTCTAGTGGAACAGATTTTTGAGATCATCGGAAACCTGCACAAGGCGGGCTCCACCATCCTGCTGGTGGAGCAGAACGCCCAGATGGCCCTGTCCATCGCGGACCGGGGCTACGTTCTGGAAACCGGCAAGATCGTTCACAGCGGCTCCGGCAGCGAACTTTTGGCCAGCCCCGAAATCAAGCGGGCATACCTGGGCGGCTGAGCCGTTCTCTTTGAAAGAATTGTCCGGCGGCGCTGGAGTTTTGCCGCGAAAAGGGCTCCCGGCATTGTCGCCGGGAGCCCTTTTTTAAGCTCCGTCCGGTTCCCTTCCCGACCTATTCCAGCAGAAGCCGGGTTCCGAACACTGCCAGCAGTTCTCCCGGCGTTAGATCCAGCGCCGGCAGGGGCAGCTCCTGTACCTCTACGCTGCCGCCGTCCGGACGGAGAAGCGTCCGCTGCACGCACAGCACCGCCTGCTCCCCCATACTGGAGAGCGTCAGGCTGTCCCGGGGGGAGAGGCCGTAGCTCACCACCCGCTCGGAACGCACCTGCGTCAGCGCCAGGCCGCTCCACTCCTGGGGCAGCAGCAGCACCTCGCAGCCGCAGGCCACCCGCGCCTCCTCCAGATACGCACAGCCGCGCTCCGTCAGGGTCAGCAGCGCCCAGCGCCTGTGCGTCAGCTCCTCCGGACGGGAAATCCATGCAACGCCGTCCGGCAGCAGCGTCCGCAGCGCCTCTCCGCCGTCCCAAAAAGCCGCGTCCATTCCGTGACCAGCCCCTTTAATTTCAAAATCCGCCCGGACAATCCCGCAATTCCGCATTCAGGTTTTCCCGCCGGGGACCTTTTCATACGAAAAGTTCTCCTCGTTTTTTCAGTCGGAACGTGATATACTCTACATCGTGAAATCAACTGTACTGAGGTGAGGGTGCCTTGCAGATCCTGTCCCATTTGAAAACCGTCAACCGCCACCGGTATCTGGTGTGCAAATACTGCTTCCGCCTGGGTCTGTACCGCCAGGGTCTGATCCACGATCTGTCCAAATACTCCCCCCAGGAATTTTGGGTGGGAGCCAAATACTATCAGGGCGACCGCAGTCCCAACGACGCCGAGCGCCGGGAAAAAGGCTATTCCGCCGCCTGGCTCCACCACAAGGGCCGCAACAAGCACCATCTGGAGTACTGGACGGACTACGGGTGCCACGGCGAGGGCATTGTGGGTGTTGAAATGCCGGTCAAATACGTGGCGGAGATGTTCTGCGACCGACTGGCGGCCAGCCGCGTCTACCGCGGCGGCCAGTTTACCGACGCCGATCCCTGGAAGTTTTTCCAGCACTCCAAAACCCACACCATTCTCAACCCCAAAACCGCCGACCTCCTGGAATCCATGATGGTTACGCTTCGGGATCAGGGAGAGGACGCGGCGTTCGACTTCATCCGCCGCCGGGTCCTGGGAAAATAGCCGCCGGATGCGGACAGCATAAGACCGCAAGATGATCAAAAAGACGCCGTCGCTTCACGCGACGGCGTCTTTTTATGAATGCTGTTCCGACTGCTGAAAGCCGCGGCAATTACCGCCGGCTCAGCTCCTCGTCGATGGCCCGGGCGGCCGTCTTTCCGGCGCCCATGGCCAGAATCACGGTAGCCGCGCCGGTGACGGCGTCACCGCCGGCATAGACGTGCTCCCGGGAGGTGAGGCCGTCCTCGTTGACCACGATGCAGCCCTTCTTGTTGATCTCCAGTCCCTGGGTGGTGGACTTGATCAGGGGGTTGGGGGAGGTGCCCAGCGCCATGATGACGCAGTCCGCCTCGATCTCGAACTCGGAGCCGGGAATTGCCTGGGGACGGCGGCGTCCGGAGGCGTCGGGCTCACCCAGCTGCATTCTGACGCAGCGGATGGCCCGGACGTTGTCGTTTTCATCGCTGAGAATCTCCACAGGATTGGTGAGCAGCTGGAAGTCGATGCCCTCTTCCTTGGCATGCTCCACCTCTTCCCGACGGGCGGGCAGCTCCTCCTCGCCCCGGCGGTAAACGATGGCCACCTCGGCGCCCAGCCGCTTGGCGCAGCGGGCAGCGTCCATGGCGACGTTGCCGCCGCCTACGACGGCGGCTTTTCTGGGATGCACCACCGGCGTGTCGGATTCAGGCAGATACGCCTTCATGAGATTGATCCGGGTCAAAAACTCGTTGGCGGAGAGAACGCCCTTGCAGTTGATGCCCGGGATGTCCATAAACATGGGCAGACCGGCTCCGGAGCCGATAAACACAGCCTCGAAGCCCATCTCGTCCTGCAGCTCGTCGATGGAGACGGTGCGGCCCACCACGGTATCGGTGGCCACGGTGACGCCCAGCGCCCGGAGGCCGTCCACTTCCTTCTGGACGATGGCCTTGGGCAGACGGAACTCGGGGATGCCGTAAACCATCACGCCTCCGGCCAGGTGCAGCGCCTCAAACACGGTGACGTCATAGCCCTTTTTGGCCAGGTCGCCTGCGCAGGTCAGGCCCGAAGGTCCGGAGCCGATCACGGCAACCTTGTGTCCGTTGGAAGCGGGTTTCTCCGCCGGAGCCGCCGCGTTGGCATTGTGCCAGTCCGCCACAAACCGCTCCAGCCGGCCGATGCCCACCGGCTCGCCCTTGACGCCGCGGACGCAGTACTTCTCGCACTGGCTCTCCTGCGGGCAGACGCGGCCGCACACGGCGGGCAGGGAGCTGGTCTGGGAAATAATCTGATACGCCGCCTCAAAATTGCCGTCGGCGACTTCCTTGATAAACTCGGGGATATGGATCATAACCGGGCAGCCCTGCATGCAGGGGTGATTCTTGCAGTGCAGGCAGCGCTGCGCTTCGTCCAGTGCCGTCTCCTTGGTATAGCCCAGAGTAACTTCCTCAAAGTTCTTATTCCGCACATCCGGCGCCTGGGCGGGCATGGGATTCTTCTTCAAACTCATATTGGCCATGATCACTTCACCTCCTGGCGGAAGAGATTGCAGGTCTCCTCATGCTTGTGCATCTCAAAGTCCCGGTACATCTGGTTGCGCTTAACGGCCAGATCCCAGTCGATCTTGTGGCCGTCAAAGTCCGGCCCGTCCACGCAGGCAAACTTCGTCTCGCCTCCCACGCTGATGCGGCAGCCGCCGCACATGCCGGTGCCGTCGATCATAATGGGGCTCATGGAGACGGTGGTGGGCAGTCCGTAGGGCTCTGTGGTCCGGCAGACAAACTTCATCATAATCATGGGGCCGATGGCGAACACCTCGTCATACTGGTTGCCGCTTTCAATAAGCTCCTTGAGCGCCTCGGTGACCAGGCCCTTGCGGCCGTACGTACCGTCGTCGGTGCAGACCTCCAGCACATCGCTGACCGCGCGGAAATCGTCCTCCAGAATCACCAGATCCTGACTCCGGAAGCCGACAATGCAGTGCACCTCGGCGCCGTTGTCATGGAATGCCTTCGCCACGGGATACGCAATGGCGCAGCCCACGCCGCCGCCTACCACGGCAACCTTCTTCTTGCCCTCGGTAACGGTGGCCTTGCCCAGCGGCCCCACCAGATCGGCCAGGCAGTCGCCCACGCGGAGATGGTTGAGCTTTTCCGTGGTGGCGCCCACGATCTGGAAAATAATCGTAACAGTTCCCTTTTCCCGGTCATAATGATAAATCGTCAGGGGAATACGCTCACCGTTTTCATCCACCCGCAGAATGATAAACTGGCCGGGCTTTGCCTTTCTGGCAATCATTGGAGCCTCGACCTCCAGCAAAGTCACTGTAGGACGAAGCTCCTCTCTTCTTATGACGCGAAACATGACTCTCCTTCTTTCCCGTTGATTTCAATGCTGTTTCGTTTTTTCAGGGTCTCACATTGTTTACACTTTAACATATCTGCGGGATGACTGTCAAACCCATTTCGCAATTTTACCGGTATTTTTGCCAATTTTTCCGTCATTTTCAGCAGTGTCCGGAGCACAGGGTAACTTGCCTTCCGTCGGTGGAAATAACGCCCTCCGTGCGGAGCTTTTTCATCTCGCGCATCATGGCGCTGCGATCGGTGGCGATGTAATTTGCCAGTGTGCTCAGCGAAAACGGAAGGGAGAAGGTCTCGCTTCCCGCGCGGCCGCTCAGCTGGGAAAAGCAGCACAGCAGCTTTTCCCGGATGGAGCGGCGGGAGAGCACGTCCACCCGCTCGGAGAGCGCCTGGGCTTTGTCGGCCATCAGCCGCAGCATATTCTGCACCAGAATGCTGTGGTGGGTGCAGGCTTTTTCACAGCGCTTGAGGATATGGGCATAGTCGATGAACAGCACGTCGCACGCCGCGCGGCAGACCACCTTGAGACTGTCCGCCTCGTTCCCGGCGAAGGCCAGCGTCCGGCCGAAAACGCCGCCGGCGGTCAGGTCCTCCATAACGGTCTCAATTCCATCCTGATCCGTGCGGATCAGCGCGGCCTCGCCCCGCTCCAGAATCCCCACCGCGTCGCCGCCGGAGGAAAAATCATAGATGACGTCGTCCTGCCGAAAGGATTTGGATACGGCGTTGAAACAGCTGTACATGGCCAGGTAGCTGTCATAGCTGATATCCTGAAAAAGCGGACTTCTGCGCAGTTCCTCCGGTGAAAGCATGTGTGTTTCTTCCTTCCTTTTCGGTATCGTTTTCCCGTCCCGCCAAACCCGCGGCGGGGCGCCGCCGTGAATTTCACAGGAATTTCATAAATTGTTCACGCATTCCCCTCCGCCGTCCGGTATACTAAAGATACAGGCCGCGAAACTTCAAACGGCAAAAATGAAGGAAAGAGGCTTACGGCGTGAACATTGCTTATTTTCTGATTCCCAAGAACAGTGTCGCCTATCTGTATGATGACTGCACCTTCCGTCAGGGACTGGAAAAGATGCGCCATCACGGATACTCTGCGATTCCCGTCATTACGCGGGACGGGAGATACATCGGGATTGTCAGCGAGGGCGATTTCCTCTGGCGCATGCTGGATGCTCCCCAGGATCAAAACAAGGCCCCGTCCATGAAGGACCTGGAGAAGATCCAGATCCGGGATCTTCTCACCACCGCCCGTCCCCCCGTTCGGATTACCGTTTCTATGGAAAAGCTGCTCTCCAGCGCCATGAATCAGAACTTTGTCCCCGTAGTGGACGATCTGGGCAGTTTTATCGGCATCGTCACCCGGCGGGATATCATCCGCTATTTTGCGGATCGAAAGCAGCCGGACAAGCAGCCGGACAAACAACTGGCAAATACCATCTGACCCCGGGGCAGAGCTGATCAGCTCTGCCCTCTCTTTTTGCAGGGAGACTCAGCGCATGGTCTTTTTCAGCGTCTCCAGGTTGCCGCGCATCAGCGACACGTAGGTGGCGCCGGAATCCAGGTCCTCCCGGGATACGTTGTGGCAGCTGTGAAACAGGGCCGTCCCCACCCCGGCCGCCTCGGCAATGCTGTCCGCCACCAGGTGGTTGGAAAACTCAATATAGTACACCGTGCTCAGCTTCTCCGTGCGCACCTTGTCCGTCAAAAACGCCACGGTGGCGGCCGATGGCTCCGTCTGGGCGGAGCAGCCCGGAAACGCCGCGTAGCAGGTAATGCCGTACTCCTGGGCGAAATAGCGCAGCGGGAAGCGGTCCCCGAACACCATGGTGGGGTTCTTCACCCCGGAAAAGAACGTCTTGAACGCCTCGTCCAGCTGCCGGATCTGGGCCGCGTAGCCGCCGGCGTTCTCCCGATACGCGGCGGCGTGCTCCGGGTCCAGCTTCTCCATGGCCTGCCCTACGGCCTCCACAATCAGCGCCGCGTTAGCGGGAGAGGTCCACACATGCTCGTCCAGTTCGGCGCTCTCCCCCTGGGAGCGCTCCTCCCGGGAGGTCATGCCCGGAGCCGTCTCCTCCGGGAGCAGCTCCACACACTGGGTCATTTTCAGCGTTTTCACGGGATGATCCAGGGACTGGAGAATGGTATCGACCCAGGCGTCGGACTCGCCGCCCACGTAGATAAAGAGGTCGCAGCCCCCCACGTCCAGAATGTCCCGGGGCGTGGGCTCATAGGAGTGGCTCTCCGTGCCGGGAGGCAGCAGCAGTTCTGCGTCCGCCTCCGTCCCGCAGACCGCCCGGGCAAAATCATAGGCCGGGAAATCCGTGGCCACGACTTTCACCCTGGAACGCTCCCCCGATGCCGCCGGGTTCGGCGCAGCCGCCCCGCAGCCGGACAGGAGCAAAAGAAAACAGACCGCCAGCGCGGCGGCGGTCCCCCGATTGAAAAAATGCTTCACAGCTGCCTCCATACTTGAGAACGATTATCATATTCTGGAGTATAGCACGGCCGTCTCCAGAGTGCAAGAGAGGGACGCTGCGCCGGACCCGAAAGGCCGGCATACATCCGGAAAAATTCTTTTCTTTTGGGGAAAGTCGTGTATAATAAATTTATTCTGAGACACTCTTTCAAATGGAGGTCGAGCGAAGTATGAACTCTTTTCTGAAAAAAATCAAGACGAATTCCCTGATTACCGCCGCTCTCTACACGGTGCTGGGGGTAGTGCTGCTGGCCTGGCCCGGGCTCTCCGCCGACATCTTCTGCACGGTCCTGGGCGCCGTCCTGGTGGCCTGCGGTGTGGTGGACATTCTCCTCTTTCTCACCCATCGGGACGGCAGTCTGTATTCCGGCGGCTGTCTGGTGCTGGGCGTCATTCTGGCGGTGGTGGGGATCTACATCATTGTCCGTCCGGCGCTGGTGCAGCTGGCCATTCCCGTGGTGGTGGGCGTTCTCATCTGCGTCCACGGCTTTGTGGACGTCGGCAATGCCGTCACGCTGCGGCGCAGCGGCTATCCCAGATGGGGCACGGCCCTGGTGCTGGGACTTTTGACGCTGGCCCTGGGCGCTGTGCTGATTTTCCGTCCCTTCAGCGCGTTTCAAAGCGCAGTGCGCGTCATCGGCGTCTTTCTCCTCTATGACGGCATCTCCGACATCTGGATCGTCTCCCGGGTCAGCAAAACGCTCCGGCAGGCCGCGAAGGACGCCGGCGCGGAGTCCGGCGCCGTGGATGTGGACTACACCGACACAAAAGACTGAGCCTCTTTTCCGCACAAGAAAGTACCCCGGAGCCGTGGGGCTCCGGGGTACTGGTTTTCTTTGCGGTGGGAGAGCTTACAGGCCCATTTCCTTCTTGACTTCGCCGAAGCACTTGATGGCAAAGTCCAGGTCTTCCTTGGTATGGCCGGCAGAAATCTGAGTGCGGATCCGATCCTTGCCCTTGGGCACGACAGGATAGCAGAAGCCGATGACATAGACGCCCTTTTCCAGCATACGGCGGGCAAACTCCTGCGCGGTCTTGGGATCGTACAGCATCACGGGGACGATGGGATGCTCGCCGGGCAGCAGGTCAAAGCCCAGCTTCTCCATTCCGGCGCGGAAATAACGGGCATTTTCATGCACCTTATCCCGCAGAGCGGTGGACTCCTCCAAAAGGTCGATGGTCTTGATGGTGGCGGCGCAGATGGCGGGAGCCACGGTGTTGGAGAACAGGTAGGGACGGGACTGCTGACGCAGCAGCTCCACGATTTCCTTGCGGGAAGCGGTGTAGCCGCCGGAGGCGCCGCCCAGCGCCTTGCCGAAGGTGCCGGTGATGATGTCCACACGGCCCATAACGCCGCAGTATTCCGCGGTGCCCTTGCCGTGTTCGCCCATGAAGCCCACTGCGTGGCTGTCGTCCACCATGGTCAGCGCGTCAAACTCGTCGGCCAGGTCGCAGATGGCCTTCAGGTTGGCGATGTAGCCGTCCATGGAGAACACGCCGTCGGTGGCGATGATGATCTTCTTGCAGCCGGTGGCGCGGGCATCGGTGAGCTGCTTGCGCAGATCCGCCATGTCGCTGTTCTTATAGCGATAGCGCTTGGCCTTGCACAGACGCACGCCGTCGATGATGGAGGCGTGGTTCAGCTCGTCGGAGATAACGGCGTCATCGGCGCCCAGAAGGGTTCCGAACAGGCCGCCGTTGGCGTCAAAGCAGGAGGAGTAGAGGATGGCGTCATCCGTTCCCACAAAGTGGGCGATGCGTCCTTCCAGTTCCTTGTGGATGGCCTGGGTGCCGCAGATAAAGCGGACGGAGGACAGGCCGAAGCCCCATTTGTCATAGCTCTCCTTGGCGGCCTTGATCAGTTCAGGATTGGCGGACAGGCCCAGATAGTTGTTGGCGCACATATTCAGCACGTTGGGCTTGGCCGTGGTGTCGATTCTGGCTCTTTGAGGAGTGGTGATGATGCGTTCTTCGCGGTAGGTTCCCGCTGCGCGGATGGCATCCAGCTGAGCTTGGAAGTCCTTGAGTGCAGATTTCATGACAGTTCCTCCTTATATTTTTTCAATTTACCTGTATTCTTATTTCGTCCAATCAAAGATGACCTTGCCGGACATGCCGCTGTGCATGGCCTCAAAGCCCTTTTCAAAGTCGCGGTAATTGAAGCGGTGGGTAATCACGGGGGTCAGATCCAGGCCGCCCTCCACCATGGAGATCATCTGATGCCAGTTGTCGGGCTTGCGGCCGTAGATACCCTGGAGGTTCAGGCCGCGCTCGATAATGTCGTTCATGTTCAGGGAGACAGGCTTGTTGCCCAGTCCCAGCAGAGAGACGTTGCCGCCGTTGCGCATATTGGAGAGCATCTGGCCCAGAGCCGGGCCGGCGCCGGACATCTCAAGACCGATGTCGAAGCCCTCTTCAATGCCCTGCTCGGCCATGACCTTCTTCAGGTCCTCCTTGGCCACGTTGACCGCAACGCTGGCGCCCAGCTTCTCGGCCAGGTGCAGACGGTACTCGTTGACGTCGGTGATGATGACCCGGCGCGCTCCGGCGTACTTGCAGATTGCCACGGCGATGATGCCGATGGGGCCTGCGCCGGCGATCAGCACGTTCTCGCCCACCACGTTGTAGCGGAGGGCGGTGTGGGTGGCATTGCCGAACGCGTCAAAGAAAGCGACCACATCCTCGTCCAGCTTCTCGCTGATGGGGATGACGTTGGTCTGAGGAATGCACAGATACTCTGCAAACGCACCGTCGCGGCTCACGCCCACGCTGACGGTGTCCTTGCACCACTGGATGTTGCCGCTGCGGCAGTTGCGGCAGCGATGGCAGGTGATGTGGCCCTCGCCGCTGACGCGCTGACCCACATGGAAGCCGGTGACGCCCTCACCCAACTCTGCAATCTCGCCCACATACTCATGGCCGATGACCATGGGAGGCTTGACATGCGCGGCAGACCAGGGATTCCAGTCGTAGATATGTACATCCGTTCCGCAAATCGCCGTCTTGTGAATCTTGATCAGTACCTCGCCGTGGCCGGGAACCGGCACGGGAACCTGCCGAAGCTCCAGGCCCGGACCCGCTGTCGGTTTCACAATCGCATCCATCATCTTTGCCATTATAAAACACCTTCCTCAAAAAATTTTTATTCTTTCGCTATCCGGATACCGCTCCCCTCGCGTTCTGCGTATCCGGACGAGTTGCTCTTCTGCGCTTTCGCAGTCGGAAGCAGGCCGCAGCGGGGCTTTTTTCCAGCGCTCCGCCCGCGGCAGGCAGGAAATCTGCCCTTCCCGGAAGGACATGTTTTCTCTGTCTGTGGAATTTTTTTCATATGTGCGCGGTACGCTAACAACTTAGTAGGTTGTATGGGTATCGTCCGTCAAATTAACCGTCATCAACCTGATCGCTGGTTTGTATTATAACATTTTGTACAATGGAATGCAATCATATTTCCTGATTTTATCTTCTTGTGGTGGACAGTATTCCTTTTTTTACCATTTTAACACCTGTCTAATTCTTGAAAAACGGACAATTCCGAACAAAATAAAAAAACAAAAAAAGTTTTAAAAAAATTGCTCTGAAAATTTTTGTCTTTTATATGAGGCCATTCTTCTTTTCTGTGCGGTCAACTACCCCGGCGCCGAACATTCTCCGCCGTCCCGCGTCTTCAGCCCGGGCCGCGGTTCACCTGTCCCGCAGACAGAAAGCGGCGCCCGGGCTTCCCCTGACAAGCTGCCGGCGGGTTCTGACAAGGGCGCGCCTCCGGCGTATGATCTCCTATATAATATAGGTATCTCCCGAAACCGCGCCGCAACGTATAAAAAGCCCGCCTGCGGAAAGCAGGCGGGCAGAGCGGCGATCCGGCGGGGCGCGTCCGCTTTCCGCGGAAACGCCCCGCCGCTTTTCTCCGTAATTTTCCGCCGGAGGCCGTCTTTTGGCGGAGAATTACACGGCCTCCTCCCGACAGCGGAGCTCTGCCCCGTTGTCGGAGACGATGTGGAATCCGGCGCCGGTGAGCGCCTGCTTGATCTCCCGGATCTGGTCGAAATCGCGGGTCTCCATGCCGATCTTCAAATAGCAGCTGGAGATGGGCATATTGGCGTCTGAGCGCTCATGGTGCACGCTGATGACGTTGCCGCCGCACGCGGAGATGATGTTGCTGACGCCCAGCAGCTGGCCGGGTTTGTCCTCCAGGGCGATGAGCAGCGCGGAGGTTCTGCCGTCGGTGACCAGGCCCCTGGTGATCACCCGGGAGAGGATGTTCACGTCGATGTTGCCGCCGGACAGGAGACACACGGTCTTCTTGCCCTGAATGGGCAGCTTGTGGAACATGGCGGCGGCCACGCTGACCGCGCCGGCGCCCTCCGTGATGAGCTTCTGCTTTTCAATGAGGGCCAGAATGGCGGCGGCAATCTCGTCCTCGCTGACAGTGACCATGCCGTCCACATACTTCTGCACCATGCCGAAGGTGATGTCGCCGGGGTGCTTCACGGCGATGCCGTCGGCAAAGGTGGTGACGGTGTCCAGCGTCACCGCGCTGCCCTCCCGGCAGCTGCGCTCCATGCTGGCGGCGTTGGCGGCCTGGACGCCGTAGACCTTGATGCCGGGGTTCAGCGCCTTGACGGCGTAGGCCACGCCGGAAATCAGTCCGCCGCCGCCCACCGGCACGATCACCGCCTCCACATCCGGAAGCTGCTCCAAAATCTCCAGGCCGATGGTGCCCTGCCCCGCGATGACCTCGTCGTCGTCGAAGGGATGGAGAAAGGTGGCCTTGGCCTCATCCCGCAGCTGGCAGGCCCGGGCGTAGGCGTCGTCATAGGCGCCGGGCACCAGGCACACCTCGGCGCCGTAGCCCCGGGTCGCCTCCACCTTGCTGATGGGCGCCCCGTCCGGC
>JALCRQ010000038.1 GCA_022652655.1 Oscillibacter sp. | reverse complement strand
AGCGGAACGGTGGCGCTGGACGCCCTGGCCCTCCCTACGGCGGAGGAACTGAGCGGTGTGAGCTATGACAAAAACTGGAGCGCCGCGGCTGGCCGCAATGTGGATGTGATGAACGCCGAGGTGAAGCGGAACAATGAGAAGGACAGCGATTACCAGTCCAACAAGAAGGCCTATCAGGCGGCCGTGTCATCCTTCTCCTGCAAATACAAGATCCTCTGTCTGACGGTGGCGGAAAAGAACCGCCTGACGGAAAGCGCCCGGGCCGCCGTGGACTATCAGACGCGCACTGTGGCTATTGCGAAGGAGAAGTATGGCCGCGGCATGCTCTCCTACGAGGAATACCTGACTGCCCAGGACGCCCTGAAGCGCGCCAGGGACGACCTTCAAAGCGCCGGCCTCGACCTTTTCACCGCTTACCGCAATTATGTCTGGGCGACCGATCACGGAATTGTCTGAAAGCTGGGGGATTGACGATGAATAAAAAATTTCTTGCGCTGCTGACGGCAGCGCTGCTCTTAGCCGGCCTTACAGGCTGCGGCGCCGCCGGAAACACCTCGGCGGAACAGGAGAAGCCCTCCGGCACCGCCGTGGAGGTGCAGAAGGTAGAGCTGGGCGACATTGCGACGGAAAACACCGTGACCGGCAGCGTCACCGCCAACCGCAGCGTCCCTGTTGTGACCAAGGTGGCCTGCAAGGTACAGAGCGTCAGCGTCAAGGCCGGCGACACGGTAAAGGCCGGCGACGTACTCTTTACGCTGGACACCTTCGATCTGCGGGATACATACGGCACCGCGCTGGACACCTACAGGAGCACCAAAACACTTCTGGACGAACAGGTTCGCCAGGCCCAGGAAAGTCTTGACAATCTCAGCGCCCTCTACGAGATCGGCGCTGTCAGCAAAAACACGGTGGAGCAGACCCGGCTGGGGCTGCTCCAGGCTCAGAATGCCCGAAAGAGCACCCTGGCGCAGATGAAGCTCACCGATGTGCTGGAGCTGATGAACAACCCCCGGATCACCGCCCCCATCGCCGGCACGATCTCCAATGTGGGCGTGACCGCCGGCGTCACCATCGCCCCCGGCTCCCCCGCCGCCGTCGTTTCGGAAATCGGACGCCCCCAGGTGGTGGTCAATCTCTCCGAGACGCTGCAGCCCTACGTCCGGGCAGGCTCCTCTGTGGAGATCTCCATCCCCTCTCTGGGCGATCAGGTCATTTCCGGCACAGTGGCCTCCGTGGCCTCCGCGGCGAGCCCGGCCACGGCTCTCTACGAGGTTCACATCGACCTGCCGGGCAGCCTGAACGTCTCCATCGGCATGTTTGCCAAGGCGACCTTCCGCACGGACGCGCACTCCGGCGCCGTACTGGTGCCCACCGAGGCAATCCTCACCGGGGACAATGAGGCGCGGTACGTCTACATTGAGGACGGCGGCAAGGCCTATCGGGCGGATGTCACCACCGGCCTTGTGGGCGAGAAGAAAACCGAAATCACCTCCGGCCTCCACGGCGGTGAAATGCTGGTGACCCGCGGACAGAGCTACCTCTCCGACGGCGCTCCGGTTCGGGTCACGGAGGGCTGAGAGGCATGAATCTGGTTTCATTTTGCATCAAGCACCGGGTCACCACCATTCTGGCCTGCGTCATGGTGGCGGTTTTCGGCGTCATGGGCTTTGCCCAGCTTCCTCTGGCACTGATGCCGGACATTGAGCTGCCCATGGCGGTGGTGTACAGCATCTACACCGCCGGGCCCCAGGAGGTGGAAAAGCTGGTGACCGCTCCACTGGAATCCGCCTGCGCCTCTGTGGCGGGGCTGGATGAGCTGCAGTCGGTGTCCAGTGAAAATATGTCCCTGGTGATGGTCACCTTCACCGACGACACCAATCTGGACAACGCCATGGTGGATCTGCGGGACAAACTGGCCCAGGCCAAATCCACTCTGCCGGACGACGCCTCCTCCCCCACGGTGATGGCCATCAACATGGACGCCATGCCCGTAATGGTCATCGCGCTGAAGGGCGCGGATCTGGCCTCCCTCCAGTCCATTGCGGACGACACCATCTCCCCCGCCCTGGAGCGGATTGACGGCGTGGCCTCCGTGGACGTACAGGGCGGCTACACCAATGAAATTGCCGTGGAAACCTACCGGGAAAAACTGGCGGGCTACGGTCTGAGCCTTAGCTATGTCTCCCAGATTCTCTCTGCGGAAAACATGTCCATTCCCGCCGGAAGCGTGGACAGCGGAGCTGATACGCTCTCTGTGCGCACCGACGGCGAGTTCTCCAGCGCCCAGGATGTGGCCGACTGCCTCATTCCCCTGCCCTCCGGCGGCGGCAGCGTCCGTCTGGGGGAGATCGCCCGGGTGTATCTCAAGCAGGGCGACCGGTCCGCCATCGCCAAGGTGGACGGCGAGGACTGCGTGATTCTCTCCGTCAGCAAGCAGTCCGGCACCAACACCGTCACCGCCGCCCGCAGCGTGCAGAAGGCCATGAAGCAGATCTCCCGGGAGAACCCCTCTCTGAACTGGTCGGTTTTGATGGATCAGAGCGATTTTATCAGCCTGTCGGTGAAAAACGCCCTGTCCAACATCCTGCTGGGCGTTCTCCTGGCGGCTGTGATCCTGTTTCTCTTTCTGCGGGACTGGGGCGCCACGGCGGTGATCTCCGTATCCATGCCGCTTTGCATTGTGGCGGTCTTTCTCATGATGCAGGCGCTGGGCATCACCATGAACATGATGAGCCTGGGCGGCGTGGCTATGGGCGTGGGCATGATCGTGGACAATTCCATCGTGGTGCTGGAAAATATCTTCCGCTACCGCTCGGACGGCTTCGGCATTTACGACGCCTGCACCAAGGGCACCGGCGAGGTGTCCCTGTCCATTATCGCCTCCACGCTGACCACTGTGGCCGTCTTTCTGCCCATGGGGTTGACGGACGGTATTGTGGGTATGATGTTCTATGACTTCTGCCTGACCATCTGCGCGCTGATCCTCATGTCCCTGGTGGTGGCGCTGACCATCGTTCCCCTTTTGAGCTACCTCCTCCTGGGGCGCAGTCAGAAGCATCTGGCCGCCAACGCGGAGGCCATGCAGGCTGCCCAGAGCGTCCGAAAGCCGCGGGGAAAACGGATTCTGGCGTGGTATCAGAGCAGGCTCCGGTACTTTATCACCCACCGGAAAACCGCCATGCTGGCCTCCCTTGTGATGATTGTGATTTTTGGCGGCGCCATCGCCGTCTCCGGCTTTGAGATGATCCCCACCATGGATCAGGGCAGCGTCTCCGTCACGCTTTCCCTCCCCAGCGGAGCGGAGACGGCAGAGGCGCAGCATCTGGCGGAGCGGGTGGTGGATGTGGCGGTGGACACGGTGCCCGAGCTGGACAGCATCTACTACACCACCGGCGGAGGGACGTTTTCCGGCATGACCGGGAAGAACTCCACCTCCGTGTCGCTGAACCTGGTGGAGCTGGGCAAGCGGAGCCGCTCGGCGTCCCAGATCGGTGATCAGCTCCGGAAAGATCTTAAAGATATTGCCGGCGCGGACATCTCCGTTTCCGCCGGCGGCGCCATGGACATGTCGTCCATCGCCGGAGACGCCATCTCCGTCACGGTTTCGGGGAATGACACCGACCAGCTGCAGCAATCCTCCGACGCGCTGATGAAGAAAATTGCGGCCATTCCGGACGCCATGGACGTCACCACCTCCGCCGCCGATCAGGTGCCCCAGGTGGATGTCACCATGCGGCGGGACGTGGCCTCGCGGTACGGCCTCACCGCCGCTGCGGTGGGCACCGCCGTCCGCAGTCAGCTCACCGGTTCCACCGCCACCACGCTCAAGGTAAACGGTGAAAAAATCGACGTGGTGGTTCGGGGTGAAACCGATGCCGGCAAAAGCCTGGATACCCTTAAATCCATGCCTATTTCCACGCCCACAGGCGGCAGCATCCCTCTGAATCTGGTAGCCGACGTAACCGTCGTAATGGCGCCCAAAACCATCAACCGTCTCAATCAGAGCCGAACCGTCACCATCAGCGGAGGAAGCCGCAGCGGGGATTCCACCGGAATTGCCAAATCCGTCAAAGCCGTCGTGGATAGCTTTACACTGCCGGACGGCGTGACGGCGGAAATCGGCGGTGAGAACACCGAGATGATGAAATCCTTCCGGAGCCTGGGCAATGCCCTGGTGGTGGCTCTGGGACTGGTTTACTTTGTGCTGGCCTCGCAGTTTGAATCCTTCCTGCTGCCGGTAATCGTAATGATGATCCTGCCGGTGAGCCTTCTGGGCTCCCTGTCAACCCAGTTCCTGTTTGGGATGAAAATTTCCATTGTGGCGTTTGTGGGCGTCATCATTCTGGCTGGTACCGTGGTCAACTCGTCCATTGTGCTGGTGGATTATATCCGGATCCGGCGGCAGCGGGGTGAAACCAAGGAGGACGCCATTCTCAATGCCTGTCCCCGCCGAATCCGGCCCATTATGATGACGATGCTGACTACGGTTCTGGGTCTGCTGCCCATGGCGGCAGGCTCCGGCGCCGGCTCCGAGCTGATGAAATCCATGGCGATCGTCATGATTACCGGCATGCTGCTCTCCACCGTGGTGACGCTGCTCTTTACGCCGGTCTATTACAGCCTTCTGGACAGCTGGAGCCAGCGGCATGCCGACAGAAAGGAAAAAAGGGGGAATCCGGATGTCCAGGATCAGTGAACAGCGCCGCCGGGAAATTCTGACGGCAGCCACCGCGGAATTTACCGTGCGGGGGATTGAGCGCGCATCCATGTCGGACATCGCGGTTCGCGCCGGAGTGGGCAAATCCACCATTTACGAATACTTTCCCTCCAAGGGGGAGCTGTTTGCAGAGGTCTGCAAAATAAAAATGCAGGAGATGAGCGCCTGTATTCACACGGTATTTCAGGAGAAAGCCTCCTTCCGCAGCCAGCTGGTCTCTTATTGCAGTCTGATGCTGGAATGTCTGGAGGGAATCGACATGGGGCAGATCTTTACGATCATCCTCCATACGCCGGAGGTACAGGACCTCAAGAAACACGCCCGCCAGCTGATGGGCGACGCGGCCCGTCAGGTAGTGCTGGCAATCCAGGCGGCGCAGGCCTCCGGTGAGCTTTCGCCGCAGCTGGATGTGGACGATGCCGCCGCATATCTCATTTTTCTGCCGAATCCCCATCTTATCGGAGATTTGAAGCGGGCCAACCGCTCCCATCCTGTAGAGCTGATCGTCGATCTGGCTCTCAACGGCCTCACCCGCTCTGCGCCTGCCCGGAACTAAGCCGGGGCGGCTGTCCGCCGGGAATCCACCGCCCCGTCAGGCGAAAAAGGGCTCCGTTCCAACAGGAACGGAGCCCTTTTCATTGTAAATACCCGCGGGGATTATTCCGCCGTCTCCCGCTCCGGCGCCCGGATCGCCCACCGCAGCTTGGCAGAGCGGGCCCGGGGATTGCGGAAGCACTCCTCCGCCGACGGGCGGATGACGTCCGCGGCCGCGGCGGAGTAGACACCCTCCCGCTGAAACTGGCGGAACGCCTGCTTCACCAGGCGATCCTCCCCGGAGTGGAAGGTCAGGATGGCCACCCGTCCCCCCTCCGCCAAAATCCCGGGCAGCTTCTCCAAAAACGCGTACAGCGCTTCAAATTCCCCGTTGACGTCGATCCGCAGCGCCTGAAAAGTCCGCTGGCAGGACTTTTTGATCTCCTCCCGGCGCTCCTCCCCGGGGAGCCGGCCCAGCGCGCCGGCGATTACGTCCGTCAGCTGCCGGGTGGTATCGATTCTCCCGCCGCCCCGGAGCGTCCCGGTGATGGCCCGGGCGACCTCCTCCGCGTGCGGCTCGTCGGCGTTTTCCGCCAGGAGCTCCGTCAGCTCCTGACGCGTCAGCTCCCGGAGGCGTTCCGCCGCCGTGACGCCCGCCGTGGGATTCAGCCGCAGATCCAGCGGCCCGTCGTACTTAAAGGAAAAGCCCCGCTCCGGGTTGTCGATCTGCATGGAGGAGACGCCCAGATCCGCCAGCACAAAATCGAATTTCACCCCCGGGGCAATCTGATCGGCGTCGGCAAAATTCATCTGCCGGATGGTCAGCAGCTCCGGCCCGTAGCCCAGTGATTCCAGTCTGGCCCGGGTTTTCTCGGATTCAATGGGATCCACGTCCACGGCGTAAAGACGGCCGCGCCCCTCCAGCCGCTCCAGCATGGCCCGGGTATGGCCGCCGTAGCCCAGCGTGGCGTCCAGGCCGGTCTGACCCGGCCGGATCTGCAAAAACTCCAGAATCTCCCCCACGCAGATGGGAATGTGCATTCCGGCGGGAGTTCTGCCGCCCTCCAGAATATGGGCCACATCCCCGGCGTATTTTTCAGGCTGGAGCTCCTTGTATTTTTCCTGATAGGTTCTGGGGTGCGTCCCCGCGTACCGGACGCGCCGCTTGTGCTGCTGTTCCATGTGTTCTCTCCCCCGTCGGTTTTTTCCTGTTCCATCGTATCACACTCCGGAGCATTGCTCAACAAAAATCACTCTGCCGGCTGCCGACGGCGATCAGGCGGACGCCCGGTGCGGGGACGCAGGCCCGGTGGGAAATAGACAGCACCGTTCTGTCCCTGGAGGCCAGCTCCAGCGCCCGCAGCACCCGCCGCTCTGTGCCGGAGTCCAGGTTGGCCGTGATCTCATCCAGCAGGAGGATGGGCGGGTCGGCGGCCACGGCCCGGGCAATGGCCAGAAGCTGGAGCTGTCCCTGAGAAAAAAGCTCCCGGGCCGCAGGCGTGTCATAGCCCCGGGGCAGCGCCAGAATGCTCTCGTGAAGACCCGCCAGCTCTGCAGCCCGGCGGATCTGCTCCGGGCCCACAGCCGGGTCAAAAAGGGAGATCTGATCCCCCACCGTGCCGGGCACCAGCCGGAAATCCTGGGGCACCACGCCGAACAGCTTCCGCTTTTCCCCATCCGGGATCGCGGCGGCATCCGCGCCGCAGACGGTGACCCGTCCGCCGGAGGGGGCGTACAGGCCCAGCAGCAGCCGGAATGCCGTGCTCTTTCCGGCTCCCGTCCGGCCCGTCAGGATCACGGTCTCCCCGGGCTGAGCGGTGAAGGTGAGATCCCGCAGCACCGGGTGATCTGTTCCGTACCCAAACTCCACCTGCTGAAATTCCACCCGGGCGGGAGAGTCCGCCAGCAGCTTTTCCGCCGTCAGGGCGGGGTCGGGCTCCTCCCGCTCCTCCTCCCGGAGAAATTCGTCGATCCGGCGGACGCCCGCCGCCGCCGACTGGATATTCTGAATCTCCATGCCGATGCTTTCCAGCGGCCCGAACACCTTTGCCACATAAGCCGTCACCGCCACCGCCGCGCCCACGCTCATCCGGAAAAGGCCGCCCCCCGCCGCGGCAAAAACCATCACCGCCGCCACAATGCAGGAGGAGACAAAGATCACGATGGGCGAATAGACTGAGTCGCAGAAATTGGATTTTTCCGTGGCACGGTAGCCCTCCTGGATATAGCCGTCATACCGCTCCTCCATGTAGCTCTGCCGGTAAAAGGAGCGGATCATGCGGATATTGCGGATGGTCTCCGGCACATGATTGGCTGCCCTGGCCACGGCCTCCCGGTTTTGCAGCTGCGCCCGGAGCATTTTCTGCTGAAAGGCCCGGGTCATCCAAAAGAGCAGCGGCAAAGACGCCAGCAGCAAAAGCCCCAGCCCCGCGCTTTTGACAAAGATTACCGTCAGCAGTCCGATCACCCTGCACCCGTCGGCAAACATGCCAACGATTCCCTCGGTAAAAAGAGTGTCCACCGTGTCCACATCGTTGACAAACCGGGATGTGACGCTTCCGCTCTCATGGCCCGTAAAATAGGCCGCCGGCAGGCGGCGGAGCTTGCCGCACATTGCGCTGCGCAGGCCGTGGGTGATTTTCTGTCCGAACACGGTGATGGCCACGTTCTGCCCGGCCTCAAAAAGGCCGGAGGCCGCCAGCAAGCCGAAATAGAGCAGCGCCGCCCGCCCCTCCGCCTGTTTTCCGGCCGTAAGCCGGTCCACAATCCGCTCCAGCACCAGCGGAGGGAGCAGGCCCAGCGTCACGGCGCCGGCAATCAGCGCAATCAGCCCCGCCGTCAGCGTCCGGTGCTCCGAAACCGTCTCTTTGACCACGGACGCCAGGCTCTCAGTTTTTCGTTTCACGCTCAGCGCCTCCCTCCTGCGCGCGGAAAAGCCGCGCATACGCCGGGTTTTTCTCCAGCAGCTCCCCGTGGGTGGAGGCTGTGCAGCTTCCATTCTCCATCCAGAGCACCTGATCCAGCAGCGGGAAAAGCTCCAGCCGGTGCGAGATCAGCAGCACCGCCCTGTCTTTGGACAGCTCCCGGAGGTTTTGCAGCAACTCCCGGGCCGTCCCGCGGTCCACCGCGGAGAAGGGGTCGTCCAGCACCAGCACCGCCCCGGCGTTGTACAGCGTCCGGCAGAGGGCTGTCCGGGCCTGCTGGCCTCCGGAGAGGCGAATCCCGCCGCTGCCCGCAAAGGTATCCGCGCCGTCCGGCATCTCCGCCGCCTCCCGCTCCAAACAGGCCGCCCGCAGGTACGGCGCGATATCCCCGGATTTCCCCAGGCGGATATTCTCCGCCAGCGTATCGCTCATCAGTTCCGGCTGATGGCCCAGATAGGAGACCAGCCGGCTCCGCTCGTATTCGCTGAGAGAGGAGAGCTCCCGCTCCCCGATGCGCACGTTGCCCCGGTAGGGCGACTCGCAGAGAAACACCCTGCCCAGCGTGGACTTGCCGGACGCCACAGGCCCCGTCACGCCCGCAATCTCTCCCGGACGCACGGCAAAGGACACATCCCGGAGGATCTCCGGCCCGCCGGGATAGGCAAAGGAGAGGTGGGACACCCGAAGCGTCCCTGGGTGGGCAAAGTCCAGCTCCGTAGCTGTATCCGGCTCCTCATACGGCTGCATAAAAGGCCGGATGCGGCTCCAGGAGACCTGCGCCCGCTGGACGGCGTTAAAGAGCTTGGCCGCCGAGGAGGATTTTGCCGCCAGCTTGATAAAGCACGCGAGAAACGTGGTGAAGGCGGCAATGTCCCAGGTTTTCCAGCCCGTGCCCAGCACGTTCTTTGCGCCCAGCCAGATCAGGGGAACGACGCCGGCAAGGGAGATGAAATTGTAGATGGGCTGCATGGTGTTCTCCCAGAGGTTGGCCGCCGCCGCTTTCCGCTCGTAATCCGAAAGCCGCGCCTCGTACGCCCGGTCCCGATCCGGTTCCCGTCCGTACACGCGGTAGGTCAGTGCGCCCGCCACCCGGTCCAGCGTGGCGTCGCTGAGCTCCCCGGCGCTTTTCTTGTACGCCGCACCGTATCGCGTCACCGTGGTTTTGAGGTGGGAAGCGATGAGGTAGGCGGCGGGGGTAAACATGCAGGAGAGCAGCGCCAGCCGCCAGTCATAGACAAAGAGCATGGTCAGATAGGCGGCCAGTGCCACGCCGGTATCGAACACCTCCGTGGTAAACTTCCGCATTCCCTCCGCGCAGGCGTCCACATCCGAAACCGCCCGGGTCATCACAGCCCCCACGCTCTCCCGGCGCAGCTGTGCCCGGCTCTTGTGAACCAGGCTGTTGTACAGCATCCGGCGCATGGCGCGGGCGGTGTCGTTGGCAAAGCGGCGCACATAGAACCGCTTGACGCTGCGCATTGCCTGCACAACCAGAATCGTCAGCAGATACATTCCGGCCAGGGGCGCCATGGAGGCGGGCGCCCTCGCCCCCTTCAGAATGTCAAAGAGCCGCTGGGCCATCTGTCCCTCAAAATACGGCCCCGCCGTCAGTCCTGCATTGTAGAGGAGCCCCGAAACCGTGACCAGCGTCAGCGGCGCCCATTCCATCTTGAAATACGACCGCAGCTGCTCCGGGTGCTCCACGCCCCCCGCCGGCCGCCCGCTCACAGCTCCTCCTCCCCGCTCAGCCGCTTCGCCGCATGGGGAAACCCGGCCTTGCTCTCCGCCTTTGACCGCCGGTACAGCGCGTCCAGAATCCGCAGAAACGACGCGCGGTCCTGAGCGGTCAGCGGCTCTGTCAGCCACTCGTAATACGCCGCCTCCGCCGCCGCCTTGGACAGCTTCAGCGTCTCCGCCTTTTCGGTGGGATACAGCCGGCGGCTGCGCCCGTCCTCTGGATCCTGCCGGCGGACAAGATACCCCTTTGCCTCCAGATTGGTGCAGCGGCGGGCAGCCGCGCCTTTGTCGATACCCAGGATCTCCCGGACCCCCGCCTGGGTAATGCCGGGGTTTTTCCGCACCGCATGAATAAAATCGTACTCCGACGTCCCCACGCCGTCCAGGCGCAGCGTCCGCACGGTGAACTTGCTCACCTCCCGGGCAATTTTGGTGATCTGCCGCCTTGTCTCATCCATCTTTCCCGCCTCCTAAAAAGGATGTCTATACATCCTTTTTAGGATAGTCTCTCCCGCCCCTGCCGTCAAGATCCGCCGGCGAAATATTTTCAGCGTCCTCTGTTCCCCAGGCCCCGGCGTGCCGCCGATTTGTATGTGTTTTATATAACAAACTCCCGCGCTTTTGGCTATTTTGTTTGTTGACGTCGGAGTTAGTATATGCTAACATTATGGCATGTTAAAGATGACTAACTCAAATGGGAGGGACGTTCCGTGACATTGGATCAACTGAAACCCGGAACCGCCGCCGTGATTGCGGCGGTAGGCGGCGAGGGTGCGCTGCGGTGCAGGCTGCTGGACATGGGCCTCATCCCCCACACCCGGGTCACGCTGCAAAAGGTGGCGCCTATGGGCGACCCCATTGAGATCCGCGTACGGGGGTACGAGCTGACGCTGCGGGTGGACGACGCCAAAAAAATCACCGTGACGGAGGGAGGCGCATCCAGATGATCTTTGCGCTGGCAGGAAATCAGAACTGCGGAAAAACCACGCTGTTCAACGCCCTGACGGGCTCCAACCAGCATGTGGGCAACTTTCCCGGTGTGACAGTGGATCAGAAGATGGGGGAAATCCGGGGGCAGAAAAACTGCTCTCTGGTAGATCTCCCCGGAATTTACTCCCTCCGGCCCTACACGCAGGAGGAGATCGTCTCCCGGGATTTCATTCTCAACGGGAAGCCGGACGGCATCATCAACATTGTGGACGCCACCAACATCGAGCGAAACCTCTATCTGACGCTGCAGCTGCTGGAGCTGAAGGTACCCATGGTGCTGGCGCTGAATATGATGGATGAGGTCCGGGCCAACGGCGGCACCGTGGATGTGCAGAAGATGAGCGACGCCCTGGGCATCCCCGTGATCCCCATCAGCGCCGCCAAGGGCGAGGGCGTCTCGGAGCTCATCGACCGGGCTGTGCAAACCGCCCGGAGCAAGGTGCTCCCCCGGGTCTGGGACTTCTGTACGGAGGGCTCCCCCGTCCACCGCTGCATTCACGCGGTCATTCATCTCATTGAGGATCACGCGGATCGGATGGGCATCCCGCCCCGGTTCTGCGCGGCAAAGCTCATCGAGGGCGACGGGGCCATGGCGGAGGAGCTGGCGCTGGATCAGAACGAAAAGGACCTGCTGGAGCACTGCATCGTGGAGATGGAGTCTGAGACGGGTCTGGACCGCAATGCGGCTCTGGCGGACATGCGCTACACATTTATCGAGGGCGTGGTCAAAAGTGCCGTGGTGAAGTGCCGGGAGAGCCGGGAGCACCGCCGCAGCATGGAGATTGACCGGGTACTCACCGGAAAATACACCGCCCTGCCCGTCTTTTTCGGCGTGATGTTCCTGGTCTTTTACCTCACCTTCAACGTTATCGGCTCCGCCCTCTCCGGCTGGCTGTCCCTGGGGATCGACCGTCTCACCGCTCTGGTGGACGGGGGTCTTACGGCCTACGGCATCAACCCCGTGGTGCACAGCCTTCTCATCGACGGCGTCTTTGCCGGTGTGGGCAGCGTTCTCTCCTTCCTGCCCATCATCGTCACGCTGTTCTTTTTCCTCTCCATTCTGGAGGATACGGGCTATATGGCCCGGGTGGCCTTTGTCATGGATCGGCTGCTGCGGAAGATCGGGCTGTCCGGCCGGAGCTTTGTCCCCATGCTCATCGGTTTCGGCTGCTCGGTACCCGCCATTATGGCGGCCAGAACCGTCTCCTCCGACCGGGATCGGAAAATGACCATCCTGCTGACGCCGTTTATGAGCTGCTCCGCGAAAATCCCCATCTACGCGGTGTTTACCGCCGCCTTCTTCCCGCGGCACGGCGGCCTGGTGATGATCGGGCTCTATATCACAGGAATCCTGCTGGGCGTCCTGGTGGCGCTGGTGCTGAAGCACACCGCCTTCCGCGGTCAGCCGGTGCCCTTCGTCATGGAGCTGCCCAACTACCGCCTACCCTCCGCCAAGAGCGTCGCTCTGCTGCTTTGGGAGAAGGCCCGGGATTTCCTCCAGCGGGCTTTTACCATCATCTTTCTCGCCACCATCGTCATCTGGTTTCTCCAGACCTTTGACACCCGCCTCAACGTGGTATCGGACAGCCGGAACAGCCTGCTGGCCCTCATCGGCCGGGGCGCGGCGCCAATCTTCGCCCCCCTGGGCTTTGGGGACTGGCGGGTGGCCACGGCGCTGATCTCCGGCTTCACCGCCAAAGAAGCTGTAGTCTCAACGCTGGCCGTACTGCTGAATACCAGCGTAGCCACCCTGGGCGGCGCGCTGTCCGCGCTCTTTACGCCTCTGGCCGCCGTCAGCTTTCTGATCTTCACCCTGCTCTACACGCCCTGCGTCGCGGCGGTGGCCACGATTAAGCGGGAGCTGCACTCCGCCGCCGCCACTCTGGGTGTGGTGCTGCTGCAATGCGGGGTGGCCTGGATTACGGCCTTTTGCGTCTTTCAGATTGGAGGATTTCTGCTGTGAGCTCTCTGGATTGGATTTTGATCGCCGGACTGGCGGTCTGCGTCGTGCTGGCGCTACGCACGTTTTGCCGCCGCAGAAAGCAGGGCGGCGGATGCTGCGGCTGCTGTGAAACCTGCGGACAATGCGGAGCGCGGGAGGACGCTTCCCCCGCGGAGAAACATTCCTGACATTTCCCCTCCTGCAAAAAAGCGTTCCCGTCGATTTTGAAAAAGGAGCGCCCCGGCAGATTGCCGGGGCGCTCCTTTTTTCACTTGGATTTCCCGGGAACACCCTGCTTCGCCGCCGCCAGCAGAGCGTCCCGCCGGTTGGCGAGCCGTCCCTCCACCACGCCGTCCAGCAGCGCGCGCAGCGTCTGCCCCACCTGGGGGCCGGAGAGCCCCAGTGCCGTAAGATCGCGGCCGTTTACCGCCAGCTGCCGGAGGGAAAAGCACGTGTCCTCCCGCAAAACTTCGTCCATCAGCACTTCAAACCGGTCCAGCTCCGCCTGTCCCGAAGCCCGATACTCCGGCGCCTGGGCCAGATTGTCTGCCCGCTTGATCTGCAGCAGCAGCCGGGCGTTCTTCTCTCCCAGCGCATTCAGGGCCCGGAGGGCGCCCACCCGCGTCCGGGGATAATTCCGATCGTGGTTCGCTACCAGAGTCAAAATCGTCCCCTGCTCCCTCCGGTCGAAGCGCAGCCGCTCCAGCACCGTCTGCGCGATGCGCCAGCTGACCTTGGGATGGCCGTAGAAATGGCCGCAGCCCTTCTCATCCACGGAAAAGCAGGCAGGCTTTCCCAAATCGTGCAGCAGCAGCGTCATCCGCAGCAGCGGCTCCGGAGGCGCCGCCTCCACGCTGCGGACCGTATGCTCCCACACGTCAAAACAGTGATGCCGGTTGCGCTGATCGAACCCCACCGCCGGCAGAAGCTCCGGCAGAAAAACGCCGATGACATCCGGATACCGAAGCAGAATCTCCCCGGCGGACACGCCGGTCAGCAGCTTGACAAGCTCTGTCCGAATACGCTCCGCGGCCACGGCGGTAAGCAGTCCCCGATCCCGGCGGAGGGCCAGAGCGGTGCGCTCCTCCACCGAAAAGCCCAGCACCGCCGCGAAGCGCAGGCAGCGCAGAATCCGCAGCGCATCCTCACCGAACCGCACCGACGGCTCCCCCACGCAGCGAAGCGTCCCGGCGGCCAGATCCGCGGCTCCGCCAAAGGGGTCGCGCACCGTTCCGTCCGCGCCCAGAGCCATGGCGTTGACGGTAAAATCCCGGCGGCTCAGATCCTCCTCCAGCGAGTCGGAAAAAGTCACCTGATCCGGGTGCCGGTGATCGGCGTACGCGCCGTCCCGGCGGTACGTCGTCACCTCCACAGGCCGCAGGCCGGTGCGCACCGTGACAGTGCCGTGGTGCAGTCCGGTGGGGACGGCGCGGCCGGGAAACAGTCGCTGTGTCTCCTCCGGTCGGGCGGCGGTGGTCACGTCCCAGTCGTCCGGATGCCTCCCCAGCAGCAGATCCCGGACGCAGCCGCCTACGCACCATGCGGAATACCCCGCGTCGGACAGGGTGCGCAGCACATTTGCCACATCCTCCGGAATCCTCATTTCCACACGCTTCGCCTCTTTTCTCCCTCCGGCGGTTGCACTTCCCGTCCGGGCGTACTATAATAATAAAAATCTGGTAAACTATCTCTCAGGCGGTTCTCTCCGCTCTGTGAGCATCATACTATGATTCCCGAAATTTTGCAATCTGCGGCCTTTTGCCGCGGCAAAGGAGTACAAGAATTCATGATGAACAATCCAACTTCCATCGGGAAGTATCTGCTTCCCGGAAAACGGGCGCATCTGGTGGGAATCGGCGGCGTCTCCATGTGTCCGCTGGCAGAGGTTCTCCACCGCATGGGACTTACGGTCCAGGGTTCCGATATGACCGAGGGCGACGCTGTCCGCCATCTGCGCACATTGGGGATTCACGTGGCCATCGGACACAGCGCCGAAAACCTGGGGGACTGCGATTTTGTGGTCCGCACGGCAGCGGTACATGACGACAATCCCGAGATCTCCGGGGCGGTGGCCCGGGGAATCCCTGTCTATGAACGGGCGCAGGCCTGGGGCGCCATTATGCGCGGCTACCCCAACGCGCTGTGCGTCTCCGGCACTCACGGCAAAACCACCACCACCTCCATGTGCACCCACATCTTCATGGAGGCCGGAAAAGATCCCACCGTGATGATCGGCGGAACGCTTCCCCTGCTCCACTCCGGGTATCGCGTGGGCAAGGGCGACACCATCATTCTGGAGTCCTGCGAGTACTGCAACAGCTTTCTGAGCTTCTTCCCCACCGTGGCGGTTATTTTGAATGTGGAGGCCGATCACCTGGACTTTTTCAAGGATCTGGAGGACATTGAGCACTCCTTCCGCAAATTTGCGGAGCTGGTGCCCCCCTCCGGCGCGGTGGTGGCCAATGCCGATGATTCCGGCGCCATGGACGCCCTGAACGCTTTGGGACGCCCGGTGTTCACCTTCGGGCTGGAGCACGCCGCCGACTGCACGGCCGGCGGTCTGACAGAACAGGGCGGCTTCCCCGCGTTCGACGTTCTGATCAGCGGCAAGCCGTACGCCCATGTGAAGCTGCGGGTCCACGGCCGGCACAACGTGCTCAACGCCCTGGCCGCCGCCTCCGCCGCCTATCTGCTGGGGCTCCCCGGCTCTGCGGTGGAACGGGGGCTGGAGTCCTTCTGCGGGGCGGATCGGCGGTTCCAGCGCAAGGGCACATTCCACGGGGCCGACGTATACGACGACTACGCCCACCACCCCGACGAGCTCCACGCGCTGCTGGAGATGGCCAGGGGCCTGGGCTACCAGAGGATTATCGTAGCCTTCCAGCCCCACACCTACTCCAGGACGTCAAAGCTGTTCGACCGCTTTGTCCAGGAGCTGAAGGTACCCGACGTGGCCATTCTGGCCGAGATCTATGCCGCCCGGGAGCAGAACACCATTGGGATTTCCTCTGCGGATCTGTGCCGGAATATTCCCGGCTCGGTCTACTGCTCCACGCTGGAAAAGGTGACCGATCACTTGGCCGCGCTGGCCCGCCCCGGCGACCTCATTTTGACGGTAGGCGCCGGCGACATTTACCGCGCGGGTGAAAAACTGCTGGAAAGGACGTAAATCGGCATGAATCTCTCGAAACTCTGCCGCAATGAACCTCCTGCGGGAGAACTTCTTCCGCAGGAGGCCGCGGCATTCGATCTTCTCAAGCAGCTCTCCATCTCCTATGACCGGGTCACCGGCGACGAGCCTGCGGACACCATGGAAAAATGTGAGGCAATGAGCCGG
>JALCRQ010000037.1 GCA_022652655.1 Oscillibacter sp. | reverse complement strand
CTCTCCGGCGCTGCGCCGGAGAGCCCCTCCCGGTTTTTTTACTTTTTCTCTCCGCCGTCCCGCCTGTTTTTGTGCGCCCATATCTTCACGCAGACGAGGCCCGCCAGAGCCGCCAGGGCGAAGATCAGGTACAGGCTGTCATGGCGGCCGCCGGCTCCGGGCATCTCCGCCGCCAGAACCGGCAGGGTCAGCACTTCGGCGGTACACGCCGCGGCTGCCGCCGCAATTCCGTATTTCACAGCCGCTCCTCCTCTGGGGATTCACTCCGGAAGGTGCAGGCGCAGGTAAAGCAGGGCGCGTCCGCGCACGCTCCCCCCGCCAGGAATACGCCGTCAGCAAAGCCGCCTGTCAACCGGATCCGGTCGCCCAGGGTGGCCTCCCGGTTATAATTGATGGTGAAATCCTCCGGCTCCGCATTTTGCAGCTCCGGCGGCAGGGCATCCCAGAAAATATCGCCGTAATTCCCGCTGTACACATGCCCGTTGTAGTCCAGATCGGAGTAGCGCACCGTGCGGACGCCCAGTTCCGCAAGGCCGCTCCGGGGAAGAACGACCCGCCGGCACGCCGGGCAGTCGATCTCCCGGGCGCCGGTGGTGAGCTTCTTGCCGGTAAACTCCTCGGGACGCACGATTTTCCGGTCCGCAGGGTCAATGATAATCCACTCGCTGCGGGCGGCAGCGCAGCACTTTCCCCGGCTGTCCGTAAACTCATAGTCCCGGCGCACATGGACGCCCCGGAAGCCGTTTTCCCAGGTTGCGGCCGTGAGAATCTCCCCCGTCATGGGACGGCGGGCGATGTGCAGCGTGAGCCGGGAGAGGAGAAACACCTGCCGCAGCTGGTAAAGTCTCCGGAAATCCAGGCCCCGGGCGTCAAAATCGTGCCCCGCTGTGGACGCCAAAAGGCTCAGCAGCGTGCCCAGCCGCACCCGCCCCCGGGCATCGCAGTCCCGAAAAATCAGTTCCTCCCGGCGGGAATAAAAATCCTCCGTCATCATCTGTCCCCATACATCCACTGCCGCGCCAATCCCTTCCCGGTGTCCGGCCGGCGCTCCCCTTTTCCCGGGAAACGCCGCGCTCAGACGTCTTTTTCAAAATAGTAAAATGTTTCGTCCTCGCCCACGGGGTGCATACAGGCGGCCAGCATCCGGCGCGAGGGCTCGTTTTCCCGCACGCACTTTGCCGTCACCCGCCGGAGGCGGAGCTGATAGAGCGCCCACTCCGCCGCCGCCGCAAACGCCTCCGTGCCGTACCCGTGTCCCGCCTGTGCCCGGCAGATGCGGCAGCCCAGCTCCGCGGAGCCGCGGTAATTGAAGTGATGCAGCACCGTTTCGCCGATCAGCACGCCCTTCAGCCGGACGGCCAGGCTCAGCTCGGCGCACCGGGTAAAATCCTCCTGTGCGGAGAGAAGGAACCGGTCCTCCCCCGGCACATCCGCCAGCGCCGCCGCGTCGTCGTAGCCCCACCAGCGGTTTCGCCCGGTATCCAGTAGCAGGGCGTTGTAGGCCGGAATGTCGGCCCGCTCCGGCGCGGACAGGGTCAGCCGGGCCGTTTTAAGCTCCGGCCGGTGCCGGACGTAAACCCGCAGCTCATTCCGCAGCTCCAGCCGGTAGGTCCGCCCGTCCGGCCCATCGAAGGCCCGGACATGAACGTAGGGATACCGGTCCAGCAGCCCGGAAAGCCGCGCTCCGGTCACGGCTGCCAGCACCGGCGGAGCCTCCCGTTCCGCCCACAGGCGCTCCACCGCCTCCAGGGCAGCGTCGTCATCGCCCTCCGGTCCGGGAATCGGAGGCGCGTACCGCGCGGTTTCCCCCTGGCCCATCCGGAGAAGCAAACAGCCTGCGCACTCCGCCGTAAAAAGCCGCTCCCCCGGCAGACATTCCCTCTGGGCGGCGTCCCACACCCCGGGACAGCAGGCCCCCGGCGTCGGGCCCGCTTCCGGCGCAGCGGCCTCAAATTGCAGCATTTTCTCCTCCGCCCTTTCGATCTGATTCGCCGCGCCCGGCGCGGCAGCTCCTAATTATTATAGGATTCTTTTCCCCCGCTGGCAATCCTTCTTTCGGAGGATTTTTTGAAAAGCCGCCGCTCCCGTCCGGGCAAAAAGGAGGCCGGCCCGATACGCGGGCCGGCCTCCGGCAGTTTAAAGTTTCTCTCCGTCCGGGCTTTCGGCGGGGAAGGTCAGCGTAAAAACGCTCCCCCTGCCCGGCTGGCTTTTGACCTCCACTGCGGCGCCCAGATAGGCAGCTCCGTGCTTGACGATGGAGAGGCCCAGCCCGGTGCCGCCGGTGGGATGGCTCTTGTCCACCCGGTAAAACCGCTCAAAAATCCGATCTCTGGCAGCTTCCGGAATGCCGATGCCGGTGTCGGCCACCGTAATCCTGGCACCGGCGTCCGACGGCTCCGCCGTCACCGAGACGCTGCCTCCGGTGCGGTTGTATTTGACCGCGTTGTCGCAGAGATTGAACACGATCTCCTCCAGGATCCGGGGCACCGCCCGGACAACCGCCGGCTGCCCCGCCAGGGAGAGCGTCACCTGCTTTTCCTCCGCGGCGGGCCGGAGCTGCTCCAAAGCCTCCCGGGCGATCCCGTAGAGATCGCACTCCGTCCACTCCGCAGAAAAGCCGCCCTCGTCCAGCCGGGAGAGCTGGATGATGTCATTGATAAGCTGAATCAGCCGGCCGGCCTCCCGATGGATATTCCCGGCAAAGTGGGCCACGTCCTCGGGCTTCACAAGGCCGTTTTCCAAAATCTCCGCCGTGCCGGAGATACTGGTCAGCGGGGTTTTGAGCTCATGGGAGACGTTGGCGGTAAACTCCCGCCGCAGGCTCTCCCGCTGCTCCTTCTCCGTCACGTCCAGAATCACCAGAACGGCTCCGCTGAGGTGCCCGTCCTGAAAGACCGGGTTGGCAATGATCTGGCGGCACCGGCCCTCCTCCTCCAGAAGCTGCTCGCTGCGGCGGCCCGCCAGAGCCTCCTCCACCGCGCGGCGGAACTCGGCAGAGCGGTTCAGCGCGTACACGCTGGTGTCAGAGGATACCGAAAGCTCCTCCGCATCCAGCAGCCGCAGTGCCGCGGTATTGTGGGACAGCACATGGGTGCGGGCGTCCACCACCAGAAAGCCCTCTCCCATGTTCTCCGTGATGGCGGTAAATTCCTCCTGCCGGCACCGAAGTGCGCGCATCTGCTGGCTGATCTGCCGGTTCTGGCTGCGGATCCTGGCCAGCAGGGGCGTCAGCTCGTCGTAAGCCACGTTCTCTCCCGGGTCATTCAGGTCGATCTCATTGATGGGACGGACAATCTGCTTCGCCGCCCGGGAGGCGATCACCGCCGCCAGCACGCAGGCGCACAGGACGATCAGCGCGGCGGGCTGCAGTGCCTGGAGCACCAGCATCCAGACGGAATACTGGGTGTTGGAAACCCGCAAAACGGTGCCGTCCGGAAGCCGGAGGGCATAGTAGATGGTCTTTTGGGCCAGCGTCTCGGAATACCGGGCGGACTGCCCCTCTCCCGACTTCAGCGCCGTGCGGATTTCCAGGCGGTCGGCGTGGTTTTCCATGGACGCCGCGTCCTCCCGGTTGTCGAACAGCACCGTGCCGTCGGACGATACCCAGGTGACCCGGGCCGCATCCGGGAGATTCCCGGTGAAATAGCCCAGGCCCTCATTTTCGACGCCGTGGGCGATATATGCGGCCTGATGGCGCAGCTCCGTCTCCACCCGCTCTTCAAAATAGGCGTGGAGAATCCCCACCAGCAGCAGCGCTCCCGCCAGCAGCACCGTCAAGGACACCGTCAGAATGGACTGAAAAATTCGCTTGGTCATGACCGCTCACTCTCCGATCTTGTAGCCGTAGCCCCGCACGGTCTCAATGCACTCTCCGGCCTCTCCCAGCTTCTGGCGCAGCGTCCGGACATGGACGTCCACCGTCCGGGTCTCGCCGGTGAAGGCGTAGCCCCAGACCTGTTCGATGAGCTGCTCCCGGGAAAAAACCTTGCCGGGACTGCGCAGCAGGAGGCACAGAAGCTCAAATTCCTTCTGGGTGAGCGTCACGCTCTCCCCGCCGCTGAATACCAGGTGCTTTTCCGGGAGGACACGCAGCGCCCCGCGCCGCAGCTCCTCGGCGGGCCGCTCCGCCGTCCGGCGCAGCAGCGCCCGGATCCGGGAGAGCAGCTCCATCATGCCGAAGGGCTTGGCCACGTAGTCGTCCGCTCCCTGATCCAGCCCCAGCACCTTGTCGTACTCCGTGGATTTGGCGGTCAGCAGGATGACCGGGAGCCGGGCTGTGGCGGAACCCGCCCGGAGCTTTTTCAGCACGCTCAGACCGTCCTCCTCCGGCAGCATGATGTCCAGCAGTACCAGCGACGGAAGCTGCCGGGCCGCGGCCTGCCAGAATTCCGAGGGCGCGGCAAACCCCTGCGCCTCCATGCCCTGACTTTCCAGTGTGTAAATCACAAGGTCGCGGATAGACGCGTCGTCCTCCAGCAAATAGATCATGTCGTGCTCTCCTCTCCGCTTCTCTCCGGCGCCGTCCCGTGCTCCGGGCGCCGTCCGGTCAGATCAGCTGCTGATCGTTGATCATCAGCTTAAACTGCAGTCCCAGCTTCTCCGCCGCTCTGCGGCACAGCAGCATGCGCTGCATAAAAATTTCAAAGTAATCCATCACCGAGCCGTACTGCGTATCGACCCGCAGCCGCAGGCGGATCTGCGTGTGCTCCGGGTTGATCTCCAGCGCGGCCTCCGTGACGGAGTAGTTGACCCGGTCGTGGATATCGAAGGTCAGCGGATCCCGGTTGCGGACCCGGGAGCGGCGCACGTCGGATTTGTCGGCCAGAATCAGCGCCGCTGCCACCGCGTTGACCGGCACGCCGGTCCCCTCGTCGTGATTGCCGATGGCGGTGACGATGGTGGCGATGTCCTCCGGCGCGCAGTTCAGATTGTCCAGAATCCGGAACGCCATGACGGCGCCGGACTGGGAGTGGTCGATCCGGTTGACCAGATTGCCGATGTCGTGGAGCCAGCCGGCGATTTTCACCAGCTCCACATCCCGGGGGGAATAGTCCAGGGTTTTGAGAATGTAGCCCGCCGTCTCCGCCACCCTGGCCACGTGGGCAAAGCTGTGCTCCGTATAGCCCAGGGCGGCAAGGGATTCGTTGGCCCGCTCGATATAGATGCGGATGGCATCGTTGTTTTTAACTTCCTCGTATGTCAGCATACAGCTTCCTTTCCGCGGAAAACGCCCGCCCCGGAGGCGGGGTTCCGCCGTGGGTCCGCGCCGGAAGACGTATGCCCTCCGGTCTACGGACGCACCTTGTGATTTCCCTGAGGGTGAGCGCCTGTGAGGGAGTATTCCACCCATTCGCCCACATTGGTGGCATGGTCGCCCAATCGCTCAAAATACTTGGCCACCATGAGAAGATCCAGGTAGAGCTCGCCCTTCCCCGGGTCGGCTGCGATAAGCGTCACCAGCTCGGATTTCACCGATGAGAACAGGGAGTCCATCTCGTCGTCCGCCGCGCATACGGCCCGAGCCAGGGTCAGATCCCGCCGGACAAAGGAGTCCACGCTGTCCGTCACCATACGGCAGGCCGTGCGGGCCATATCGCCGATGTAGCCCGCCTCGTCTCCGGAGCGCACGTAGGGCACCAGCTCCGCAATATCCGCGGCCTGGTCGCCGATCCGCTCCAGATCGGAGATCATCTTGAGCGCCGCGGAGATCTCCCGCAGATCCCGGGCCACGGGCTGCTGTTCCAGCAGCAGGCGCAGGCACATGGCCTCCACCTCCCGCTCCTTCTGGTCGATCTTCTTTTCGGCCTCCACCGCCCGCTCCGCCAGGCCGGGCTCCTGCTTCAAAAGCGCTTCCGCGGCGGCGGAGATGGCGTCCTCGCACAAAGCGCCCATCTGAATGAGTTCGATGTGCAGCTTTTCCAGCTGCTCGTTGAATTTGTCGCGCATGGCGTGCAGCCTCCTTATCCGAATCTGCCGGTGATATAGTCCTCCGTCTTGCTCTTTTGGGGGTTGGAGAAGATCTGTTCCGTGTCGCCGAACTCGATCAGCTCCCCCAGCAGAAAGAAGGCGGTCTTGTCGGAGACGCGGGCGGCCTGCTGCATGTTGTGGGTAACCATGATGACAGTATACTTGCTTTTCAGCTCCGCCGCAAGATCTTCGATGCGGGATGTGGAAATTGGGTCCAGCGCGCTGGTGGATTCGTCCATCAGCAGGATCTCCGGTTCCACGGCCAGCGCCCGGGCAATGCACAGCCGCTGCTGCTGGCCTCCCGAAAGCGCCAGCGCACTGGTTTTAAGCCGGTCCTTCACCTCGTCCCAGATGGCCGCGTCCCGCAGCGACCGCTCCACGATTTCGTCCAGCAGCACCCTGGACCGGGTGCCGTGGGTGCGCGGGCCGTAGGCCACATTGTCATAGATGCTCATAGGAAACGGGTTTGCCTTTTGAAAAACCATGCCCACCTGCTTGCGCAGCCAGGTGGCATCCACGTCATCGTCATAGATGTTTTTTCCGCCGTAGCGGACCTCACCCGTGATGCGGACGCCGGGAATGAGATCGTTCATCCGGTTGAGGGTCTTGAGAAACGTGGACTTGCCGCAGCCGGAGGGGCCGATCAGCGCCGTGATCTGATGGGCCGGAATCTCCAGCCGGATGCTGTGGAGCGCCTGATGGTCGCCGTACCACAGGTTCAGATCCCTTGTCTCGAGAATTGCGGACATGACGCCGCCTCCTTACTTTTTAAGTCTCCGCCCGGCCAGCTTGGCGGCCAGATTGATTAAAAACGTCAGCGCCAGCAAAATGGCGGCGATGGCAAAGGCCACGCCGGTTTCCCCCCGCTCGTTTGCGTAGACGTATAGGGCCACGGTCAGTGTGGCCGAGGAGGAGTGGAGGGCCTTTGCAAAGCCGTTGAGCTCCAGCCCGAACCCGGCGGTAAAAAGCAGCGCCGCAGACTCCCCCACGATGCGGCCCACCGCCAGAATACAGCCCGTGACGATGCCGTCCACCGCGCCCGGCAGCACCACGGTGCGCACCATGTGCCATTTCCCGGAGCCCAGGGCCAGGGCGCCCTCCCGGTAGGCCTGGGGCACGGTTTTGAGGCTCTCCTGGGTGGTGCGGACGATGGTGGGCAGGATCATAATCACCAGCGTCAGGCCGCCGGCCAGGATTCCCGCCTTCAGACCCAGCAGCTGGAGGAAAAACAACATTCCCACCAGGCCGAAAATGATGGAGGGGATTCCCATCAGCGTCTCGGTGGCAAACTCGATGAGCTCCACCACTCTCCGGCTGGAGGCGTACTCTGTGAGGTAAATGGCAGCTCCTACGCCCAGCGGCAGCACGATGGCCATTGCAACCAATATAATATATAAAGTATTTAATATATTGGGTAAAATTCCGATAGTCCCCCGGAGATAGCTGGTTTTTGTGCTCAGCAGCTCCCAGGAAATGCTGTCTGCGCCCCGGTAGAAAATATAGCCGATGAGAAAGAGCAGCAGCGCGCAGGTGACGGCGCCGCATACCGCCAGCAGCCCCCGCAGCGTGCGGTCGTAGAACCGGCGGCGGGCAGAGAGTCTCTCCATGCTCACGCCTCCCCTCTCCGTTTGATAAAGACATTCAGCAGCACGTTGATGAGCATGATGAACAGGAACAGCACCAGTCCGATGGAAAAGAGGGCCTGCCGCTGGAGGCTTCCCACGGAGGCGTAGGACATCTCCGAGGCGATGGCGGTGGTCAGAAAGCGGACGGAGGTGAAGATTCCCGGCATATTCGCCACATTGCCCGCCACCATGATGATGGCCATAGCCTCCCCGATGGCCCGGCCCACGCCCAGCACCACGGCAGTGGCGATTCCGCTGCGGGCCGCCGGGAGGGTGACGCGGAAGATCGTCTCGATGCCGGTGGCGCCCAGAGCCAGGGACGCCTCCTCATACTCCCGGGGCACGGCCCGCAGGGCCGTTTCCGACACGTTGACGATGGAGGGCAGAATCATAATGGCCAGCACCAGTGTCGCCGCCAGCAGACAGGCCCCGGAGCTGAGGGAGAAGGCGCTCCGGATGGCGGGAACCAGCACGATCATGCCCACCAGGCCGTAGACGACGGAGGGGATCCCCGCCAGCAGCTCCACGGCGGTGCGGATGATCCCCGCCAGCCGCGGCGGCGCGATTTTCGCCAGAAAGACGGCCGTCATCAGCCCCATCGGAACGCCCAGTACCACCGCGCCGGCGGTGCCGTAGATGCTGGTGAGAATAAACGGAAGAATCCCGTACGCGTCCGTGCCCGGCGACCAGGTCTTTCCGAACAGGAAGTTCACAGCGCCGATCTCCAGGATGGCGGGCACGCCGGAGAGAATCAGATAGATGCTGATGCACAGCACAAACGCCACCGCGATAACGCCGCACAGGAGGAATATCAGGTGCATTCCCCGCTCCAGCGCCTCCCGGGCGCCGGCGCGCCGCCGGGGCGGCTGTGCTTTTCCGGCCCTGCCGGCCGGATGACGGATCACTCGCTCCATAGGGCATCTCCTTTAAAACCGGAATCCCATCAGCCGGCACGGCCCCGCCTTTCGGCGGGGATCCGCACCGGGAGAGGGTCATTTCGCCGTGGGCACCGCGCCGACATTCTCGATAATCCCGTTGGCCCCGGCGGAGGTGGCGAAGTCAAAGAACGCCTGCGCCGCTTTGGAAAGCGCCGCACCGTCCCTGGTGACCAGGACAAAGGGGCGCTGAATCTGATAGGTGCCATCCAGCACCGTGGCCTCGCTGCACGCCACACCGCCCACGCGGATAGCCTTGATGCCGTCCTTTCCCTCCACATCGGAGAAGGAGGCGTAGCCGATAGCGTTGGGGCTGTTTTTTACCGCCTCGATGACGGCGCCGGTAGAGGTCAGCTCCTGGGCCAGCCTGCACCTGTCCTTGGTCTGCGTAATGGATTCAAAGCCGTCCCGGGTTCCCGAGTTGGCCTCCCGGCCGATGCAGGCAATCGGGCCGGCCGCGCCGCCCACGGTACTCCAGTCCGTCGTCTCGCTGGTAAAGATGGAGGCGATCTGCTCCAGCGTCAGGTCGTCCACCTTGCTGTCGGCGCTGACGATGATGGCGATGCCGTCCAGAGCCACGGTGGTGCCTGTGAGGCCCTTGGCAGTCTCCTCATCCTTCAGCGCCCGGGAGGACAGGCCGATGTCGCAGGAGCCGTTGGCCACGGCCTCGATGCCCGAGCCGGAGCCGGTGGCGTCGTAGCTGACGGTGACGTCGGGATGATCGGTCATAAACTGCTCTTTCAGACTACCGATGACCTTTTCCATGGAAGTGGAGCCGTTGGTGGACACCGATCCGCTCAGTCCGGATGAGGCGGCTCCGCTCCCCGCCTGTCCGCCGGTGCCTTTTGCTCCGCAGCCGGCCAAAACGGCAGCGGTCATTGTCAAAGCCAGAATTGCACTCCAAATCTTCTTCATAACAGCATTCCTCTTTTCTGCGTTTTCACTTTAGCTTTCCCTCGGTACGCTCACAGTATAACCGCCGCAAGGTCAAATTCGTCACCGTTCCTCTGTGAAATCCATGTAAAATGCGGCTTCAGACGCAAAAAGATACGGCCCCGCTGAAAAGCAGGGCCGTATCCTGAGCTGGTTTTCCGGGTAAACTGATCATGCCGGGAATCCGGCAGGGGCAGGCGGCGCTTGCCTATCCTGGCCCACCGTCGCGGCAGCAGCGGTTTCCGGCCCCTTCGGGCCCGCCAACCGCGCCGCTTCCTCGAAACAGGCTTCGCTTCTTCCGCCGCAGGCGGCGCTCGCCTATACAGGCACACCGTCGCGGCAGCAGCGGTTTCCGGCCCCTTCGGGCCCGCCAACCGCGCCGCTTCCTCGAAACAGGCTTCGCTTCTTCCGCCGCAGGCGGCGCTCGCCTATTTCCCCACCATGATGTCCAGGATCTCCGCGTCGGTGCCGCGCATCCCCTCTCTTGCCAGGCGGCCCACGGAATCAATGGTGCTCTCCACACCCTCTTTGATGATTCCCTCTCCGCCGGAAAAGCCGTGGTGTCCGTTGAGATACATCTGATAGCCCAGAATACCGGCGTTAACCGAGGAGGCGATCTTCGCCGCGCAGGAGGGCTTGGCCCCGTCGCAGACCATGCCTGAGCAGATGGCCAGCGTATTGGCAATCGTATGGGCAATCACATCGTAGCGGCCGCCGCAGAGATAGGCGATGCCCGCCGCCGCACCGCATCCGGCGCTGACGGCGCCGCAAAAGGCGGAGAGGCGGCCGATGGGTGTTTTCTGATGGATTGTCACCAGATCGGCCAGAGCCACCGCACGGAGCAGCAGCTCCTCCGGCGCGTCCATGGCCCGGGCATATTCCACCACCGGCAGCGAAGCGGTCATCCCCTGATTCCCGCTGCCGGAGACGATGACCACCGGCAGCTCACACCCGCTCATGCGGGCGTCGGAGCCGGCGGCGGCAGCGGCGCAGGCCCGCGCCGCCAGGTCATCCTCGCCGTGGATGTTCAAAACCGTCCGTCCCACGGCGGCACCCCATCTGCCTGAGAGGCCCTCCCTGGAGATGGCGGTATTGTAGGCGATCTGCCGGCCCACGGTGGGCCGCAGCGCCTCGGGATCCACGGTGTCGGCAAAATCCACAATCTCCTGCACCGTCAGCACGGAGCGATCCGTCTCCACCGGCTGTGTGGTGCAGGTCGTTCTCCCGCAGGGCAGGGCCTTTCCGTCCCGCTCCAGCAGTGTGATATTGGTGTGCGCGTCCACAATCTCGCATGCGGCAGTATGACCGCCGCCGGAGAGCGTCACCTTGATGTAAAAAATTTTCCCGTTCCCGGCAGGCGCCACACAGATGGCATGCCCGGCCAGATACTCCGCAATTTTTGAAGTCTCCTCCGGCGTAATCCGGGAGACGACCTCCAGCATCAGCTCTCCGCGCCCCGCGACAATTCCCGCCGCAGCGGCGGCCTCCAGGCCCTTCAGCCCTCCGGTGTTGGGCACGATGACGCTTTTGACGTTTTTAATGATGTTCCCGCTGACCTCCAGCTGAACCGTATCCGGAATTTCGCCCAATGCCTCCCTGGCCTTTGCCGCAGCCAGAGCGATGGCAATGGGCTCCGTACATCCCATGGCGGGCAGCAGCTCCTCCTGCAGAATCTGCAGGTACTGCTGAGCATGCGCTACTGTGTTCATATCGGATCCTCCTCGTACAATTTCAAATGAAAAAGGCTTTGCTCTGTTGTCCTTATTCTATCAAATTCCGCAAAAACTGCAAGCGGTTTCCGCCCCCCATCAGCCCCTGAAAAAGAGAATTTCTTCGCCTTTCCGGCGCGGCGGGCAGGATCACTCATGGACAACATACATTTTTTTTAAATTTTTGGGTCATTTTGCCCTTACATTTTCCCAAAAAATCATGTAAAATAAAGAAAACGTGCAGAAGCTGTCAGGTTTGTCCGGCCTGCGCGGTTTTTTTGCGGCATAGCCGCGTAATTTGTACAAACTCAGCTCCCGCACACGCGGGAATCTTCAATGCAGGAGGGATCGGAAGATGTTTCAAAGCGGTGATCTGATCGTATACGGCGCCACCGGAGTCTGTCGGGTCAAGGGTATGGCAGCCCCCGATCCCCGCAGCAAGCGGCAATTTTATCTGCTGGACCCGCTCTACCAGGACGGGGTCATCTACACGCCCGCAGAGGGCGGAAAAGTGCCCATGCGGCCGGTGATGTCCGCCCGGGACGCCATGGAGCTCATTGATCTCATTCCCTCCGTCCACGCCGAGGCGTGCCGGGAGCGGACGCTGCAGCTGCTGACCCAGCGGTATCAGACCGCCCTCCAGTCCGGCGACTGCCGCAATCTGCTGAAGCTGACCATGTCGGTGCACGCCAAGCGCCGTCAGGCGGAGGAGCAGAACCACCGTCTGGGCATGGTGGACGAAAAATACGGCAAGCAGGCCGAACGCCTTCTTTACGGAGAGCTGGCCGTAGCTCTGGACATCTCCATTGAGGAGGTCCCCCAGTATATCGCCTCCAGAGTGGAGCAGCAAAAAAGCTGACCCGCAGAAATTCCGACCGCTGTCTTGCAGACGGCGGTCTTTTTTTGTCACTTTGCCCGGAGTGACGATAGACGAAGCGGCGCAAATCTGCTATACTTGCCTCAATTCCGCAAAACCGGAGGGTAATTTATGGCAGATCAGATTGAAAAATTTGGAAAACTGATCGATACGGCGGCCGCCGGGCATCCGGCCGCCTGCCGGCAGCTGCTGCTGGCAGGCTACCGCGCCTTTGGAGTAAAGCTCCGCTTTCGCCCCGACCCGCGCCTGCCGGCCTCCCGGCAATATCTGGCGCTTTTGCTCAACCGCGCGGTAGTGGACACGCTGTCCCACCCGGAGAGCACGGTGCTCACCAGCGTGTTTCTGCCCTGCGAGCTGCTGCACGCCATGGATCTGCGCCCTATGTGCGCGGAGCTGTACTCCGCGTTTCTCAACGGCGCCCACGCCGAGCGGGCCTTCGCCGAGGCGGCGGAGGCGGCGGGGATCGCCGAGACCTACTGCTCCTATCACAAAATTCTCCTGGGCAGCGCCTATACCGGCGTCCTGCCCAGGCCCGCCTGTGTGGCAAACACCTCCCTGGTCTGCGACGCCAACAATCTGACCTTCCGCGCTCTGTCCCAGTGGTACGGCGTACCCCAGTACTATGTGGACGTCCCGCCCCGGCGGGGAGAGGAAAGTCTCGCCTACGTGACGGAGCAGCTGCGGGAGCTGGCCGCTTTTTTGGAAAAGCAGACCGGCAGACGCCTGGATCCGGACCGGCTCTCCGGGGCGCTGACCCACACCCGCCAAACCGTCGAAAATTTTCGCTCCGCCCTGGCCGAAAAGGCCGTACACTCCCTGCCCGGCGACATCACCTCGGAGATGTATGAGATCTATGCCTCCCACATCGCTCTGGGCACGGAGGCGGCGGAGCGGTACTCCCGCATGCTTCTGGACGATCTGCGCGCCGCGCCGGCCGCCCGCGGCCTCCGGCTTTTGTGGCTGCACACCATTCCCAACTGGCAGCAGCCGGTTCGGGAGGCGCTGAACTTCTCCCCCCGGGCCCAGATTCTCTCCTGCGACATCAACTTTGAGGGGCTGGTGGACATCGACCCGGACAAGCCCTACGAGAGCATGGCCCGCCGTCTGGTGGCCAGCAGCTGGAACGGCGGCGGCGAAAACCGCATCGCGGCCGCGCGGGCGGCCGCACGGGCCCTGCACGCCGACGGCGTCGTCTGCTTCTGCCACTGGGGCTGCAAGCAGACCATGGGCCTCTCCGCCCGGTTCCGGGAGGAGCTGGAGGCCGACGGCTTCCCCACCCTGATCCTCAACGGGGACGGCTGCGACCGCAACAACTCCTCCGACGGGCAGGTCTCCACGCGGCTGCGCGCATTTCTGGAGCTTTTGGAGGGACGAACCCATGCCTGAATATCCGATCTGCTATGTGTGCCGGTATACGCCGGCGGAGCTGTTCGCCGGATTCGGCGCCTCCTGTGCCCTTCTGGACACCGCGCCGGACAGCTTTGACTGCGCCGACGGCTGCGCACATCCCAATCTCTGCGGCTACGGCAAGGCGGTGATTGAGGCGGTACACGCCGATCCGTCCGTCCGCTGTCTGGTGCTGACGGACTGCTGCGACGTCATGCGCCGGGTTTTCGACGTATTGAAGGCCGGCGGAGGCCCCCCGTTTCTGGAGCTGCTCTCCCTCCCCCACAAACGGGGGACGGCGGAGGTGCGGCTGTTTGCCGACTCCCTCCGGCGTCTGGCGGAGCGATGGAGCGCATACAGCGGGATTGTATTCAGCCCGGAGCTTGCCCTTCAAAGCTGGCGGGAGTGCGGATGCGCGGCGGAGGATCTCTCCGCCGTCCCCCACATTGCCCTGGCCGGAGCCCACGGTGGAAAACGGCTGCTGGCGGCCGTGAGCTCCCGGTTTTCTCTCCCGGTGTCGGACGACACCTGCACGGGCCAGCGGCATCTGAAGCCCCCTGCCCCGGATTTCGACCCGGCCCGGGACGACTTCTTTCTTTCGTACGCCGACGCCCTCCTGAACCAAACACGCCCCTGCCTGCGGATGCTGGACGATTCCGGGCGAGCGGCGGAACCGTCCGTGGTGGGAACTGTTTATCACACGGTGAAATTCTGCGATTACTACGGGTTTGAATACTGCGGGCTGAAGGATCGGCGGGACACTCCCCTGCTCAAGATTGAAACGGACTGCACCGCTCAGAGCGCGGGTCAGCTGCATACGCGGCTGGACGCCTTCGCCGAGACGCTGCACGCCGCTCCGGCGAAGCGTACCGCGGCCCCCGGAGCCGTTCTGTACGCCGCGGGCGTGGACAGCGGCTCCACCAGCACCGACGCGGTGATCCTGGACCGGGACTGCCGGATTCTGGGCTCCGCCATTCTGCCCACCGGCTCCGGTGCGGCGGCCGGCGCCGAAAAGGCGCTGGAGCTGGCTCTGGCCCAGGCGGGCCTGACCCGGGAGGAGCTCTCGGCGGTGGTCACCACCGGCTACGGCCGGGAAACTCTGGGGCTGGAGGGCGATTCCGTGACGGAGATCACCTGTCACGCCCGGGGCGCCGGATTCCTGCACCCCGCCGCCAGAACCGTGATCGACATCGGCGGCCAGGACTCCAAGGTCATCCGCATCGGGGAGGACGGCGCCGTGGCCAGCTTTGTGATGAACGACAAATGCGCCGCCGGCACCGGCCGGTTTCTGGACATGATGGCCCGGACGCTGGAGCTCTCCCTGGAGGAGATGAGCGCCCTGGGCCTCCGGTGGAAAAACGAAGTCACGATCTCCAGCATGTGCACGGTATTCGCCGAATCCGAGGTGGTGTCCCTGGTGGCGCGGAACACCCCCGCGGCGGACATCATCCACGGGCTCAACCGGGCGGTGGCCGGAAAGACCTCGGCTCTCGTGAAACGGGTGGGCGGCGGCCCGGCTTATATGATGACCGGCGGCGTGGCCCGAAACCAAGGCGTCGTCCGGGCACTGGAGGGAAAACTGGGCGCGCCGGTGTATGTGCCGCCGGAGGCGCAGCTGTGCGGTGCCATCGGCGCGGCGCTGATCGCTCTCGGGAAATAGCGGGAAATTGGCCCTTTGGGTCGGAATTTCCGAATATGAAGGCTTTACAGGGGGGAATTCCCGGTCTATAATGGGAAAAAGCGGATAAAATGCGGTGCAGCCGGCATCCGGCCGGATCCGCAGCGCTCCGCGGAAAAAAGGAAGCGATGGAGATGCGCGCAAAAAAGGGCTTTACCCTGATGGAGATGCTGATCGTGGTTGCAATTATCGCGATTCTGACGGCCATCGCCATCCCCGTATTTCAGTCCAACCTGGAAAAGTCCCGCCGGGCCGTGTGCCTGGCCAACCGCCGGAGCCTCCTGGACGTGCTGCGGGCGGATCAGCTGTCTGATGAAACGGCCGACGTGGACGCCCTTTTTGCCGACGCATACCGGGACAACCGGGGAAAATACGTCTGTCCCGACGGCGGGCCCTTCCACCTGGTCAAGGACAAGGACGGCCTGGTCACCACCATCACCTGTGACAAACATTCCGACACCCAGACCGGATCAGGCGGCTTTGGGGAAGAATTGTCCATGAAGGCCATTCTGGACGCCATGGCCGCGGCAAAGGGGGACAGCGGCGCACAGTACCTGGACTCCAACGCCGCCGGCATTGCGGACTCCAAAACCAAGGTCATGCTGGAGGAGCTTTCCAAGCGGGGCTTTGATCTGGACGCCATGGGCGCCAAGACCTGGAAGGCCGATTTGAAAAACCAGTTCTTCTTCTGGACGCCGGCGGACATCCGGGAATTTCCGGAGGGCACGCAGGTGCCTGTCATCCGCTACAACGGCAAAACCGGCACCTACACGGTCTGGATCAGCACCATTTACAATCAGACCAAACCCGGCAGCAGCAGTTCCGACTCCTACATGGCGCTGAACATGAAAAAGGACGCCAGCGGAAAGGTCACTGCCGCGGAGAATATCGTCGCTTACACCCCCAGCACCGTCAGTGACAAGCCCAACCAGAGCTATGCCCAGGCGCTGATCCGCTATCAGGAGGCGTTGAAAAAATACCCCGCCCCATAAGCGGCTGTTTAGGGTTTTATCGTAGGTTTTGTGCACTTTCGCATAAAACCTACGATTATTTTTGTCATTCAAAACCCTTTTCCATGCAAAACGACGATTGACAATTTTGCTTTATCCCATTAAAATGTAAAACAATTCAACCGCAAGCAAACCGAAAGGAGATACGAAAATGACCGGTTTCTCATATGCCAATCATCAGAATACAGCCGGTTGTTCTGCGTCTGCCAATACGGCAGAGGCCGCCTTCTCCTGCGCCAATACCACCCGCTCCCTGCGTATTCTGGACGCCATTATTGTGGCGTCCATTCTTTTTACCCTGGGCATGATTATCGTCAGCCTGCGGAGCATTCTCAGCGTCGCCATTATTATTTGCCTGCTGGGCGTATCCGTACTGCTGGAGGTACTGCTGATTACCGGGAAAATTAAATTCGCCAAGGACGCGTAGAACCGCACGTTGATACTTTAAAGCGGCTCCGCTCTGATGGCGGGGCCGCTTTTTTGTATACTTTTACCTATCCCAAGCGCGCGCAGTTCCATCCCAGGGCGCTGCCGGCCGGCCACCGGAGAGCGCCGCAACGCATGCAGAACAAAACTGTGATTTATGAAAAGGAGATTTGTTATGAAAAAGAAAGTTTTGAGTTTGGTTCTCGCCGCAGTTATGGTGGCAGCCTGTCTGACCGGCTGCGGAAACAAGGACACCGGCAAAACCGCCTCCGGCTCCGCCGCCTCCGGCAGCGGCAGCTCCTCCGCCATCAAGATCGGCGGCATCGGCCCTCTCTCCGGCAGCGCGGCCGTCTACGGC
>JALCRQ010000036.1 GCA_022652655.1 Oscillibacter sp. | reverse complement strand
AAGCCGCCCATACAGTAGGGAATATTTTTGTTGACCTCCACAATGATGACCTTGGCCCGCTCGCACATGGCGGCCAGGTGGGAGGGCGTGGGGCCGAAGTTAAACCAGCCGTGCTCATCCATGGGCGCGACCTGCAGCAGCGCCACGTCGATATCCGGCAAATTCTCCCGGTAATAGCGCGGCAGCTCGGAATAGCGCAGCGGCGCATAAAAGGCCAGACCCTCCTTGAGCATCTTGCGCTCAATACCGGTCATGTGCCAGGAATTCCAGGTAAAATGCTCGGGCGCGTTCGGCACATCTGCAATTGCCGGCCGGCGGGTGAGAATACCGCCCCGGATCTTCACGTCGGAAAGCTCACTGGCACGCTTGGCAAGGGCAATATCCAGCGCGTAGGCAGTGGTGGTGCAAAAGCCGTAATCCACCCAATCGCCCGACTTGACAACCTTCACCGCTTCGTCCGCCGTAGTCAGTTTCTGCCGATAATCGTCCTGATAGCTCATGTGTACGCTTCCTCCTGTTATCATAATTTTCCACCGTAAAAGCTCTGCTTGTTTATAGATTGACAATAGTGTAACACGGCCTATTCAGCAATGCAATCGCAAAAATCACAGATCCTGGGATCCCGGGAAAGATCAACAAGCGGGGCAGACTCCTGTCTGCCCCGCTTGTTCTGATTGCTGTTACTCCGCGTCGGAGGGTGCCGCATCCTCGGCGGGTTCCTCTTCTGCATAGCCGCCCTCGCCGTTGAGCAGCGCGCGGATGGACAGGGAGATCTTCTTCTTGTCCTCGTCGATGGCGATGATCTTCGCATCGACGACCTGGCCCTCGGAGAGAACGTCCTCGGGCTTGTCGATCCGGCGGTCGGCGATCTGGGAGATGTGGATCAGGCCGTCCACACCGGGAACAACCTCGGCAAAGGCGCCGAAGCTCATCAGCTTGACCACCTTGACGGTCGCCACATCATCCACCTTGTACTTGTCCATAAAGACCTGCCAAGGATCAACATTGCGATCCTTGACACCCAGGGAGATCTTGTGCTTTTCGGGATCGTAGGAAATGACGTACACGTTCAGCGTGTCGCCGACCTTGCAGACCTCGGAGGGGGTCTTGATCCGGCTCCAGCTCAGCTCGGAGATATGTACCATTCCGTCCACACCGCCGATATCCACAAATACGCCGTAGGAAGTCATGGACTTCACAACGCCGGTATAGTGCTTGCCGACTTCGATATTCTCCCAGACCTCAGCCTGTTTGGCCTGACGCTCCTCGCTCTGTACGGCGCGAATGGAGCCGACGACTCTCCTGCGGGCGCGGTTAACCTCCGTAATGCGGAGCTTGACGGTCTCTTTCACCATGGTGTTGAGATCGGCGCCGCGGGGCTGTCCGCTCTGAGAGGCGGGCACAAAGACGCGCACACCCTTGACAGAGACGACAACGCCGCCCTTGTTCACCTCGGTGACAACGCCCTCCATGATGGTCTTGTCGTCTACGGCCTTCTCGATGTTCTCCCACACCTTGACGGCGTCCAGACGCTTTTTGCTCAGTTCAGCATAACCCTCCACGTCGTTGACGCGGACGATATAGGTCTCAATCTCATCGCCCACGTGGACGATATCCTCGGGCTTGACGCTGGGGTCGTCGCTCAGCTCGTTCAGCTTGATATAAGCCGACTGCTTGGCGCCCACGTCCACCTGCACCTCTGTGGGTGTGATGGCCGTGACAATGCCGGTTACCTTCTCTCCTGTATTTAAAGTTTTGAAAGACTTGTTCAGTAATTCCTCAAAGGATTCCTCTGCTGCCTTGGTTTCGACGCCTTCAGTCGTCTTGTTTTCTTCACTCATGGTTGCATATACCTCCTTAATGATGCCAGCAGGCGTGGAGGCGCCGGCCGTAAGACCCGCAACAGAGCAACCATTGAACCAATCCGGCGAGAGCTCATCTGCGCGCTCAATCTGATATACGCGAGAGCATCTCTCATTACAAATTTCTGTCAAATGTTTGGTGTTCGCGCTTTTACGGTCTCCCACCACGACCATCACGTCGGCCACTTCCGCAATTTCGGCGGCGGATGACTGTCGTTTATGCGTAGCATTGCATATTGTATCAAATATTTCTGCGTTTGTACACTCTTTTTTTATGATTTCTGCAGAAGTTTTAAAAAGTTCACGAATACAGGTGGTCTGGGCTGCAACTGTCACCGGCCTGTCCCGGATTTCCGGATCGGTTTCCAGTCTGCGCCGCACCTCCTTCGGTCCGCTGAGCACCACGGTTCTGCCGCACCGGCTGGCAATTCCCACCACCTCCGGGTGGCGCGCGTCGCCGATGAGAACGGGCAGGCGGCCCTGGGCGTCCGCCTGGGCGACGATGCGTTGGATCCGCACGACATTGGGACAGGTGGCGTCCACACAGCGGACGCCGCGGGCCTGCAGCGCGTCCAAAATCTCCCGGCGCTCTCCGTGGGAGCGGATGACGACGGTCTCACCTGCCGGAATTTCAGAGGGCTCCTCCGCCTTCCGGATCCCGCACCGCTCCAGTTCTTCCACCACGCTGGAATTGTGGATGAGATCCCCCAGCATCCAGCACCGGCCGTCCTCCAGCACCGTTTTCCGGGCCAGCTCCACCGCCCGTTCCACACCGTAGCAAAAGCCGGCGGCCTCCGACAGAATTACCCGCATACCGGCGACCTCCCCAGATCGTAGGCCTTCCGGAGGATGGTGTCCGCGATTTCCTGCATCTCCTCGGCGGTGCCGTGCCGGCCCGTATAGACAGGCTCGTAGGGCTCGCCGAAAATAATCCGAACCGGATGAAAAAGCCGTTTGTCCCGGTCGATAAACACCGGAATCAGCACCGCGCCTGTGCGGATGCCGATCATGGCCACACCGCCCTTGGGGCGCACCTCGCCCTCCCGGTCGACCCGGGTGCCCTCCGGAAAGATCATCAGATTGTCTCCTGAGCGGATGACCCCGATGGCGGTTTTCACCGCCTGCAGGTCGGAATTGCCCCGGCTCACCGGAAATCCGCCCAGCTTCCGGATCACCCAGCCCAGGATTGGAATGCGGAAAAGCGACTCCTTGGCCATGATGTGCAGTCGGTAATTCACGGGCAGCGCCAGCTCCACCAGCACGGGATCCCAGTTGCTGCAGTGGTTTGGGCACAGCAGCGCCCCATGGAGCGGCAGATGCTCCAGCCCGCTGACGCGCAGGGGGTGAAAAAGCCGGCTGACAGGCTGCAAAATGGCATAAGCGAAATGATAGAAACGGTTCATGTCAGATTTTCTCCCGAATGAGCCTCAGAAGTTCTCCGAGGCTCTCCTCAAAACTGAGCTTTGTGGTATCCAGCAGGACGGCATCCTCCGCCTGCCGCAGCGGAGCCGCCGCCCGATGGGTATCGTCGTAGTCCCGGCGGAGAAGCTCCGCCAGGACCTTCTCATAGCACTCCGGCGTCCCGCGCTGTTCCAGCTCCAAAAAACGGCGCCGGGCCCGCACCTCCGGCGAGGCGGTGAGAAAAATCTTGACGTCTGCGTCCGGAAGCACTACCGTGCCGATGTCCCGGCCGTCCATCACCACATTCTCCTTCCGGGCCAGCTCCCGCTGCATCTCCAGCAGGTGCGCCCGTACGGCGGGGTGCGCGGACACGGCGGAGGCACAGGCCGAAACCTCCGGCAGACGGATCTCTCCGGTGACGTCCTCCCCGTTGAGTTCCATGTGCTGCAGGCCGTCCTCCCCGTAGCGGATTTCCACCCGGAGCCCGCCCAGCGCCGCAGCTGCGGCTGCCGCGTCTTTCGGATCGACGCCCAGGCGCCGGAGCCCGCAGGCGATGGTTCGGTAAATCGCGCCGGTGTCCACGTACAGGTAGTGCAGTTCGCCGGCGGCCGCCCGGGCCAGAGTGCTTTTTCCCGCCCCGGAGGGGCCGTCGATGGCAACGCTGATCTGTCTCATTTCTCTTGTAATCCTTCCTTTGTTTCGCTTTTCGCCGAGACCGCCTCACTGGCGGCGGCCTCGCCGGCCGCCCGTCCGGTGGCCCAGGCGATCTGCAGGTTGAACCCCCCGGTATACGCATCCGCGTCCAGGATTTCTCCTGCAAAGTATAATCCATTTACAATCTTTGATTCCATCGTGGATGGGTTGATTTCAGCGGTGGATACTCCGCCGGAGGTCACGATGGCCTCCTCCACCGGCCGGGGGCCGGAGACGGGCACCTCAAACTCCTTCAAAAGAGTCTCCAACTTCCTGCGCTGTTCCCGGGTTACGGAGTTGACCGGCGTGGCCTCCTCCCCGCCGCAGCGGGAAATCAGCACCGGCACCATGCTGTGGGGAACCAGTCCGGCCGCAAGACTGGAGAAGTTCTGATTTTTTTTTGCCTCCATATCCCGCAGAATCCGGGCCTCCAGCTTTTGCGCGTCCAGGGCGGGCTTCAGGTCGATACACACGGTGTAGCGGTTCTTTTCAAAGTCCCGCATGTGGGCGCTGGCGGAGAGAATCAGCGGCCCCGAAAGGCCAAAATGGGTAAAGAGCATCTCGCCGAAGTCCCGGAAAACCGCGCGGTTTTTCCCATTTTTCACTGTGACGGCCACGTTTTTTAAACTCAGCCCCTGCATGGCGGGGCAGCAGGGATCCGGGCTGACCAGCGGAACCAGGGATCCCACCGGCGGAACGACGGTATGTCCCACCGTCCGGGCAATCCGGTATCCGTCGCCGGTGGAGCCGGTGGCGGGATAGGAGACGCCTCCGGTGGCCAGGATCACCGTATCCGCCGGGTAGCGGCCCTTTTCACCGCTGACGCCGCACACGTGCCCGTCATTCAGCACCAGCGCCTGAGCCCGATCCCGGACCCAGCGGACGCGCAGCGCGCGCATCCGCCGCTCCAGGGCGGCGCTGACGTCAAAGGAGCGGTCGGACGCCGGAAAAACACGGTTTCCCCGTTCAGTTTTCAGCGCCACGCCCAGCGCCTCAAAAAACGCCATGGTGTCCCGGCCGTCGAATCTGGAAAAAGCGCTGTACAGAAAGCGCCCGTTTTTGGCCATATGGGCCAGCAGCTCCTCCGTACCCACGTTGTTGGTCACGTTGCAGCGGCCCTTTCCCGTGATATTCAGTTTTTTCCCCAGCCGCTCGTTGGGCTCCAGCAGCGTAACCGCCGCCCCGTGCTCCGCGGCGGTTATGGCGGCCATCATGCCCGCGGCGCCGCCGCCGATCACAGCGACGGCTTTATTCATCGTCGGTTCTACCGAATACGCCGTATTCATCCCAGATATCCTCCAATTCCGCAAACGTGGAAGAGATGTCCTTTCCCATCCGGGAGCCGATGGAAACCAGCAGCGCGTTGATCAGCGACATGGGCGCCACCATGGAATCCACAAAAGAGATCATCTCGCTGGGCGCCAAAAGCGATGCCTCGGCCATCTGATAGAGCGGCGAGAGCTCGTTGTCGGTGATGGCAATAATCGTGGCGCCCCGATCCTTGGCAAACTTGACGGTGTTGACCGTGACTTTGGAGTAGCGCGGGAATGTAATGCCGATCATCACGTCGCCGGGGCCGATTCGGAAAAGCTGCTCAAAAATCTCGCCTGCGGCGTTGGACAGCACCAGCGTCACATTTTCAAAGAGCAGATGCAGGTAAAAATTCAGGTAGCCCGCCACAAAGGAGGACGAACGTACGCCCAGAATATAGATATGCCGGGCGGTCATGACCTTGTCCGTTACGCGGCTCAGCTCCGCACGGTCCGCCTCGTCCACCACCATGCGCAGCTTGTCCATATCGGACTGCATCACGGCGGAGAGAAGATCCTGCCCGGAGAGCATGTCCCCCGCCGCCTGAATCCGCTGGGTGGAGGTCAGCCGGCTGCGGATCATCTCCTGCAGGGCACGCTGCATATTGGGATACCCGTCGTATCCCAGCTCGGTGGCAAAGCGCACCACGGTGGATTCGCTGACGCCCACCAACTCACCCAGCTTGCTGGCGGTCATAAACGCCGCTTTGTCGTAATGCTCCAGGATATATGAGGCAATCCGCTTTTGCCCCTTGGAAAACCCGGGGATACCGGCCTCGATGGTATGTAAAATGCTCTTGGTCATTTTGCAATTCCTCCCTGCCCGCAGAGTGGATATGTCTGCTATTTTAGCACAGATCCGCCGTTTTTTAAACCATTTTGTCGTTTGTTTTCTGAATTTTGCCGAAGCGGCTCAAAACCGCAGACAAGGCGGCCGCGCGGCGGCCGCCTTGTCAGAGCTTCTTCAGTTCGCAAATTTCCGATTCTGTTAAGTATCTCCACTTGCCAGAAGCCAGAGTTCCAAGCTCCAGCGTATGCTCCTGAATCCGCCGGAGCGTGCGGACGCGGAGGCCGCACAGTTGGCACATCCGCCGGATCTGGCGGTTTTTCCCCTCGTGGATTGTCACGGACAGCTCCGCGGTTCCGGCGACCTGCCGGATAAGCCGCACCTCCGCAGGGCGGATCGGCTGCCCGTCCAGATCCGTGACGGCGCCGAGACGCCGCTCCGCGTCCCGGAGCTCTCCGGAGGCGGAGAGCAGATACGTTTTGGAAACCTCAAATTTGGGATGGATCAGCTTCTGCATCAGCTCGCCGTCATTGGTCATCAACAGAAGGCCTTCGGACTGCAGATCCAGGCGGCCTACGGGAAAAAGGCGCGTCCCCGCGTCCCGTACCAGATCCGCTACGGTGGGACGTCCCTCCTCGTCGCTGAGGGTGGTGACATAGCCCCGGGGCTTGTTCAGCATGATGTACACAGATGGCTGTCTCAGCGCCAGAGGCTGCCCGTCCACAGTGATGCGGTCATGCTCCGGATCCGCCCGGTTCCCCAGTTCCGCCGGCCGGCCGTTGACGCAGACGCGCCCTCCGGCAATGAGTTCCTCCGCCGAGCGGCGGGAACACAGGCCGGACGCCGCAATAATTTTCTGAAGCCGTTCCGTCAAATTGATCGTTCCCTCCGTCAGTCGTTGATCGCGGATTTCAGGCCGTGAAAGAGCACCATGGGCTCCGGCAGGGACAGCGGGATATTCTCCCCGCAGACCAGCTTTACCCTGCCCACCTCTTTGCCGTTCAGCCGGATTACCGCGTATCCGGCCGCCGTCCCCGCGGCCACAGGCGCCTCCAGGGAATGCGGCGTATCCTCCGCCGTCACGCTGAGCGTCTCCCCTGCCGCCGTAGGCCAGGAGAAGGATTTCACCGCCAGAAGCGGCATGACCGAGACCGTCCCGCCGCCCACAGCCGCCTTTGCGACAGCCTGGCCGGCAGTGACGGCGTGTTTGGCGGGATACGCGGAAAAGCCGTAATCGTAGAGTGTCTCATGGTCTGCCCAGTCGTTTCCGTCCTGCAGCGTCACAGCCACCAGCCGCTGTCCGCCGCGGACGGCGCAGGAGAGCAGCGTCCGGCCGGCTGCTTTGGTGTAGCCGGTTTTCAGCCCGACGCAGCCGTCCAGATAGGTGAGAAGCTTATTGTGATTGGTCATGGTGCGCCCGCCGATGGTCACCCGCTTTGTGGAGGCGATCCGCATCAGCGTCTCATTAGAGGCGGCGGCCCGGGCCAGCTTTGCCATGTCCAGCGCCGTGGAGTAGTGCTTCGGGTCGTCCAGCCCGTTGGGATTGGCGAAGGAGGTGCGGGTCATGCCCAGCTCCTTCGCCTTGTCGTTCATCATGGAGACAAATTTGGCACAGCTGCCGCCTACAGCATCGGCAATGGCCAGCGCCGCATCGTTCCCGGAGCAGAGCAGCAGACCGTAGAGCAGCGTCTCCAGCGTCAGCTTCTCCCCTTCCTGCAGGTACATGGAGGTGCCCTCCACCAGCGTCTCCGATTTTTTGATGCTCACCGTGCTGGCCAGATTCCCGTTCTCGATGGCAACCAGTGCCGTCATCACCTTTGTGGTGCTGGCGATCAGCATCCGGGCGTTTTCGTTCTGGGCGTATAAAACCCGTCCGCTGTCCACGTCCATCAGGACGGATGACGCAGCAGATGTGCTGATGGAAAAGCACTGACAAGTACAAACACTTGCAGCAATAAAAAGGGAAAACAGCCCCCTGAAAATCCGGGCCCGGCCACGTCGCATCCCACTCACTCCCTTACAGCAGTGAGTGTAGTATACTCCAATCAGAAGGGTTCTTTTTCCTTTTTCTTGTCGAGATAGTTTTCCACTTTATCCATGAGATCGGGTACCATGTCGATGACGCGGTCCACGGTGGAGACAGGCGGAATCGCCACGGGAAGCACCCGGGTGACGCCATCCTTAATAATCAGAAAGGCGACGGGGTCGATTTTGACGCCGGCGCCGCTGCCGCCGCCGAAATTCTGCGTGGTCTTTCCGTAGTCGCCTCCGCCGCTGCCGAAGCCGAAGCTCACCTTGGAGATGGGAATCAGCGTCACGCCGTCCGGGGTGGTGATGGGCTCTCCCACGATGGTATTGGTGTCCACCATCTCATGGATCTTCGCCATGGTGGACTGCATGAGATCGTTTAACGGTGTCTTTCTCTCCGCGTTATCCATGTGAACCTTCCTTTCTATGCCGCCGGAGTCTCCGGCGCGCCGGTATCCTGTTTTGTCTGCTCCGGGGTCTTGCCGCCGTGCTTTTTCCGGTATTCCAGATACCAGCGGAGGGCCGGGAGGGCCATTCCGAGGCCGATGGCAATCAGGGTTCCCACGCGCACCGAGAGCCCCGCCTCACCCTGAACCGCTGTCCGGTCGGAGGTGTAGTCCACCCCCAGATGGATTCCCGGATCGGGGATTGTCAAAAGCTGCTCCAAAGCCGGCATCACCGTCCATACCGCAGCGCTGGCATATCCGTACTGCTCCGCCGCCCGCGCCGGATCCTCTCCTCCGCCCAGCACCACGGACAGCTGCAGGGGCGAAATCCGCACGCCCCTGCGGGTCCGGTTCAGCGCCCGCTTGAAAGGCGGCCACAGCGCCCGGGCGGCTTCGGCGATTTCCGACGGGGAAATCTTGGCGGAGGACTGAAGCTTTTTCAGTGTGCCGCTCCAGTCCCGCTCCTTCTTTTTGTGCCCGCGCTTTTCCTTTTTCTTTTGGGCTTCCTCTTTTTCGGGATTGGACGGGGCCGCCTGAATGCGGAACGGGCCGATTCTGATCCAGACGAAAACAGGCCGGCCGAAGCGGATCAGAATTCCCAGCCGCAGCATGCAGACAAGCACCGTCAGTGCCAAAAGGATTCCCAGAATCCACACCCAGAGCATCCGCCTCACCTCCGTCCGGCTTTTCCGCTGATTTTCTTATTACGCCTCCGGCCCCTCGAAGGAATCCGCCGTCTCCCCCGACGCGGGATCATCGGTCTCCGGGTCGAGAATCTCTCCGTTTTCCCCCAGCCGCATCTGTCCATCCGCCGGCAGCTCCGGGATCTCCGGAAGCTCATCCAGGCTGGTCAGGTGGAAGGCCCGCAGAAAACTCTTGGTGGTGCGGTAGAGCAGCGGACGTCCCGGCACCTGCAGCCGTCCGCACTCCTCAATGAGCTTCCGCTCCAGCAGCAGCCCCAGCGTATAGGAGCTGTCCACACCGCGGATCTGATCCACGTAGACCCGGGTGACGGGCTGATAATAGGCGATAATCGTCAGCACCTCCAGCGCGGGTTGGCTGAGCTTGGCGGGTTTGCGAATCTCGAAGGCCCGCCGGATGGCGTCCGCACAGTCCGGCGACGAGCACAGCTGCCAGCTGTCCTCCATGTGGAGCAGTCGAATGCCGCGCCGCTCATAGGCGTAGTAATCCATCAGCTTTTGCAGCAGCTGCTCCGCCGTGGCACGATCCAGCTCCAGCGCCGTGCAGATGCGCTCCTCCTGAACCGGTTCCCCCGACGCAAACAGGATTCCCTCAATCGCTGATTCTATTTCCTTCCTGTCGGGATTTTTCATGCAGGCACCCCTCAAAATTTCAGATTTTCCGGAAGCTCCCGCTCCTGGCGGACAGTACAGTCCGTTTCGGAGCCGGCCAGACGGATAATGCAGGCCCGGCAGAGTTCCAGAACGGCCAGAAAGGTGGCCACCACCTCGCTTCGGCTCCTGCTGCCTTTAAAAAGCAGCAGAAAACGGGTAATCCCACCCTGCCGAAGGCGGCCGACAATCTCCCTGGCCTTGCTTCCCACCGGGTAGGGTTCATGGCGGATAATTTCGGAAAAAGCAGCTCTGGGCGGCGGAAGCCGCCGCTCTGCCCGGTTTTGGATTTCCGCCATGGCCAAAACCAGATCGGCCCGCTCCTGATTATAGCGGTAGACCTTTCCGTGCTCCATGGGTTCCGGCGGGCGAAGCTCGATGCAGCGGCCAAATTCCCCCAGAACCGCCAGGCGCCGGGCGGCCTCCTTCACCTTTCCGTAGCTCTCGCTGCGCTGACGCTCCTGAAGGGACTGAATCAGGGCGTCCATCTCGGTCTGCGCTTCCTCGTCCTCAATGGACAGCAGCATGCGGGTTTTGATGTACATCAGGTGAGACGCCATGGATACGAACTCGCTGGCAATCTCCAGATCCATCTTCTGCCGCTGATTCAGCCAGGACAGATACTGCTCCAGAATGGTGGAAATGGAGATATCCTGAATTTCCATCTTGTTTTTGCTCAGCAGAAACAGGATGAGGTCCAGCGGGCCTTCAAAATCCTGCATCTCCTCCGACCGGGTGCGGACTACCTTTTCCAGTTTGAAAACGGGATTGTCCAAGCGTCCTCACCTCAATAGATCAAATTGACCAGCAGATTGTAAACCGCGGAGATGGCGCTGGAAATCGCGTGTCCGCCCGCGTTGGTAAAGGAGAGCACAATCAGCAGGAGCATTCCAAAACGCTCATAGCGCATCAGCTGGTAATAGGCGCGGTCCGGCAGCAGAGCTGCCAGCACCTTGGAACCGTCCAGCGGCGGAATGGGCACCAGGTTGAAAAGGCCCAGGCCGATGGAGAGGATGGCCGTCATCAGCAGAAATTGAAAGGTGGTCCGCCATACTGCGCTGCTGGGCGCGTAAAGGTAAATTGGTTTACTGATCAAAAGCAGCAGGAGCGCCAGCGCAAAATTGGAGGCAGGTCCGGCCAGCGCGGTCAGCGCCATGCCGCGCTTGGGATTTTTGAAGTACCGCATGTCCACCGGCACGGGCTTGGCCCAGCCGAACCCGCACACAAACATCATAGCCAGACCAAACCAGTCGATATGACGCAGCGGATTGAGGGACAGCCGGTGCATTTCCTTGGCGGTGGGATCGCCCAGGGCCAGGGCCGCCAGGCCGTGGCAGGTCTCATGGACAGTCAGGCAGAGAAATACCGCGCACACACGCCCCACCGCCGCGCCTATGGAAGAAAAATCCAACTGCTGAATCAGGTTCTGAAGATACTGCAAATCAACCGCTCCTTCTGCGAATTACCCCAAAATATAGAATAGTATAGCAGTCGCCGCTACAAAATACAAGGAAAATCACGGATTGCCGCGCATTGGGGACAGGATTCACCTCGGCGCTTAAAACAGGGTCAGCTGACTGGTCTCCGCCATGTTGGCAAACGCCCCCAGGCTTTTGAGCTGTTCGATATGGGTTTTGGAGAGCTTGCTGCAGCACATGGAGAACTCCTCGATGGAAATAAACTGCTTCCCCTTCCGCTTCTCCACCGTGTCCAGTGCAGCGGCCTCCCCCAGTCCGTGGACGGAGGTAAAGGGAGGAAGCAGCCCGCCGTCCACCACCAGGAATTTCACGGCGTCGGAGCGGTAGATGCTGATGGGTTCAAAGTGGAATCCCCGGAGATAGAACTCGTAGCAGACCTCCAGCGTGGTCATAAGATCCTGCTCCACCGCCGTGGCGTCCTTGTTGTTCTCGATCTCCCGGATCTTCTTTTTGACGGCGTCCAGCCCCGCACAGCAGATCTCTGCGTCAAAGGCCTTGGCCCGGATGGAAAAGTACGTGGCATAGAACGCCAGCGGCTCGTGCACCTTGAACCAGGCAATGCGGTACGCCATGGTCACGTAGGCCACGGCGTGGGCCTTGGGAAAGAGGTAGCCGATTTTGCTCAGCGACTCGATATACCAGTCCGGCACCTGATGGTCGTGCATAGCGTCCACCCAGCCGTCCTGAAAGCCGCTCTTTTTCACCTTTCCCTTGCGGACGGCCTCCATGATTTTGAAGGAGGTCTTGGCGTCGATGCCCATGGCGATGAGGTAGAGCATAATGTCGTCACGACAGCCCACCGTCTCCAGAACGCTGGCAGTGCCGCCGACAATCAGCTCCCGGGCGTTGCCCAGCCACACGTCCGTACCGTGGGAAAAGCCGGAGAGGCGCACCAGCGTGTTAAAGTTCTGAGGCTTGGTGTCCACCAGCATCCCCCGGGTAAAGCGGGTGTTGAACTCCGGAATGGCCACGGCGCCAGTGGGGCCCAGCAGGTCGTCGTTCTCAAAGCCCAGCACCTTGGAGGAGGTGAAAATGCTCATGGTGTCCGGGTCGTCCAGGGGAATTTCCCGGGGATTGACGCCGGTGAGATTCTCCAGCATCCGGATCATGGTGGGATCGTCGTGCCCCAGCATGTCCAGCTTCAGAAGGTTGTCCTCCATGCAGTGATATTCAAAATGCGTCGTAATGGTATCGGAGTCCTCGGAGTCCGCCGGATGCTGTACTGGGCAGAAGTCCTCAATGTCCAGATCGTCCGGCACCACCACCAGGCCGCCGGGGTGCTGCCCCGTGGTGCGGCGGACGCCGACGCAGCCCAGCGTCAAGCGGTTTTCCTCCGCCCGTCCGGCGGCAATTCCGTTCTCCTCCAGATACTTTTTCACATAGCCATAGGCGGTTTTCTCCGCCAGCGTGCCGATGGTGCCGGCCCGGAACACCTGGGTCTTGCCGAACATCTCCACGGCGTGGCGGTGGGCTCTGGCCTGATATTCGCCGGAAAAGTTCAGGTCAATATCGGGAACCTTGTCGCCGCCGAAGCCCAGGAACGTCTCGAAGGGGATGTCGAAGCCCTCCTTGGCGCAGCGGGTCCCGCACACCGGGCAGTCCTTGTCGGGCATATCCACGCCGCAGCCGTAGCTGTGATCCAGGATAAATTCCGAGTGCCTGCATTTGGGACAGCGATAGTGAGGCGCCAGGGCGTTGACCTCGGTGATGCCCGCCATATAGGCCACCAGCGACGAGCCCACGCTGCCCCGGGAGCCAACCAGATAGCCGTTTTCCAGCGATCCCTGCACCAGCTTCTGGGCACTCATGTAAATAACGTCGTAGCCGCGTTTGAGAATACCGCCCAGCTCCGTGTCCAGGCGCTTTTGGACGATCTCAGGAAGCGGGTCGCCGTAAAGCTCGTGGGCCCGGCCCCAGACCAGATTCTCAAGATCCCGGCGGGAATTGGCCAGCCGCGGCGGGAACAGCCGGCCCGCCGGCAGCAGCTCTATGGTTTCGCAGGCGTCGGCAATGGCGTTGGGATTGGTGACGACGACCTCCAAGGCCTTCTCCTCACCCAGATAGGAGAATTCCCGCAGCATTTCGTCGGTGGTCTTGAAGTAAATCGGCAGCGGCGCGTCGGCGTCGGCAAATTTTTTGGACGCCAGCAGAATGTGGCGGTAAACCTCATCCTCCGGCTCCTGAAAGTGCACGTCTCCGGTGGCGCAGACCGGTTTTCCCAGCTCCTCGCCCAGCTTGACCACGGTGCGGTTGAAATTCCGCAGATCCTCCCGGTCGCGGACCGCCCCCTCCCGCAGGAGAAACTCGTTGTTGCACAGGGGCTGGATCTCCAGATAGTCGTAAAACGACGCAATGCGCCGGAGCTCATCCCAGTCCTTATGGTCCTCAATGGCGCGGAACAGTTCCCCCGCCTCGCAGGCCGAGCCGATAATCAGTCCCTCCCGGTGGCGCACCAGCTCGCTTTTGGGAATCGTGGGCACCCGCTTGAAATACTTGAGGTTGGACAGGGAGATCAGCTGATAGAGGTTTTTGAGGCCCACCTTGTTTCGGGCCAGCAGGATGATGTGCTTGGGAAACCGGCTGGATTTGCTGCCCCGGGGGCGGAGCTTCTCCATCTCCCCGTTGACCGCCTGCAGCGTCGTGACGCCCCGCTGCGCCAGCATCTTCCAGAAGGGAATCAGCATGTAGCCCACGGTGGCGCCGTCGTCGGAGGCCCGGTGGTGGTTGAACGCGGGCAGATCCAGCGCCTCCGCCACCACGTCCAGCTTGTATTTGTTCAGCTCCGGCAGAAGATTCTGGGCCAGGATCAGGGAATCCACATACGTGGGATGAAACGGCAGGCCCACCTTCCGGCAGCCCTCCCGGATAAAACCAATGTCAAATTCCGCGTTGTGCGCCGCCAGCGGGCGATCTCCCGCGAAACTCAAAAAGCTGGTCAGCGCCTCCTTCAGCTGCGGAGCGTCCTTCAGCATATCGTCCGTAATGCCGGTCAGGCCGATGATTTCCGGCGTCAGCTTCCGGTTGGGGTTGACGAAGGTCTGAAACCGCTGGCAGATCTCGCCGTCTTTCAACACCACCGCGCCGATCTCCGTGATGGCCTCCCGGTCTACCTTCAGGCCGGTGGTCTCGATGTCGAAGCAGACGAACTCTCCCGTTAAGGGGCAGTCCTGACTGCCGTGGACAGCAATGCGGTCGTCCAGGTTGTTGACAAAATAGCCCTCCATGCCATAGAGCACCTTGATTTTATCCCCGGCGGCCCGGGCGGCGTCCGGGAATGACTGGGCCACGCCGTGATCCGTGATGGCAATGGCCCTGTGGCCCCAGCGGATGGCCTCCCGGATCACCGCCCCGGTGTCGGTCAGCGCGTCCATGTTGGACATCTGGGTGTGGAGGTGCAGCTCCACCCGCTTGGCGTCGGCCGTGTCCTCCCTGCCCTTGTGCTCAATGCGGTTGATGTGGTACGGGTTGAGCTGAATATCTTTATTGTCCCAGGTGGGCTCCATCTTTCCCTGCACCAGCAGCCACATGCCGGGCTGAATGGCGCTTCCAAACGTCTCCGCCTCCTTGGCGGTGAGATTTTTCTGGACCGTAACGGAGTTGGTGTAATCCGTCATGTCAAAGCTCAGCCGCCACATGCCCGGCCGCCGTGTTTCGCGGCAGTCGGCGGAAAAGACCTTTCCGGCCACTGTGGCGTTGCCCATTTTGAGATTCAGCGTATTCATAGGCACGGGCCTGCCCTTGATTTTGCTGCCCAGCAGAATCTCCGAAACCTTCTGGGCCGGCGCTTTTTTTCCGCTTTTCTCCGGCTTTTTTTCCGGCGCCGGGGCGGGGGCGGCGCACACCGCCTGGATGTGCACCGTGGAGAAGCCGTAGGTCGCCGCGATCATCCCCTCCAGCTCCCGCAGCTCTCCATCGTCCAGCGGTAGATCCGTGGTCAGCCGCAGGTCTATGGAGAACTGCTCACGGTCGATGACCACGCCGTCCAGCATTCCGCCGCACAGCCGGGTCTTTAGCTCGTGAGGAACCAAAAGGTCCGCAAACATCTTAAAAAAAGGAATTTTATTTGCCATCCAAACACTCTTTTCGTCTCAATCCGCTCTTTGCAGCAAGGAGCGGCGCAAAAAATGCGCCGCAGCCCGCAAGCCTGGTTTATAACCGGTCAATTTCCCGCATGAGAGCATCCACAATCTGCTCCTGCGGCACCTTGTAAAGTATTTTACCTTTTCTAAAAATCGCACCCTCACCGTCGCCTCCGGCGATGCCGATGTCCGCCGCGGAGGCCTCTCCGGGCCCATTGACGGCACAGCCCATCACCGCGACGGTGATGGACTTCGGGCAGCCAGCCAGACGCCGCTCCACCTCCTCCGCAATGGGAATGAGGTTAATCCGCGTCCGGCCGCAGGTGGGGCAGGCGATCAGATTTACGCCGTCTTTCCGCAGTCCGGCGGCCCGCAGAATCTTTTCCGCCGCGTAGATTTCCTCCACGGGATCGGCTGTCAGCGTGACCCGGACGGTGTCCCCGATGCCAAGACACAAAAGACCGCCGATGCCCATGGCCGATTTGATGAGGCCCATGGAGGGCGTCCCGGCCTCCGTGACGCCCAGATGCAGCGGGTATTCTGTCCGCTCATGGAGCAGGCGGTAAGCCGCCATGGTCAGCGGCACGTCGGAGCTCTTGACGCTGATGCAGATGTCGTCAAAGTCAAAGCGGTTCAAAAGCCGCACATGGCCGAGAGCGCTCTCCACCAGGGCCTCAGCCGTGACACCGCCGTATTTTGCCAGCAGTTCCTTTTCCAGCGAGCCGCCGTTGACGCCGATGCGGATGGGAATACCCCGGCTCCGGCAGACGTCCGCCACCGCCTTCACATGCTCCTGGGCGCCGATATTGCCGGGGTTGATGCGAATGGCGTCCGCGCCCCGCTCCGCGCACAGAAGGGCGTAGCGGTAATTGAAATGAATGTCCACGATCAGCGGGATGTCGATCTGCTCCCGGATGCGGTCCACCGCCAGCGCGGCGGCCTCGTCCGGAATCGCCACCCGGATCAGCTGGCAGCCGGCGGCCTCCAGCTTTTTGATCTGCGCCACCGTCGCCGCCGTGTCGTCGGTTCTGGTATTGCACATGGACTGGATCGTCACCGGAGCGCCGCCGCCTACGGCGACGCCGCCTACAAAAATCTGTTTTGTCAAAACGCCGCGCCTCCTAACGGATCAGCTTGTATACGTCGTGGAACGTCACCACTGCCATGAATCCCAGCAGAGCGATGAGGAACACCAGGTTGATGGCCGCCTCGTACTTTCCGGGTATCCGCCGTTTTATCAGCCGCAGGGCGATTTCGTCCAGTATCAGGAACAGAATGTGGCCGCCGTCCAGCGCCGGAATCGGCAGCAGATTCATCACCGCCAGGTTTACCGCGATCAGTGCGGCAAAATAGAGGATATTCTGCGCCGCCGCCTTCGCATTTTCCGATTTCTCCCCCACCTGGGTGATGACGGAGACAATCCCAACCGGGCCGCTGACGTCGTTCATGGAGGCTTTTCCGGACAGGAGCATCTGCAGGCTCAGCCGAACCTCCCGCACAAAGTCCACCGCGTTGAGCCAGCTGATCTTCAGACGGCTGAGAACCGTGGCATCCTCTACGCCCAACAGCAGGCCGTAGCCGTTGTAAGTCTTTCCGTCAGGGCCGGTGTAAGCGTCGTACTGCAGGGGCACGTCAGGCAGGGAGACTTTCTCCCCGTTCCGCTTTACCACCAGATCCATCTTCCCGTCGCCGTCCAGGGTGGCCATCAGGTCCAGGTCGGATGAGAGGAGATACATCCGCTCGCCGTTGGCGGAGAGAATCACATCTCCCGTCTCAAGCCCGCTCTCCTCCTGAGGAAACTCCGGGGCAAACCCCACCAGCCGGTTGGTGGAAAACGATTTGATCCCGCTGTAAAGAAGCAGAATAATGAGAAAACCGGTGAGGAAGTTCATAGCGGCGCCGGCGGCAAAAATCACCAGTTTTTTCCAAAACCCCTGCCGGCTCAGGGCACGGGGATTGTCGGACTCCTCGTCCTCCCCCTCCATGGCGCAGAAACCGCCGATGGGCAGCGCCCGCAGGGAATACCGGGTCTCCCCCCGCTGGCGCGACCAGAGGCAGGGCCCCATGCCGATGGAAAATTCGTTGACCAGAACGCCGCTGAGCTTGGCCGCCACAAAGTGGCCCAGCTCATGGACGGCGATGAGAATCCCGAAAATCAGGATTGCGGCCAGAATATAAATGAGACGCTGCGCGATCACAGTGGACATGCTCAAAGACTCCTTATCTGCTCCCGAAAACGGCTGCGCGGGCCAGTCCGTCGGCCTCCAGAATTTCCTCCAGAGAGGGATTCTGCCGCACGGCTACGTCTGCTCTGGCCTTGGCAACCAGACGGGAAATATCATGAAACCCGATTTGTCCCTTTAAGAAGAGCCCCACGGCCGCCTCGTTTGCCCCGTTCAGAACGGCGCCGGCGGTTCCGCCCTCCCGGGCGGCCTCTTTAGCCAGGCGCAGGCAGGGAAAAGCCTCCTCGTCCGGCGCCGAAAAGGTCAGCGGCGGGCAGCTCAGCAGATCCAGCGGCGGCGCCGGATTCTCCCCGCGGTGGGGCCAGGTCAGCGCGTAGCGGATGGGCAGGCGCATATCCGGCGTGCCCAGCTGTGCCAGCACGGCCCCGTCCCGGAACTCCACCAGAGAGTGGACGATGCTCTGGCGGTGAATCACGGCTGTGACCTTGTCAAGGGGCAGATTGTAAAGGCGCATGGCCTCGATGATCTCCAGACCCTTGTTCATCAGTGTGGCGGAGTCCACGG
>JALCRQ010000035.1 GCA_022652655.1 Oscillibacter sp. | reverse complement strand
TTTTGTGCTATATTAGCCGCGTAGCGGCTAATATTTGCGCATGCCGCCGCTTTGCGCGGCGGCGCGCTGGAATAAAACTTTACGGCGCAGGCGCACGGCGCCGTAAAAGCCGCGTAGCGGCTAATATCTGCGCATGCCGCCGCTTTGCGCGGCGGCGCGCTCCGGCGGGATGCCCCGCAGTTTATCACTACAATTCGGAGGTCGGAAATTGGATAGAAAAGAAGTGCTCGTCTCCGGCGCGGATATTGCCCGCCAGCGGGAGTTTACCGCCAAGATCAAGGCGATGTTCCAAGCCCGTGGGGCGCATCCCACCGCCTGTGTGGATACCTTCGGCTGCCAGCAGAACGTGGCGGACGGCCAGCGGCTCATGGGCATGCTGGAGGAGATGGGCTTTACCCTGGTTTCCTCCCCGGAGGAGGCCGATACGGCGATTCTCAACACCTGCGCCGTCCGGGAGCACGCGGAGGACCGGGTGTTCGGCAATCTGGGCGCCCTCAGCCACGCCAAGCGGGCCAATCCCGAGATGGTGATCGCCCTGTGCGGCTGCATGGCCCAGGAGCCCCGGGTCTCCGCACGGATTAAAAAATCCTACCCCTACGTGAATCTGGTGTTCGGCCCTCAGGCGCTTTGGAAGCTGCCGGAGCTCTTGTGGCAGGTCTACGAGAGCCGCCGGCGGGTCTTTTCCGTGGAGGACGAGCCCGGCCGCCTGGCCGAGGGCCTGCCCGTGGTGCGGGATGACTCCGTCCGGGCGTGGGTTTCCGTCATGTACGGGTGCAACAACTTCTGTTCTTACTGCATTGTGCCCTATGTCCGCGGCCGGGAGCGCTCCCGGGACGCATCGTGCGTTGTGGAGGAGGTGCGGGGCCTGGTGGCGTCGGGCTGCCGGGAGATCACCCTCCTGGGGCAGAATGTCAACTCCTACGGCAACGACCTTCAAAACGGCTGCGACTTCTCTGACCTTCTGGAGGAGATCGACCGGATCCCCGGGGACTACTGGATTCGCTTTATGTCCAGCCATCCCAAGGACGCCACGCCCAAGCTCTTTTCCACCATGGCCCGGTGTTCCCATGTGGCCAAGCAGCTCCACCTGCCCTTCCAGTCCGGCAATGACCGGGTGCTGGCGGCCATGAACCGGCGCTACACCCGGGAGCGGTATCTGGAGCTGATCCGCTGCGCCCGGGCCGCCATGCCGGAGCTGGTGCTCACCTCAGACGTGATTATCGGCTTCCCCGGCGAGACGGAGGCCGAGGCCATGGACACCGTATCCCTGGTGCGGGAGGTAGGCTTTGACGCCCTGTTCACCTTCCTCTATTCGCCGCGGCCCGGAACCCGGGCGGCGGAGCTGCCGGATCCCGCCTCCCGGGAGGACAAGCAGCGCTGGTTTGACACGCTGCTGGCCGTCCAGAACGAGTTCTCCGCCCGAAAGCACGCGGCCTATGTGGGCAGCACGGTGCGGGTCCTGGTGGACGGGAAATCCGACGACCCGGACTATCCCCTCTCCGCCCGGACGGAGGGCAACCGTCTGGTGCGCCTCCGGGGCGGAGAGAAGCTGATCGGCTCCTTTGCCTCTGCCCGCATCTCCGGCAGCAATACCTGGGCGCTGTACGGCGAGACGGAGGAATAAGCCGCTTTTCCCGGTGCGCCGGGCTTTTTGTGAAAGGATGTGCCGCGCATGAAAATCACCACCCTGCTGGAGAACACCGCCTGCGGCCCGGAGCTGCGCGCCGCCCACGGCCTGAGCCTGTACGTGGAGACGGGGGAGCACAGGATTCTCTTTGACATGGGCCCCAACGACGATTTTTTGTACAACGCCCGGACGCTGGGCATCGACCTTGCCCGGGTAGATCTGGCGGTGCTGTCCCACGGCCACTATGACCACGGCGGCGGGCTGCGAGCCTTCTGCGCCGTCAACGACAGGGCCCCCGTCTATCTCCACACCGACGCCTTTATGGGCCACTATGCCCTGGGCGAGGGCGGAGAGCGGAAGGACGTGGGCCTGGATCCCGGGCTGGAGGAGCTGGGCGGCCGGTTCCGGGTCTGCTCCGGCACAGTCCGTCTGGGAGAGGGGCTGACGCTGTTTGACTCGGTGCCGGACACCTTCGGGGGAATGGGCGCCAGCGCCAACATGCGGGCGCGGCTGCCGGACGGCGGGCTGGGTTTGGACGATTTCCACCACGAGCAGGACCTTCTGGTGACGGAGGGGAACCGGGCGGTGGTACTGGCCGGGTGCGCCCACCGGGGCATCGTCAATATCCGGCGCCGGGCGGCGGAGCTGCTGGGCCGGGAGCCGGACGTGGTGGTGGGCGGGTTCCACCTCTTTAAGCTGGTGCCCGGGGACCCCGCCGGAGACGGGCTCATCGCCCGGACGGGACAGGCGCTGGCCGCGGGAGAGACGGTCTACTATACCGGCCACTGCACCGGCGGCTACGCCTATGAAAAGCTGGAGAAGATTCTGGATGGCCGCCTCCGTCCCATCACCGGAGGCATGACCTTTGAGGTATAAGCCCGGCCGGCGGGCAAAAGCAGAGACAAGCGAGGTGAGACGGGTATGGCGGAGCTGACGCCTATGATGAAGCAGTACCTGGAGATTAAAAAGGACAACCCGGATTCCATCCTCTTTTTTCGCCTGGGTGATTTTTACGAGATGTTCGCCGACGACGCCAAGCTGGCGTCCCGGGAACTGGATCTGACGCTGACCTCCCGGGATCACGCCAAGGAAAAGGATCCGGAGGAGAAGATCCCCATGTGCGGGATCCCGTATCACGCCAGCGACGCCTACATCGCCCGGCTGATCGCCAAGGGCTACAAGGTGGCCATCTGCGAGCAGATGGAGGATCCGGCCACCGCCCGGGGCCTCGTGAAGCGGGACATTATCCGGGTGGTGACGCCCGGGACGGTGATCGACGCCGCCTGCCTGGAGGACAAGTCCAGCAATTTTCTCTGCGGCATCTATCTGGACGACCGGGGCGCCGGGGCGGGCTTCTGCGACATCTCCACCGGCCGCACCCACCTCACGGCCTTCGCCGGACGGGAGCGGACGGACTGGCTTATCAACGAGCTGGGGCGCTTTGCCCCCTCCGAGGCGGTGCTCAGTGCCGGCGCGGCGGCGGACGACGTGCTGACCGCCGCCCTGACGGAAAAATTTCACTGTCGGGTGGAGAGCGGCGGGAGCCGCTTCGACCTGGCCGCCGCGGAAAAGCACATCCGCGCCCAGTTCGGGGACGACGCCCTGGCCCGCCTTCCCGCGGGGAACCCCGCAGCGGCCATGGCCCTGGGGGGGCTTTTGAGCTATCTCTACGAGACGCAGAAAACCGATCTGAGCTACATCCGCGACCTGGACTACTACGAGCAGGGCGTGTTTCTGGAGCTGGATCTCACCGCCCGGCGCAATCTGGAGCTTACAGAGACGCTGCAGCGCCGGGAAAAGAAGGGCTCCCTTCTGTGGGTGCTGGACAAGACCCGCACGCCTATGGGCGGGCGGATGCTCCGCTCATTCCTGGAGCGGCCGCTGCTGTCCGTTACTGCCATTTCCAAGCGCTCGGCGGCGGTGGAGGCGCTGGTAAACGACACCGTGGCCCGGGAGGAGCTCACCGCCGCCATGACGGGGCTGGGTGATCTGGAGCGGCTGATCGGCCGCATCGTCTACGGCACCGCCGGCGGCCGGGATCTGCAGGCGCTGCGCGCGGCGGCGGAAAAGCTGCCTGCCGTGGCGGCCCAGCTGGGGAAATTCTCCTCGGGACGCCTTTCGGAGCTGGCGGCGCAGCTGGATTCCCTGGATGACCTCCGGGAGAAAATTGCCGCCGCCGTGTGCGACGAGCCGCCGTTTTCCGTCCGGGAGGGCGGCATCCTCCGCCAGGGCTACAACGCCGAGGTGGACCGCCTGCGCAGCATCCTCTCCGGCGGCCGGGGCTTTTTGGCGGAGCTGGAGGCCAAGGAGAAGGAGCGCACCGGCATCCGCACTCTGAAAATCGGCTACAACAAGGTCTTCGGCTACTACATCGAGATCTCCAAGTCCTATACGGGACAGGTGCCGGAAAATTACATCCGCAAGCAGACCCTGGTGAACGGGGAGCGGTACGTCACCCAGGAGCTAAAGGATCTGGAACACACGGTGCTCACCGCCTCTGACCGGCTGTGGGCGCTGGAGTATGAGCTGTTCAGCTCCCTGCGGCTGGAGGTGGCCGGCCAGGCGGCCCGGGTGCAGGCCTCCGCCGCCGCCGTGGCGGAGACGGACGCCCTCTGCTCCCTGGCGGAGGTGGCCGTCCGGGGCCGCTACTGCCGCCCCGACGTGGACGAGTCCGGCGTCATCGACATCAAAAACGGCCGTCACCCCGTGGTGGAGCAGGTGCTGCGGGACAGCCTCTTTGTCCCCAACGACACCTTTATGGGGGAGCGGGAGGATCGGGTGGCCATTATCACCGGCCCCAACATGGCGGGAAAATCGACTTATATGCGCCAGGTGGCGCTGATTGTGCTGCTGGCCCAGATGGGCTCCTTTGTGCCCGCCTCCAGCGCCCGCATCGGCGTGGCCGACCGGATTTTCACCCGCATCGGCGCCAGCGACGATCTGGCGGGGGGCCGCTCCACCTTTATGGTGGAGATGTCCGAGGTGTCGGAAATCCTGCACCACGCCACCAAAAACAGTCTCCTCATCCTGGACGAGATCGGCCGGGGCACCTCCACCTTCGACGGCGTGGCCATCGCCCGGGCGGTGCTGGAGTACTGCGCCGACCGGAAGCTGCTGGGCGCCCGGACGCTGTTCGCCACCCACTATCACGAGCTTACCGAGCTGGCCGGGTCCCTGCCCGGCGCCGTGAATTACAACATCGCCGTCCGCACCCGGGGGGACGACATTATCTTCCTGCGGAAAATTGTCCCCGGCGGCGCGGATCGGAGCTACGGCATCGAGGTGGCCCGGCTGGCCGGCCTTCCGGAGAAGGTGCTGGCCCGGGCGAAGAAGATTCTCCGGGAACTGGAGGAGGAGAGCGGCACAACGTACGTCCCGCCCCGGAAGGAGACGGATCAGGTCTCCCTCGCCGCCCTGGGGGAGGCGGAGGTGCTGGACGCCGTCCGCCGGGCCCAGGTGGACGCCATGACGCCCATGGAGGCGCTGCAGCTGCTCTACCAGCTCCGACAGAAACTGTCCTGAGGAGGGAAATCCATGGCAAAACGCAGACTGGCCGGCCCCATGAGCGCCGGGGAGCAAATCGCCGGAACGGTTTTTTTCCTGATTTACCTGGTGGTGCTGCCCTTCGCCGCGGCGCCCATGTTCCGCCTGGCGTCCACCCTGCTGGGCACCGCCATCTCCGAATCCCTGCGGAACATGATCTACTACTATGTTCTCTTTGCCGTCACAGTGATCGTTTTCCACGGCTACCTGGGCCGCACCTCCCGGGACTTCGCCGAGCACCTGCCCGGGGCGCTGCAGGCGTCCGTCATCGGGCTCATCGCGCTGTACGGCCTCAATGAGCTTTTGTACCGTCTCACCGGCCCGCTGTCCGCCAACCGCACGAATCTCAACGACATCACCATCTCCGCCCAGATTCAGGACGCCCCCAGGACTACGGTGCTCATCGTGGTGCTGCTGGCCCCCTTTGTGGAGGAGGTGCTCTTTCGGGGGCTGGTGTTCGGGAACCTGCGCTCCAAGAGCCGGTTTCTGGCGTATCTCATCTCCTGTCTGCTCTTTGCGTTTCTCCATGTGTGGCAGTACGCGGTGGTGCGTCAGGACGTCACGTATTTTGTGCTGATGGTGCAGTATCTGGTGCCCGGCCTGGTGCTGGCCTGGGCTTACGACCACGGCGGCACGCTGTGGTCCTCGGTGCTGGTGCACGTCTCCGCCAACGCGCTGGCGGCGTGGACCATGCTGCGGTAAAACCAGGAGCCCGCGCCCGATTTTCGGCGCGCAGAAAGGCGAGGTAATTTTCATGTCCCAGATTCAACAGCTCTCCTCCCACGTGGCGGATCTCATCGCCGCGGGCGAGGTGGTGGAGCGGCCCGCCAGCGTGGTCAAGGAGCTGGTGGAAAACGCGCTGGACGCCGGCGCCACCGCCGTGGCCGTGGAGATCCGCGGCGGCGGCATGGGCCTCATCCGGGTGACGGACAACGGCTGCGGCATTGCGCCGGAGGATCTGCCCACGGCGTTTCTCCGCCATGCCACCTCCAAGCTGCGCACAGAGGATGACCTGGGCCGGATCGGCACGCTGGGCTTCCGGGGAGAGGCTCTGGCAGCCATTGCGGCGGTCTCCCGGACGGAGATCGAGACCCGGCGGCCCGGCGCGGAGGCGGGGGCGCTGCTCCGCCTGGAGGGGGGCGTCCCCGGAGCGGTGGAGGACGCCGGTACCCCGGAGGGCACTACGCTTCGGATCCGGGATCTTTTTTACAACACCCCGGCGCGGCTCAAATTCATGAAGAAGGACAGCGCCGAGACCGCCGCGGTCAGCGGTCTCATGCAGCATCTGGCTCTCAGCCGCCCGGACGTCTCCTTCAAATTCGTGAAGGACGGCGAGGAGGCGCTTCACACCCCCGGCGACGGCAAGACGGAGTCCGCGGTGTACGCGGCACTGGGCCGGGATTTTGCCCGGACACTGCTCCCTGTGGAGGGACGGGGCGGCGAGACCGCCGTCTCCGGCTTTGTCACCCGGCCCCTCAGCGCCCGGGGCTCCCGGGCCATGCAGACCTTTTTCGTCAACGGGCGGTTTATCAAATCCCAGCTTTTGACGGCGGCGGTGGAGGAGGCCTACCGCAACCGGATGATGAAGGGGAAATTCCCCGGCTGCGTGATCTTCGTGACGCTGCCGGTGACGGGGGTGGACGTCAACGTCCATCCCGCCAAGACCATGGTGAAATTTGCCCGGGAGCGGGACGTATTTGACGCGGTGTACCACACGGTGCTGGATGCGCTGGACGCCGGGGAGGCGCCGGCCCGGGAGCGGCAGGCGCAGGAAACGGTGAACCCCCGACAGGATTTTTTCCAGAAGCTGGATGCCGGAGAGTACCGGAAGCGGCTGGAGGGGGAGGAAAAACCCTCCGCTCCGTCCCGCCGGGCCGGAGGCGGGGCAGTACCGGCCTGGGACACCGAGCGGAAAAGCGGCGTCCGGGTGGCGGACGCGGAAGCTGCCGCGCCGCTGTACCGCACCGCGTATACGCCGCCCCGGCAGGCGGCTTCTGCCCCCGGGAAAGAGGAAGCTGCTCCGGCGGAGCGGCCGGAGGGAGAGGAGCCCCGTCCTTCGGACGCCGGGGAGGCGCCCGGGACGAAGCGGCCCTTTGTGCCCGCGATTCCCGATCCGGAGCGGCCTGCGGTCCGGCCTCCGGAGCAGGAGACGCTGACCGGGCGGACCCCGGCGCCCTGGCGCATTGCGGGCGAGGTGCTGAACACCTACATCATCTGCGAGACGGAGGAGGGGGAGATCTTCCTCATCGACAAGCACGCGGCCCACGAGCGGCTCAATTTTAACCGTCTGGAAGCCCAAAAGGAGCCGCCTATGCGGCAGACGCTGCTTCTGCCGGAGACGGTGCGCCTCTCCAGAGAGGACGCCGCGCTGCTGCTCTCCCAGCGTCCGCTGCTGGAGAGCCTGGGCTTTGCCTGCGAGGACTTCGGCGGGGATACCCTGCTGGTGCGGGAGGTACCCGCCGACCTGGATCCGGAGGACGCGGCTGCCGCGCTGGAGGAATTTGCGGAGAAGCTGCGCACCGGCCGCTCGCCGGAGGAGCGGCGGGAGGCGCTGCTGCACACTATGGCCTGCAAAGCCGCCGTCAAGGCGGGGATGCACTCCGATTCCCGGGAGCTGCGGGTGCTGGCGGACGCGGTGCAGTCCGGGGAAATCCACTATTGTCCCCACGGCCGTCCCGTGGCGGTGAAGATCACGAAATACCAGCTGGAGAAGCTGTTCCACCGGGCGTAGGGCGCGCGGCGGACGCACCCCTCGCCCGCTGGAGCCGAAGCCGGGCGCGCACCTCTGCGCCCCGCCGGACAGTTTATCACGGCAAAGGAGAAAGAACGCAATGGCGGCGAAAGTCATCGGCATCGCAGGACCTACGGCCTGCGGAAAAACCGCCCTGGGTGCCGCGCTGGCGCAGCGGTACGGCGGCGAGGTGGTGAGCGTGGACTCCATGCAGATCTACCGCGGCATGGCCATCGGAACGGCGGCCCCCACGGCGGAGGAGATGCTGGGTGTCCCCCACCATATGATCGGCGTGGCCGACCCCCGGGAGCAGTGGAGCGCCGCCCGCTACGCCGCGGAGGCGACGCCGGTGATCGACGGGATTCTGGCCCGGGGGAAGCTGCCCTTTCTGGTGGGCGGCACCGGGCTGTGGCTGGACGCGGTGATCCGCGGCTCCGGCTTCGCCCCCGGCAGCGCCGGCGGCGCGGTGCGGGCAGAGCTGGAGCGGCAGCTGCGGGAGGGCGGCATTGAACCGCTGCTGGCGGAGCTGCGGCGGGTAGATCCCGTCAGCGCCGAAAAGCTGCATCCCGCGGATACCAAGCGGATTTTACGGGCGCTGGAGGTCTTTCGGGAGACAGGGGAGACCATCTCCGCCCACAACGCCCGGACCCGGGCCCTGCCGCCCCGGTACGACGCGGTGCTCATCGGCCTTGCGTACCGGGATCGGGAGGATCTGCGCCGGGCCGTGGATCTGAGGGTGGACGCCATGGCCGCCGCGGGCCTGGCGGACGAGGTGCGGGCTCTGCTTCAAAGCGGGGTGCCCCGAAACGCCACGGCGCTGCAGGCCATCGGCTACAAGGAATTTCTGGAGGCCGCCCAAAACGGGCAGACGGAGGCGGAGGCCCTGGAGGCCGTCAAACTCCACTCCCGCCAGTACGCCAAGCGGCAGATGACCTGGCTGCGGCACATGCCGGAGATTCACTGGATCTATTGGGAAAAAGACCGCGATTTTGCGCGGGCACTCCGACTTTCGACAGAAATTCTCTCCGCTCAGGGCTTAGGATAAACCGGGGCGGAAAGAGAGGAAACCGCGCGATCCGCTCCGAATGAGAGAAATAAGGAGTGGATACATATGCAGACCAAGGCAAATTTGCAGGATCTTTTTTTGACGAAGGCCCGGCGGGAAAATCTGCCCGTAACCATGTTCCTGGTGAACGGGTTTCAGCTCCGGGGCACCATCGCGGGGTTCGACGCCTTTGTGGTGGTGCTGGATTCGGAGGGGCATCAGCAGGTGATTTACAAACATGCGATTTCCACCATTGCGCCGGTGCGGCCGGTGGATCTGACGGAGGAGTGACGCCTCCCGGATCCTCCGTCCCGGCACGGCGGCGGAGGACGGAGGGGACAGGCGATGAAATCGGATTCTCACGCGACCAAATGGCTGATGGCGGCGGTGTGCCTGGCGGTGCTGGCCTATTTCGGCATGCAGACGCTCCGGTATTTTCACGATCCCATGGCCACCGCCGTGGTCTATTCCTATCAGGCGGAAAACTCCTCCTCGGTGGCCGGCTGGGTCGTGCGGGACGAGCAGGTGGTGGACGGGAAGTCCGGCGGCCTGCTCCGCCTGTCCCGGACAGAGGGGGAGAAGGTCTCCAGGGGCGGGGAAATCGCCCGAATTTACGCCGACCAGGCGTCGCTGGACCGGCAGACGGACATCGACGGCCTCCGCACCCAGCTTTCACAGCTCCAGTACGCCCAGACGGCGTCGGACAGCGGCGAGGAGACGCTGAAGCTGGACCAGCGGATCACCGACGGGATTCTGGCCCTCCGGGGTGACATCGCCTCCGACCGGCTGGACGCCGCGGACTCCCAGGTCCGGGAGCTCCGGGCGCTGGTGCTCAAGCGGGACTACACCTACTCCGGCGACGGCGATCTGGACGCCCGGATCAAGGAGCTTCAAAAAGAGCTCCAGACGCTCCGCTCCAAGGCCGCCTCCTCCGTCCGGACGGTCACCGCGCCGGAATCCGGGGTCTATTCGGCGGTGACGGACGGCTATGAGGCCGTGCTGACGCCGGACTTTTTGAAAACCGTGACGCCGTCGTCGCTGGCGGCGGTGACGGCCGACCCCTCCGCCCAGTCGGATCTGGGCAAGCTGATCCGGGGGGAGACGTGGTACTACGCGGCCTCCATGGCCGCGTCGGAGGCGGCCAAGCTCACCGTGGGACAGACGCTGACGCTGCGCTTTGCCAGGGGCGAAACCCGCACGCTCCAGGTGCGCCTCACATCGCTGAGCGATGAGGAGAAGGGCCGGGTGGCGGCGGTGTTCTCCTGCCGGCAGTACCTCTCCGAGGTGACGATGCTGCGCCGGCAGAGCGCGGATATTATCTGGGACACCGTCTCGGGCCTGCGCCTTCCGGCGGACGCCCTCCGGGTGGATTCGGACGGGCAGGCGGGCGTGTACTGCGTCGTGGGCGTGACGGCCCGGTTTAAACCCGTGAAGGTGGTCTATACCGGCGACGGCTACGTACTGGTGCGCCCGGCGGGCCAGGAGAAAAACCCCATCCGCTCCGGCGACCAGGTGATTATCACATCCCAAAAGCTCTACGACGGGAAGGTCGTGGGCTGAACATCCCACAAGAACCGGTTGGAAAGCAAGATTCCATGCAGATACAGAAAGGAAGCAGATACCATGTCTATCGCGGAAAACATTCAGGAGGTCCGGACGCGGATCGCGGCGGCGGCTCAGGCCGCGGGCCGGGATCCCCGGGAGATCACCCTCTGCGGCGCCAGCAAGATGAACGATGCCGCCGCGTGCCGGGAGGCCGTCGCCGCCGGCATCGACGTGCTGGGGGAGAACCGGGTGCAGGAGCTGCTGGCAAAATACGACCAGCACGCCTACGACGGGGCGCCGCTGCACTTCATCGGCCATCTGCAGCGCAACAAGGTGCGCCAGATCGTGGGCAAGGTGGATCTGATCCAGTCCGTGGGCTCGTTGGAGCTGCTGGACGAGATCGAAAAGTGCGCCGAAAAAAACAACCTGCGGCAGGATATTCTGCTGGAGGTCAATATCGGCGGCGAGGAGAGCAAGAGCGGCTTCGCCCCCGGTGAGCTGGAGGCGGCGGGCCAGGCGGCGGCGCAGCGGGAGCATCTGCGGGTGCTGGGCCTCATGACCATCCCGCCGGTGGAGGCCGCACCCGGCGAAAACGTTCCATATTTTGAAAAAGTCCGCAGCCTGTATGTTGACATGAATACAAAAATGTTTCATAATGGTTTCAAATATCTATCCATGGGCATGAGCGGCGACTTTGAGGAGGCCGTCCGTGCCGGAGCCACCATGGTTCGCGTGGGAACGGCGATTTTCGGCGCGCGGGACTACACACAAAAGAAATAAGGGCGCTGCCCGGCGAATCAGGGCGCTGCCCGGCGGGAGGCTATTGCATGAGCTTTTTGGACGAACTGAAGAAGTGGACCCACCCCTACGAGGACGAGGACGAGGAATACGAGGACGAGGATCTGCTGGAGACCCCGAAAAAGGAGAGCCCCTTCGAAAGCCGCAGAGCCAAGGAGGACGACCGCCGCAGCAAGGAGGACGACCGCCGCAGCAAGGAGGACGACCGCCGCAACAAGATCGTCAACATCCATGCCACCACGCAGCTGAAGGTCGTGCTGGTCAAGCCGGAGCGGTTTGAAAACGCCTCCGAGATCGCGGACCACCTGAAGGACAAGCGCACGGTGGTGGTCAATCTGGAGTCCACCAACAAGGACATCGCCCGGCGCCTCATCGACTTTCTCTCCGGCGTGGCCTATGCCGGCGAGGGCAAGATCAAAAAGGTGGCGGCCAATACGTACATCATTACGCCCTATCATGTGGATATTGAGGGCGATCTTATCGACGAGCTGGAAAACAACGGCTTATATTTTTAAAGAGAGCGGGGATTGAGCATGCTTACACCGCAGGAGGTTGCCTCCCACGCCTTTCCCAAGGCGGTCATGGGCGGATACAATATGGCTTCGGTGGATGAGTTCCTGGATGAACTCACCGACGATTATACCGCCCTTTTCAAGGAGAACGCCGCGCTGAAGTCCAAGCTCAAGGTGCTGGTGGAAAAGGTGGAGGACTACCGTTCCACGGAGGACTCCATGCGGGCCACGCTGGTGACGGCCCAGAAGATGGCGGATTCCATTGTCAAGGAGGCCGAGCAGAAGCGCGACCAGGTCCTGGCCCAGGCGGAGAGCGCCGCCCGGCAGAAGATCGGGGCGCTTCAGGGCGAGGTCACGGCGGCGCAGGAGCGGCTGAAGGCCGGTCAGCGGGAGCTGGCGGACTTTGTGGCGGAATCCCGGGCCGCGTGCTCCCGGCAGCTGGACTATCTGGAGCAGCTGCCCACGCTGGAGACGGCGGCGGAGACGCCCGCGCCTCAGGAGCCGGCCCAGCCGGCTGAGAGCGGGGAGGAGAAGCCTGCCGTCAGCGAGATCGAGGAGAATATTCTGGCCAAGTTCGGCACGGAGGCTCCGGCGGAGCCGAGTCAGGACGCCGCTTCGGCGGAGGCCCCGGCGGAGAAGCCCCAGCCGGAGTACCCTCAGGACAACCCCTTTGAACCGGCGGAAGCGGACGAGCCCACCCGCCGCATCAATCTCAAGGATCTGAAGTTCGGCCGGAATTACTCCGGCGCGGAGGACGAGGACGACAACTGACGGGAAATGCGGCTCCGCCGCCGCGGCAGCGGATTAAAAACAAGAAAGGCGGCCCACCGGGCCGCCTTTTTTACGGCAGGGGGAATGCTCCGTGGGCGAAAGACCCATCGTCGCTTTTCTATACGACTTCGATAAAACGCTGTGTACCACCGATATGCAGAACTACGCCTTCATCCCCTCTCTGGGGATGACGCCGTCGGCGTTCTGGGCGGAGGCCAACGGCTTCGGCCGGAGCAATAAAATCGACGGAATCCTGGCCTATATGTACACCATGGTGCAGGAGGCGCAGCGCCGCCGCCGGCCCTTCACCCGGGCGGATCTGGTGGAGAAGGGGCGGAAGATCGTCCTGCTGCCCGGCGTCGACCGGTGGTTTTCCCGCATCAACGCGTTCGGCGCCCAGCAGGGCGTCACGGTGGAGCACTACGTGATCTCCTCCGGCCTGCGGGAAATTATCGAGGGCTCGGCCATCAGCGGGGAATTTAAGGAGATCTACGCCAGCGAATTTTATTACGATGAGACGGGAAAGCCTGTGTGGCCCAAGCTGGCTGTCAATTTTACGGCCAAGACCCAGTTCGTCTATCGGATCAACAAGGGCGTGCTGGACGTGTCCAACGACCGGGATCTGAACGCCTCCATGCCCGACGACTCCAAGCGGGTGCCCTTCAGCAACATGATCTATATGGGCGACGGCCTTTCGGACGTGCCCTGCATGAAAATGATGCGGGCCTATGGCGGTCAGGCCATCGCCGTGTACCAGCCCGGGGATCGGACACAGGTGGAGGAGCTGCTGGCCCATGACCGGGTGGACTATATTTTCCCGGCGGACTACCGGGAGGGCACCGCCCTGGATCAGACGGTTCGGGACGTCATCCGCTGCATGGCCATCTCCGACCGCCTGACGGAGGAGAATGCCCGCCAGACCCGGGGCATCGGCAAGGCGGAGCTGCCCAACCAGGCCAGCCTTTTTTGACGCCTGTCTGAAAGCGGAGGTTTTCCAGGGCCGCCTCTCCGGCGGCTCTGTTTTTCCCCCAAAAAAGCGACAAAAAGATTTACTAAATGTATATTATATGATATAATATACCAAAAGTATAAAAAACGGGGGCTTTGTGCGGGCCTTTTTGGAGAGGGAGAGAAAAAATGGCGGCAATATCGAAATTCCCCAAAACGCTGTCGCTGCTGCGGCAGGAGCGAGGGGTGTCCCAGCGCACGGCGGCGGCGGATCTGGGGGTATCCCAGGCGCTGCTCAGCCATTACGAAAACGGGATCCGGGAACCGGGCCTGGCCTTTGTGGTGCGGGCCTGTGATTACTACCACGTCTCCTCGGATTTTCTTTTGGGGCGGACGCTGTCCCGGGACGGCTCCATGCTGTCGGAGCAGGACGTGCTGGATACGGCGGAGCAGGGAAACGTGCTGCGGGGCAGCATCCTGGCCACCCTTCAGTCCAAGCTGCTCACCGGTGCGGTGAGCGTGCTCTTTGAGCTTCTGGGCAAACTCAACGACAAGGCGGCGGTGAACGAGGCGGCGTCGTATCTGGGTACGGCGGTGTATCAGGTCTACCGCCATCTCTACCGGGCGGCGGGCTGCAACGAGAGCTATTTTGCGCTGGATCCGGCCACCTGGGCGCTGGGCGCGGCGGCAGCGGACATGAAGCTGTCCGAGGCGCGCTACGCCCGGGCGCTGCGGCTGGCCTGGGACCGGAAGGCCGGCTTCCCCCAGCTGTCGGACGAGGCGGTGGCCCAGGCCTACCCCGGCCGCAGCCAGAGCATGACCCAGGTGCTTCACGGCGCGGACGCCCGGCTCAGCGCCCTGACGGAGAAATAGGGAGATGGCCTTTCAATCGCTGGCCTTTCTGGCGTTTTTGGCCGTGACGCTGGCCGCCTGCCTGGGCGCGGGGAGGCGGAGCGTCCGGGCGGGGGAAGCGCTGCTGGCCGCCGCTTCGGCGGTCTTTTATCTCTGGAGCTTTTCCTCCCGGGCGCTGGCGGGCTTTGCCGTGCTGTGCCTGGGGGCGGCCGTGTCCTGGGCGGCGGCCCGGGCCATGGCCGGGGGACAGGGCCGGCGGCGGGGAATTTTTGCGGCGGCCGCCGGCTATCACATCGCGGTGCTGCTGTATTTCAAATACACCGGCTTTTTTACGGCAGGGGCGTATTCCCCGGCCTGGGCGCCGCTGGGACTGAGCTTTTTCACCTTTCAGCAGCTCTGGTTTTTGAAGGAGGTCTGGGCCGGGACGTATTCCCGGCAGCAGCTCCGGACGCTCACGCCGATGCGGTACGGCCTTTTCTCTCTGTTTTTCCCCACGGTTTCCTCGGGGCCGATTCTCCGCCCCGGCGACTTTTTCCCCCAGCTCTCCGGCGGAAAATTTCTGCATCCGGACTGGAGGGACGGCGCCGCGGGCCTCTACGCCATCGCGCTGGGCATGGGGAAGAAGGTGCTGCTGGCCGATTCCCTGGCCGTGGTGGTCAACAACGGCTGGAGCGCCCCGGAAACCCTGAACGCCCCGGAGGCGTGGCTGGTGATTCTGGGCTATACGCTCCAGCTCTACTTTGATTTTTCCGGCTACTGCGACATTGCCGCAGGGGCTGCGCGGCTGCTGGGACTCCGGCTGCCGCAAAACTTCGACTCGCCCTACCGGGCGCTGTCCGTGGGGGAGTTCTGGCGGCGCTGGCACATTACGCTGACTTCGTTTCTCCGGGAGTGTGTGTACTTTCCCCTGGGCGGCAGCCGCCGGGGGAAGGGACGGACATACGTCAATATCCTGCTGGTATTTCTCCTCAGCGGCCTCTGGCACGGCGCGGGCTGGACGTTCCTCCTATGGGGCGCCCTCCACGGCCTTGCACAGGCGGGGGAGCGCGCCTGGGGCGGACGGAGGGAAAAACTGCCGGCCGCCCTGCGCTGGGGGCTGACGTTCCTCTTTGTCAATCTGGCCTGGGTCTTTTTCCGCGCTCCCGACGTGGGAGCCGCCGGGGCGCTGCTGCGCTCGGCGGCGCTGGGGGGATTGGCCCGGCCCGGAGACTGGCTGTTCAAGGGGATGTTCACCAGCGCCGTGGAGGCGGCGGCCGTGCTGGTTCCGGCGCTGGCCCCCGGGCGGTATCTGCTGGCGGCGGCGCTTTTGTACGGCGCGGCCCTGACGGCGGCGCTGGCCCCGGGCAGCACGATCCGGCGGATGGACACCTTCCTCCCCACCGCCTGGCGCTGCGCCGCGGTGCTGGCGGTATTTGCCTGGGCGGTGCTCTCCTTCGGCGGCGGGACCGCTTTCCTCTACACCAACTTTTAAGGAGGCCGCGGGTTGAAAAACGCATACAGGCGGTGGGCCGTTTCGCTGACGGCGGGACTGCTGGCCGTCCTGACGGCCTGCGGCGTCCTGGTGCACGGCGTGGACCCCTATTTTCACTATCACGCCCCCGATCCCCGGGCGGAGGTGTACTTCGACCAGCGCTACCAGTGCGCGGGGCTCCTGCGGACGCAGGACTACGAGACGGTGCTGCTGGGCACGTCTCTGGCGGCCAACTACCGCGCCAGCTGGTTCGACGTCTTTTACAAGACCCGCACGGTGAAGGTGACGCTGCCCGACGGGGGCTTCCGGGAATTTGACCGGGTGCTGCGGTACGCCTTTGAAAAGCAGGATGTCCGCCGGGTGATTTTCGGGCTGGATCCCACCATTCTGGCCCGGCCCGTGTCGGAGCAGTCCGACGCCCTGCCCAGGTATCTGTACGACGACAATCCCCGGAATGACGCGCCGTATCTGTTCAGCGGCGACGCGGCGGCCCGCAGCCTCTACGTGCTGCGCAAAAAAGCCGCAGGGGAGACGGCGCCCCTGGACGACGCCTACCTCTGGGACGGCTCGGTCTATTTCTCCAGGGAGCTGGCCCTGGCGGGATACGTGCGGCCGCCCCAGGCCCGGACCCGGATGGCGTCGGACGCGCTGGAGCGGAACTGCGGCGAGAATCTCAAAATCGTCACCGGCTGGCTCCGCGCCCACCCCGATACGCACTTCATCATCTGCTTTCCGCCGTACAGCATCCTTTTCTGGGACAAAATGCAGCGGCTGGGGGAGACGGACGCCATGCTGGAGATGATCTCCCGGGCGGCGGAGACGCTGCTCCGGTACGATAACGCGGAGGTGCAGTTTTTCATGGCCGACGGGGCGGTGATCACCGACCTTGACAACTATGCCGACCACATTCACGCGGCGGGCCGGGTGACCTACCAGTTCTCCCGCGCCATGCCTGCCGGGACGTACCGGATGACGGAGGAAAACCGAAAATCCGTGCTGGACGGCCTGCGGGCACTTGTGGTACACTACGATTACAATTCCATCTGGGCGAAGTGACGCCCGGGCGCGGACTTGCCTAAGGAGGGTTTACCCATATGACGGATCAGTCGCACATCAGGAATTTCAGCATCATCGCCCACATTGACCACGGCAAGTCCACCCTGGCGGACCGGCTTTTGGAAAAATGCAACGCCGTGAGCGCCCGGGAGATGGAAAGTCAGCTTCTGGACAACATGGATCTGGAGCGGGAGCGGGGCATCACCATCAAGGCCCGGGCCGTCAAGCTGAACTATACCGCCCGGAACGGCGAGGTCTACGAGCTCAATCTGATCGATACGCCGGGCCATGTGGACTTCAACTACGAGGTTTCCCGCTCCCTGGCCGCCTGCGAGGGCGCGGTGCTGGTGGTGGACGCCACCCAGGGCGTGGAGGCCCAGACCCTGGCCAACACCTACCTGGCCATGGAGCACAATCTGGAGATCCTGCCGGTATTCAACAAAATCGACCTGCCCGCCGCCGACCCCGGGAAAGCCAAGCGGGAAGTAGAGGACATCATCGGCCTGCCCGCCATGGACGCGCCGGAGATCTCCGCCAAGCTGGGCATCAACATCGACGCCGTGCTGGAGGATATCGTGGCCCACATCCCGGCGCCGTCGGGGGACAACGCAAAGCCGCTTCAGGCGCTGATTTTTGACAGCCAGTACGACTCCTACCGGGGCGTCGTGGTGTATCTGCGGTTGATGGAGGGCACCCTGCGGGTGGGCCAGTCGGTGCGCATGATGTCCACCGCTGCGGAGTACGAGGTGGTGGAGTGCGGCCACCTGCTGCCCCTGGGACTGGAGTCCTGCCAGGCGCTGGAGGCAGGCGAGGTGGGCTATTTCACCGCCTCCATCAAGACCGTGGGCGACACCCGGGTGGGCGACACCGTCACCGACGCGGAGCATCCCGCATCGGAGGCGCTGCCCGGCTACCGCCCCGCCCAGTCCATGGTCTACTGCGGCATCTACACGGAGGACGGCTCCAAGTATCCCGACCTCCGGGACGCGCTGGAAAAGCTCAAGCTCAACGACGCCTCCCTCTCCTTTGAGCCGGAGACCTCTGCGGCACTGGGCTTCGGCTTCCGCTGCGGCTTTTTGGGCATGCTCCATCTGGAGGTCATTCAGGAGCGGCTGGAGCGGGAGTTCGACCTGGATCTTGTGACCACCCTGCCCTCGGTGACGTACCATGTCTATAAAACCGACGGCACCATGCTCAAGGTGGACAACCCCCACAACTACCCGGATCCCGCCGGCATCGAGCGGGCGGAGGAGCCGTTTGTGAAGGTGTCCATCATCACGCCCCAGACCTATGTGGGCAACATCATGCCCATGTGCCAGAACCGCCGGGGGGAATATCAGAACATGCAGTATCTGGACGCCAACCTGGTGGAGCTCCACTATCAGATGCCCCTGGGTGAGATTATCTACGATTTCTTTGACGCCCTGAAGGCCAATACGAAGGGCTACGCGTCTTTGGACTACGAGCTGTCCGATTACCGCGCCAGCGAGCTTGTGAAGGTGGATCTGCTGCTCAACGGCGACCAGGTGGACGCCCTGAGCTTCATCGCCCACAAGGATAAGGCGTACTCCAGAGCCCGGAGGCTGTGCGAAAAGCTGAAGGACAATATCCCGAGGCAGCTTTTCGAGGTGCCTATTCAGGCAGCCATCGGCGGCCGGGTGATCGCCCGGGAGACGGTGAAGGCCCTGCGCAAGGACGTGCTGGCCAAGTGCTACGGCGGCGACGTCTCCCGAAAGAAGAAGCTGCTGGAAAAGCAGAAGGAGGGCAAAAAGAAGATGCGGACGCTGGGAACGGTGCAGGTGCCCACGGAGGCATTTTTGGCCGTGCTCAAGCTGGACGAGGACTCCTGAGCCGTCCCCCCCCGCCTGTTTGGAGAGCCGCGCTTCCGGCGCGGCGGGAAAAACGCAGAAAAAGAGGGCCGCGGAACACCCGTGTTCCGCGGCCCGCTATTGC
>JALCRQ010000034.1 GCA_022652655.1 Oscillibacter sp. | reverse complement strand
ATAACCCGTCCCGGCCGCTCATAGGATACGGATAGAATCTTTGACGGCCGGGAAAGGATGATGGTTGGATGGAACTGGAACTCAAAAAATCCGGCTTCGACGCCTATGACGTCGGCGCGGAGCTGGTTTTGACACAGGAAGAAACCGCAGAGACGATCGTTCCGGATTACTGCCCGGATATCGCGCGGATCATCGACACCGAGGGAAAAATATTTTTGCACAGCAGGGAACTGCACGACGGGAAAGCCACCGTCTCCGGAACAGTCCGGGTGACGGTCCTCTATACCCCCGAAGGGGAGGGCGGAATCCGCACGCTGGAATTTGCCATTCCGTTTTCGGCGGAATCCGACAGCAAGGCCATGCCGGAGTGCGTTTTCCTCTGTGCCGCCACGGAGACGGAGTTCCTGGAGACGAGAATTCTCAATCCCAGGAAGGTCTTTACCCACTGCAAGCTGGTGACGCGGCTCACCGGATACCGCAGGGCCCCGCTGGCATTCTGTTCGGACGTGACCGCGGACGCCGGCCTCTGCCTGGAAAAGAAGTCGGAGCAGCAGCCCACTACGATTCTGACTCAGATCGCAGAGAAGGACTTCACCTTCTCGGATGAAATCAATCTCTCCTCCGGCAAGGAGGGCGCCGCTGAGATCCTGACCAGCTCCGTCACCGGAACGGTAACCGAAACCAAGATCGTGGGCAGCAAGCTGATTCTCAAAGGGCTCTTTCAGATCCAGCTGCTCTATCGGACAGCGGACGGACACTGCTGCGCCGCTTCGGGAGAACTGCCCTTCTCGCAGATCATGGAGGTGGAGGGAGCCGATGAAAACGCCTCCGTCTCTGTGCAGCTCCAATTTACCGGAACGGACATCCAGGTTGGAAATTCCGGCCAGGACGGGCGCCAGATCATGGTCACCCTCTATCTCCACGCGGTGGCCATTTTGCGCCGGGAGGAGACTTTAACGCTGCTGTGCGACCTGTACAGCACAACCTATGATCTCAGCTATGAGGTGGAGCCGGTTCTCCTCACCGATTTCTCCGAGCCCCTCACCCAGCGCCAGCCGGTGAAGGAAGTGCTGGAGACGGGCGTTGTGGCGGAGTCGCTGCTGTGCGTAAACGTGACCTGCGGCAGCGTGTCGGTGAACAGGGAAGGGGACAGCACCGCCCTCCGGACGGGAGCCACGGTGCGGGCGCTCTATCTGGACGAGGGAGGCGTTCCCCTGGTGGCCGAGCGGTGCATCGACGTTTCCTGCCAGATGGATCTTCCGGCAGACTGCAGAGTCTCCGCCAGGGCCTGCTGCCCGGAGGAGGTTCAGTCCAGCATCGGCGCCCACGGCATCGAAGTGCGTTTCCCCGTGGAATTTCAGGCCCAGTCCAGCACACGCAAAAAGCGCGTGTGCATCGCCTCGGTCAAGGTCAGCGCCGACACGCCCAAGGATCTTTCCGGCGCGCCGTCCCTGGTGCTCCGGGCCCTGGGAAAAGAGGAGACGCTCTGGGCTCTTGCAAAGCAGTACAACACCACCATGTCCGCCATCCTGACGGCCAACGGCCTGGAGAGCGAGGGGGAGATCCCGCCCGAAAAGCTGCTGCTGATTCCCCGCAGGCGCGTTGCTACATAAGCAGCGGGACCGGGCGCTCCAAGTGCCCGGTCCCGTTTTTATTCCGATGCGGCTCAGGTCTCCGAATAGCGGGAGAGAAACTGCCGCGTGCGCTCCTCCTGCGGGTTGTCAATCACCTCTTTGGAGGGGCCCTGTTCCACGATGACGCCGTCGTCCATGAAAATCACCTCATCGGCCACGTCCCGGGCAAAGGCCATCTCATGGGTGACGATGATCATGGTGGTCTTTTGCTCCGCCAGATTCCGGATGACCCGCAGCACCTCGCCGGTCAGCTCCGGGTCCAGAGCGGAGGTGGGCTCGTCGAAGCAGAGGATGTCCGGCTGCATGGCCAGCGCGCGGGCAATCGCCACCCGCTGCTGCTGGCCTCCGGAAAGCTGGTGGGGATAGTGTCCGGCCCGGTCGGCGAGGCCCATCTGCTCCAGCAGCGCTTCTCCCGCGGCCAGGATCTCCTCCCGGCTCTCACCGCCCCGCTCCTTGGCGATCAGCTCCCGGGCCAGCGTCACGTTCTGCAGCGCGGTATACTGGGGAAAGAGGTTGAAGGACTGAAACACCAGACCGAAGTGGAGGCGTTTTTTGCGGATCTCGCTCTCCAGCTGCGTAGAAGGGTCGTCTGCGTCGAAAAGCAGCTCGTCCCGGACGCGGATTGTGCCGCTGTCGGGCTTTTCCAGGAAATTGAGGCACCGCAGCAGCGTCGTTTTCCCGCTGCCGGAGGAGCCGATGATGGACAGCGCCTCGCCCTGATTGAGGGAGAAGCTGATGTCCTTGAGGACCTGGGTGGAGCCGAAGTGTTTTTCAAGATGCTGTGCTTCCAGAATCGCCATTTTATCGTCTCCTTACCGGAAATAGTCGAGCCTGCGCTCAATATAGTTGAAGAGGATGGTCAAAACGCCCACAAAGAACAGGTAGAACACGGCGGTGTAGAACAGCGGCCAGACCAGCCCGCTGCTCTTCATAAAGGAGTAGCCCGTGAAGGTCAGCTCATAGACGGCAATGATGCGGGCCAGGGAGGTATCCTTCACCAGCGTGATGATCTCGTTGGACATGGGCGGGACAATCCGCTTAACCATTTGCAGCAGGGTGATCCTGAAAAAGATCTGGCGCCTGGTCATACCCAAAACCTGTCCGGCCTCCCGCTGACCCACAGGGACGCCCTGAATACCGCCCCGGTAGATCACGGAGAAGTAGCAGGCGTAGTTAATGGAGAAAGCCACCACCGTCGCGGTCATGCGGCCCGCGTCACCGCCGCCCCACACGTTGTGTCCCAGAATACCGGGGATGTAAAAAAAGGCGATAAGCTGGAGCATCAGGGGCGTGCCGCGAATGATCCAGACCACCAGGTTGCACAGGTATCGCAGCGGCCTCCATTTACTCATGGAGCCGAAGGCAACCACAAGACCCAGCGGCAGCGCAAAGAGCAGCGTCAGAAAAAAAATCTGCGCAGAGGCGGCAAACCCCTTGGCTAAAGTCAGCGTTACGTTCCAAAACATCAATAATCATCCTCGTTCCGTCAGATGTTGAGACGCAGGTCAAAGGCAGAGAGGCGGAATCCCTCTCTGCCTTTTGCATGCGGTTTTATCCGGGGCTGCGTACATTCCGTCTCACTTGCCGGAGACGACCACGACTTGGGCGTTGTTGCAGTAGGCATTGGTGCAGGCCATGGCGCTGGTGACCTCGTCGGTGAGGGTCATGCCGTTCCAGACCACGTCGATATTTTTGGAGTTCAGCTCCATGATCTTGTTGTCCCAGTCGATTTCCACAAACTGGGCCTCCACACCCAGAGACTCGGCGGCCTTGCGGGCCATGTCGGCGTCAAAGCCGATCCATTTGCCGCTGTCGTCCTTGTAGTCCATAGGGGCAAAATCGGTAATACCCACGATCAGCGTGCCCTTGCCCTGGATGTAGGCGACGTCGCCGCCGGCGGCAATCTCGGGGACAGTGCCCGTCTGCTCCACCAGGGACTCCTGCACACCGTATGTCTTGGCAGTTTCCAGCATGGAGCCGTCGGCATAGCTCTCGCCGAATACACCGTTGATGTATGCGGCCAGATCGGAGCCCTTGCGGCAGCCGACGCCGTATTCCTCAGTAGTCAGCTCATCCGTGTACTTGAGATCGGGATAGCTGGTGCCCTCGCCGATCATGGCGCCGGCCATCAGCAGGTCGATAATGGCGGCGTCGGATGTTCCGGCGGCCACCTCCATCAGCGCATCGGACTGAGAGGCAACAGAGTTATATGTAAAGCCTTTTTCCTTTGCAGCTGCCTCGCCGGCGCTTCCGGCCTCTACGGCATAGGTGAGGGATGCGGCGTCCGAGCCCTTTGCGGAAGAACCGGCGCCGGCGGAGCTCTGTCCGCAGGCCGCAAGGCTGAGCGCCATGGCGGCAGCCAGCAGGAATACGCTGAGCTTTTTCATTCTTTTCATCTTATTTCATCCTCCAGCATCAGCTTGCGCTGATTTATTACACTACCAGTTTACCATGCTAAATTACCGTTGTAAATAAACAGTATTGCATAAGATGCGTATATTTTTTTTGTTGTCTTTGGCGGTTTTTACTAAAACCCCTCCGTTTTCATGGGCCTGTCATACTTTGCCCGGATGGTTCATAGAGTAATACCATGAAATATGGAGCGTCAAAAAGGACGGGATGCTATGACAAATACTGCCATTTATCAGAACATTGCCACGCGGACGGCAGGCGACATTTACATCGGTGTTGTCGGACCGGTCCGCACGGGAAAGTCGACGTTCATCAAGCGTTTTATGGAGACACAGGTCATTCCGAACATCGACAATGTCTACCGGAAGGAACGGGCCCGGGATGAGCTGCCCCAAAGCGGCTCCGGGCGTACCATTATGACGGCGGAGCCGAAATTTGTACCGGAGGAAGCGGCTCAGATTCAGCTGCCCGACGGCGCCAATTTCTCCGTCCGGCTCATTGACTGCGTGGGTTATATGGTCAAGGGGGCCATCGGACAGCTTGAAAATGACGCGCCCCGCATGGTCACCACCCCGTGGTTTGACCACGAAATCCCCATGACGGAGGCCGCGGAGGTGGGAACCCGCAAGGTGATCGCCGAACACTCCACCATCGGCATCGTCATCACCACTGACGGCACCATTTCCGATATTCCCCGGGAGGATTACGTGGAGGCGGAGGAGCGGGTCATCCGGGAGCTGCAGGAGCTGGGGAAACCGTTCATCGTGCTGCTGAACTCCGCCGATCCCAAGGCGGAACGGGCACAGGCCATCAGCCGGGACATTGCGGAAAAGCACAAGGTCAACTGCATGGCGGTGAACTGTCTGGAGCTGGATGAGGAATCGGTGTCGGCCATTCTCAAGGCGGTGCTGTATGAATTTCCCATGCAGGAGCTGGATCTGTTTCTGCCCTCCTGGGTGGACGCACTGCCGCCGGAGCACCCCATCCGTGCGGAGCTCTACTCCGCGGTGAGAGATGGAACGGCGGAGCTGCGCCACATCCGCGAGGTGGACGGCGTGGTGTCGACGCTGGCGGCCTGTGAAAATATCAGCTCCGCCAAAATTTCAGGCATCGACCTGGGCACCGGCGTGGCGTCGGTTCGCCTCCGTCTGCCCCGTCAGCTTTTCTATCAGACGCTCTCAGAGCAGTCCGGTTTCCATGTGACAGACGACGGCGATCTCATGAATCTCCTGACTCAGCTGGCGTCGGTCAAATCGGAGTACGACAAGGTGGCCGGTGCGCTGCACGACGTGCGGGAGACCGGCTACGGGATCGTGGTGCCCGGCATTGACGAGCTGAAGCTGGAGGAGCCGGAGATCGTCCGCCAGGGCGGCCGCTACGGCGTGCGTCTGAAGGCCAGTGCGCCGTCCATCCACATGATCCGGGCCGACATTGAAACTGCGGTCTCGCCCATTGTGGGGAACGAAAAGCAGTCCGAGGACATGGTAAATTACCTGCTGCAGGAGTTTGAAGGGGATACCAGCAAGATCTGGCAGTCCAACATCTTTGGGCGCAGCTTCCACGAGCTGGTCAGCGAGGATCTCCAAAACAAGCTGCACCGCATGCCGGAGGATGCACGGCACAAGCTGCAGGAAACGCTGACCCGCATCATCAACGAAGGGAGCGGCGGACTGATCTGCATCATTCTCTGAACAGAAACGACAGGAGAAAAGCGCCGGTTATCCGGCGCTTTTTCCTTGCCCCCGGAGGGAATCTGTGATAAGGTAAGGTTATCGGAGGAGAAAGGGGAGAGGAATATGCTGCTGGCGGTTGACGTTGGAAATTCCACCATGTCGGTGGGCCTTTTTTCTCAGGAGCGGAAACTGCTGTTCCTTGCCTCCCTGGACACGGACAGCAAAAAGACCGCCGATCAGATCAGTATCGATCTGATGAATCTCTTTGCCCTGTACCATTATGATTACCGGAATGTGACGGGGGCGATCTGCTGCAGCGTGGTTCCGCCCATGAACTTTATGCTGGCAAAGGCGCTGACCCGTATGCTGGGCACGCCGCCCATGATCGTGGGACCGGGGGTAAAAACAGGGCTGAATATCCGGATGGAGGTCCAGTCTCAGCTGGGGGCCGATATTGTGGCCGACGCGGTGGCCGCGCTGGAAAAATTCCAGGCGCCCGTTGTAACCATCGACATGGGCACGGCTACCACCGTGGGCGTGATCTCCCAGGGCAGGAATTACGAGGGCGGACTCCTGCTTCCGGGCCTGAATGTATCGCTGGAGGCTCTGTCCCACCGGGCTGCACAGCTGCCCGACATCTCCTTGCAGCATCCCAAGTCCCTGATCGGAAAAAACACGGAGGAGTGCATGCGCTCCGGCATCGTCTATGGGACGGCCGGCATGCTGGACGGCGTCATCGACCGCATCCGGGAGCAGTTCCCCGGCGAAAAACTCTCCGTGGTAGCCACCGGCGGCAGCGCGCCGGTTATCCTGCGCTACTGCCGCAATGAAATCGTGTACGATAAATATCTCCTGATGGACGGTCTGCGGATCATCTACGAGAAAAATCGGTGACCGTCCGGCGGTGCTTTTCCGCATTGATCAAAGCAGACTTCCGGACAAATCGGGAAACCGCCCCGGCCAAAGGCCGGGGCGGTTTTTACAGCTGGTTTCAATTTTATTTCGCCAAAATTTTGCTGAGCTTCGCGAAGCGGGGCAGAGAGTCCAGCTTTGGCAGCTTGGGCTCGCCCTGGATGAGGGGCAGGGCATAGTCGATAAATGCCTTTTCAACGCCATTGCCTTGGGCGTTGATCCACTCCCGGGGAACCTTTTTCTCCGCGTTGGCCACGGCCGACAGCTCAAATAGCCGGGTCTTGCAGAAATACTTTCCGTCCCGGACGCCGCGCTCAAAGCCGATCATCCGATCGGTGATGCCGTTGGCGGCGTTCTCCACCGCGGCCTTTCCGGCCATGAACGCCTCCTCAATATCCGTCTCGGAGGCCAGGTGCGCGCCGCACCGCTGCAGCAGAGAAAGCTCGATTCCGCGCACCTTTGCGCCGGTTTTCTGTTTGACGATGGACGCCAGCAGCGGCGCAAGACCGCCCAGCTGAGCATGGCCGAAGCCGTCGGTGGCCTCCGTTTTGGCTTCGGAGACAAAGGTTCCGTCCGCATAATGAATCCCTTCCGAGACAGCCACCATGCAGGTTCTCTTTTCCCGGTAGACGCGCTCCACATCCGCCAGGAACCGGTCCATGTCGAAGTCCGTTTCCGGCAGATAGATGAGATCCGGCCCCGCGCCGTACGCCGAAGCCAGCGCGGAGGCGCCGGCCAGCCAGCCGGCGTGGCGGCCCATAATTTCGATAATGCAGATCATGCCGGTATCGTAGACCCGGGCATCCTGATAAACCTCCATACAGGTGGTGGCGATGTATTTGGCGGCAGACCCGTAGCCAGGGCAGTGATCCGTCCCGTAGAGATCGTTGTCGATGGTCTTGGGCACGCCCATAATCCGGCACTCGTAGCCGACCTTCTGCATATATTTGGAAATTTTATTGCAGGTGTCCATGGAGTCGTTGCCGCCGTTGTAGAAGAAATAACGGACGTCATACTTCTTGAAAATATCCAGAATCCGCTGATAATCCGTGCTGTCTGCATCCGGATCCGCTATCTTGTAGCGGCAGGAGCCCAGGGCGGAGGAGGGCGTATATTTCAAAAGCCGCAGTTCCGTCGGATCCTCCCGGCCCAGGTCAAACAGGCGGTCGCTCAAAATGCCTTTGATGCCGTGCTCAGCACCTAAAATACGGGTGATGCAGGGGGTTTTCAGCGCCGTGTCGATGACGCCGTACGCGCTGGCATTGATCACAGAGGTAGGCCCTCCGGACTGGCCAAAAATGCAGGCGCCCTTCAATTCGTTCATGGGATTCCTCCTTATGCACATTTCCTTAATCATAGCATTGGAAAAAACAAATGTAAATACTTGCATTTTATTTTACTTGTGATATTATCAAAGAGGATAATCGTTTTCCTGTTTACTTTTTGTTTAAAATATTAATCGATTGCGTAACTTTTTTAATGAGAAACCCAGCACTTTTTACATGGTTTGCAGGAAACGGAACTACTGATATGGAGATGATTTGTATGCCACTGGTTACCAGCACCGAAATCTTTAAGAAGGCATATGACGGCGGCTACGCCATCGGTGCGTTCAACGTCAACAATATGGAGATCGTACAGGGCATCACCGAGGCGGCGGAAGACCTGCGGGCACCGCTGATTTTGCAGGTGTCCAAGGGCGCCCGGGCCTACGCCAACCACACCTATCTCATCAAGCTGGTGGAGGCCGCTGTAATTGAGTGCCCCGATATTCCCATCGTGCTGCATCTGGATCACGGCCCGGATTTTGAAACCTGCAAATCCTGCATTGACGGCGGCTTTACCTCCGTGATGATCGACGCGTCCTCCAAATCTCTGGCTGAGAATATCGAGATCACCCGGAAAGTGGTGGAGTACGCTCACGACCACGGCGTGGTGGTGGAGGCCGAACTGGGCACGCTGGCCGGCATCGAGGACGCCGTCCACGTCAAGGCCGAGGATTCCTCCTATACCCGTCCGGAGGATGTGGAGGAGTTCGTCACCAAGAGCGGCTGCGACTCTCTGGCCATTGCCATCGGCACCAGTCACGGCGCATACAAATTCAAGCCCGGCACCAAGCCCCAGCTCCGGTTTGACATTCTCAAGGAAGTGGAGCGGCGGCTGCCCGGATTCCCCATTGTGCTGCACGGATCCTCCTCCGTTCCCCAGGATCTGGTGGCCAAGGTCAACAAGTTCGGCGGCAAAATGCCCGGCGCCATCGGCGTGCCCGAGGATCAGCTCCGGGAGGCGTCCAGAATGGCAGTGTGCAAGATCAACATCGACTCCGATCTGCGTCTGGCCATGACCGCTACCATCCGGGAGCACTTTGTGGAGCATCCGGAGGATTTCGATCCCCGCCAGTACCTCAAGCCCGCCCGTCAGGCGATAAAGGACCTGGTGGCGCACAAGATCACCGATGTGCTGGGCTGCGACCACAAGGCATAAGAAAATTTTCTCTGAAAAGAGGCGTCCGCAGGGGCGCCTCTTTTGTCTTCCCTCCGCCGGCGGCGCATAGACTGAGAGGAGGGAGGAGGAACGTTATGCGCTTTTTGCAGTATTACGACCGCAGAGCCGTCGTACTCTACGCCCATCAGTGGGCTTTCGGACGAAACCCCGTATTCTACGATTATGAGACCATCGGCGGAGACTGCACAAATTTTGCGTCCCAGTGCATCTTTTCAGGCGCGGGCATCATGAACTTTCTGCCTGATTTCGGCTGGTATTATATCGACGCCAATCAAAAAGCGCCCGCCTGGACGGGCGTAGAATACCTCTATCATTTTCTGACCCGAAAGCAGCCCTCTGTGGGCCCGGTGGCCCGGGAGTGCGAGCTGCGTGAGCTGCAGCCTGGGGATCTGGTGCAGCTCCGGTTTCAGGGGGATCCCTTTCAGCACACGCCCATCGTGGTTCGGGCCGACCGGGCCCAGACGCCGTCCCAGGTTCTCCTGGCGGCCCACAGTCAGGATGCCGACAACCGACCGCTGTCCACCTACCGCTATCAGGCGGTGCGGTACCTGCACGTGGAGGGGGTCGTGGAGCCGTAAGCCCAAATTGTTACACTTTGTCGTTGAATCCCGCCGGAGACACCCCTATAATGGGGGTATTCCAGTGAAAAGGACGGCGGCAGCATGAAACGATTTCTTTCCCTTCTTCTGGCCCTGGCGCTGAGCGCAGCGCTGACAATCCCCGCGTTTGCCTCCGGATTTACGGATATTCCGGTGGACAGCAGCCTTTCCGGCGAGGTGGAAAAGGCGAACCAATACGGCCTGATGAGCGGGTACAGCTCCACAGCCTTCGGCTATGCCGATCCCGTAACCCGGGCGCAGTTCGTCACCATCGTGGGGCGGATGCTGGGCTGGTTTGAAGGCGCGCATACCGATCTGAGCTATATCACTGACGCCATGCAGATCAAGTACCCCCAGGACGTCTCCGCCGACTATTGGACGGCCATCAGCCTTGCGGTCAAAAATGACGCGGTGGACAGCACCGTGCCGTTCCGCCCCTCCGCGGCCATTACCCGTGCCGAGATGGCCGAGATTCTGGTGCGGGCGCTGGGGCTTAAAAGCGCGGCGGCTCTGACGAAACGGATGTGGGCGAACCGTGTCACCGCCCTAACCTTTGCCGGCCGCTTTGCCGACCTGCCGGGGGACGGGGACAGCGCCAGCTACATCACCGTGGCCGCCGAGCTGGGCGTGACCAACGGCACCTCCGCCACGACGTTTTCGCCCTCTGCCACGGCCACCCGGGCTCAGGCGGCGGCCATGCTGGTGCGGGTCTATGAACGGCTGGGGCAGGACGTCACCTGGAATCACGCGTTTTACGCCATCTCGTCCTACAGCCAGCTGGCAGCGGTCAAGACTCTGAATCTGAACGCCGTCAGCGCCGGCTGGAGCCGTATGACCTGGGACGGCAGTACGGCCAAGCTTGCAACTACCTCCGCCAACGGCAACGAATACTGCATCCCCAGCGGCTATGAAACCGTGGCCGATGTGCTGGCGGAGCAGGGAAGGGCATTGAATCTAAGCGTCTACATGGACACCTCCGGCGGGCTTTCAGAGCTGCTGGCCAGCGAGACAGGACGCGCCCAGGCGGCGGAGCAGATATCCAACGAGCTGACTGTCTCCTACAGCAAGCTGGGCCGCAATCCCTACAGCGGTGTCACCATCGACTTTGAGGGGCTGCGCTCCGCCCAAAAAGACAATTTTACCGCATTTCTCAAGGTGCTTTCCAGTAAAGTAAAATCACTGAACAAGTCCCTATTCGTATGCGTTTCTCCGTTTTTAACCACTGGGAGCTACTATAACGGCTACGACTACCGGGCAATCGGGGAACTGGCCGACAAGGTGATCCTGATGGCCTACGATTACGACGCCCGGGATCTCAGCGATCATGTGGGAACAGAGTACTATAAAACGGCTGCGCCGGTGCCCATCGACCAGGTCTACGCGTCGCTGCTGATCATTACCCGGGAGGATACCGGCGTCGCGGATGCGGGCAAGCTCGTCCTGGGACTCAACACCAAGCGCACAGCCTGGAAAATCGATCAAGACGGCAAGCTGCTTTCCGGCACTCCGGTCTATCCGGACAGCGCCACCGTTGCCAAGCGCCTTTCCCAGAGCGATACGGAAAAGGGCTGGTCCAACGCCTATCAGTGCAGCTATGCCGTTTACACCGCAGAGGACGGGAACCGTTATTTCCTCTGGTATCAAAGCAAGGCCGCCCGCCAGACCGAGCTGAACGCCGCCCGTCTTTTCGGAATCCACGGGGTTTCCATCTGGCGGCTGGGTACGATTCCCGAGGATTGGCTGGCATGATGCAGACCTACATGGAACTCAAAAAAGGACACGCTTACGGCGTGTCCTTTTTATTTGGAGTTTTTCGGGAAACGTGTGACAAGGGGTTTGCCTTTGCGGCCACACGCAGAGAATCGTTATCAATGTGCGTGTAGATCTCTGTGGTGTTGAGATGCTCGTGGCCCAAAACCTCCTGCACCGCCCGGACGTCCACGCCGTTTTGCAGCATCAGCGTTGCCGCCGTATGGCGCAGCTTGTGGGAAGAATACTGTGTTGCGTCGATTCCAGCCTCCAGCAGCCGCTTTTTCACCATGGCGTGGACGCCGGAGCGGCTGATCCGCTCGTTCTGAGCCGAGAGAAACAGGGCGCTGGCGTCCCGACCCGCAATGGGACGGCGGACAGACAGATATTGCTCCAGAGCGGCTTTGCAGGCGTCGTTCAGATAGACGATCCGCACCTTATTGCCTTTGCCCAGAATCCGCAGCGCATCGCCGTGGATGTCGCTGAGATTCAGGCCCACCAACTCCGAAATCCGGAGCCCGCAGTTCAAAAACAGCGTCAGAATACAGTAATCCCGCTCCTGATTCATACCGGCTACCGAATCCAGCAGATGGACGCTCTCGTCCAGCGTCAGATATTTGGGAAGCGTTTTCTTGAGTTTGGGGGAATCAATGTCTTTGACGGGATTTTCCTCCAAAAGATGAACTTTACTGGTCAAATACTTGTAAAAAGAGCGAATTGTTGCAATTTTTCTGGCTCTTGAGGCCGCATTGAGGCCGTGTTCGGAGTGGTCGCTGTTGGGATGCTGAATCCGATCCCGGCTCAGATAGGTCATATAGCCGTACAAATCCGTTAATGTTACTTTTTTAACAAAATCCAGATCCACATCCATAATGGAGATTTCCTCCGCAGGCACGGCCCGCAGGGACGGTGTGCGAAGCTGTTTGAGATAGCGGAAAAAATTCCGGAGATCCAGGAAATATTCGTCCACCGTGCGTCTGGAGTGGCCAAGAATCGTCTCATGATACGCGAGAAAGTCCCGCAGGATCTGCGGAGCCTCAGAATTATAATCAATCATACGCAGCAGCCGAAGAATTTTTCGACACAGACAGAAGCAAACTCAGGAGAACGCCGCGCTGCACACGCGCCGGGTCGTGCAGCCGCATACAGAAAGAGTTTTGAATCCGGCGGCGCTTCGCAGTACGCTGAACCAGCAAGGGCGGCGGTATTCAGGCAGCCGGAAACAGCGCAGGCGTCGGTCAATTCCATGGCCGGCCGGTTTTAAGAGAAACCCCGCCGAAGGAATCGCTTCAGCCGCTAAATTGCGGAAATGCCCTCCCCTTGATTGAACAAAATTTACATTTTGTTCAATCGTAAATCAAACTCCGAATTTGCTCCTCTGCTGAAATTTCTTCGAGCATCTCCTCTCCGCGCCGGACTCTGCCATGAAAATCCCCCGGCGCAACTTCGCTGTATCCTCCGCAAAACATAAAAATCAAACGCGCGGGCCATGCTATAGCTGTAATTCAGAAGAAAGCAGATGATCAGCATGAGCCTTATCCCATGCACCAGCCGCTGCATTTACCAGCAGGACGGCGTCTGCTCGCTGGACAGCGCCGCAGCTGCCGGATTGCCTTCCGTCGAAGGTGCGTGCGTGCACTTTATTCCGATTGCCGAAAAACCGCACGCAGTGCCTCCCCAACATTCCGTACCGGAATCAGTTTCAGGGATTGCGTCGTGCGCAGCTGATCTGCGGCATGCGCGGGGATCAGACACTGTTTGAAGCCCCGGCGCTGGATCTCGGAAATCCGCTGTTCCAGCTGGCTGACGCCCCGGAGCTCACCCGTCAGACCTACTTCGCCCACGGCCACAAGCGCCTGCGGCAGAGGCTTGTCCAAATAACTGGAGGCCACCGCCAAAACGGCGGCAAGATCCGCGGCGGGCTCGTCCAAATAAAGGCCGCCGATAATATTCAGGTAGGCGTCGCAGGCGGAGAGCTTTACCCCTCCCCTTTTTTCCAGCACCGCCAGCAGCATGGCCGCGCGGTTATAGTCAAACCCGTTGCTCATCCGCCGCGGCGTGCCGTAGCTGCTGGTGACCACCAATGCCTGAACCTCCGCCAGCAGGGGCCGCACACCCTCCATGACACAGGTAACGCAGGTGCCGGGCGTATTCTCAGGCCGCTCCGAAAGCAGCATCTCCGACGGATTGGGCACCTCCGCCAAGCCGTCGTCCCGCATGTCAAAAACACCGATTTCATTGGTGGCGCCGAAGCGGTTTTTCGCCGCCCGGAGAATCCGATAGGAGCTGTGCTGGTCCCCCTCAAAATACAGGACGCAGTCCACCATGTGCTCCAGCACCTTGGGCCCGGCAATGGAGCCCTCTTTATTGACGTGTCCGATGACAAAGACGGTGATATTCTCCCCTTTGGCAAGTTCCATGAGGGACATGGTGCAGTCCTTCACCTGGGCCACGCTGCCGGCGGGAGAATCCAGTGCCTCGTTGTAGAGCGTCTGGATGGAGTCCACAATCAGAATATCCGGTTTCTCCTCCTGTACCGATGCCATCAGATCGGACAAATTGGTCTCGGAAATCACGTAGAGCTGGCTGCTCTCCACCCGCAAGCGTTTGGCCCGCAGCTTCAGCTGATGTTCCGACTCCTCTCCCGATACATACAAAACCTTGGCAAAGGCGCAGAGCTTATTGCAGATTTGCAGCATCAGTGTGGATTTTCCGATTCCAGGCGCACCGCCCACCAAAACCAGTGAGCCCTTTACCGCGCCGCCGCCCAGAACGCGATCCAGTTCGCCCATTCCGGTGGAAAACCGCAGCTCCTCCCCCTCCCGCAGATCGGTAATGGGGCAGGCCCGTCGCTGATTTGTGACAAGTGAGTTTCCTTTCCTCTTTCCTGTTTTCAACGGACTTGGCTGTTCAACAACCGTATTCCATGCGCCGCACGCCGGGCATTTGCCCGCCCATTTTGAAAGCTCGTTGCCGCATGCGGTGCAATAGAACAGCGTTTTTTCCCTCATGGCTTTTCCTCCTGTATCGGGTCTGCCGGCTGTAAAACCCCGGCTGCAATGGCCGACGCCAGCTTCAGTTGATAGTCCGGCTGCTGCAATGCCGCCGTTTCCGACGGATTGGACAAAAATCCGCACTCTATCAGCACTGCCGGTGCATTCACATGCTTCATCAGGTAGATAGACGGGGAGATTTTTTTCATGTGCTTCTCATTCCCCGGATTGACAGAGCGGTTCAGCGCCGCCTGAACATTTGCCGCCAGTGCCTCGGCCCCACCGGCTGTATTGTAGAACACCTGGGCCCCATGGACGCGGGGCGCGGAGGGCAGACAGTTTTGGTGGATGCTGACCAAAACGGAGTTCTCCGTCCCGTTGACCAGGGCCGCCCGGTTTTTAAGGTCAGACACCTTTTTTGCGTGAATGGTCTTCTGCTCACCGGAATAGGTGGAGCGATCGGACGTCCGGGTCATTTTTGTCTGTGCGCCGCAAAAGCGCAGCAAATCGTTTACTCGCTGTGCAACGGCCAGATTGACGGTGCTCTCCACGGTTCCGTCTCCGGCGACGGCGCCGCCGTCCTCTCCGCCGTGTCCGGCGTCCACGACGAATGTGGGCGTCTGCGGCAGGCTGATCCGCGCCGCGGTCAGGGCCGCTTTCCCGCCCTCTTTTAAAACGGCGGCCGTTCCAACCAATAAAAGACAGCAAAAAGCAAAAACGCTGAAAAACCGCAGATGCTTTTTCCGGATCACAATCAGCATTTCGACACCCCCATTCAGAGTATGCCGTCCGGCTTTTCCCATATGCACACTGTGACATTTATTATATCAGCATTGGAAGGCGAATTGCAAGCCGGTTCCCTTTTTCCGCTTCACGCATAGATTGGAATGAGCGCATGTCAATTCATGTGCGAGCTTCCAAAAGGAGGAATCTTCGTTGCAGACGGAAAAACCGAATGAAACTGGCTGCGGTGCGGGAATGGGCTCTCTTCCGGGAACCTGCGCTCCGCTTGCATATCCGTATATTCCCATGCAGGAAAATAATCCGCCCAGGTATTCTCAGGCGGAGGCGCTGCAGACCGGAACGCTGTTTCCGGGATTAAATCTGCCTTTCAAGGCGGCGTTTCAGGCGAAGCTCCACACAGACAATACGGCGCTGGCCGAGCTGATGGCGCTTGACTTCGCGGTGGATGAACTGGGGCTCTATCTGACGACCCATCCGACGGATCAGGAGGTCGTAGATCTCTACTGGTCCTATATCCGGCTGGCCAACGAGGGCCGGGAGAAATATCAGAAGCTGTACGGTCCCCTTTTCCAGACGGATATCACCGAAAAAGACGGCTATGCCTGGATCAAGGATCCGTGGCCCTGGGATGAAGGAGCGAACAACTGATGTTTGTATATGAAAAGAAACTACAGTATCCCGTCAACATTCGCACCGTCAACCCCAGGCTGGCCGCGCTGATCATCTCTCAGTACGGCGGGCCGGACGGAGAACTGGGCGCGTCGCTCCGGTATCTCAGTCAGCGCTTTACCATGCCCTATCCGGAGCTGAAGGGATTGCTGACCGACATCGGCACTGAGGAACTGGGACACCTGGAGATGGTGGGAACCATCGTGCATCAGCTGACCCGGAATATGACGGAAGACCAGATCAAAGAGGCCGGCTACGATGCATACTTTATCGATCACACCGCCGGCATCTACCCCACGGCCGCCTCCGGAACCCCCTGGGGCGCCGAGGGCATCGCCGTCACCGGCGATACCGTTGCGGATCTCTCCGAGGACCTGGCGGCGGAGCAGAAGGCGCGCGTCACGTATGACAATATCCTCCGCTTTGCGGACGACCCGGACGTGAAGGATGCCATCCGGTATCTGCGTGCCCGGGAAATTGTGCACTTCCAACGCTTCGGTGAAGGCCTGCGCCTAACCAAGGACCGGCTGGACGCCAAGAATGTCTACTATATGAACCCGTCCTTTGACAAATAGCGTTTCCGAAAAAACACGCCGCGGCTATGGCCGCGGCGTGTTTTTACTCTATTGCAGCATCTGCGCGAACTCCTCCTCCGACAGGACGGGAACCCCCAGCTCCTGCGCCTTTCGCAGCTTGGAGCCGGCCTCCTCGCCCGCCACCACATAGGTCGTGCGCTTGGAAACGGAGGATGCGGCTTTCCCGCCTCTGGACTCAATCAGCTCCTCCGCGGTCTTGCGGTCATACCCGGACAAGGTGCCGGTCAGCACGAAGGTCATGCCCGAAAACCGCTGATCCGCCGGCTTCTCCCCGCTCTCCATTCGGACGCCCGACGATTTCAGGTGCGCGATCAGATCCTGGGACTGAGGCGACGCCAGCCAATCCAAAATCGACCGGGCCGTAATCTCTCCCACGTCGCCGATCTGTGTCAGCTCCTCAGCAGAAGCCGCCGCCAGAGCGTCGAAACTCCGGAAATGGGCAGAGAGCACCCGGGCGGCCTTGACGCCTACCTGCCGGATCCCCAGACCGTAGAGCAGTTTGGAAAGATCGTTGTCCTTGGACTTTGCGATGGCGGCCACCGCATTTTCCGCGGACTTTTCCCCCATGCGGTCCAGCTGCGCGATGTCCTGCGCCTGCAGATCGTAGAGATCCGCCGCGCTGCGGATCAGCCCGGCGTCGATCATCTGCTGAATCACCGCCGGACCCAGACCGTCGATATCCATGGCGTCCCGGCTGGCAAAGTGGGCAATATTCCGCAGCAGCTGCGCAGGGCACTCCGCTCCGGTGCACCGGACCGCCGCCCCGTCCGCGTCTCTGTACACGGGCGCTCCGCAGGCGGGACAGGTCTGAGGCATCCGGTAGGGTTCGGTTCCCTCCGGACGCCTGGAGCGCTCCACCTCCACGATCTCCGGGATGATCTCCCCCGCTTTCTGCACCATGACCGTGTCGCCGATCCGGATGTCCTTGCTTTTAATATAATCCTCGTTGTGCAGCGTGGCGCTCTGCACGGTGGTTCCCGCCAAATGGACGGGCTCCAGCACCGCTCTGGGCGTCAGAACGCCGGTGCGCCCTACCTGCACCACAATGTCCAGCACCCGGGAGAGCTTTTTCTCCGGCGGGTATTTGTAGGCGATGGCCCATTTGGGACACTTGACAGTACTGCCCAGAAGCTCACGGTCAGCCAGGCTGTTGACCTTGATCACCGCGCCGTCCATATCGAAGGGATAGTCCATCCGCCGCTCATTGATGTCGGAGATCTCCTGCTGGCAGCCCTGCACGGTGTGCTCCACCCTGTGGGGGATGACCTTGAACTGCTGAGAGGACAGATAGTCCAACGTCTCCGTGTGGGAGACGAATTTTCTGCCCTCCGCCAGCTGAAGATTGAAGATCTGAATGTCCAGCCGCCGCCCGGCCGCAATTTTGGGATCCAACTGCCGCAGGGAGCCCGCCGCCGCGTTGCGCGGATTGGCCAGCAGCGGCTCTCCCCGGATCTCCCGCTGGGCGTTGAGCTCGGCAAAAACGCTGCGGGCCATGTAAACCTCGCCCCGGACAATGAGACGGGGCAGCTTTTCCGGTAGGGACATGGGAATCGACCGGATCGTCCGGAGATTCTCTGTCACATCCTCTCCCACGCGGCCGTCGCCCCGGGTGGCGCCGCTGACGAAAACACCGTCCCGGTATTCCAGGGCCACGGAGAGGCCGTCGACCTTCGGCTCCAGCGAATACTCCACTGAATCCGTCCCAAGTGCTTCCTCCGTCCGGCCGCAGAACTCAGCGACCTCGTCGGCACTGAACACGTCCTGAAGGCTTTCCAGCGGAACGGCGTGGGAATAGGGCGTAAATCCCTCCAGAATGTGATCCCCGATCCGCTGCGTGGGCGAATCCGGCGTGATCTCCTCCGGATGCTCCCGTTCCAGTTCCTCCAGCCGGCGGCTGAGCCGGTCATAGTCGTAATCCGGCATGGTGGGCGCGTCCAGCACATAGTAAAGATAGGCGTTGTGGTTGAGTTTTTCCCGCAGTTCCCGCATTTCGGCACGGTAATCCATGGCAATCAGCCTTTCTCGTCAGTTTCCGTTCAAAATAAAGTCCTTGGCGTCCTCCGCAAGGGATTTCTGACTTCCGGAGTCAAAGTAGGTGTAGCTGTCCGGCACCGACCCCACGATTACTGTCTCCGCCACCGTAAAAGAGTTGCTCACTTTGGTTGCGGCGGTGAAACCGGGCAGCAGAATGCTGACGTAAACATCCACATCCAGCAGGATCTGGTGCTTTGTCTGATTGATTCCGGCGGAGGTAAACGCATTCCTGAGACAGGCCGTAGAGGTTCCCACCGACTGCATCCGCACCGTAATCAGCGGCCCGCGGCCCGCCAGCAGGTTGGAACCCGTCAGACTGCCCACAGGAATGGAGAGATCCCGGGTCGAGACCTCCGACACCCGTTCCAGAATCTGGTTGAGAATCGTGGACTGCAGCCGGTTGAACTCCGGCATATTGCTCTTTACGGCGGTGATCATGCCGTTGTTGTCCTTTTCGAAGGAGATCAGTTTCTCGTACTGAAACTCTCCGC
>JALCRQ010000033.1 GCA_022652655.1 Oscillibacter sp. | reverse complement strand
CGTCACAGCGCCGATTTTTCCATCCTCGAACTGCCCGGCGGAAAGCTGGGTCGCCGGCATGTGCTCCGCAGAGCCGCCGCCGGCAAAAAGTCCACGGGCCGTCTCCTCAGCCTTTTGCGCCTCGGCCTCTCCGTGAACCAGCTTGGTGAGTTCAAAGGCCAGGATCTCCTTGGCGCGGTTGAGCTGGCTTCCCTCCCAGTGATCCATCTCGTCGATCTGCTCCAAAGGCAGGAAGGTCAGCATGCGGATGCACTTGAGCACGTCCGCGTCGCCCACGTTGCGCCAGTACTGGTAAAACTCGAAGGGGCTGGTCTTGTTGGGATCCAGCCAGACGGCGCCGCCCACGGTCTTGCCCATCTTCTTGCCCTCGGAGTTGAGCAGCAGCGTGATGGTCATGGCATAGGCGTCTTTGCCCAGCTTCTTGCGGATCAGCTCGGTGCCTCCCAGCATGTTGCTCCACTGGTCGTCGCCGCCGAACTGCATGTTGCAGCCCAGGGTCTGGAACATGTGATAAAAGTCGTAGGACTGCATGATCATGTAGTTGAACTCCAGGAAGGAAAGGCCCTTTTCCATGCGCTGCTTGTAGCACTCCGCCCGCAGCATATTGTTGACGGAGAAGCAGGCGCCCACCTCCCGCAAAAGCTCCACATAATTGAGCTTCAAAAGCCAGTCCGCGTTGTTGACCATCATGGCCCGGCCCGGTCCGAAATCAATGAACCGCTCCATCTGATGCTTGAAGCAGTCGCAGTTGTGCTGGATGGTCTCCGGCGTCATCACAGAGCGCATATCCGTCCGGCCGGAGGGATCTCCGATATAGCCGGTACCGCCGCCGATGAGGGCGATGGGCCGGTTGCCCGCCATCTGCAGCCGCTTCATCAGGCAAAGGGCCATGAAATGCCCCACGTGGAGGCTGTCCGCCGTGGGATCGAAGCCGATATAGAATACCGCCTTCCCGCTGTCGATCACTTCTCTGATCTGTTCCTCGTCAGTCACCTGGGCAATCAGGCCCCGGGCGGTCAGTTCTTCGTAGCACGTCATTTTTTCTTACTCCTTATAAATAATTTGACAGAGTAAAAACGCCCTCTGTCCCGGCAAGGACAGAGGGCGTAATAAATTACGCGGTACCACCTCTGGTTCACGCCGTTCTCACAAGCGGCGCCTCAAGCCGTGCCAACACACGGCCGCGCGGTAACGGGCGCACCCGGTGCACGCCTACCGGGCACCGGAAAGTGCCGTTCGGGTGCCGGCTCCGCAGGGTATTCGCCGAATCGCTCTCTCTCCCTTTCACCATCCGGGAGTTCTCTTTGCAGCGCGATTTCGGGTACTTTTCCGCATCATTGCCCTATCTGTGTGTATTCTAACGGATTCTGCCGGAAATGTCAACCGCGAAACCTCTGTATCCCGCCCCGGAATGGCTCAGGAACGCTTTTCCAGCGTAGCGCGGTAGCCCTTCGCCTGCTCCAGCAGCTCTCCCGCGCTGCGCAGCAGAGCCTCCGTCACCCGGCTGCCGCCGATGAGCCGGGCCAGCTCCGCCCGACGCTGCTCCGGATTCATGCAGGTGACGTGTGTGTAGGTACGGCCGTCCCGCTCGCCCTTTTCCACTGAAAAATGGGTATCCGCCATGGCAGCCAGCTGAGGCAGATGCGTCACGCACAGCACCTGCTTATGCCGGCTGACCTGGGCCAGCTTCTCCGCCACCTTTTGAGCCGCCCTGCCGGAGACGCCGGTGTCCACCTCGTCGAAAACCAGGGTGCCTACCGTCTCCTGCTCCGCCAGAACGTTTTTTAAAGCCAGCATAATCCGCGCCAGCTCACCGCCAGAGGCGATTTTGGACAGAGGCCTCAGATCCTCGCCGACGTTGGCGGACATCAGAAAGCGGATCTGGTCGCACCCGTCGGCTCCCGGCTCCCTGGGCGTAAATTCCGTGGAAAACCGAACCCGGTTCATGTCCAGCTCCCGCAGCTCCTTTAAAATCCGTTCCTCCAGCTTGGCGGCCGCCGCCTTCCGCGCCCCGCGCAGGCGCTCTCCCGCCGCCCGGGTATTGGCCAGCGCGCCCTTGAGCTGCTCCCGGAGGCGGAGGAGCGTATCATCCGCCGTCTCGATGGAGTCCAGTTCCTGCCGGCACCGATCCAGATAGGCCAGCATATCCTCCACCGTGGCGCCGTACTTCTTTTTCAGGCGGTAGAGCTGGTCGCACCGGCTCTCCACCGCGTCCAGATCCTCCGGGGAGAAGTCAAATTCCGCCCGCTTATCCCGGATTGTCTCGGCAAGGTCATATACTTCACAGGACGCTTCTTTAATGCGTTTAAACAGTTCCTCAAGCTCCTGATCCAGTCCCTTGATCCCGCCCAGCGCATCCTGAGCGCTCCGCAGCAGCTCCACGGCGCCGGCGCCTCCGCCGTCGTCGTCCCCGTTCAGGCACGCATCCGCGCCCTGCAGCGCCGAGAGATATTTCTCCCCGTTGCGGAGCAGGTTCCGGCGTTGCTGGAGGCCCTCCTCCTCGCCGCTGTGCAGCTCCGCGCGCTCCAGCTCCTCGATCTGAAAATGGAGGGCATCCACCCTCCGGGCCTTCTCCGCCTCATCCATTTGCAAAGAGGCAATTTTCTCCCGCAGCGCGCACATTGCGCCGTATGCCCGGCGGTATTCCTCCAGCAGGGGCTCTGTTTTTCCGAACCGGTCCAGATACACGCCGTGCTGCTCCTCGTCCAGAAGCTGTGCGCCGTCGTGCTGTCCGTGGATGTTCAAAAGCTGGCCGCCCAGCTCCCGCAGCTGGGCCACCGTCACCGGCCGGCCGTTGACCCGGCAGAGATTCCGCCCATCCGCAAACAGCTCCCGCTGGAGCAGCAGTTCCCCGTTTTCCCGGGAAATTCCATTTTTAACCAGAGCTGGCAGGTCCTCCGGAACAGCGCTGAATTCCGCACTGACAAACGCCCGTTCCGCCCCTGTGCGGATCAGATCCCGGGAGGTACGGCCGCCCAGCACGGCGTTCATAGCGTCGATCACGATGGATTTTCCGGCGCCGGTCTCACCGGTAAGCGCGTTGAAGCCGGGGCGGAACTGAATGTCCGCCCCGTCGATCACCGCGATATTCTCAATATGCAGCAGCAAAAGCATAGAGCCATCCTCCACTCGCTGAAAGAGTCTTTATCTGTGCATCAGGATCGCCGCCGTGATCGCGATCAGCGCTACAGCCAAAATCACGATCCACATCATCATCACGCTCACTCAGAGCATCTCCTGAATCTCCTCGCAGAAGGTTTCCGCGGAAGCGGCGTCCTTCATCACGAGAAAAGCCGTGTCGTCTCCGGCCAGACTGCCCAGCATAAAGCTCACGCCCATGTCGTCCAGAGCCGCGCAGGCGGCGGAGGCAAGTCCCGGCATGGTCTTGACCACCACGATATTCTGGGCGTACTCAATACTGGTAATGCTCTCTCTGAAAATCGTCCGGAGCTTCTCCGCAAAATTCAGCTTGGTTCGGTTCCCGGATACGGCATACTTGTAGACACCCTGCCCCACCGGTTCCTTAATGAGGTGCATCTGTTTGATATCCCGGGAGATGGTGGCCTGGGTACTCCTGATTCCCCGGGTCAGCAGGCAGTCGAGCAGCTGCTCCTGCGTTTCGATGTTCTCCCCGTTGATAATCTCCAGGATCATGCTCTGCCGGTCACTTTTCATCTTCCTGTCCTCCCGGTAACATTTTCTTTGTGAATATCTCGCAGAAGCTCTTTTCCGTCAGCCGCACAAGCTTGGTGACGTATTTGGATTTTCTCACACAGACGCGGTCGTCCGGCCGCAGGGAAAAGGCGCGGCTTTCATCCACGCAGAGATAGACGGGCTTGCGCCCGTTGCGCAGAAGGTCGATGGTCAGCACATGCTCCGGAGAGAGCACGTAGGAGGAAAAGCGCATGTTGTGGGTGCAGATGGGACAGACCACCATGGCCTCCGCCACCGGCTCCACCACCGGGCCGCCCGCCGAAAGCGAATAGGCGGTGGAACCGGTGGGCGTGGCGATGATCACGCCGTCGCCGGCAATATCCGCCAGATGGTGGCCGTCGGACGCGATACTCAGGTGAATAACGTGGGAGATAGGCCCCTCCCGGACGACGGCGTCGTTCAGTCCCAGATTCTGATAGACCTGCCGTCCGCCCCGCAGGACCGAAACGTCCAGCATCATGCGGGATTCCATCTCAAAATTCCAGTCCCGCAGCCTGCGCAGCGCCTCCAGCTCCGACGCCTCCAGCTCTGCGATAAACCCCAGGCTGCCCATGTTGATGCCCAGCACCGGGATCTTATGCAGCGCGGCCAGCTTGGCCAGATGCAGAATGGTGCCGTCCCCGCCGAAGGTGATCAAAAGATCGCCGGAGCGCAGCTCCTGGGTCAGTGGCCGAACCTCCATCCCGCCGAAAAGCTCCGGCTGCTGCTCCCGAAAGGGCGAGCAGACCACGGTCTGAAAGCCCAGCTCCCGCAAAAGAGCAGCCGCCGCGCCGGTGGCCTCCATCCCCTTGTCCCGGCTGGGATTCGGACAGAGAATTATTTTTTTCTGATTCAACGGCAGTCACCTCCGTGTTCATCCAGCACCCGGTGGGATTCCTCCACCAGGGCTTTGAGATCAAACGTGGGGACGGGCTGCTCCGCTTTTGAGAGAAAGCCCAGATATTCGATATTTCCCTCCGGTCCCCTGATCGGAGAATAGGTAATCCCAAGCACTGTAAAGCCAGATTCCTTTGCATTGTTCAGAAATTGTTCCAGCACTTCCTCATGGACGGCAGGATCCCTGACCACGCCCTTTTTGCCCACTTTCTCCCGCCCGGCCTCAAACTGGGGCTTGACCAGGCATACCGCATGGCCCCGGGGGTTCAAAAGGCCGAACAGCGCGGGCAGAATCAGCCGCAGCGAGATAAAGCTCACATCCACAGAGGCAAAATCCAGCTCGTCCGGAATCTGCTCCCGGGTCAGATACCGGGCGTTGGTGCGCTCTAGGCAGATCACCCGGGGGTCGCTGCGGAGCTTCCAGGCCAGCTGCCCATACCCCACATCCACCGCGTACACCTTTTCCGCTCCGTTTTGCAGCATGCAGTCCGTGAATCCGCCGGTAGAGGCGCCGATATCGGCGCAGACAGCGCCGGAGAGCGCGATGGGAAACGATTCCATGGCCTTTTCCAGCTTCAATCCGCCCCGGCTGACGTAGCGCAGGGAGGTCCCGCGGATCTCCACCTGGGCATCCTCCGCCACGGACATGCCGGGCTTGTCCATCCGCCGCTGATCCACAAAAACAAGCCCGCTCATAATCGTGGCCTGAGCCCTCTGCCGGCTCTCCTCCAGGCCCCGCTGCACCAGCAGCAGATCCAGTCGGATCTTTCCGCTCACCTGTCCATCTCCTTCCGCACCGCTTCCGCGATCGCCTCCGCGTCCAGTCCCGCCTCCCGGCGCAGCTGGGCCACCGTTCCGCTGTGGGCAAACCCGCGTCCCAGGTTTTTGAGAATCAGCCGCTCCGGGGCCGCGCCGCTCTGCGTCAGAAGCGCGGACACCCGTTCCCCCACGCAGCCCGCGGCAAAGGAGTCCTCAATCACCGCCAGGCATTTCTGACTGCCCAGCAGCGGAAGGAGCTCCCCGCCGGAAAGCGGCGCAATCCGGTTGAGCTTCACCACCTGGGCGGAAATTTGAAAGCCGCTTAAAAGCTCCGCCGCCTCCAGCGCCTCATTGATCAGCGTCCCGTAGCTCAGCAGCGTCACATCGCCGCCCTCCCGGAGCTGCACCAGGGTCTCGTCTCCCGAGTCCGCCCGGTAGGCGCCCTCTCCTCCTCTGGGATAGCGGACGGCCACCGGCCCGGTACAGGTAAACAGTGCGCTGCGCAGCATGTGCCGCAGCTCGGCAAAGCTGGCGGGACAGTAGACGGTAAAGCCCGGGATCTGCGGCAGAAACAGCGCGTCAAAGCAGCCGTGGTGCGTCTCACCGTCCGCCCCCACCAGTCCCACGCGATCCACCGCCAGCACCACATGCAGCCGCTGGAGCGCAATATCGTGGATCAGCATGTCATAGCTGCGCTGCAAGAAGCAGGAGTACACCGCAAAAACCGGAAGCAGTCCCTGCTTGGCCATTCCGGCCGCCATGGCGGCGGCGTGGCCCTCGGCAATGGCGACGTCAAAAAAGCGGCTGGGAAATTTTTGTGCAAATTCCGACAGGCCCGTTCCATCCTCCATGGCCGCAGTGACGGCGCACACCCGCTCGTCCTGCAGGGCGCAGTCCGCCAGGGTCTTTCCGAACACGGCGGAAAACGTCTCGCCGCAGGCCGTCCGCGCCAGCCCCGTCTCCGGATCAAAGGGGCCGATTCCGTGGAATTTCCCCGGGTTCTGCTCGGCAAAGGGATAGCCCTTCCCCTTCACGGTGTACACGTGGACCACCACCGGGCAGCGCAGCTCCTTCGCCCACTGCAGGACATTGCACAGCCGGTCCAGATCGTGACCGTCAATGGGGCCCAGATAGGTGAAGCCCATCTCCTCAAAAAGGGAGCTGCTGGGCCAGAATGTCCGCTTCATCACCGTCTTGATATGGTGGTTGAAGCGATATAGGCCGTTGTCCGCGGGCCGCGCGCCGAAAAGGCCGCGATACCATTTTTTAAAATGATAGTACGCAGGCTTGGAGCGAAGCCGGGCCAGATGCCCGGAAACCGCGCCCACGTTGGGATTGATGGACATCCCGTTGTCGTTGAGAATGACGATCAGCGGCTCTTTGGAGGCGCCGGCGTTGTTCAGTCCCTCGTAGGCGAGGCCGCCGGAAAGCGCTCCGTCGCCGATCAGCGCCAAAACGCTGTAATCCTGATGGAGCAGCGTTCTGGCCCGGGCCATGCCCAGCGCCACGGACACCGAATTGGAGGCGTGTCCGGCAATGAAGGCATCATGGACGCTCTCCCGGGGTTTCGGAAAGCCCGACAGACCGCCGAACTGCCGCAGGGTGGAAAATTGCTCTCCGCCTCTGCCGGTGAGGATCTTATGGACGTAGCACTGATGTCCCACGTCGAAAACCAGCCGGTCCCGCTCCGTATCGAAACAGCGGTGGATGGCCACGGTCAGTTCCACCGCGCCCAGATTGGACGCCAGATGGCCGCCTGTTTTGGATACATTTTCGATAAGAAAGCCGCGCAGCTCCTCACAAAGCAGCACAGCCTCCCTCTCGGTAAGCTTTCGGACGTCCTCCGGGGAATGGATTCTCTCTAATATCACGTCTGGACTCCTTCCAGTCAATTCGACGAGCGGTGAAAAAAGTGCAGAAAGCGCCCCACTAAAAAGACGACCTGCGTGCTCTTGCTGATGGCCAGCGTTTTGCCCAGGGCCTTTCCGCCGATGGTCAGGCCGGAAATCAGTGCCGTCACCCCCACAGAGAGCAGCACCCCGTTCAGGGGCGACGATGCCTGCAGGCGCGTCACGATGACCGCGGCTGTGGTGCCGCTGACAATCCCGCAGATGTCGCCCACCACGTCGTTGCAGAAGCTACTGACGCGGCTGGCGTGGTGCAGCAGATTCAGCGCTTCCGCCGCGCCCTTTTCTTTGTGGGCGGCCATGGAATGAAACGGGCGCTCATCCGCCGCCGTCACGGATACGCCGATAATATCAAACAGGATGCCCAATATAATAAAGAGCATCAGCACCAAAAGAGCCACCGCCAAACCTGCTCCTTCAAGCGTTGTCTCGGACAACAAGCTCAAAGCGGCAGACAGGCTGATGGCCATCAAAAGAACCTGAAGGATCCACCGGTATTGCGGAGGCTCCTCCTTTTTATTTTTTTTTCGGGGACGATCTCCGTTATCCACAAGAACCTCCGGAATTGAAATCAGTTTATTTGCCAAGCAGCGGCGGCAAAAAAAGTAAATCTTACGGCTTAGGTACGGGTTGGATTTCCCCGCGGCGCACCCCTCGTTGCCGATGGAGGTGGTTTCCCCTTCGGCGCCGCGGCACAGCGTTGCCCTCTGTGCGACCCGACTGCCACTTAGTCCGCACTGTAATCCTTTTTTCGCCTCTTTGGAACAGCCTAGGTGATTTCCACAGCAGAGCCGTTCGCTTCTTAGCCTCTTTTGCAGAGATGGTTTCAAGGAGCAAAGGGCGAGCGTTTGCCCCGGCCGGAGCGAAGCTGCCTGAACCTCCCATTCACCACACCCACGCAAGGCAGGCTACATCTGCACACAGCGTTACAGGCAGTTTCAGCCCGATGCACCGCATTGCAGGTTCAATTCTGCTTCGTACACAGGCCGAAATACCACAAGGGAGTACGTCTGTGCACAAGAGCAGGTCTCCACAGAAACAGGGACGGGTTAACCATGCCATTGGAAATCGCCCTGGATCCGCAAGCGCGGCAATCCGCGCTTCCTCCCAGCACCCACCCGAAACTGGGCGTATCAAGCAGGCACCAGAAGTTTCATCGTTATGCCCTTCAGAGGATTTTTAGGCCCTCCCTGGGAAGCGTCAGCTCTGACTAGAATACTGCGCCGCTGCTCAGCATAATTCAGTATAGCCTATTCTCAATAAATATGCAATATATTCAGTATATACAAACTGTGAATTTTTTTCTGCCTCTGCCGGAAACGGAGCAGCCGGCCCCTTTTCCGGCGGCGGATCAGTTTTGCCGCCGTGCCAGCCGATCCGCCAGCTCCCGGAGAAATGCCGTGCTCCCCTGCCAGTTTCCGGCGTCCAGCGCGGACTTTGCCCGGGAGGTATACGCCTCCACCCGGCGCTCGCACTCCTCCGTGCCCAGCAGCGTCACATAGGTGGTCTTCCGGTTGGAGCGGTCCGACCCCACGTTCTTGCCCAGCACCTCCGCCGTGGAGGTGGCGTCCAGAATATCGTCCCGGATCTGAAACGCCCGTCCCAGATTGGCGGCGTATTCCCGGGCCGCGTCCGTGCAGGAGACGTCCACCGCCCGGCGGCCGGAGGAGGCGATTACGCCCATGAGACAGGCCGCCCGCAGGAGAGCGCCGGTTTTTTTGTCGTTGATCTCCGTCAGTTCCTCCGCCGTATGGGGCTGCCCGTCCCCCACGGTGTCCAGATACTGCCCCCCGCACATGCCGGCCTCTCCGGCGGCCTGGGCCAGTACCCTGCCCGCAGCCAGCGGCGCAGTTTTCCCCTCGCCCAGCCAGGGTCCGCGGGCAGAGAGGACGGTCTGGAACGCAGCAGCCTGAAGGGCGTCCCCCGCCAGCGTGGCGGTACACTCGCCGAACATCTTGTGGCTGGTGGGCTTTCCCCGGCGCAGATCGTCGTTGTCCATGCAGGGCAGGTCATCGTGGATCAGTGAATAGGTGTGAAGCATTTCTACTCCACAGCCAAAGTCCAGCGCCTCCTCCGGCTTTCCGCCGGCCGCCTCGCAGAACTTCATTGCCAGAATGGGGCGGATCCGTTTTCCGCCGGCCATCAGACTGTACCGCATGGCCTCCTGCAGCCCTTCTCCGGGAAAAAAGCTCTCCAGCCGCGTCTCCGCCAGAACCCGGGCATCTTCCATCAGGCGATCAAACGATTCTCCCATCTCAGCTCTCCGAATCCTCGAAGGGCTGTTCCACGGGAGCGCCGTCGGGGCCCTTCATCAGCTTGACCACCTTCTGCTCCGCCGTGTCCAGCTGTTTGGAGCAGGCTGCAACCAGCTTCGTGCCCTCCTCAAAAAGGGCCAGGGAGTCCGCCAGAGGCGCGTCGCCCTTTTCCATCAGGGAGACGATCTCCTCCAGGCGGGAAATCTGATCTTCAAAGCTTTTTTTCTTCTCTGTCATTGCACTCTCTCCTTTTCGCAGGCTCTGTCCACTGTGCAGGCCAGTTCTCCCTCGCCCAGCGTCACCCGGATGCGGGAGCCCTCCGGCGCATCGCGCCAGGATTTGATAATGGCGCCCTCTGCAGAACGCGCCACGGCATAGCCGCGTCCCAGAACCTTCAGCGGGCTCAGCGCGTTCAGCGACGCGGCCAGGGTGGAAAACGTCTCTCTCCGCTGGGACAGCATCCGCCCGGAGAGATCCCCCAGGCGCTGCTGCAGGTGTACCAGCTCCATACGCTGATCCTGCACATAGGCCAGCTGATCCCGCAGCACCCGCTTCTCCGCCAGGCTGCGCAGTCTCCCCCGGCAGTCGTCCAGCTTTTCCGTCTCCGTCCGGCAGAGGCGGGCAAAGGTGTCCCGCAGCCAGCGCAGCAGCTCCGCCTGATCCGGCACGGCGATCTCCGCCGCGTTGGAGGGCGTGGAGGCCCGGGCGTCCGCCACAAAATCAGAAATGGTCACATCCGGCTCGTGTCCCACGGCGGAGATCACCGGCAGCTGGGAATCGTAGATGGCGCGGGCCACCCGCTCATCGTTGAAAGCCCACAGATCCTCGATGGAGCCTCCGCCCCGGCCTGTGATAATGAGGTCGGCCACCTGCCACCGGTTGGCGTAGCGGATGGCGCCCGCGATCTCCGGCGGGGCCTCGGCTCCCTGCACCCGCACCGGAAGCAGCACCACCTGGGCGATGGGATACCGCCGGCGGAGAATCCGAATCATGTCGTGCACCGCCGCTCCCGCGGAGGAGGTAATTACCGCGATCCGCTCCGGATACGGGGGCAGCGGCTTTTTGTGTTCCTGGTCAAAAAGGCCCTCCGCCAGAAGCTTCGCCTTGAGCTGCTCAAAAGCCACATACAGATCCCCCACACCCTCCGGCGTCAGCTCGCTGCAATAGAGCTGATAGGCCCCGTCCCTGGGAAAGACGGTAACGCGGCCGAAGGCCACCACCTTCATGCCATTTTCGGGCCGGAACCACAGCTTTCCGGCGGAGCTTTTGAACATCACGCACCGCAGGGCGCCTGCGGCGTCCTTCAGCGTAAAATAGTGGTGGCCGGAGGGATACATCTTGTAATTGGACAGCTCGCCCCGGATATAGATGCTGCCCAGGCCCGGAGCGTCGTCCAGCAGGGATTTGATATATTCGTTGACCTGGGATACCTCATAAATCTTCTGTTCCATCAAACTCTCCCTTTTCCGGCACCCCGGCAGGGGCATCCGCCGCCGCGGCTTGTCCCTCTCCGCAGGAAAAAGCAGAGCCGGACGGCGGCAGCCGCCGCGTCCCGCTCTGTCCGCTTCTTCTTACTCCGGCCGGATCTGCTCTGCGGCGTCCGGAATCTCCCGCCGCACAAAGCTTCCCAGAATCCCGTTGATAAACTTCACGGTCTCCGGCGACTCGTATTTCTTTGCGATCTCCACCGCCTCGTTGATAGCGGCTCCGTCCGGGATGTCCGGCATATAGAGAATCTCAAACATGGCCACCCGCATGATGGCGGAGGCCACCAGGGGGATCCGGGAAAAGCTCCAGCCCACCGCGTACTTTGCGATATAGGCATCCAGCTCGGCCGCGTGCTCGGCCACGCCGCAGACCAGGCGGCGAATATAGGCGTCCTGCTTGGCGCCGGGAGCCTCCCGGTAGATGGGATCCTCCTCCGCCAGCTCAGCAAAGGACTCCTGTGTCAGGCGTTTATCCAGCAGTTCTCCGATGGAGCAGTCGGAAAAGTTCATCTCATAGGAGAGATGGACGGCGATTTCCCGCGCCGTATTACGTGTCATATTCTTCGTCCCTTTTCCGTCAGCCCAGCGTTACGCCGCCCACATGGATGTTCACCGCGCCGACGCTGCAGCCGGTCATGGCCTCCACCGCCGCCGCCACTGCCTTCTGCGCGTTTTCCGCCACCTCTGGAATGGGGTGGCCGTACTGTACGGTCAGGTACACGTCCAGCGTCATTTCCGTTCCGGAAAGGTCAATTTTTACGCCCCGAAGGCCCTTCTGGGCGGTTTTGGTGACCAGATCCGCCACGCTGCCGCTCACATTGGTCATCATTCCGGAGACACCCTCCACTTCCCGGACGGCTCCCACCGCAATGGCGGCAATGACTTCCTCGGATATATTGATGCTGCCGTTTTCCTCCGGCAGCGTCATGTATTCTCTGCTCTCGCCCATCATGCGTACGCTCCTTATCCCCATATCCTTGGTACGGACATTGCGGCCCCGTTCTCCGGAAAGGCCCAGGCGTTTCCCCGCCGCCGGCTTCCGTGCAAAAATCCGCGGTGCGGACTGCGCCGCTGCGCGGGGCCCGGCAGTCCGGTGAAATGGCCGCTTTGCGGTTATTTTATCATGGAACGCCTGAAAATACAACTGCTAATTTGCCTTCATGATCTTGACAGAACTGGCGGGATACCCGGTCTCCGTCACCGTAATGTCCTTGATTTTCGCGACGTCGCTGTCCGTCAGCTTGTCGCCGTCCTTGGAGACCACCACGCTGATGCTGTCCTTGCCCATAAACGCCACACAGTCCTTGTAGCCCTTGGCCGTGACCAGATTTTCGATCTGCGCCTCTTTCATCGTGTAGGAGGCCAGCGCCTGGATTCCCGTAGACGCCTCGTCCGCGGCGCTCTGCGATGCGCCGCTCTCCTTGGCGGCCTTCTGCAGAAGCTCAATGGCGTTGTCCCGGGCCTGCTGGCGCGTCAGACGGGCCGAGGCAAAGTAGTCCGAACCGGTGTAGACTCCCTCCTCATCCACAGCCGCCGCCGACCCGGAGGCCTTCTTCGCCGCTCCGGCGCTGTCGCTGGAGCCGGAAACCAGCGTGGACTCCCCCAGGATCTTTGTCCCCGCCTGAGCCGAACGGTTGGTGTACTTCCAGTTGAGAAAGACCGCCGTGCCCACCAGCACTACCATGGTGGTCAGTACCAGGTTTCGCTTCCAAGTATTCCGCATGATCCCTTTCCTCCTCCAAATCACTACTGACATTTTACCACCGTAATCCGATCTGAGCTAAGCCCCGTCAGCGCGGCGACGGCCTGCGTCACCGCCAGTTTCACACCCGCGTGGTCCGCGCCCTGGCAGACCACCAGCGCGCCCCGGTAGACAGGTCCGGCGCTCTGTGTCACCACCGGGGAATCGCCCTGGCCGGTGGAAGTCACCACCGTGGTGGACTTCCGGCTGTAATCCTCCGGCGCCGAGACGGAGCCGCTGTAAGAAAGCTCCGTATCCTGCGCATACTGCTCGCCGCCGGAGCTCTCCACCGTCAGCATCAGGGAGAGCTTTCCCGCCCCGTCGATTTGGGACAGGATCTCCTCCATCTGTTTTTCCGTATCGGCCAGGCTCTCCGTCTTTGCGGTACCTGCCTGAACACCGGCCGACTGGCTCTCACCGCTTTTCTTCCCGGAGGGCCAGACCAGCAGGATTACCCCCAGAAGCACCACCAGGGCCACGTATTTGTACTTGTTCCACACTTCCAGAAAAAGCTCACTTTTTTTCTTTCGTTCCATGGAAAACCTGCCTCTCTCTGGGAATGCCCAGCTCCTCCGATAGATACGCGGACAGCTGCTCCGACCATCCGCAGTTCAGCTCCACCCCTGTGGGGCGCGGAATACCGTCCGCGCCCGCCGCGGTTTTGACCGCGGCGGTGCAGGAGATTCCGAGAGCGCTCGCCTTGTCCTCTATATATGTCTCCGTGCTCCGCGCTATGCGTTCCTCCAGGGCCCGGCTGTTCTCATTTTCCAATTCCGCCTGCCGCTCCCGGATCTGGGCGGCATAGTCCTCCTCATTCAGCTTGAAATCCCCGATGCGCAGACCCGCCAGAGGGCGCAGCAGCACAATGCACAGCAGCAGTCCGCCCGTCATGGAAAAAATCCGGTGCAGCGTCCCCTTGGGCACCAGCGTCTCGGCGGCGCTGATGAGGATGGAGGCCGCCACCACGGCGGTAATCCAGCTTCTGATGGAATCGATCATACCGTCACCGCCGCCACGCAGGAGAGCACGGAAATCAGAATCAGCAGCGCACCGGCACCCACCATCCCCAGTACCAATCCGAACGCACCTCCCAGTCCGTCAATCAGCCTGCACAGCTCCGGAGTTCCCACGGTACCCGCCAGAAACGCCGTCAGCTTGTAGAGAAGATATTGAATGCCCAGCTGTAAAAAAGGATAGATGGAGACCGCCAGCACCGCCAGCATGCCGAATATTCCGATGGTGCTCTTCAACAGCCCCGCCCCGGCCAGCACCGTTTCCGACGCCTCCGAGAGAATGCTTCCCACCACCGGAACGGCTCCCGCGATGGCGGCTTTCGCCACCTTGACCGCCGCGGTATCGGCGCTGCCCGAAATGATCCGCACCGCGGAGAGATAGAGGGTGAAGGCAACCAGCACGGCGCTCAATATCCAGGTGACGGTTTTTTTAAGGCCCTCCGCGATCCAGCTCAGACGGCTTTCCGGCAGCATGGCGGCCGCGGTCAGCGTCCCGATGTACAGGTAGACCAGCGGCAGCAGGAGGCCGTTGATCAGCCGCAGCAGCAGATCTACAAAAAAAACGGCGGTGACCTGCTGCACCGTGGCGGTGCCCACCGCGCCTGCGGACGCGGCGGCGGCAGCCAACGTGGGCAGAAGCACCTTGGAGAAATCGCTGAGTGCGCCCAGGGTATCCGCCCCCAGCCCGATCAGCGTGTCCATGCTCCCCGCCGTCAAAAGCGAGATGGCCAGCGCGCCGGCTACGGAGGTAAGCCGCGCGGAAATGCCGGCCTCCGTCCCCCGGCAAAAGCCCTCCGCCACTCCGCACAGCAAAACCACCAGCAGAATCCCCACCGCGTCCCGAAGCCGGGAGCGGAGGATTTCATCCATCTGCCCGCGGATACCGTCCCAGATCTTCTCCACGCCCTTGTAGAGGGAGGAGACGTTCAGCGCGCCGGTGCGGTCCATGAATGTTTCCGCCTGCCGGGGCATGGCGTCCAGCAGCTCCCGGGGAACCTTCACCGCCTTCGCAGGGAGAATCAGAAATGTGGCCAGAATACAGCAGCAAATCAGCCTTTTCATGCGTTCATCAACTCCAGCAGCACACTCAGCGCCATGCGCAGCAGCGGGAGTGCCACCAGCAGCGCGCACACCGCCCCCGCAGTCTCGATCACCGCCGCCAGTCCGGATTCTCCTGCGTCCCGGCAGAGGCTTCCTCCAATCCGGACAACCAGCGCGATTCCCACCGTCTTGTAAAGCGGAGTGAACAGCTCCTGGCTGACGCCGGTTTTCTGGGACAGCTCCTGCAGAAAGTCCAGCAGCTGCCCCAAAAATCCCGAGAGCGCCAGAAAAACCGCCGCCACCGCCGCCAGAGTCACCAGCGCCGCCAGCTCCGGCGTGCCCTTTTTCAGAAGGAGGGCCAGCAGCGCCGCCGTCACACAGGCGGCCGCGATTTGGATGGCCTCTGTCATCCTAAAAATGAAAGAGGGTTTTGATGAGCGTAAAGAGGGCGCTGATCTCCCGCACCATCATCATCAGCACGACCACCAGCGCCGCCAGCGTCGTCATCATCGCCTGCTCCTCCCTGCCGGAGCGGATCAATAATTGATTGAGCACCGCCACCACAATGCCGATCGCGGCGATTTTAAAAATCAGGTCCACATCCATACTCATGTTCAGCCCTCACATCAGTAAAATGATCAGAAGCGCGGAGGCCGACAGGCACAGCGCCGTATCCCGCTTCTCCCGATCCGCCTGTCGCTGCATCCCATCCCGCAGCGCCCGCTCCAGTTCTTCTTTTGCAAGTAAAATACCTTTACAAGCAGCTTCTTCGTCTCCACAGAAACAGCTTCCCACCTCCGCTGCCGCCTCCCGCTGCCGCAGCGGAAGCGGGAGCTTTTCACAGGCGGCCCTCCAGGTCTCTGGAAGGCTTCTGCCCCCGGCAATTCCCTGCTGAACGGCGCTGAAGAAGGAACGCACCTCCGCTCTGCGGCCCACCCCCGCCTTCTGCAAAAGCCGGGGCAGCGGAAGCCGGCCGATCCGGATGTCGTTCTGCATGCCGTCCAGGGCAGCCGCCATCTCCCGCAGAACCGACAGTTCCCGGCGCAGGGCGCAGACCTGCAGCGTACGGGCGGAAATCCCTGCCGCCAAAATCAGGGCGCTTCCCAAAAGCTTCAGCACGGCAGCTCCTCCACCCGGTAGTGCCGCTCCCCCGCGCTGTGCTCGATCAGAACCGCCAGGGAGAACACATGCGCCGCAAGGAGTTCCGCGTACAGCGGCTTTTGCGCCAGCTCCGCGACGCTGCCGCCGTGGATGGTGGCCAGCAGCCCAACGCCGCAGTTGGCGGCCTGGGTCATGGCCCGCAGATCCTCTGCCGCCGTAACCTCATCCACAGCAATAATCTGCGGGTTCATGCACCGCAGCAGCATGGGAATGGCCAGCGCCTTGGGGCAGCCCTCCAAAACATCTGTCCGGGGCCCCACATCCATCTGCGGTTCACCCTGAAAAACCACCGCCACCTCGCCCCGCTCATCCGCAAGGCAGACGCGCTGGGGCTGGGAAAGCCCGACCCCGGCCGACAGGCAGCGGATCAGATCCCGGAGCAGCGTGGTCTTTCCGCCGCCCGGCGGGGAGAGGATCAGGGTGCTGCAGTACCGCTCCTCCTGAAAGAGCTGCGGCGCAATCCCCTCGGCAATACCCGGTTTTTCCCGGGCAATGCGGATGCACACGGAGGAGAAGTCCCGCAGACTGGTATTGGCGCCGTTTTTAATTACCGCCGTGCCGCACAACCCCAGACGGCAGCCGCCGCGCACCGGAAGATATCCGCTGCAGAGCGTCTCGGCGGCCGCATATCTGGAAAATTCCGTTGCCAGATCGCAGACTGTCTCCAGATCCGTCTGTTCCACCCGAACGTGAAGCGGCAGCTCACGGCCGGAGAGCAGGACGCTCAGTTCCTGTCCCGCCCGCAGACGGATCTCCTCCGCCTGTGCCTTTTCCGGTTGTGTCAGGCTCTCCGCCGCACGGCGCAGCCGCGTGGGCAGAATGGCCGCGGCCTGTTCAAAGCATCGTACCGACTTGTCCAGTTCCATTGCTCGTCCCTCCCCATGTCTGATTCACTCTATGAGGGGCACGTCCAAAGTATGACAGGCAAAATTTCAGAGGCGGTCCGCCTGGGGAAATCCAAGTTACCGTTGCTTTTTGGAAAAGACTTGAGTATAATGAAACCGTTGCCCGGGCGGTTAAATGAATATGGAGCGGTATCGAAGTGGTCATAACGGCCCTGACTCGAAATCGCGTGTGGTCAGTGATGGGACAGGTTCGACAAAGCCTGTATTCATGCGGGTTTGCGGCTCTGGTTTTACAGCGGTTTTAATTTTCATCTTGCAGTTTTCTTGCAATTTTGCAATCAACTGAATATCGCCTTTTCGCCGAGTAATCGGTTGAAAATACATGGAGAGGTATCGAAGTGGTCATAACGGGGCTGACTCGAAATCAGTTTGACGACAACGTCACATGGGTTCGAATCCCATCCTCTCCGCCACAATTGTCCTAAAAGTCCGAATTTTCCGGGCTTTTAGGACATTTTTATGCCTGTTTTCACATTGTTTCCCCCACTTTGTCAGAAATCGAGGCAAGCGGATTTGCGGCTTTTCTAGGCTTTTTCTGCAAGAAAACTGCAAGATGGGAAAGTCTTCTGCGACATTGCGTGGGTTCGAACCTTCGGAGAACTTATTCCGGTTTTTCGGCCTTGTCGTTCTCCGGATTATCCTCGTCTTCGGTCACTCCAAGCACCTCTTCAATCATGTTGGCGCTGGCCAGCTTGCTGGAGCTGTCGATGTGCGAGTAGATGTTCGCGGTGGTCGCCATATCGGAATGCCCCAGCCAGTCCTGAATCATCTTCATGGGGATATTGTTTGCCAGCAGGAGCGAGGCGCAGCTGTGCCGCAAATCGTGGAAGCGGATTTTACGAAGCCCGTTTTCTTTCAGAATGACTTGAAAATGACTGCTGACATACTGTGGAGTGATCAAGCCCCCCAGCGCGTCCACGCATATGTACTCCGAATATTTTTTGTCGTAGGCGCCCCGCATGACTTTTCGCATTTCCTCCTATTAAAAAACAGATACTTTGCACCATAGGCTTGTTCTCCATTTTGTGATTGCAGAAATTTAGAAATTAAGAACGATTGGGGGGAACTCGGCAACGCAATATGATTATGTGCAGAAAAAAGAGCATACCAGTGGGCATATGATACCCATGGATATACTCCTGTAAATTATTTTACCTGTGGTTGGCGTCGTTGCATATAAGTAGCATAAGCCTTTTCGACGAGCTACAGTAGAGAATACCTTGTGCATAATTGCTTATAAACTTGTAAAAAGGCGGTATCCATCAAAAAGGAACATTTTCATATTGACAAAACTTGATTTGACGCATATACTAGTGGCATATCAAATAATTTTGATATGAGGTGATAATTTGGCAACCATTTATGAAGAACAGGCAAAAGTGTTCAAGGCATTTTGCGACGAAAAACGTTTAAGAATACTCAAACTTCTGCGCGGCGGGGAGAAATGTGCCTGCGTTTTGCTGGAGCAGCTGGACTTGGGGCAGTCGGGACTTTCTTACCACATGAAGATTCTGATTGAATCGGGTATTGTGGAGAGTCGGCAGGAAGGCAAATGGACGCATTACAAAATCAGCGAAAAGGGCAGCGCTTATGCTGGTACTCTACTGAAAGAACTGACAACGCCGAATGCGGCTACAGAAGAAAAAATCTGTTGTGCATCGAAAAAGCCATCCTGATGATGGCTTTTTAAGAGCAGAATACATTAAAATTATTTGATATAATTGTCCTTTTATCGAAAGTGAGGTTTTTATCCAATGCAAATACTAAAAACAATTTGGGATTTCTTCCAGTATCAAGTTCTTGCCATGAAATGGCTGGATGGGATGATTGGAAGAGGCCTATCCGCTATTGGACTTGATACGTCGGCACGGCTGGGTGGAAGCATTGAATTTTTCCTGTACGATGTAATCAAGATTACGATACTTCTGTGTTCTCTGATTTTTCTCATCAGTTATATCCAAAGTTACTTCCCACCGGAGCGCAGTAAACGGATTCTCGGTCGTTTCCATGGTGTTTGGGCAAACTGCATTTCGGCGCTCCTTGGTACGGTAACACCATTCTGCTCTTGTTCCTCTATACCGCTGTTCATTGGGTTTACATCCGCAGGGCTTCCGGTTGGGGTAACGTTTTCGTTCCTGATATCTTCCCCAATGGTGGATCTCGGATCGCTGCTTCTGCTGATGAGCATTTTCGGCGCAAGCGCCGTGAGGATTGGGGACTGCCCGATCCGACAGGGAAAAGTGATGAAGAATTTCTTTCTGAAATTCAGTCAATTGAAACTAAGATTTTGAAATTAGCCGAATCGTTAGAATAGAGATAGAATTAGAAGGTCGACAGCTTATAAAGAACTGTCGACCTTTTGATTGTGGCTTCAGCGCATAAAACCACCTGCTTTGCTGGTGAAACCAAACGCTTACAGTATTTTCGTTATTTCGTATCGAAACGGAGAAACTGACAATCACATTACTTGCGTAGGAATAGGACTCGCGAAGGTTGCCCGTTAATCGGCTGTAAGACGTGTAATGAGGTTGACAGTCGTTCGACGTCTTGAGACGATGCTAGTACTATGCCTTTTCAGGGCTTGTGCATACCACGCATCATGGTTTTTACTGTTATTCTTTCTACACTTCTCCATGTAAGCGTAATGTGCATTGCATGAATTCTGAATTCTGCCGCCCGCTTCAAAATTTTCGTCCTTATTGTTGACATATGCCCGAAACTGGTTATAATAGTATTTGTAAGCGGCATATGTCCGAAACTACAAGGAGGTGAACAAAATGCCAGGAAGAAACGGAACCGGCCCTATGGGTGCCGGCGCAATGACCGGAAGGGGCCTTGGCCTCTGCTCCGGGGCTGGAAA
>JALCRQ010000032.1 GCA_022652655.1 Oscillibacter sp. | reverse complement strand
GACCTGATGAGGGTTCCGTTCTATGTTGGCATCAAGCAGGAAATGAAACGGTGAGTCCTCAAGCTCTATTTTTTTATATCTGCTGAATTGCTCGAGGAGCAGGTTACCTTCCATTGCAATCACCTTTGTGCAACTGCTCAAAAATGCCCATGGCGATTCCCTTCGCCATCAGCGGAGGGACAGCGTTGCCAATCTGAATAAACTGCGATGTTCTGGGCCCCTCAAAAAAGTAACTGTCGGGGAAAGACTGTATTCTTGCGGCTTCTCTCACCGTGATGGAGCGGTGTTGTTCAATATCCGGATGAATAAAGTAATGCCCATCCTTTGACAAGTGTGCAAGTATCGTATGGCAGCACTTCTCATCACCTTCAACCACTTTGAACCTGTCTGTGAAGGAATGCCTGTTCTTATGAGTCTTCAGTTCTTCCGGAAGATCATTGTAATTCAGACGTTTGTGACCGTCATTCCATAATTCAACGGCTCTCCGGTAAATTTCTATATCGCGCTCCTTGTTGGGGCGGCAGATGTGGAGCGTCAGAATATCATCTGCAGTTCTGATGCCTGACTCGAGGACATAACGGCTTGTCTTTGTCCGGGCATATTTGTCAGAACTCTCGCCCGGATGCAGCTTTGGCAAATCGGTGAAAAGGTCATTGACAACGGCATCAGATTTGATTTTCAGAAAATCCGGATATTTCAATCCGCTTTTTTTCAGCCATCCGACGATAATTATGCGGCGTCTGTTCTGAAGGACACCGAAGGTCTGCGCATTTTGCTCATGGCATTCTATTTCGTATCCGACGCGCTTCAGATACTTCTGGATGTTCTTCCATGTAGTACCGCCGTTTGCCGATTCAATACCGATGACATTTTCAAACACAAACATGCGTGGCTGATAGCGCTTCAGGAATCTTGCATAAAGTTTGTACAGATAATTCCGCGGATCCTCAGCCATAGGAACTTCCATGTGGCTGCTCTGTGCTCTGCCAACAAGAGAGTATGCCTGGCATGGAGGACCACCAACGATGACATCAACCTTTGAAATGCCCCTGATCTTCATTATTCCGTCAATGGTTTTGAAGACAGCGGGTAAAGTATCATCGGACATGGTTTCATTGATTACGGTCTTTGTGATAGAAGCAGGAATCTGCTTCACAAATTCATCGCGTGTGATTTTGCCGCTTAAGTATTTCTTATATAAACCAAGGTTATTAGTGCTTTTTAAATAGTAGTAAGCGCTTCTTGTTTCGAGCGTCTTTGCGGCAAACTCATTCATTTCAACATGGGCAACAGGGTTAAACCCTGCCTGCAAAAAGCCTTCAGACAGACCTCCTGCGCCTGCGAAAAGATCAATGAAATTGTAATTTGACTGTATGTTATTCAAAGGCATATAGATTCCTCGTTGTTCTGTGTTATTATTTCTGAGTGCTCGTTTTTTCCTATTTATCTTCTCTACTTTCAAAGCGCGGGTCGGCAGGCTTCTGAGCATCAGGGGGCAGTAGCCAAGTCTTACCGGCCTTCATGACACCGGTAATACGTCCCTGTGAGCAAAGCAATGCTACACGCCGGGGAGAGATCCCCCACAATTTTGCAGCTTGCTTCGTCGTCAAAAAATCCATATTCAACACCTCAAGGACTATAATTTTATATATTACAGTATATTCTTTTATCTGAACAGAAGCAAGCCTCTGTGGAAAATATTTCATCTTTTCTAAATGCTTTTGTCATAACAAAAAGTGCTCTGACTACCGCACATACTCTGCGTTTCAAGAGTCATGCGTTTTGTTGGGTCACGTGTTAATCGAAATGGTATAGAAAAATCCTGTCTCATTACGAGGCAGGATTTTTGTGGTGGACCTGAACGGGATCGAACCGTCGACCTCCGCGTTGCGAACGCGGCGCTCTCCCAGCTGAGCTACAAGCCCGTATGAAATTTTAATAATAAGACAGGTTGCTGTTTTGATGGCGCTGAGCCCGATGTGGTTTTACGAACAATCCTCGACCTCCGCGTTGCGAACGCGGCGCTCTCCCAGCTGAGCTAATCGCCCGTATGAATTTTTTATGATGACAGGCTGCTGCGGTGGACGGTTGCTCTGTCGAGTGGTTTTAGTTGCATCCCTCGACCTCCGCGTTGCGAACGCGGCGCTCTCCCAGCTGAGCTAATCGCCCGTATGAAGTTTTTATGATGACAGGTTGCTGCGGTGGACGGTTGCCCCGTAAGGGGAGAGGCGGGAGACGATTGCAATGCGCCAAAGCGCACAGCGCTTTGCTGCGCAGATATAATGACCGCAACGCAGTTATTATACCATAAAATCCGCCGGGGTCAAGGCCGTTTTTCGAAGAATCCCGGCTGAAACCGCCGCCGCAGGCGAATCGAAAAGCCGGGGGCTGCCCGGAAGCGGCCCCCGGCGCGGTGGAGCGGATAACGGGAATCGGACCCGCCTCTGCGGCTTGGGAAGCCGCCGTTCTACCGATGAACTATATCCGCAGATGTTGCCATTATAACAGACCTTTTTTCGTTTTGCAACTTGAAATATGGCCCGGAGTGCATGAGTTTTTCCGAAGGCTCATACAGTTTACCAAATGGGAATAAGGAGGATGGGGATATGAAAAAAATCGCGGCGATTTTCTGCGCGGTGCTGCTGCTCACCACCGGGGCGCAGGCGCTGGACGTTCCGTCGCCTTCGGCGCTTCTGATGGAAAAGGAGACGGGGACGGTGCTTTTTGCCAAGGGCGAGCATGAGAAGCTGGAGCCCGCCAGCGTCACCAAGGTTATGACGCTCCTTCTGGTCATGGAGGCCATCGACGGGGGAAGCCTGCACTACGACGACATGGTCACCGCCTCCGCCCACGCCTGCTCCATGGGCGGCAGCCAGATCTGGCTCAAGGAGGGGGAGCAGATGAGTGTGGATGACATGCTCAAGGCCGTGTGCGTCGTTTCCGCCAACGACTGTGCGGTGGCCCTGGCGGAGCAGGTGGCCGGAAGCGAGGAGGCCTTCGTGGAGAAGATGAACCGGCGGGCCGAAGAACTGGGCATGAACGACACCACCTTTAAAAACGCCACCGGACTTCCGGCTGAGGGGCACCTCACCTCATCCTACGACATCGCCGTCATGTCCCGGGAGCTGATCGGGCACCACCCCGATATCCGGAAATACACCACCATTTGGATGGACACCCTGCGGGACGGCACGTCGTCTCTTGTGAACACCAACAAGCTGGTTCGCTTTTACCAGGGCTGCACGGGGCTGAAAACCGGCTCCACCGATTCCGCGCGCTACTGCCTGTCCGCCACGGCGGAGCGGGACGGCATGGAGCTGATCGCCGTTATTATGAAGGGCACCACGTCGGCGCAGCGCTTTGAGGACGCCAAAACCCTGCTGAACTACGGCTTTTCCACCTATGCCCTGACAAAGGTCATCCCGGATAAGCCCCTGGCGCCCGTGCCGGTGGAGCTGGGCACCCAGGCCACGGCGCAGCCGGTGCTGAGCGAAAAGACGCTGCTGCTGGAAAAGACCAAGGCGGCCAAGCTGACAAAAACGGTGAGTCTCGCGCCCCGGGTCAAGGCTCCCGTCAAAAAAGGCGACGCGCTGGGAACACTGACGGTGACCGGCGCGGGCGGCGAAAAAATTGCGGAGATCCCCATCGTGTCGGGAGAGAGCGTACCGCGGATTACCTGGAGCCAGATGACGCTGCGGCTGCTGCGGTCGGCCCTGCTGGCGGGATAGGCGCTTTTCGCGCCTTTCCTCTTGTGAGCCGGCAGGAAAAATGCTATACTCAATACAAATAAGACAGATGCTACCGAGCGCACAAGAAAAGGGGCGGATACATATGCTGAACGTCAAACTGTTTCACATTAAAAAATTTATCCCCATGCCCTATGAAGAAGCGCTGGCCCCCAGATTGAAGCTGGCGCAGTCCCGGCTGCAAAACGGCACCGGGGAGGGCGGAGAGTTTACCGGCTGGGTTCGGCTTCCCCGGGACTGCGACCGGACGGAGCTGGACCGGATCGCGCGTGCCGCCGCCGCCATACGGGCCGACTCCCAGGCTTTGGTGGTGATCGGGATCGGCGGCTCCTATCTGGGCGCCCGGGGCGTCATTGAATGTCTCTGCTCGCCCAACTACAACCTCCGGAAAAAGACCACGCCGGATATTTTCTTCGTGGGCAACGGCCTGGACGCCGACGCACTGGCCGAGGTGCTGGAGCTGGTGGGCGACCGGGATTTCTCCGTCAACGTGATCTCCAAGTCCGGCACCACCACGGAGCCGGCGGTGGCCTTCCGGTTTTTCCGCCGGAAGCTGGTGGAGAAATACGGCCGGGAGGGCGCGGGACGGCGCATCTACGCCACCACCGACAAAAGCCGCGGCGCGCTGAAGGCGCTGGCGGATCAGGAGGGCTGGGAGACCTTTACGGTGCCCGACGACGTGGGCGGACGGTATTCCGTGCTCACCGCCGTGGGCCTGCTGCCCATCGCGGCGGCCGGCGTGGACATCGGCGAGCTGCTCTCCGGCGCCGGCGAGATGATGGACGCGTGCACCGCCGAGGGGTGCGGGGAAAATCCGGCCTGGCGGTACGCGGCAGCCCGCTATCAGCTCTACCGCGCCGGCAAGAGCGTGGAGATTCTCACCTGCTTCGACCCGGCGTTCCGCTTTATGGCGGAGTGGTGGAAGCAGCTTTTCGGGGAGAGCGAGGGCAAGGAGGGCAAGGCCCTTTTCCCCGCCAGCGTGGAGTTCACGGCGGATCTTCACTCTATGGGCCAGTACATCCAGGAGGGGCGGCGGCTGATGTTTGAAACCTCCGTGCGCTTCGGCCCCTCGGCCCACCAGCTGATCATTCCCCGGGACGAACAGGACGGCGACGGCCTCAACTACCTGGCAGGCAAGTCGCTGGACTTCGTCCGCGACCGGGCGGCGGAGGCCACGCTCCTGGCCCACACGGAGGGGGACGTCCCCAATCTGGTGGTGGAGGCCGGCACCAAGAGCGCCGCGTCCCTGGGGGCGCTCATCTATTTCTTTGAATACGCCTGCGGCCTTTCGGGCTATCTGCTGGACGTCAATCCCTTCAACCAGCCGGGAGTGGAGGCATACAAGAAGAACATGTTCGCGCTTTTGGGCAAGCCGGGCTATGAGGACCGGCGCGCCGAGCTGGAGGCGGGATTGGACTGAGCCGGGCGGGCCTGGCCGGTTCCGCACCCGGAGCCGTCAAGCCGCAATATGAACAAAGTTTAAAATTCCTTTTCTGCATTGTTTTTTCCCGCCGGTTATGCTATGCTTTTCACAGGGAAAAACGCGGGAGTCCCGGCAATTCTACAAGAAACAGGAGTGATTTACTATGGTCAGACTGATTATGGGCGTGAAAGGCTCCGGTAAAACCAAGCAACTGATCGAAATGATCAATAACGCGGCAAAGGACGAGCCCGGCAACGTGGTATGTATCGAGTACAACCCCACCATGACCTACGACATCCACTACCACATCCGTCTGATTGACGCCCATGAGTACAAGCTGAACAGTTACGAGGTGTTTCGCGGATTCCTCAGCGGACTGTACGCCGGGAACTACGATATCTCTCACGTATTTATAGACAACCTGTGCAAGGCGGTCGGCAACGACGATCTCAGCGCAGCGGAAAAATTCCTGGACTGGATGGATGCGTTCGGCGAGCAGAACAATATCAAGTTCACCGTGACCATCAGCAGCGACGCCGAAAATGCCACCGACGGCATGAGAAGATATCTCTGAGAGACAAGCGGGGCTCCGCCGCAGAGGCGGGGCCCTGCTTTTTTTTGCCCCGGGGACGGGAAAGAGCTTCCGGCGGCGGAAAAGCGGGCGGAAAAAAGAGAAAAATCTTTACGTTTGAGGGCGTCTTTGCTATAATATACTGGTTAACTATTCTGGAGGGGTATTGCCCCGCGTCCGGAAAGGAGGATCTCGGCATGAAATACGAAAAGTGGAATATCGGCGCTCCGGCGCAGCAGGCCGTGGATCTTCTGCGGGGGGCGGGATATTCTCCGCTGCTGGCCTCTGTGCTGGCCGCCCGGGGCGTCGCCACGGCGGAGGACGCCGCCGTCTTTCTGGAGCGGGAGCGGGCGCTGAGCGTCTCGCCGCTGCTGATGAAGGATATGGACCGGGCCGTGGCCCGGATCCAGCGGGCCATTGCCGACGGCGAGACCATCGCCGTGTTCGGCGACTACGATGTGGACGGAATTACCTCCACCGTGCTGCTGCTGGACTATTTGAAGGGCTGCGGGGCAAACTGTCTGCGGTATATTCCCCGCCGGATCGAGGACGGCTACGGCCTTTCTCGGGACGCCATCCGCTCCCTGCGGGAGCAGGGCGCCACCCTGATGATCACGGTGGACTGCGGGATTACCGGCAACGAGGAGATCGCCTTTGCGGCCTCCCTGGGGCTGGACGTGGTGGTGACGGATCACCACGAGTGCAAGGATCCCCTGCCCGACGCGGCCGCCGTGGTGGACCCCCACCGCGCCGACTGCCCGTATCCCTTCAAGCATCTGGCGGGCGTGGGCGTGGCGCTGAAGCTGGTGCTGGCGCTGGGCGGTGAGAGCCGGGAGGACGCGCTTTTTGCCCGCTACTGCACCCTGGCCGCCATCGGCACCGTGGCGGACGTCATGCGCATGGAGGGGGAGAACCGCACCATTGTCCGCTGCGGGCTGGAGGCCCTGCCCCACACGGATTTTGTGGGCGTTCACGCCCTTTTAAAGGAGGCGGGGCTGCTGGGCAAGCCCATCACCTCCATTCAGATCGGGTTTGTGCTCTCCCCGCGGATCAACGCCGCGGGCCGCATGGGCGCCGCCGATCTGGCCGCCGATCTGCTGGAGACGGACGATCCCGCCCGGGCGGAGGAGCTGGCAAAGGCCCTGTGCGATCTCAACCGGGAGCGGCAGAGCGTGGAGCAGGCCATCTGCACCGACGCCGTGACCCAGATCGAGGAGCTGCCGGCGGAGGAGCGCTCCGCGCTGGTGCTGGCGTCGGAGAACTGGCATCAGGGCGTGGTGGGCATTGTCGCCTCCCGCCTTTCCGAAAAATACTCCTGCCCCAGTTTTATGATCCATCTCCAGGATGGCTGCGGCAAGGGCTCCTGCCGCTCCTGGGGCGGGTTTAATCTCTTTTCCGCGCTGGAGTCCTGCTCCGACCTGCTGGAGGGCTTCGGCGGCCATGAGCTGGCCGCCGGCTTCACCATCCGGGAGGAGAATATCCCCGCGTTCCGGGCCCGGATGAACCGCTGCGTCCGCTCGTCCATGGACGGCGAGCTGCCGGTCAGCTCGCTGGAGGTGGACACCGCCGTGACCTGCGCCGGGGACATGACGCTGGAGGGCGCGGAGGAGCTGTCCGCCCTGGAGCCTTACGGCGCGGGAAATCCCCGGCCGGTTTTTGCCCTGCTGGGCGCCACGGTGGACTCCGTGCAGCGCGTGGGGCAGGGCCGGCACCTGAAGCTGCGGCTTTCCAAGGGCATGTGCCATTTTGACGCGATTTTCTTCTCCGTGGACGAAAACGAGTGCGGCGCGGAGACGGGGGAGCGGGTGGACGCCGCGTTCCATCTGCAGGCCAACACCTTCCGGGGCAGCACGGTGCTGCAGCTCCAGCTTCTGGACCTGCGCCCGTCCCTGACGCCCAGCCGCCACGAGGCGGAGGCTATGGCCCTGTGCCGCCGGTGCCGGGAGGGCGAGGAGCTGACCGCTCAGGAGATGGGCCGCCTGCGCACCTCCCGGGAGCAGTTCGGCGTCTATTGGACGGCGCTGGAGCGGCGGGCCCGCAGCGGCGGAATCGAGGGCGCGGAGCTTCCCATTCTGCGGGAGCTGGCCGCGGTGTCCGGCGGAAACGAGAGCTTTCTGCGGGCTATTTTGTCTCTTTCGGTCTTCTCTGAGAGGGGACTTTTAAGCGTCCGGCGGACGGACGACCGGCTTTTCGTGCATCTGCAGCCGTCCCGGGGCAAGGTGGATCTGTTCGCCTGCCCGTATCTCGCCCGGCTGCGGGGGCCGTCCGCCGGAACAAATTGAGGTGAACGACATGACGATCCAGGAACAATATGAACAGCTGGAGGCAACGATCCGCGCCTACAACCCCGGTGCGGATTTTGAGCAGATCCGTGCCGCCTTCACCTTTGCCGAGCAGCATCACCGGGGCCAGACCCGCAAAAGCGGCGAGCCCTATATCATCCATCCCCTGGCGGTGGCCCAGATCGTGGCGGTGGAGCTGAAGCTGGACAGCGAGTCCATCGAGGCGGCGCTGCTCCACGACTGCATCGAGGATACCAACGCTACCCACGACCAGATCTCCAAGCTCTTTTCCCCTACGGTGGCCTCCCTGGTGGAGGGCGTCAGCAAGCTGACCCGCATCCAGTACGCCACCAAGGAAGACGAGCAGATGGAGAATCTGCGCAAGATGCTCATCGCCATGTCCAAGGACATCCGGGTGATTCTCATCAAGATTGCCGACCGGCTGCACAACATGCGCACCATGGAGTATCAGACGCCGGAAAAGCAGAAGCAGAAATCCCTGGAGACCATGGAGATCTATGCCCCCATCGCCCATCGCCTGGGCATGCAGCGCATTAAGTGGGAGCTGGAGGATCTGTCTCTCAAATACCTGGATCCCATCGGCTACCAGGAGATCGTCTCCCAGCTGGACGGGAAAAAGCAGGAATACGACGCCTTTATGGCCAAGACCCGCCAGCAGATCGACCAGCGGCTGGGGGAGCTGTCCATCGAGCACGAGGTCTACGGCCGGATGAAGCACCCCTACTCCATCTACCGCAAGATGTTCAATCAGAACAAGCAGCTCGATGAGATTTTCGACCTGTTCGCCTTCCGGGTGGTGGTGGGCACCGTCAGCGACTGCTACAACGTCCTGGGTGTGATCCACGACCTCTACAAGCCCATTCTGGGCCGGTTCAAGGACTATATCGGCACCCCCAAGCCCAACGGCTACCAGAGCCTGCACACCACCGTGCTGGGCACCGACGGCATCCCCTTTGAGGTGCAGATCCGCACCCGGGAGATGCACGAGGTGGCCGAATACGGCGTAGCCGCCCACTGGAAATACAAGCAGGGCGGCATCGGCGGCGGCACCGAGGGCCGGTACGAATGGGTGCGCCGGCTTCTGGAGAATCAGGAGGGCGCCGACGCCGAGGAGTATATCCATTCCCTGAAAATCGACATGTTCTCCGACGAGGTGTTTGTCTTTACACCCAACGGGGACGTACAGAATCTTCCCGCCGGCGCCACGCCCATCGACTTTGCCTACGCCATTCACTCCGCGGTGGGCAACCACATGGTGGGAGCCAAGGTCAACGGGCGGATCGTCACGCTGGACTCCGTTTTGAAAAACGGCGACATCGTGGAGATCATTACCTCCAAGGCGGCCAAGGGCCCCAGCCGGGACTGGATGAAGATCGCCAAGTCCAGCGAGGCCCGCAGCAAGATCCGCCAGTGGTTCAAAAAGGAGAAAAAAGAGGAGAATATCGCCACCGGCCGGGCCTCGTTTGAGGCGGAGCTGAAGCACTGCGGCATCCCCATGAAGGACGTCCTGGACAGCGAAAACCTGCCGGGCCTGCTCAAGCGGGTATCCTATTCCACACTGGACGACCTGTACGCGGCCATCGGCTACGGCGGCTTTACCGCCCAGAAGGCCGTCAACCGGATGCAGGGAGAGCTGGGCCGCATCGCCCGGCAGCACCAGGCCGACAAGGCCGCGGTGGTGCCCATCGACGGGCAGTCCGACGAGGTGCGCCCCGCCGTCCCCAAGACCACCAAAAGCGAGCGGGGCATCATTGTGGAGGGGCTCAACAACTGCCTGGTGAAGTTCTCCAAGTGCTGCACCCCGGTGCCCGGCGACGAGATCGTGGGCTTTATCACCCGGGGCTACGGCGTTTCCGTCCACCGCGCCGACTGCCCCAACGCCTCGCCGGAGCGGCGGGCCGGGCCGGGTCAGGAGGGCCGGTGGATCCGGGTCTCCTGGGGCACCGATACGGATGAGAGCTATCACACCTCCCTGGAGGTGGTGTGCAAGGACCGGAACAATCTGGTGCTGGATATTTCTGCGGTGCTCTCCTCCACCAACACCCGGGTGTCGGCGCTGAATCTGCGCACCAGCGAGGATCAGTTCGCTATTCTGCACCTGGAGATCGACGTCCGGGACAGCAGGCAGCTCCAGGACGTTATGAAAAAAATCATGCAGATTTCCGGCGTGCTGAAGGTCACGCGGCCCGCAGGCTGAGCGCCGGAACGCTGCCGCCCCTTCTCCCGAAGGTAAAATCCGCGCTGCCGGGCTTTCCCGCCGGGGAACGGGGCGAGACTGCCAATAACATACAAAGGAGAAAAAACGGATGCGCGCTGTAGTCACTAAGGTTACCGGGGCCTCCGTCACCATCGGCGGAGAGGTGCACGGAAAAATCGGGCGGGGCTTTCTCATCCTGCTGGGCGTCACCCATGAGGATACGGAGGCCCAGGCCGTGAAGCTGGCCGACAAGATCTGCTCTCTGCGGGTATTCAAGGATGAAAACGGGAAGATGAACATCGGCCTGGATCAGGTGCGGGGAGAACTTCTCATCGTCTCCCAGTTCACCCTGTACGGCAGCTGCGTCCACGGCCGCCGTCCGGATTTTCTGGCGGCCGCCCGGCCGGAGCTGGCCCGGCCGCTCTACGAAAAGTTTACAGCGCTGTGCGCCGCCAAGGGCTTCCATGTGGAGACCGGCGAGTTCGGCGCGGAAATGCTGGTGGAGTCCGTCAACGATGGGCCCCTGACGCTGATTTTGGATACACAGACGCTGTAAGGCGCTGCGGTGAGGAGAAATACCATGAAAATTGCGACGCTGCAGGTTGGTTCCATCGGAACCAACTGCTACATTGTCTGCGACGAGGAGAAAAAACTCTGCGCGGTCATTGATCCCGGCGACGACGGAGCCCGGGTGGCGGAGCGGGTCCGGGAGACCGGCTGCGCTCCGGTGTGCATCCTGCTGACCCACAGCCACTACGACCACGTGGGCGGAGTGGAGGAGCTGCTGGCCGCCTGCCCCGGACTTCCGGTCTACCTCAACAGCCGGGATCTGCACCCCTCCGACAGCCCCAGGGCCAGGTTCCTCTTTCCGACGCTGCCCTTTGAGACGGTGAACTACGACGACGGGGACACCGTGCGCGTCGGCGATCTGACCTTCTCCGTCATCGCCACCCCGGGCCACACCCCCGGCGGCGTGAGCCTTTTCTGCGGCGACGCCCTTTTCTGCGGCGACACGCTGTTTGCCGGTTCCATGGGCAGAACCGATCTGGCGGCGGGAGACGGCGGACAGATGACCGCGTCCCTGCGGCGGCTGGGGAATCTGCCCGGCAGCCCCACGGTCTATCCCGGGCATATGGAACTCACCGACCTGGAGACGGAGCGGCAGACGAATCCCTTCCTCCAGCAGGCCATGCGGGAGTAAGGGCTATGAAGGTACAGCTGGTCGGCCACGACGAGAAGTACGTGGTGGAGCAGACGCTGCTGGCTCTTTTTCCCGGGGAGAAGCTGTCCTACGGCCCGGCAGACCCCGCGGCGGACCGCCGCTGGGCCGTTATCACCATGGAGGACCGGGAGGGCGGCGGCAGCCGCTGCTGTCATGTCACAACGGAGCTGGGCTGGGACGGGAACGCCGCGCCGTACAGCTTTGAGCTGCCCCTTTCCGGAACCGATTACGAACAGGAGGGCCTGCGCCGCCATGCGCTGGGCATGTGCATCTTCCGGGCGGCTCAGGCCGTCACCGGCATTGCCCCGCCCTGGGGCAGCCTGACGGGCATCCGTCCGGGAAAGATCGCCGCCCGCTCGCTGGAGGGGGGCGCGTCTCCCCGGGAGACGCAGACCCTGCTGGAGGACTATTACCGCGTGACGCCGCCCCGGGCGCGTCTGGCGCTGGAGGCCGCTCAGGCGGGGCTCCGGGCCGGGGGGGAGCTGGAGGGGCGGGACATTGCGGTCTATATCGGAATCCCGTTTTGCCCCACCCGCTGCGCCTACTGCTCGTTTGTAAGCGCCTCGGTGGAGAAGTCCCTGTCCCAGGTGGAGCCGTATCTGGCCGCCCTGGAGGAGGAGGTTCGCGCCGCCGGCGCGCTGGTGAGACGCCTGGGCCTCCGGGTGCGGGCGTTTTATATGGGCGGCGGCACGCCTACCACCCTGACGGCGGAGCAGATGGACCGCCTGCTGGGCGTGCTGGAGGACGCCTTTGAGCTGGACTCCTGCGCGGAGCGGACGGTGGAGGCCGGACGGCCCGACACGGTGACGGCGGAAAAGCTGCGGGTTATGAAGCGCCGGGGCGTCACCCGGGTGTCCGTCAACCCCCAGTCCATGGACGACAATGTCCTCCGGGCCATCGGACGGCGCCACACGGCGGAGGATATCCGCCGGGCCATGGGGGAGGTGGCGGAGGCCGGCTTCGCCCACGTCAACATGGATTTGATCGCGGGGCTGCCCGCCGATACGCCGGAGGGCTTTTGCGCCTCCCTGCAGGAGTGCATGGGCTTCGGGGCGGACAATCTCACCGTCCACACCCTGAGTCTCAAAAAGGGCAGCGCGATTCTGACCCGGAATCTGCCCATTCCCACGGCGGAGGCGGTGGGCCGGATGCTGGACTACGCCGACCCGGCTCTCCGGGCGGCGGGCTACGAGCCCTACTACCTCTACCGGCAGAAATATATGTCCGGCAGCTTTGAAAACGTGGGATGGTGCATGCCGGGGGCGGAGAACCTCTATAATATCTATATCATGGAGGAACTGTGTTCCATTTTGTCCATGGGAGCCGGCGGCTCCACCAAAATGGTGGCGCCGGGGCGGATCTCCCGGGCGTTCAATCTGAAATACCCGGGGGAGTACACCCGCCGGAGGGAGAAATGGCAGTCCAACCAGGCGGCGTTCGCCGCATTTTATGAGGCCATGAAAGGAGCCGGGTGCTGATGTCGTATTCTCTGGAACAGATTAACGAGGCAATCCGCAGCGATCCCGCGGGCTTTGCCCAGCGGGCGGACGCCGAGTATCAGAAGAAAGTGGACCGCGCGGCGGAAAAAATCGCGGATCATCGGGCCGAGTCCCACATTGTTTTGCTCTCCGGGCCCTCCGGATCCGGCAAAACCACCACCGCCATGAAGATCGAGGAGGCCCTGGATCACATGGGGATCGTCACCCATACGGTGTCCATGGACAATTACTTCATGTCCATCGACCCGGAGACGGCGCCCCGGAACCGGGACGGCGGCATTGACTACGAGTCCCCGTTCTGCCTGGATATTGAGCTTTTGAACCGCCATTTCGCCATGCTGGACCGGGGCGAGACCATCCACGTCCCCAAATTCGAGTTTGCCCGGCAGATGCGTTCGGCCGTCAACTTCCGGCCGCTGCGGCTGGGCGCGGATGAGCTGGCCATTTTCGAGGGGATCCACGCCCTCAACGACGTTATTACGGGCAAGAATCCCCGGGCGTTCAAGCTCTACATCGCCGCCCGTTCCAATGTAGCGGACGAGAGCGGCGGCGTGGTGTTTGAACACGCCTGGGTCCGGCTGTGCCGCCGGATCGTCCGGGACGCCAAGTTCCGGGGCAGCGACGCGGCCTTTACCCTGAAGCTGTGGCCCGGCGTGTGCCGGGGCGAGAAGCTGTACATCTCCCCGTACCGGGACAGCGCGGATCTGCTGTTTGACACGGCGGTCCCCTACGAGCTGTCGGTGTACAAAAGTCATGTGGTCCCGCTGCTGGAGGAGATTCCCGCCGCGGCGCGGCCTGAGATCGTGGAGCAGATGCTCCGGGGCTTCGACCGGATTGCCGGGCTGGACGACCGGTATGTGGCCCCCAATTCTCTGATTCGGGAATTTATCGGCGGCAGCACCTATTCCTATTAAACAGGCGCCGCCTGCCGCGCAGAGGCGCGGAAAGGAGCATTTTATGGATGAGAGACTGCAGAACATTCTGGACAGCGTCACCCGGGCCGCGGAGAGCATCGGCACCTCCGCCTCGGACGCGGCGTACACCGTGAGCCGAAAGACAGCGCAGCTGCTCTCCGTGGGAAAGCGGAATATCCGCCTGGCGGATCTGCGGGGAGAGGTCAACGCGCTTCTGCGGGAGATCGGGGAGCTGGTCTACGCCACCCACACGGGGGATCCCACCGACTCCGACGTGCTGCTGGAAAAGCTGCGGGACATTGATGAGCTCCAGCGTCAGATTGCGGAGCTGGAGCGGGAAAACCGGGCGGAGGACGCAGGCCCGGCCTGTCCCCGCTGCGGAGCGGAAAACCGCCGGGGCGACCGGTTCTGCCGTTTTTGCGGCGGGAAGCTGTAAGCGCCGGCAAAAGCGCGCCTCCTGACGGATGCGCCCACAATTTGGAAGCATTTGAGGTAATCCCATGTCAAAAAAAGAATCAAAGCAGACCTTCCTGGGCGGAGCCGCCATCCTGGCTGCCGCCGTGGTCATTGTCAAGCTGATCGGGGCCATTTTCCGCATCCCGCTGACCAATATCATCGGGACGGAGGGCAAGGCCCATTTCATGGTGGCCTACAACATCTACAACGTGCTGCTGACCATTTCCACGGCGGGCCTGCCGCTGGCCATCTCCAAGCTGACCTCCGAAGCCCATACCCGGGGCCGGGAGAACGAGAAGCGCAAGCTTTTCCGCACGGCCATCTGGCTCTTTTTTGCGCTGGGCCTGGTGTTCTCCCTGTTCATGTTCTTCGGCGCCGCGTGGCTGGCCGGGTTCCAGGGCGACGAGCTCGCCTACTGGCCCATCCGGGCGTTGGCTCCCGCCGTGTTCTGCGTGTGCCTGCTGGCCTGCATGCGCGGCTATACCCAGGGGCAGGGCAACATGAAGCCCACAGCCGTCTCTCAGGTTCTGGAGGCGCTGTGCAAGCTGGGCATCGGCCTGCCGCTGGCGTACTACCTTTACCGGGTGCTGGGCAAGAGCCGGGAGATCGGCGCCGCCGGCGCCATCCTGGGCGTCACCGCCGGGACGGTGCTGTCCATGTTTTTCCTGATCGTTTACCTGATGACGCACCGGGACAGGACGGAGTCCCTGGACGTGCCGGAGAGCGGCGGAACGCTGATGAGGAAGGTTTTAAGCATCGGCGTTCCCATTACGCTGAGCAACTCCGCCATGAGCATCATCACCCTCATCGACCAGAAGATCGTCCTGGGGCGGCTGAACTACCTGGCACAGACCTGGAGCCGCAGCGCTCTGGGCGGCAGCTCGCCCACCGCGCTCTACGGCCGGTACTCCATGGGCATGGATCTCATCAACCTGCCGGCGTCCTTTGTCTATCCCGTCACCATGAGCCTGCTGCCCTTCGCGGCGGCGGCCCTGGCCCGGCACGACAGCGCCGAGGCGGACCGCACGGTCACGTCGGCCTTCCGGCTGATCGCCCTGCTGGCGCTGCCCTGCGGCGTGGGACTGTCGGTTCTCTCCACGCCCATTCTGACGCTGCTCTATCCGGCGCTGCCGGAGGATGCCGCCGCCGCGGGTCCTCTGCTGGGGGTGCTGGGCATTGCGTGCATTTTTATCTGCATCATGATCCTTACCAACGCAGTGCTGCAGTCCTACGGACATGAGGCAATTCCTATTTTCACGGTGATCGCCGGCGGCATTGTGAAGGTGGTTATGAACTACTTCCTGGTGGGAAATCCCCGGTGGAACATTGCCGGGGCCCCCGTTTCCACGCTGTGCTGCTATGTGGTGGTGGCGGGGCTCAACCTGTTTTTCGTATGGAAGTACTCCCCCCAGAAGCCCCGTTACCTGGCCATCTTCGCCAAGCCGGTGCTGGCGTCGCTGCTGATGGGCGCAGCTGCCGGCGGGATGTACAGCCTGCTGGGCACGGCTCTGCGCGGCCGGACCGGCGCATACCTTGTCAATGCCGTCTCCACCCTGGGCGGGATCGCCGCAGGCGTGGCGGTGTACTTTTTCCTGGTTTTGGCGCTGCACATCCTCCGGGCGGACGATGTGCGGAACATGCGGGGCGGGGAAAAACTGATCCGGATGCTCCATCTTAAATGATCCGCCGCATAGGCGTTCCGGCGGAAAGGCCCGCCTTTGGGGAACCGGCGCCGCATTTTCCGGCTTTTTTTCGCCGGGAACGTGCGATTTCATAAAAAGTCCTCAAAAAATGGGCATTCTGCGACGAATTTTCTTGCAAAGGCAGAGGAATTATGGTAGATTTTCAATGTAAGCCGATTTATGATTATACGGACCTTCTGGAGATTATGAAATTGCTGCGGGAGCCCGGCGGCTGCCCCTGGGATCGGGAGCAGACCCACGAGTCCATCCGCCGCAATTTTCTGGAGGAGACCTGCGAGGCCGTAGAGGCCATCGACAGCAAAGACCCCGCCGCGCTGTGCGAGGAGCTGGGGGATGTGCTGATGCAGGTGGTGTTTCACGCGCAGATCGAGTCGGAGAGCGGCCGCTTTTCCATGTCCGACGTGGTGGACGGCGTCTGCAAGAAGCTGATTTACCGGCACCCCCATGTGTTTGGGGAGACGCGGGTTCAGGGCAGCGGCGAGGTGCTGGACAACTGGGAGACGCTCAAACGCGCCGAAAAGGGGCAGAGTTCCACCGCCGACGCCATCGATGCGGTGGCACGGACGCTGCCGGCCCTCTGGCGCGCCGAGAAAATCGGAACGAAAGCGGTCAAGGCCGGATTTGCCTGGCCCAACAGCACCGGAACCCTGGTCAAGCTGGAGGAGGAGACAGGCGAGCTCGTTCACGCCGCACAGGCGGGAACGGCTCAGGATGGCCCCCACGGCGTCCGGGAGGAACTGGGCGACGTCCTTTTTGCGGCGGTTCAGGTCGCCCGGGAATTCGGCGTCGATCCGGAGGAGGCCCTGCACGCCGCCAGCGACAAATTCGCGCGCAGATTCCGCTTCGTGGAAAACGGCGCGGCGGGCAGGCCGCTGGGTTCGCTGGGCGCAGAGCGCCTGGAGGAGCTTTGGGACGCGGCGAAGACCGAAGAGAGATCCTAAACTGCGGGCGGCTGCCTGCGTGAAGGAATAGAGAGGTTTCAATGCAAAAATTGATAGGAGGAACTACAAATGAACAAAGCTGAACTCATCAATGCCGTCGCAGCTTCTGCAGATGTTTCCAAGAAGGATGCCGAGGCCGTTGTTTCCGCGACTCTGGATGCCATTGTCGGTGCTCTGCAGAAGGGCGACAAGGTGCAGCTGGTCGGATTCGGCTCCTTTGAGGTTCGCAAGCGCGCCGCCCGCATGGGCCGCAACCCCAAGACCAAGGAAGCAATCAAGATTCCCGCGTCCAAAGTTCCCGTGTTCAAGGCCGGCAAGGCCCTGAAGGATGCCGTTGCGAAATAAGCTGCCATTTGTATCTGCCTGCTGCCGGTGTGGGATTTTCCACACCGGCAGCCTTTTGAAAATAAGGGGGAAAGTCCATGCGCCTAGACAAATATCTGAAAACCGCCCGCCTCATCAAGCGCCGCACGGTGGCCAACGAGGCCTGCGACAACGGCCTGGTCACCGTCAACGGCCGGCCCGCCCGGGCCTCCTACGAGGTCAAGGCGGGGGACCGGCTGTCGCTGCGCTTCGGTGTGCGCACCATCACCGTGGAGGTGGTGAGCGTGGAGGAAAATGTCCGCCAGGCGGACGCCTCTGCGCTGTACCGGGAGGTCTAAACGCTGTCCCACCCCGCATAGAGTAGCGGCAGGGAGGGACGACGCATGAACAATGACTATACCGCCGCGGCCTACACCGCGGGAGAGCACCGTTTGGAGCTGGAGGGACGGGAAAAACTGACTGTCTCCGGCGTAGAGGATGTGGAGCGGTTCGACGAGACCGGCATCGTGATGTCCACCACCGCGGGCGTGCTGACGGTGACAGGGGAGGGCCTGCACATCGGGCAGCTGTCGCTGGAGGGCGGGGAACTCCACGTGGACGGCCGGATCGACGCCATCTCCTATGAGGAGCCCACAGAGGCAAGGGGCAGTCTGCTGCGCCGCCTGTTCGGATAACCCATGGAGAACCACATCTCGTCTCAGCTGATTTTGTTCGGACAGTCTGTTCTGCTGGGAATGGGAGGGGGACTTCTTTACGATCTGCTGCGCCCCCTGCGCACCCGCCGTCCCCGCCTTACCGGGCTTTCGGATGTCCTGTACTGCCTCGCGGGCCTTTTGTGCCTGTTCCTCTTTGTGCTCCGCCGGGCCGGCGGGGAGCTGCGTATTTATGCGCTGCTGGGTCTGGGCGGCGGAGCCGTGCTCCACTTCAGCTTCTTTTCGCAGATTCTGCGGCCGGTCTGGGACTTTTGGGCGGATACGCTGGCCGGCGCGCTGCGTCTGCTGAGCCTGCCGGTGCGAAAAATCGCGGCACTGTGCAAAAAAGTGATGTGTGAGCTCAGAAACCTCTTTTATTTTATGAAAAAATGGGTTACAATAGAAAAAATCGGGGGATTAGTGTCTCCTGTCGTAAAAAGGGGGGCGGAAGGGATGTCAAAGACGGCGGAAAAGAAAAAAAAGAAGAACCGGGCCGGATTTTTCACAAAGCTTCTGCTTCTGGTTCTTCTGGTGGCGCTGGGATGGCAGCTCTATCGCCTGCACGGGCAGGTGGAGGCCGCCCGGGCGCAGAAAGCGCAGCTCACCGCCCAGGTGGAACAGCAGAAAAAGGACAACGCAGCGCTGCAAAAGGGAATTGACGACGGCGGCAGCGAAGAGGAAATGGAAAAGATCGCCCGGGACGAACTGGGTTTGGTCAGTCCCGGCGAGAGAGTTTATCACGATACCAATAACTAAACGGGCTTTTAAAAGCCGGGGCGTGTGTTGCCCGGCCTTTTGAGAATGCCGGTCACGAAAGAAAACCTTGGAAGGAGAAAAAGAACACTTTATGGAGCCAGAGGTTGGGAGCATCCTGGAAGGGAAAGTAACATCCATTATGAAGTTCGGCGCGTTTGTATCCCTGGGCGACGGGAAGTCCGGGCTGGTACATATTTCGGAAATCGCCAACACCTTTGTCAACGACGTACACGACTATCTCAAGGAGGGGCAGGCCGTCAAGGTTCTGGTTCTGTCTGCGGAAAACGGGAAGATCAACCTCTCCATCAAAAGGACGCTGCCGCGGGAGGAGCGCCCTTCCTCTCCGCGCCCCGTGCAGCAGCGCCCGGCGCAGCCGTTTCGTCCGGCCCCGCACCGGGCCGGAGGAACCTTCCGGGGCCAGCAGACCCTTACGCCCACCGGTGATCTCTCCTTTGAGGATAAGCTCAAGCAGTTTATGACGGCGTCCGAGGGGAAAATGGCCGACCTGAACCGCAATATCGACGGAAAACGCGGCGGCGGGCGGAGAAAAAAATAAGAGACTGCGCGCGGCCGGAGGGCCGCGCGCTTTTTCCGGAATGTGACAAAAAAAGTGCCTGTTCGGCAAAACCTCCTGTTGCGCTTCCCGCCGCTCTGCGCTATCATAATAAAGGAAGCTTTCCAATATCTCACCCGCTTGGGCCGCCTGTGCACTGCACAGACGGCTCCTTTTTTGCGCGGCAAAGAGCTGAACTTTTTGTGAACAGCCGCTTTCCTCTTTTCAAACGGCCGCAGGTATGCTATACTGAGCGCAACAGAGGGGACGCGCCCTCCGTCACACGAAAGGAGCGATACTGATGAAGTGTACGTTTGCCTGCAAGAGAATCTCTCTGAATGATTCGATCAAGGACTATGCCCAGAAAAAAATTTCCAAGCTGGATCGCTATTTTCGGGAGGAACCCACGGCCTTTTTCACCTTCTCTGTGGAGAAAAACCACATATGCTCCGTTGAGATCACCATCCGGGGCGGAAACACGCTGCTGCGCGCACAGAGGACAGAACCGGACGGCGATATGCGCGGCGCGGTGGACGCGGCCTGCGACTACATCGAGCGGCAGATTCTGAAAAACAAGACCCGGCTGGCAAAACGGCTGAAGAGCGAGGCCTTCCCGTCCTCCGCCTTGGAGGATGCCTTCGAGGTCAAGGAGGAGAAGGAGTTCGCCATTGTCCGGACCAAACGCTTCTCTGTGAAGCCCATGAGCCCGGAGGAGGCGATCCTGCAGATGAACCTTCTGGATCACTCCTTCTTCGTATTTCGGAATGTGGACGACAGCTCCCTGTCGGTGGTTTACCAGCGCAAAAACGGCGGATACGGCC
>JALCRQ010000031.1 GCA_022652655.1 Oscillibacter sp. | reverse complement strand
CAGGGCGGAGAAACGGGCAGCCGCCCGGGGAAGCTTCCCCGGGCGGCTGCCCTTATGAAGAAAGAGGCGCGCAGATTTAAAGGGCTACCGGGCAGACCCAGCCCTTGGGGTCCGGGGCAGTACCCCACTGAATCCCGGTGAGTGTCTCGTAGAGCTTCCGCGCCACGGGGCCCACCCGGAACTGGTTGATTTCGTAATCCCTGCCGCCGATGCACAGCCTGCCCACCGGGGAGATGACCGCGGCGGTGCCGCAGCCCCAGACCTCGTCGATCTGCCCGTTTTCCAGCTCCGCCGTCACCTCGCGGATGTCGATGCGGCGCTCCTCCACGGTATAGCCCTGATCCCGCAGCAGCTCGATGATGGAGCGGCGGGTGATGCCGGGCAGCACGGAGCCGGTCAGCTCCGGCGTCATGACCACATTGCCCTTTTTGAACATGATGTTCATGCCGCCGACTTCCTCCACGTATCTGCGCTCCACGCCGTCCAGCCACAGCACGTCGTTGTAGTTCTTCGCCACGGCGCGGTTGGCCGCCCGCTGGGCGCAGGCGTAGTTGCCGCCGCACTTGGCGTAGCCGGTGCCGCCCCGGACGGCGCGGACGTCCTGCTCCTCCACCACGATGGAGGCGGGGCGCAGTCCGCCGGGATAGTAGCTGCCCACCGGACAGCATACCACGTAAAAAAGGCAATCCGTGCAGGCGTGGAGCGAGAGATCCCGGTTGGTGGCGATCAGCACGGGACGGATGTAGAGCGACGTGCCGGGCTTGGAGGGAACCCACGCCTGCTCCGTGCGCACCAGGGCGGTGACCGCCTCCAGGAACTGCTCCTCCGGCACCGGGGGCAGCGCCATCCGCTCCGCGGAGTTGATCATGCGGCGGGCGTTCTCCAGAGGGCGGAACAGCTGAATCCCGCCGTCCGGCGTCCGATAGGCCTTCAGCCCCTCGAATACCTCCACGGCGTAGTTGAGCACGATGGACGCCGGATCCAGCGCAATGGCCCCGTAGGGGACGATGCGGGGATCGTACCAGCCCTTGTCCGCGCTAAAATCCATGCGGAACATGTAGTCCGAAAAGCTGCGGCCGAATTTCAGCGTATCGGGATCGGGCTTGGGCTGCAGGACGGCGGTTTTTTCAAAGCGGATATTCATGTGTTTTCCTCCCTCGTCTTCCAAAGGCCCGGGGACAGCTCCGCCGGGTCTTTGCTTTCTAAAACAAAAAGGCTTTCGCGCGCTCTACGTCCTTGGGACATAGAGAGGCGAAAGCCCTGCTTCCGTGGTACCACTCTCGTTGCCGCGTCAGCGGCCGCTCGTGTGCCCCTGTATCGGGAGGCCCCCGGTGCGCATACTGCGGACTGCTCCGGTTCTGCGGACTGCTCGCGGGTGAGATTTCCCCAGAGCCCCTGCCGCCTCGCACCGTCCGGCGGCTCTCTGAAAGGGCGCTTCCTTGGGAAACATATCCCGTTCATCGCAACAACGCATTGAAATTGTTTTTACTTTTATACGCCATTTAATGTGATAAAGTCAACGGTTATTTTGCATAGAATCCCCTAAAAAATCGGTTAAATTGTTGGAACCTCGGCGTGTTCCTCACTATTTGGACAGAAACGTGTCCGGCGGGACGGGGTTTTTTGTAAAATCCGCCCGAAACACACGGCTCCGGGGCGGAGCCGCCGTCTCCCCGGCCCTCACCGCCCGCGGGAAAAGCCGCCCCGGCACAGCAGACGCAGCGCGTCCAGATAGCCCTGAAACCCCCGCCCCTTGACGGTGGCGACGCAGGCCGCCCGGACGTAGGAGATCCTCCGAAAGGGCTCCCGGGTATCCGGGTCGGAGAGATGCACCTCCACCGTGGGAACGCCCACCGCCTTCACCGCGTCCAGCAGGGCCACGCTGGTGTGGGTGTAGGCGCCGGGGTTGAGAATGATGCCGTCCATCCGCCCGTAGGCGCTCTGAATGGCGTCCACCAGGGCGCCCTCGTGGTTGGACTGGAAAAACTCCGGCTCCGCCCCCAGGGCCTCCGCCTCCCGGCGAATCAGGGCGCACAGCTCGTCGTAGGTGCCCCGGCCGTAAATCTCCGGTTCCCGGATGCCCAGCAGGTTGAGGTTCGGACCGTTAATCACCAGAATGTTCACAAAAATCCCTCCAGATGGCGGCGGCAGCGGCCTCCGCCGTATCGTTGTTGTCCGCGGACGCGTCGGCGAAGGCGGCATACAGCGGGGCCCGCCAGGCATACAGGGCGGCAAGGTCGCTCCCCTGGGAGAGGGGGCGGCCCGTCCGGTCCAGGGCGGACAGCTCCCGCCGGAGCCAGTAGATCCGTCCGTTTTGATGCAGCGGCGCATAGTTTCGGGAATCCGTCACCGTTCCGCCGCCGGTGAGGATCAGCCTGCCGGTCTGTTTTCCGGCCTCCGCCGCAGCCTCCCGCTCCAGGGCGCGGAACGCCGCCTCGCCCTCCCGGGCAAAAATCTCCGGAATCGGCCGGCCGGCCCGGGCTTCCACCGCCGCGTCCAGATCCACGGCCTCCCGGCCGGTGAGGGCGGCCAGCGCGCGGCCCACCGCGGTTTTGCCGCAGCCGGGCATGCCCACCAGAACCAGATTGGTCATCCGGCGCCGCAGCTCCGCGAGAATCCGCTCTGTCTCCCCGTCCGGAACGGACTTTTGGAAAAAGAGCTCCTCTGCCGCCGCCGCCTGCGCCACCAGCATGGGCAGCCCGTCGGAGCAGGGAATCCCCAGCTCCTCCGCCTGCTGCAAAAGCGCCGTCCGGCGGGGATTGTAGATCAGCTCCAGCACCCCCCGGCACCGGGGAAACGCCCGGAGGTCCGCCGCCGCCGCGCCGGTGTCGGGATACATGCCCACCGGTGTGGCGTTGACCACCACCTCCGCGTCCGCGTGACGGGAGAGCTTGTCGTAGGTGTCCGGGCCCCGGCGGGAGATCACTGCAACCTCCCGGGCGCCCATGGCCCGGGCAGCCGCCTGGGCCATAGCGGAGGCGCCGCCGCTGCCCAGAATCACCGCCTTGGCCCCGGAAAGGGAAATGCCGCTCCGCCGCGCCAGATAGCGGAAGCCGGCGTCGTCGGTATTATAGCCCCGGAGCGTCCCGTCGGCGCACCGGACGACGGTGTTGACGGCGCCGATGGCCCGGGCCTCCGGCGAGAGGGTATCGCACAGGGCCGGCACCGCCCGCTTGTAGGGGATGGTGACGTTTACCCCGCCCAGATCCTCCCGGCGGAGGAAGGGCTCCAGCTCCTCCTCCCTCAGCTCAATGAGGCGGTAGTCCGGGCAGCCCAGCGCCGCGTGGATGGGCGCCGACCAGCTGTGGCCCAGGGTACGGCCCAGAAGGCCGTATATTTTTTCGCCCATCCTTCAGATCTCCGCGTAGGCGCCCAGGAACTGAAAGCTCCGGCAGCTGCGCTCCAGCTCCTCCAGCATGGGCAGGACGCCGGGGGCGCGCACGTCGGCCTCCAGCTCCAAAAAGAAAATGAACTCAAAATTCCGCCCCGTCACCGGGCAGGATTCCAGCTTGGTCATATTGACGCCCAGGGCCGCCAGCTTGGACAGGACGTCGTACAGCGCGCCGGGCTTGTTGTCGCAGGCCAGGATCAGGCTGACGCGGTTGGCTCCGGCGTAGATGGCGGGATTCCGGGCAATGCAGATGAAGCGGGTATAGTTGTTGTCGCTGTCCTGAATGGCGTCGTTGACGGTCTCCAGGCCGTACAGCTCCGCGCAGGCGTGGGAGGAGATGGCGGCGGCACAGCGGCGGCCGCCCTCGGCCACCAGCTTGGCGGCGGCGGCGGTATTGTCGCAGGGGATCACCCGCACGCCGTTCAGGGTACTTAAAAATTTGCCGCACTGCCCGATGGCCTGCTCATGGGAGTAGATCTCCGTGATCTCCTCCTGCCGGACGCCGGGCAGGGCCAGCAGCTCGTGGCGGATGCACAGACGGGTGGCGCGGACCACAGAGAATTTTTTGTGCTGCAAAAGGTCGTACACCGCCCGCACCGAGCCGTTGGAGCTGTTTTCGATGGGCACCACGCCGAAGGCGCACAGCCCGGATTCCACCGCGGCAAAAACCGCCTCGAAGCTCTTGACATAGACGATGTGCCCCCGGGGCAGCAGCCGGTCGCAGGCCGCCTGGGAGTTTGCCCCCTCAATGCCCTGGCAGGCCACAAGCCCCGTCTGGGGAAAAACCTTCTCCGCGGCGGTCAGTCCGGTGTGCACCAGTCCGGCCACCTGAGTGGGCAGATGGAGCAGCTCCGCCTGGCGGGAGCGGGAGAGCTCAAAGAGCGTGGAAAAAAGATGGTAGGCGTATCGCTCCCGGGCGCCCGCCTGCTCCGTCACCCGAGCGAGGATCTCCCGTTCCCGGGTCTTGTTGACCACCGGCAGGCCGTGCTCCTCCTTGTAGGCCGCCACCTCCTCGGAAAGGTCCATGCGCCGCAGAAACAGCTGTAAAATCTGATCGTCCACGGAGTTGATCTCCCGGCGCGCCTCATCCAATTCCATTCTCGTTTCCTCCCTTTTTGAAATCCGGCCGGTCCAGGGCCCCGGCCTCCAGCAGCAGATCCAGCAGCACGGCGGCGGTCACCGCCTCCACCACCGGAACGGCCCGGTGGGCCACACAGGGGTCGTGGCGGCCGCGTACCCGCAGCTCCGTCTCCTCCATTCGGGAGAGGCTGACGGTGCGCTGGGGGCGGCTGATGGACGGCGTGGGCTTGAAGGCTGCCCGCAGCGTCACGGGCATTCCGTCGGTGATGCCCCCCAGAATCCCTCCGGCGCGGTTAGTGCGGGCGGTGATCGCTCCGCCCTCCACGGTGAAGGGATCGTTATTCTCCGAGCCCCGGGACGCGGCGGCGGCAAAGCCCGCGCCGAACTCCACGCCCTTGACGGCCGGAATCCCAAACAACGCCGCGGCCAGCCGGTTTTCAACGCCGCCGAACATGGGCTCGCCCACGCCTGCGGGAAGGCCCACGGCGGCGCACTCCACAATTCCGCCCACGCTGTCGCCCTCCGCGGCGGCGGCTGCGACGGCGGCCTTCATCCGCTCCCCGGCATCGTCCCAAAGGACCGGGAAGGGCTTGGCTGCCACGGCGGCAAACAGCTCCGCCCCAGGGTGCAGGGGAAAGGGCTCGTCGGCGATGCCGGCGGCGGCGGCCAGATGGGCCCCTACAAAAATTCCCCGGCGGGAGAGAATCTGCTTTGCGATGCCGCCGGCCACGCACAGCGGCGCGGTGAGCCGGCCGGAGAAGTGTCCGCCGCCCCGGAGATCCGCCGCGCCGCCCCACTTGGCCCAGGCCGCGTAATCCGCATGGCCCGGCCGGGGCGTATCCCGGAGGGCGTCGTAATCGGCGGAGTGCTGGCCGGTGTTCTCAATGACGGCGCACAGCGGCGCGCCGCAGGTCTTTCCCCCCTCCAGCCCGGAGAGGAACACCGGCTCGTCCGACTCAAAGCGGCGGGTAGACTGGGCGCTGCGCCCCGGCGCCCGGCGGTTTAAAAACCGCTGAAGATCCTCCGTGTCCACGGCCTCCCCGGCGGGCAGGCCGTCCACCACCACGCCCACGGCCCGCCCGTGGGACTGGCCGAACACGCTGACACGCAGAACGGTTCCAAATTCAGAGGACACAGACCTCGCCTCCCAGCTTTTGATAGTCGTCCCAGAAGGACGGATAGGATTTATCCACGGCCTCCGCCCCCAGAATGGTCACGGGGCCGGTGCAGGCGGAGGCGGCCACGGCCGCCGCCATGACGATGCGGTGATCTCCGGCGCCGTCCACGGTGCCGCCGGAAAGGGGCGTGCCGCCGTGGACAAGAAGGCCGTCCGGCAGTACCGAGACGCGCCCCCCCAGGGCCCGGAGCAGGGCCGCTGTGCTCTCCAGCCGGTCGCTCTCCTTGAGCCGGAGCCGGGCGGCGTGGGTAAACCGGGTTTCGCCCCGCCGGTTTGCCGCCATCACCGCCAGAGGCGGCAGCAGATCCGGGCAGTCGGACAGATCGATCTCCGCGTCCGTATCCGGCCGGGCCAGCTTCCAGTAGAGGTCGCTGACGATCCGATCTCCCTGCACGGTGTCCGGCTTCAGCCCCTGGCAGAGTACCGGGTAATCCAGAAACGCGGCGGCGTACCAGAACGCGGCCTGGGACCAGTCCCCCTCCACCGCGGCGGAGAAGGGGCGGTAGCGGAAGGGGCGGAGCGCCAGGGCGCCGCTGCCGCCGATGGTGCGCAGGGAGCCGAATCCGGCCAGCACCATGGCCTGGGTGGTCATAAGCAGGTAGCTCCCGCTCTCCATCTCCGTGGTGGCGAGGAGCGAGGAGGGCGCGTCCAGCAGGGAGAGGGCAAAGAGCAGCCCGGTAAAAAACTGGCTGGAGACGTTGCCCGGCAGGCGGTACTCCCCCGGCGTCAGGGTTCCCCGGACGGTAAGGACGCCGTCCCGCAGCTCGTGGAAAATGCCCTTTTCGTCAAAGAGGTCAAAATACGGCTGCTGAGGCCGGGCCATCAGCCTGCCCCGGCCGGTAAAGACGCCGCCGCCCGCCAGCGCCAGGGCGACGGGCAGGAGAAAGCGCAGCGTGGAGCCGGACTCTCCGCAGTCGAACCGGGGCAGGTCGGAGCGCCGCTCCCGGGGCCGGCCGCCGACGCCCCGGATGCGCAGGGTGGCCCCGTCCCGCTTCCAGCGGGCGCCCAAGGCCTCCACGCAGCGGAGGGTGGCCTCGATGTCCTGGGAGCAGGCGGTATTTTGAATGGTGCTCTCGCCCTGGGCCAGAGCCGCGGCGATGACCAGCCGGTGCGTCATGGACTTGCTGGGGGGGACGTTCACCGTGCCGGACAGGGGCCGGGGCGTAATGCGCACGTCCATTTACCGCTCCTCTCCGGCGGCAAAGACCGCCTCCAGCTCTCCCACGGGAATCGTTTTCAGCGCGCAGCGGCCGATGTCCTCCGGGATCACCAGGGTGATCTCCCCGCCGGCGCGCTTTTTGTCGCTCTGCGCCGCCCGGGCCAGCCTCTCCGGGGAAAACTCCGTCCGGACGGGCAGGCCGTTTTTCGCCAGCGCGGCGGTGATGCGCTCCGCGCAGGGGGCGGCGCACCAGCCCAGCTTCTCCGACGCCCGGGCGATGATGGCCGTTCCCATGGCCACCGCCCGGCCGTGGGACACGGCGTAGCCGCTGCACGCTTCGATGGCGTGGGCTGCGGTGTGGCCCAGATTCAGCGTCCGGCGCACCCCGGTGTCAAACTCGTCAGCCTCCACCACCGAGCCCTTGAAGGCCACGCACCGGGCGATAATCCCGGGCAGGGCCTCCGGTTCGGGGATGCCGCCGGCCAGCTGGGAGAAAAGCGGCTCTCCCGCCAGCACGCCGGTTTTCACCGCCTCGGCAGCGCCGTCGGCAAAAGCGGCCGGAGGCAGCGTCTCCAAACAGTCCGTGTCGCAGAGCACCGCGGAGGGCTGGAGAAAGACGCCCGCCAGATTTTTCCCCGCCTCCAGGTCCACCGCGGTCTTGCCCCCCACGGAGGAGTCCACGGCGGCCAGCAGGGTGGTGGGAAGCTGCACAAACCGCACGCCCCGGAGATAGACTCCGGCGGCGAAGCCCGCCAGATCCCCGGTGACGCCGCCGCCCAGCGCCGCCACGCAGTCGGTGCGGGTCAGATGCCGGGAGGCCATAAATTCCAGCAGCTCCGACAGCGTGCGGAGGTTTTTGGACCGCTCCCCCGCGGGAAAAACGTAGGCGCACGGCTCAAAGCCCGCGCGGTACAGGCTCTCCGTCACGCTCTCCAGATACAGCGGCGCCACGGTGGAATCCGCCGCCACCGCCATCCGGCACCGGCCCACGGTCCCGGCCAGCGCTTCGCCGCACGTCCCCAGCAGGCCCGGGCCGATGGAGACGGTGTAGCCCCGTCCCGCCCGGATTTCCACGGTCTGTACGCTCTGTGCCATCAATCCGTTTCCCCTTTCAATTTCCCCCCGCGGAGGCCTTTTTCTCCCGGCCGTCCCGGAGCAGTGCCCGGAGGCGCTTCTCGTCCCGGGCCCGGAGGGCGTCCCGGTACTCCGCAAGGTGCTCCACCAGAATCTCCGTCTGTTCCGTGAGGAAATCGGCGTTGTCCAGGAAAAGCTCCGTCCACATGTCCTCGTCCAGTCGGGCCACCCGGGTCATATCCTGAAAGCTCCCGGCGGAAAAGCCCCGCCGGCGCTGGGCCTCCGGCGATTTGATGTAGGCGCTGGAGGTGATGTGGGCCAGCTGGGAGGTGTAGGCGATGATCCGGTCGTGCTCCTCCGGCGTGGAGAAGGTGAGCCCCGCGAAGCCCACGTCCAGAAAAAACGATTTCAGCGTCTCCAGCAGGCGCATGTCCGTCCGGCTGTCCGGCGTCAGAATCATGGAGGCCCCCGCAAAGAGGTTTTCGTCGGCGCTGACGAAGCCGCCCCGCTCCTTTCCCGCCATGGGATGCCCGCCGATGTAGGCGAAGCCCCGCCGGGCCGCCTCCGGCCCCAGGGCGTCCACCACCGTCCGCTTCACGCCGCACAGGTCCACCACAATGGCGGAGGGCGCGATTTTTTCCGCGTGGCCGCGGACCCAGTCGATCACGGCCCGGGGCCGCAGCGCCGCCAGAATGAGGTCACACTCCGGAAGATTCTCCTCCGTCAGTCCGCCGTCGATGGCGCCGCACATCCGGGCCAGGCTCATCGTCTCCCGATCCAGATCGGTTCCCCAGACGGTGTGGGCGGTGCGGGCCTTGACGGCCTTGGCCATGGAGCCGCCGATGAGCCCCAGACCCACGATTCCCACGTTCATTCCGCCGCCTCCTGCGTCCGCAGAAAGCGATGGAGGGCCAGAAGCCTGCCCGTCAGCGCGTCAAAGGCCTCCGGCCGCAGGGACTGGGGCCCGTCGCACTTGGCGTGGGCGGGGTCGTTGTGTACTTCGATCAAAAGCCCGTCGCAGCCGCCGGCCACGGCGGCGGTGGCCAGAGGATCCACCAGCCAGGCCTTTCCGGTGGCGTGGCTGGGATCCACAATCACCGGCAGATGGGTCAGGCGGTGCAGCACCGGGATGGCCGCCAGATCCAGCGTGTTGCGGGTGTAAGTTTCAAAGGTGCGGATGCCCCGTTCGCAGAGGATCACATTGGAGTTGCCGCCGGCCATGACGTACTCGGCGCTCATCAGCCACTCCTCATAGGTGGCGGACATGCCCCGCTTGATCATCACGGGCCTGTCCTGCCGGCCCAGGGCCTTGAGCAGGTCGAAATTCTGCATGTTCCGGGCGCCCACCTGAATGACGTCCACATCCTTAAAAAGGGGCAGCTGCCCGATCTCCATGATCTCCGTGACGATGGGCAGGCCCGTCTCCTCACGGGCGACCTTCAGCAGCTCCAATCCCCGGGCCCCCAGGCCCTGGAAGGAGTAGGGGGAGGTGCGGGGCTTGAAGGCGCCGCCCCGAAGCATGGTGGCGCCGCTTTTCTGAACCGCTCTGGCGATGGCCACCACCTGCTCCTCCGACTCCACGGAGCAGGGCCCGGCCATCAGGGTCAGCGTGCCGCCGCCCACCTGGGTGCCCCCCACATGCACCACGGTGTCCTGGGGATGGAACTTGCGGTTGGCGTTTTTGTAGGGCTCCTGAATCCGCTTGACGTCCTCCACGATGTCCAGCGCCGCGATGAGGTCGATGTCCAGCTGCGAGGTGTCGCCCACCAGCCCCAGGATGGTGTGGGCCGCGCCCACGCTGGTGTGAATGGTGATGCCCTTGTCCTGCAGCCAGGAAATCAGGCTCTCCAGCTGATCCCGGTTCGGATTTGACTTGAGTATGACGATCATTTTAAACTCCTCCAAACATGTAAAAAGGCCCGCAGCCGGTTTGGCTGCGGGCCTGTCATTCTGCTCCTAGCGGAGGGAACGGATCAAGCGCACGTTCTTTCAGCCATGCCGGAATAAGCCTTACCCATAAAATAATAGGTAAAGCCAAAATAACGATATTCCGCTGCACGGGTGATGTTCAACATAATTCCGCTCCTGATCACTTGATTATACTCAACAATAGCACGCCTTTTTCAAAAAGAAAAGGGGAAAAACCGCCAAACAACCGCAGACAGCTGTCCGCGGCGTGCACCGTTCTTCCAAAAAAACGGCTCAGGCGATCTGGGGCAGCACGCTGGACAGCAGGATCCCGTTGGCAGCCAGAATGTAGCGAATGTCCCGCTGGCGGTCGGAGGCCGCCCGGAGATACTGCCGGTGGAGCCGGTCGATGGCGGCGAACACGTCGGCGCAGGAGCGCTGGGCCCGGGGGGTCTTCCCCTCCAGATACCCGGCGAACTGCCCCCGCAGGCGGGATTCATACTCCCGGTGGGCGGCGATCCCCTCCTGATACGTCTCGTTGTGGGGGAAGGTAAAGGCGTCCGCCAGGTAGTGGGTCAGCTTCCCCAGGGTGTAGTACTGCCAGAGGGACCAGCGGCTGCGGTTCTGCAGCCGGAGAATCTGCCGGTGGATGTAGCGCTGGGAATTGGAAAAGTTATGTCCCCGGAATTTCTCTCCCCGGATGGAGCCCTTCAGGTAGGAGAGGGGATTGCAGTCCGGCTCAAAGGAGCCGAACAGAAAGGCCAGTTCAAACCGCCGCTTGTCAAACCCGGAGCAGCCGGTGAGCAGCGTGTGCGCCAAAAGCTTATGACTGCGTTTTTGCAAGGAGCACCTCCAGAGGCGTCTGCCGCCTCGCCCCCCGGGCAAAGCGGTCTGTTTTTTCTGAATTTGATGCAATTATAGCACGTTCCCCGGAAAAAAAGCAAGAGAAACGGCCCGAAATGCGGTGGAAAATCCCGGGACAAAAACCGGGGAGGCGGCGGGCAAAAGCCCGGCGTCTCCCCGGTAAAGCCGCAAAATCCGCGGCGGTTTTCGAAATGCGGCGCGTCCTCCCCGGAACTCAGACGGAAAAGAGGAGGTCGCTGTACACCGGGAACGGCCAGTTCTCCCGGGCCGTCAGGGTCTCCAGCTCATCCGCGGTTCCCCGGGCCTTCTCCATGTCGGGCACCAGGGTTTTGCGGCTGTACGCCATGGCCTTCACGGCGTCCTCCGGAACCTTCCGGATGTCCCGTTCCAGCTTCTCGCACTCGCTCAGCAGCCGGTCAGTGAGACGGGAGACGGCGGCGGCCGTCTTTTTCTCGTACTGGCAGGCGGCGCCCACGGCCATCTTCCCGTCGGCGCGGCGGCACAGCTCCGATGCGTAGCCGGACACCGCCGGGAGAATCTGCCGGCGGATCATGTCCGCCATGGTGCTGGCCTCGATGCCCACCACGGCGGTGTAATTTTCGATGTGAATCTCATAGCGGGCCCGGATCTCCCCGGCGGAATAGATGCCGTGGCGGGCAAAGAGGTCTGCGTTCTTTTTGGCCACATAGGCGCCCAGCGCGTCCGCGGCGGAGGGCAGGTTGACAAGCCCCCGTTCTTCCGCCTCCTCCAGCCACGCGGCGTCGTAGCCGTTGCCGTTGAAAATGATCCGCTGATGCTCCGTAAAGGTCTTTTTGATCAGCTTCTGAAGGTCGGCCTTGAAATCCTGGGATTTTTCCAGGATGCCGGCAAACTGCTCCAGCTCCTCCGCCATAATGGTGTTCAGCGCGATATTGGGCCCCGAAATGGACTGGGAGGAGCCCAGCATGCGGAACTCAAACTTGTTGCCGGTAAAGGCCATGGGGGAGGTGCGGTTGCGGTCGGTGTTGTCCTGACGGATGGAGGGCAGCACGTCCACGCCGATCTGCAGGGTGCGCTTGCCGGCGTCCTGATAGGGCGTGCCGTGAATGATGGCCTCCGCCACGGCGGTGAGCTCGTCGCCCAGGAAAACGGACAGCACGGCCGGAGGCGCCTCCTGGGCGCCCAGGCGGTGGTCGTTGCCCGCGAAGGCCACCGTGGCCCGCAGGAAATCCTGATATTCGTCCACGCCCTTGATAAAGGCGGCCAGAAACAGCAGAAACTGGGCGTTCTGGCTGGGGGTCTTGCCCGGTTTAAAGAGATTCCGTCCCGTATCCGTGGAGAGGGACCAGTTGTCGTGCTTGCCGGAGCCGTTGACGCCGGCAAAGGGCTTTTCGTGCAGCAGACACACAAGGTTGTGGCGGTCCGCCACCCGCTTCATCAGCTCCATGGTCAGCTGGTTCTGATCGCAGGCGCTGTTGGCGTCGGAGTAAATGGGGGCCATCTCGTGCTGCGCCGGAGCCACCTCGTTGTGCTTGGTCTTGGACAGAACGCCCACCTTCCACAGCTCCCGGTCCAGATCCTTCATGTAGGCGGCCACCCGGGGCCGGATGGCGCCGGCATAGTGATCCTCCAGCTCCTGGCCCTTGGGCGGCTTGGCGCCAAAGAGGGTCCTGCCGCACATCCGCAGATCCTCCCGGCGGTTGTAAAGCTCCTTGTCCACCAGGAAATACTCCTGCTCCGCGCCCACCTCCGCGGTGACGTGGCGGGTCTCGTTGTCGCCGAAAAGGCGCAGGATCCGCAGCGCCTGGCGGCTGACCTCGTCCATGGAGCGCAGCAGGGGGGTCTTTTTGTCCAGGGCCTCGCCGGAGTAGGAGCAGAACACCGTGGGGATGCAGAGCGTATCGTCCTTGATAAAGGCGAACGCCGTGGGGTCCCAGGCGGTGTAGCCCCGGGCCTCAAAGGTGGCCCGCAGGCCGCCGGAGGGGAAGGAGGACGCGTCCGGTTCGCCCCGGACCAGTTCCTTTCCGGAAAATTCCAGAATCACGCGGCCGCCGCCCACGGGGGTGATGAAGCTGTCGTGCTTCTCCGCGGTGAAGCCGGTCATGGGCTGGAACCAATGGGTATAGTGGGTACAGCCCTTTTCCGTGGCCCACTGCTTCATGGCCTCGGCGATCTCGTTGGCAATCGAGATGTCCAGAGAGGTCCCTTCGGTGATGCAGGTCTTCCACGCGGCATAGGACGCCGGGGAGAGCCGCTGCTGCATGGTAACCTCGTTAAAAACCATGCTGCCGAAAAGCTCGGGGAGCGCGTCAGGTGTACTCATATCCATTCATCCTCCTTCTTTTATTTGCTATCCTACCACAAACGGCGGAAAACACAAGAAAATCCGGCCGCCGGCCCTCTTTTCCGGAAAGCCCGGGGTTTTATAAAAAAATGCAGCCATGGCCCGGCCGGCGGGACCAATGGCTGGCAAAAACAGTTTCGGCGCCGACTCCATCAGGCCGTTTTTCGCTTTTTTAAATGAATGGTAGTATCTTATCATTCCGGTTTGCCCACTGTCAACGGCGAAATGCACAAAATCGTTTGCGCGTCCGGAGAAATCCATGGGGCCCGCTCCTCTCCACAGAAGCGGGCCCCGAAAAACTCAGAGATTAATCTGCGCGTCGTCCGCCGCGGCGCCGGTCAGAAGGGGCCTGACCTGCGCCAGGAACGCCTCCACCTGCTCCGGGCAGCGGCCGATGTAGAGGGACGGCTCCAGCGCCGCGCGCATCTCCGCCTCCGTCATGCCGAACTCGGGACGGGCGGCCAGGCGCTCCAGAAGGTCGCACTTCTCTCCATCCTTCATTCTGGCCGTAGCGGCCATGGAGCACTCCCGCACGATCTCGTGGAGGGCCTGCCGGTCCCCGCCGCGCTTGACGCCCTCCATCATCAGGTTCTCCGTGGCCAGGAAGGGCAGATACTCCCGCACGGCAGCGTCCACCACCTTCTCGTTGACATGGAGCCCGTCGGTGACGTTGCGCATCAGCCGCAGAATCGCGTCGGCGCAGAGAAAGCCCTCCGGCATGCTGATGCGCCGGTTGGCGGAGTCGTCCAGCGTCCGCTCCATCCACTGGACGGAGGAAGTCATGGCGGCATTGGCCGCGTCGGCCATCAGGTAGCGGCTCAGCGAGCAGATCCGCTCAGCGCGCATGGGATTGCGTTTATAGGCCATGGCCGAGGAGCCGATCTGATTTTTCCCAAAGGGCTCCTCCACCTGGCGGTCGTGCTGCAAAAGCCGCAGATCGCCCGCAAATTTGTAACAGCTCTGGGCGATGGAGCCGAGGCAGTTGAGGATCCGGCTGTCCAGCTTCCGGGGATAGGTCTGGCCGCAGACGGAGAAGCACCGGTCAAAGCCGAACTCCCGGGCGATTTTCCGGTTCATCTCGTCCACCTTGGCGCCGTCCCCGGCAAAGAGGTCCATAAAGCTGGCCTCGGTGCCGGTGGTGCCCCGGCAGCCCAGAAACCGCATGTGCTCCAGCACAAAATCCAGCTCCTCCAGATCGGTGAGCAGATCCTGCAGCCACAGTGACGCCCGCTTGCCCACCGTCACCGGCTGGGCGGGCTGATAGTGGGTGTAGCCCAGGGTGGGCACGGCCTTGTACCGGTGGGCGAACTCCGCCAGATTGGCCATTACCGCCAGCAGCTCTCCTCTGAGATAGCGCAGGCCCTCCCGGTAGAGGAACAGGTCCGTGTTGTCGGTAACATAGCAGGAGGTGGCCCCCAGGTGGATAATGCCGGCGGCGCCGGGGGCGGCCAGCCCGTACGCGTAGACGTGGGCCATGACGTCGTGGCGAACCTCTTTTTCCCGGGCCGCGGCGGCGTCGTAGTCGATGTCCGTGATGTGGGCGGCCAGCTCGTCCACCTGCTCCTGCGTCACCGGCAGGCCCAGCTCGTGCTCCGCCCGGGCCAGCGCCGTCCACAGACGGCGCCAGGTCTGAAATTTCATATCCGGAGAAAAAAGATGCAGCAGATAATCGGAGGCGTACCGGGACGCCAGCGGGGATTCGTAGCGGTCTTTGGACATAGCGTACTCCTTTGTTTCACAGAATTTTGTCCGCGGCAGCGGACAAAACAAATTGAAATGATTTTTACCGCGGCGTGTACGTGGGGAAAATCCCCGACTCAGCCGCCTTGGGCGGCGTTCACCAGTCCGCAGACTGGCAAGGGGGCATCGAAAAGGGGGGACTTTGTCCCCCCTTTCAGAATCAGCGGATGATGATGGAATCCCGCTCCGGGCCCACAGAGACATAGCCGATGCGGCAGCCGATGGCCCGCTCGATCATCAGCACGTACTCCTGGGCGGCCTTGGGCAGATCGCTCCACTTCCGGGCGCCGGAGATGTCGCACTTCCAGCCGGGCACGGACTCGATGACGGGCCGGGCTTCCGGCAGCGCGGCGGGGAAGGGGAACTCGTCGGTGCGGACGCCGTTGAGCAGATAGTGGGTGCACACGGGAATCGTCTCCATATAGCTGAGCACGTCCAGCTTGGTCAGGGCGATATTGGTGGCGCCCTGAATCTCCACACCGTAGCGGGTGGCCACAAGGTCAATGGGGCCCACCCGGCGGGGGCGGCCCGTCTTGGCGCCGTACTCGTTTCCGGCCCGGCGGAGCTCCTCCGCCTCGTCGCCCAGCCACTCGCAGGTGAAGGGGCCCTCGCCCACGCAGGTGGAGTATGCCTTCACCACGCCCACTACCTCGTCCACCCGGGCGGAGGGCAGGCCGGAGCCCACGGGGGCATAAGCCGCCACCGCGTTGGAGGAGGTGGTATAGGGCACGATGCCGAAGTCCAGATCCCGCAGGGCGCCCAGCTGCGCCTCAAAGAGGAGCTTTTTGCCGCTCCGCTGAGCCTCCCGCAGAAAGACGGTGGTGTTGCACAGATAGGGCTTGATCTTCTCGCCGTAATCTTCCAGCCAGGCCATCATCTCGTCCATGGTGTAGCCCGGCGCGCCGTAGACCTTCTGCAGCGTGAGATTCTTCCACTCCAGAATGTCCGCCAGATGCGCCCGGAGCTGCCGGGGATACAGAAGCTCGCCGGCCAGAATGGTCTTTTTCTGATATTTGTCGGAGTAGAACGGCGCGATGCCCTGCTTGGTGGAGCCGTACTTCTTGTCCTTGAGCCGCGCCTCCTCCAATCCGTCCAGTTCCCGGTGCCAGGGCAGCAGCAGGGACGCCCGCTCGCTGATCTTCAGCTTCTCCGGCGTGAGCGCCACGCCCTTGGAGCGCACATCCTCCATCTCGTTCCACAGGCTCTCGGGATCCAGCGCCACGCCGTTGCCCAGAATATTCACCACTCCGGGGCTGAAAATGCCGGAGGGCAACAGATGCAGGGCGAATTTGCCGTACTCGTTCATCACGGTATGGCCCGCGTTGCCGCCGCCCTGATAGCGGATCACCACGTCGTAGTCCTGGGTAATGAGGTCCACCATCCGGCCTTTTCCCTCGTCGCCCCAGTTGATTCCAACGATTGCACAGTTCGACATATCGAAACCTCCATCTGGAAATTTTATCCTAAAAGGTTGACCTTTGCTCAACCTTTTCCAGTATACCGGCTCATCCGGCATAAGTAAAGTACAAAGTAATAATATATGCCATTAACATAACTTATAGTCCGTGTTTTTTGCTTTTAAACGGAGAAAAAATATGGTAGACTGACGGAGAAAAAAGATCTCCCTGCGGCGGCGGACGTCCGCCCTCCGGCGGCGGGCCGGAGCGCGGGGGGAAATCGAGAGAGGATGTGCTTGGGAGAGATGGAGGCCATCGGATTTGACAATCAAAAATATCTGACCATGCAGTCGGAGCAGATCCGCAGAAGGATCGCGGAGTTCGGCGGGAAGCTGTATCTGGAGTTCGGCGGAAAGCTCTTTGACGATTACCACGCCTCGCGGGTGCTGCCCGGCTTCGCGCCGGACAGCAAGATGCGGATGCTCCAGCAGCTTCGGGACGACGTGGAGATCGTCATCGCCATCAACGCGGGGGATATTGAGAAGAACAAGGTCCGGGGCGACCTGGGCATCACCTACGACGAGGATGTGCTGCGGCTCATCGACATCTTCCGGGAGCTGGGGCTGTTTGTGGGCAGCGTGGTGCTGACCCAGTACGGCGGCCAGCCCGCAGCCGACGCCTTTCTCCGGCGGCTGGGGGTTCTGGGCATCCGCTGCTACCGACACTATCCCATCGCGGGATACCCCTCCGACGTGCCCCACATCGTCAGCGACGAGGGCCTGGGGAAAAACGACTATATTGAGACGACCCACTCCCTGGTGGTGGTCACCGCGCCCGGCCCGGGCAGCGGGAAAATGGCCACCTGCCTCTCCCAGCTCTATCACGAGAACAAGCGGGGCACCGCGGCGGGCTACGCCAAGTTCGAGACGTTCCCCATCTGGAGCCTGCCTCTCAAGCATCCGGTAAATCTGGCCTACGAGGCCGCCACCGCCGACCTCAACGACGTGAACATGATCGACCCGTTCCACCTGGAGGCCTACGGCAAAACCGCCGTCAACTACAACCGGGACGTGGAGATCTTTCCGGTGCTCAGCGCCATCTTTGAGAAAATTCAGGGCAAATGCCCCTATCAGTCCCCCACGGACATGGGCGTCAATATGGCGGGCTTCTGCATCGTGGACGACGCGGCGTGCTGCGCCGCCTCCCGCATGGAGATCCTGCGCCGGTACTACACCGCCTGCGCGGACAGGCTCCAGGGCAAGTGCGACGACGCGGTGGTGCGCAAGCTGGAGCTGGTGATGCGCCAGGCGGACGTGACGCCGGAGCTCTGCCCCGCGGTCAGCGCGGCGCTTTTGAAGGCGGAGCGCACCGGCGGGCCGGCCGGCGCCCTGGTGCTGCCCGACGGAACGGTGGTCACCGGCAAGACCTCCGAGACGCTGGGCGCGGCGGCGGCGGTGCTGCTCAACGCCCTGAAGGCCCTGGGCGGCATCGGCGACCAGTTCGACCTGATCTCCTCCCAGGTGCTGGAGCCGGTGTGCCGGCTCAAAACCGAGTATCTGGGCCACCGGAATCCCCGTCTCCACTCCGACGAGGTGCTGATGGCTCTGACCATCTCCGCCCTGACCAATCCCCTGGCGGAGCTGGCCCAGCAGCAGCTGCCCCGGCTCCGGGGCTGCGACGGGCACTTCTCCGTGGTGCTCAGCGCGGCGGATCAGAAGCTCTACAAGCAGCTGGGCGTCAACGTCAGCTGCGAGCCGCACTACGAAACCGACGGGCTCTATCACAAATAACTCCGGGGAGCCCGCTACTCTGTTTTTTGAAAAGGACGAATTTCTATGCAGGATATCATTGCGCTGATCGCCCGGGAGCTGGGCAGGGAACCCCGGTATGTGGCCAATGTGGTGCAGCTTTTGGACGAGGGGAACACCATCCCCTTTATCGCCCGCTACCGCAAGGAGCTCCACGGGGCCATGGACGACACCTCCCTGCGGACGCTGGAGGAGCGGCTTGGCTACCTCCGGGGCCTGCAGGAGCGCCGGGATGCGGTTAAAAAATCCATCGCCGAGCAGGGCAAGCTGACGGAGGAGCTGGAGCGGGTCATCGACGGCGCCTCCACGCTCTCCGAGGTGGAGGATCTGTACCGGCCCTATAAGCAAAAGCGCCGCACCCGGGCCACCATCGCCCGGGAAAAGGGGCTGGAGGAGCTGGCCCGGACGCTTTTCGCCCAGGAGCCCGGCGGCCCGGAGCCTTCGGCGGAGGCGGCCCGCTATGTGGACGGCGAAAAGGGCGTGGAGACGGCGGACGACGCCCTGGCCGGCGCCTCCGACATTATTGCCGAGGAGATTTCCGACAGCGCGGAGGTACGTAAGACCCTCCGGACGCTGCTCTTTTCCCAGGGCTTTCTGCACGCTCAGGCGGCCACGGAGGAGGATACCGTCTATCGGCTCTACTACGATTTCACCCAGCCGCTGCGCAGGCTCCAGGGCCACCAGATTCTGGCGGTGAACCGGGGAGAGAAGGAGGGCGTCCTGCGGGTGGGCGTCCTCATGGACCGGGAGGCGGCGGTGCAGGCCGTCCGGCGCCGGGCGGTGCGGCCCGGCTCGCCCTCCATGGCGTTTGTCCGCGCCGCGGCGGAGGACGCCTACGACCGGCTGCTCTTTCCGTCGCTGGAGCGGGAGCTCCGCTCCGCGCTGACCGATTCGGCGGACGGGGGGGCCATCGGTCAGTTTGCCCTGAATTTAAGGCCCCTTCTGATGCAGCCGCCGGTGAAGGGCCGGGTGACCATGGGCCTGGACCCCGGCTACCGCATGGGCTGCAAGGTGGCGGTGGTGGACGGCACCGGCAAGGTGCTGGACACGGCGGTGGTCTATCCCACCTACGGGGAGAGGCAGAAGCAGGAGTGCATCGAGAAGCTCTCCGGTTTTGTGAAGCGATACGGCGTGGAGCACATCGCCATCGGCAACGGCACCGCCTCCCGGGAGACGGAGCAGATGGCGGCGGAGCTGATCCGCAGGGTCAACGAGGCCGGGGCCAACGTCAGCTACATGATCGTGTCCGAGGCCGGGGCGTCGGTCTATTCCGCCTCCAAGCTGGCGGCGGAGGAGTTCCCCCAGTACGACGTGAACCTGCGCTCGGCGGTGTCCATTGCCCGGCGGCTCCAGGACCCGCTGGCGGAGCTGGTTAAAATCGACCCCAAGGCCATCGGCGTGGGGCAGTATCAGCACGATATGCCGGAAAAGCGGCTGGGCGAGGCCCTCTCCGGCGTGGTGGAGGACTGCGTCAACGCAGTGGGCGTGGATGTGAACACGGCCTCCCCGTCCCTGCTGGGCTATGTGGCGGGGCTGAACGGCACCACCGCCAAAAACGTGGTGAAATACCGGGAGGAAAACGGCGCGTTCACCGCCCGGAAGCAGCTGCTCAAGGTGCCCAAGCTGGGGCCCCGTGCCTTTGAACAGTGCGCGGGCTTCCTGCGGGTGCCGGAGAGCAAATCCCCGCTGGACAACACCGCCGTCCATCCCGAGAGCTATGCCGCGGCGGAATCGCTGCTGCGTCTCACGGGCCGCACCCTGGGGAGCACGGCGGGGCTGGAGACGGCCATCGGCGCCATCGGCTGGGCGGCGGCCGCGGAGGCGTGCGGCGTGGGGGAGCCCACGCTGCGGGACATTGCGGCGGAGCTCCAGAAGCCCGGCCGGGATCCCCGGGACGAGCTGCCCCGGCCCATTCTCCGCACGGACGTGCTGGAGCTGAAGGATCTGAAGCCCGGCATGGTGCTCACCGGCACGGTGCGCAACGTCATCGACTTCGGCGTGTTCGTGGACATCGGCGTCCATCAGGACGGCCTGGTGCACATCTCCCAGGTGGCGGACCGGTTTATCCGCCATCCCTCGGAGGTCGTCTCCGTGGGAGACGTGGTGCAGGTGACGGTGCTGGAGGTGGACGAGAAGAAAAAGCGCATCAGCCTCTCCATGCGCTCCGCGCCCCAGGCGCAGCGGGCGTAAGGGCGGCCGGAAAGGAGCGGTTTTCTTGGTTTTGACGTTTGACGAGGCGGCGGAGATCCTGGACGAGCAGGCAGACCGGTTTCCCCGGCCCCTGTTCGAGGGGCTCAACGGCGGCGTAAACCTTCTGGAGGAGGAGCGCCCCGACCCGGAGTTCAAAGAGGGCCTCCTCTACACCATGGGGGAGTACTGCTGCGACTCCATGGGCCGGTACATCAACCTCTACTACGGCTCCTTCGCGGCGCTGGCCCGGCAGGAGGACTGGTCCCGGGAAACCTGGGAGAAGCGGCTCTATTCCACCCTCTCCCACGAGCTGACCCACCACATGGAGGGCCGGGCCGGAACCGACGCCCTGGATCGCCGGGACGCGGAGGAGCGGGAGCACTTCCGGAAAAAATACCGCCGCTACCGCAGGGAAGATTCCTGAAAAGCACACCGCGGCACGGCGGAAATTCGCAGCGGACCCGCGCGCGAAAAGCGCGCGG
>JALCRQ010000030.1 GCA_022652655.1 Oscillibacter sp. | reverse complement strand
CACTCCGGCCCGGGACAAGGACATTGTCATCGTAAACGCCAATGCCAAGGCCACCGAGGCCTCCATCGCAACGGGGCTGGGCGCGCTGGGCGTCAAAAAAGCCGGCGGAGATGTGGTGCTCATCGACCTCACCCGCCGGGGACAGTGCACGCATTATCTCTACGGCTACTTCGGCAAGTTCTTCAACGGCCGCCTGGTGGGCAGCATGGCCACCTCCCAGCCGGAGGTGCGGCGGTACCTGTGCTGGATGCCCCATCCGGATCTGGCCAGCCGCGCCTGGTTCGGCGAGGTGGACAAGCAGGTCTTTGTGGACACCTGGGCCCAGGCGCTGGAGCTACTGAGGGCCTCCTACGGCGAGTACGCCTCCGTCTCGGTGATTCCCGACGGCACGCTCTGCTACTATCAGAACGGCTGAGGGGCGCACACGGCCGCCGGCAGGCTCCGTTTCAAGTCCCGAAGCATAAAAACCGGCAGGAGCGGAGAGGAAAAATCCCCTTTTGCTCCTGCCGGATCCTTTTTTCAGGGCCGACTGGCGTTATGCCTTGCCGGCACATTCCCCCCGCTCCGCCGGCACGGGCGCCAGCCGCATCCAGCGTCCCCGGGCGTAGTAGATCGTCATGGCGATGGCGGTGATCAGCCAGGAGATGGGGTAGCACAGGCTGATGCCCCGCACGGTGTGGAATTTCCGAAACACCGTGGCGATCCAGGCCAGCCGCATGGCGCAGATCCCCACGCCGGTAATGGCCACCGGGATAATGGCGTCGCCCACGCCCCGGAGCATACCCGAGATGACCTCGATAAACGTCCAGACAAAATAGTAGGGCACAAAATACGTCATAATCTCCCAGGTACGGGCAATCACCCGGGTATCGTCGATCAAAAGGCCCAGGCCGAACCGCCCGATCAGCAGCAGGATCCCCTCCATGACGAAGGTAAAGGCCATAAAAAGGCCCATGCTGACACGGATGCTCCGGCGGATGCGATCTGTTTTTCCGGCGCCGAAATTCTGCCCCACAAAGCTCATCACCGCGGTTCCCAGGGCGCTGCTCAGCGCCCAGTAAACCCCGTCCACCTTGCTGGTCATGGTCCACGCCGCCACCACCACGGTGCCCAGGCTGTTGACGGCCACCTGGATAATGAGATTGGAGAAATTGTACATGCTGGCCTGCAGTCCGGCGGGAATGCCGATTTTCAGCATCTGGGCCATAATAACCCTGTGGATCCGGAGCTCCCGCAGGCTGATGTGGTATGCCTCCTCCGTCCGGCAGAGCTGAACCATGATGAGACTGACGCTTAAAATCTGCGAAAGCACCGTGGCCAGAGCCACGCCCATCACGCCCATCTTCAGGCCGATCACGAAGGTCAGATCCAGCACGATGTTGCACGCGCAGCTGGCGATCAGGTAATAAAGCGGACGTCTGGAATCCCCGGAGGCCCGCAGGATGCTGGCCCCCATATTGTAGACCATGACAAAAATCGTACCGGCGAAATAAATCCGCAGATAGATGACGGAGTCCGCCATGGTATCTGCGGGCGTGCCCATCCAGTGAAGCATCACCGGCGTCAGCGGAATGCCCACAGCCGTCACCGCGATTCCGATGAGTACGCTGAAGGTCACCGCGGAGTGGGCGGCCTGGGAGATCGCCGTCCGCCGGGACGCACCGAACAGTTGGGCGATCACGGCCCCGGCGCCTCCGGTCAGCGCCACAAAAAAGCCGATGAAAAGCGAAACCACCTGGGCGGCGCTTCCGCCCACCGCCGCCAGGGCCTGGGTCCCCACGAATTTACCCACCACAACGGCGTCCACCGTATTGTAAAGCTGTTGGAAAAGCGTTCCCACCGCGATGGGCCAAAAAAAGAGGAGCAGTTTCTTCCAAATTGCGCCCTCTGTCAAATCATACCTGTTTTCTCCGTGTTCCATGCTGCACCTTAAGCCCCGGCAACCGTTTTTGCGCGCCGCAATCCCCGTGTCCTGTGAATACGGCTTCTATACAGTAGCCTGAAACGCGGGAAAAAGCAAGAGCAATCTGGAAGCTTTTTTCAGCGGAGCGCCGCAGGCCGCCATGGCCCGGGCGCTCCGCCCTTTTAAATCGCTTTTCCCTTCCGAAACCGGGTTTTGAAAGACGCCTCCGTCAGGCTCACACCTGTCCCCGGTGCTTTTCCCCTGCATCTGGAACTCGCCGGCCCACTCGAAGCCCTTTTTAGCCGCCAGCACGGCGATCACCTCGTTGATCACCGCCGCGGCCGCGATGGTGCCCTGAATAATTCTGGCGCACCGGGGCGCCGGGCCGGACAGCATTGAGACGGCGATCCCCGTAAACACCAGCGACACGCCGGAGTGCGGCAGCAGCGTCAGTCCCAGATACCTCCGCACCGTCAGCGGCAGGCCCGTGGCCTGTGCGCCCAGGCGGGCGCCGAAATATTTCCCGAAGGCCCGGGCCGCGATGTACACGAAGGTGTAGAAGCCGGCGCCCAGGATGGCGTGATAATCCAGCGGCGCGCCCAGATTCAAAATCACGGCCAGCATGGACACACCCAGCAGCGGATTAAATTCCTCCACCACCCGATCCAGCCGCTCCTCGGTCACCAGATTGGAGAAAACCGCGGAAAAAGCCATGCCCATCAGCATGAAATTCAACAGCGGCGCGGGCATCAGGAGCGTGTTGCACACAAGGCCCGCCGCCGCAGTCACGGCGATAAATCCTATCAGAATGGCCAGATCCGCCGCCCGTCCGCGGTCCTTTTTCAGCAGGAAACCCGCCGGAAAACCCGCGGCGGCACCGATGATCAGCGGCGCAAAGAGCATCACCGGAATGATGTAGATTGGGATTCCGCCGCCCATGATATGCCGGGCAACCACGGCGATGGTCACGAAAAACACCACCACGCCCACCATGTCGTCCAGCGCCGCCATGGGGATCAGCGTCCGGGTGACCGGGCCGTCCGTCCGGAATTCCCGCACAATGGAAAGAGCAGGCGCAGGCGCCGTGGCCAGCGCGATGCCGCCGAAAATAAACGCCAGATAGAGCGGCACGCCGGTAAAGACGAATACTGCCGCAAATACGGCCGAAACCACAGCGAAAGTGCCCAGCGACTGCGCCAGCGTGGTGAGAATCAGCGCCTTTCCGTATTTCCGGATCCGGCTCCACACCAGCTCCGTGCCGATCATCAGGCCCACCGCGCACTCCAGCACATGAACCGCCGTCTGGTACCACACGGCGTCCAGCAGCGCCGCCGGCATCAGCCGCAGCGCGTGAGGCCCCAGCAGCATGCCCGCCAGAAGCCAGCCCAAAATGGAGGGCAGCTTCAGCCGGGACACCAGCTTTCCCGCCAGCGCAGCCCCCAGTACTGCGGCCAGCCATCGAAGAAGCAGCGTCATTCCCCCCGCCCCCTCTCCGCAATCCCGTACAGCATGTAGTCCAGCAGTCTCGAAAGGCCCTTTTCGTGGACTGCCATGCAATCCGAGAGAGGCAGCGCCCGAAAGGCCGGACTGCTGAAATATCCGTTGAACATGGTCTGCATCATGGAGAAGTACGTCATGGCGTCCTCCCGGGTGACGCCGGAGCGCAGGGAGAGCGAATCCAGCATGGCCCGGTACAGCGTCTCGTTCAGCGCGTCAAAATCCCGGCGCTGCGCCAGAATCTCATCCCGGAGCGCCTCCGGCGGCTGGAGAACCGACTCAAAAAACACATGGGCCGAAAGGGGCCGGCTTCTGAAAAATTCCACACGGGCATCCATGTACCGCCGCAGGCTGTTCCCGATCTCCGCTTTTTGCAGATATTCCGTCAGCGCGCGGAAGGTCTCCCCCACGCAGGCGAGATAAAGCGCATCCCGGCTTTCAAAATTGTGGTAGAGCAGCCCCTTGGCAATCCCCCGGCAGCAGATATTGTTCAGCGACGCCCCGGCATATCCGTTGGTGCCGAACTCCTCCATGGCCGCCGTCAGGATCTTCTCCCGGGTGTGCCGGGTCTTTTCCTCTTTCTTCATACAAATCACCCCGCATATAATAGACCGATCAGTCTATTATATGCGGGGCGGGCCGCCCAGTCAAGAGGGCGGCAAAAATATTCTCTGCTGCGGACACGGCGCCGGGAGGCGGAAGATCCGCTGGCGGCCGGAGGGCTCAATTCCGGCTTTGGACCGGCGGATTACTCTCCGTCCGCTCCGCCGTCCACCGCTCCAGGGCGGCGTACAGTTTTTCCGGCTCCACAGGCTTGGACAGGTGCTCGTTCATCCCTGCGGCCCGTGTTGCCCGGACGTCCTCCTCAAACGCATTGGCGGTCATGGCCAGAATGGGCACGCGCAGCGCGTCCTCCCGGGGAAGGGCCCGAATGGCGCGGGTCGCCTCCAGCCCGTTCATCACCGGCATGCGGACATCCATCAAAATTGCCTGATAGGTCCCGGCGGGAGAGGCGGCGAACCGATCCACGCCCTCCCGGCCGTTCACCGCGCAGGATACGCGGACGCCCCGTTTTTCCAGGAGCTTCACCGCGATCTCGGTATTGAGGGGATGATCCTCCACCAGCAGGACGTGCATGCCCTCCAGCCGCCCGCGGCCGCTCCTTTTCGGGCTGCCGGGCCGGGAGGGTCTCTCTCCTTTCGCTGCGGTAGGCAGATCCAGCCGGACGGTAAATTCCGTTCCCGCATCGGGTTCGCTCTTGACGCGGATTGTGCCGCCCATCAGCTCCACCAGGTTCTTGACAATCGTCAGTCCCAGGCCGGTGCCCTCCATCTGGGCGGACTCCCCCTGTTCCTGTTCAAACGGCTCATACATGCGCTTTTGAAACTCCCGGCTCATTCCGATGCCGGTGTCCCGCACCAGAAAATCACAGGGGAGAATCCCGTTCGCCTCCGCATGGGCGATCATCCGCAGCTCCACCCTGCCGCCCTCCGGCGTAAACTTCACCGCGTTGGTCAGCAGGTTGAAAAAGATCTGCTCAAAGCGGATGGGGTCTGTCACAACAGGCCCCGGCGTCCCTTTCTCATCCAGGACGAAGGTAATCTGTTTTGCCCGGCACAGCGGCTCGATCATGGTCCGGATGCTGGTCAAAAACCGCCCGCAGGTGTAGGTCTGCGGATGCAGCAGCATTTTGCTGGCGGTCAGCTTTTCATAATCCAGGCAGTCGTTTACCAGTCCCAGCAGAAAACTGCCGGCGGAGCGAATACTGGAGACATACCGTTTCATGGCGGCCGGATCGGCCAGCTCGTCCTCCGCCAGGGTGGAAAGGCCGATAATCGCGTTCATGGGCGTGCGGAGGTCGTGGCTCATGCGGGAGAGGAACTGCGCCTTGACGCCGCTGGCCTCCTCCGCCTGGCATTTGGCCGACTCCGCGGCGTCCTTTGCCGCCTGCAGCTCCTCCACCTTTGCCTGCTCCTTGCGGTAGATGTCGGACACGTCTACCCGCGTCAGCAAAACCCGCTCGTTGGCGCGGTCCATATAGGAAAACTGCAGCAGCTTGCGCTGCACGGTTCCGTCCGCGGCTCTGACATTGACGTAGCAGGTAAAGCGCTCCGAATTTTTCAGCTGGGCACGGACGTTGGCGATGGACATATCCCGGATATTGCGGTCGGCCTCCTCCGGGCTCATATAGGTGTGGGCATATTCCCGGACGCTCTTTTCATAGTCGTCCTGCATAGGCGGAAGCGGCGTCAGGTCCTCCGCGCCGCTGCAGTAGATGACGTACCGGTTCTTTTGCAGATTGACCTGCGCCAGATAATCGTAGTCCAGGCGGACAACCGTCTGGATCATCTCCTCGGTGGTCTTCTGCTCCGTAAGGTCATAGCTGTAGATCATGCACATGACTGCCCCGCTCTCGGGCTCTTCAAAGGTCCTGCTCTGATCCCGTACCCACAGGGGCGCGCCCTCCGCGGTTTTCCGCTGGTAGTCCACGGTGAAATCCGTGTTCCCCTCCCGGAACTCCCGGATCAGCCGCTCCCGGCCGAATGTCTGCAGCAGTTCCTGTCTCTTTTCGGGACAGGAACACAGTCCGGCAACTGCCTTCAGGTCAGCATCGTAATCGGACGGCGCATCTTTTTTCAGGGCAGCGCCGTTCCGCTCGTACAGGGACTGGATGCAGTTCTCGGTCAGGTTGTACCACGCCTTGGCCATCAGATTTGGGCTGTCCACGGTCTCCAGCTCCCGCAGCTGCTGGCGGTATCTCCGCTCCAGCCGCTTCTGCTCCGTCACATCGATGGTCGTGCCCAGAGAGCGGACGTGCTTTCCGTTCTGGTCGTAGATGGGCGTCATGATGATGCGCTCCCACCAATAGCCCTTCCGATCCGGCGTCCGAACCAGGACATCACCCCGGAGAGGAGCGCCGCCCCGGGGAATCTGCACAAAGAGGCCCCGGTAGACGGCGACGCTGCCAGGGTGCACGAAGCGATCCGCGATCAGGGACTCCGGGACATTTTCCACAACGGAGGGATAGCCGTGCTGCAGCTGGGAGGTCTCCGCCTGATAAATGCACTTTTTTTCAACGTCGTATTCCCAGGAGATCATCTTGGCGGCCTGCATGGCCTGATTCAGCAGCGCCTGGTTTTTTTCCAGAGCCAGCTTCTGCGCCATCTGTTCGTCCACATTGGCATAGGTGCAGTAGACGAAAACCTTGCCGCTCTCCTGGCGATAGGCATTGCCCACCATGCGGAGCCAGGTGTATCTTTTCCGGCGGTTAATACAGCGGTAAACCATGTCCAGATGGCCCGTCCCGCCCAGAAGCCTGGCTGCCTCCTGCCGCACATGGGGAATATCCTCCGGATGAACAGCCTCAAAATAGCGTGTTCCCGCGTACTGGGTCCGGTTCTCTCTGGAATCTCCCAGCAGCGTATAATAGCCGTCGTTCAGATATAATTGGTAAAACCGATCCCCCCGCGCCTCATAGATTCCAACGCCGCCGGGGATTCTGTTAATCAGATTCTGCAAATTGCGGTTGGTCTCGCTCAGCGCCTCCTCATGGCGTTTTTTGCACAAAAACGTTCCCACAACCTTGGTCGTCATCATCAGCGTCCGCAGCTGCTCCCGGGACCACTCCCGCTTTCGTCCGCAGGCATCGAAGCCGATATAGCCCTGAAACACGCCGTTCTCCGTAATGGCGCACTGCAGCATAGAAAAAATCCCCTGCTTTGCCAGGATCTCATACTGTTCCTGCGGCAGCAGGGAAATATCGGGACACAAAAAGGCCCCGTCCTGATCGAAGTTATCCTGGTAGTGCCCGCCCAGATCCTGTTCGTAGGAGACCCGCCTCAAGTTCTCAATTTCCGGTGAGATTCCTTCCGCGCACCACTCAAACGTATTGCAGCAGTACTGGTGATCCTCGGTGTCCTCAAAAATATAGACCCGATCCACACGGTACGCCGTGCCGAGGACGCTTAAGACCGTCCGGATGGCCTGATGGACATCCGGCGTGCTGTAGAGAATCTCAAACACCTGCTGGGAGATGGTCAGGTTCTGTCCGGCCATACCGTCGAAGCCCCGGATTTTCTCGGAGAAGCCGTCGATCACCGCCTGCCGCTCCATCTCGCCCTGGATCCCGGTCACAATGCCCACGACCCGGTAATACCGCTGTTCCCGGCGGTCTTTAAACGACAGATACTGCAGCCGGTAATGCTGCTCACTGCCGCATTGGTAGCGGGAGTGAAAAGACATGGTGCCGCTTTTGGGCGACGCGGCCGCATTGAGAATCTCGGCGCGCACAGAGGCGGCATCCTCGGGCGGGATCTGAAATGCGGCGCCCAGATCCACCTCGTGAAAGCGATCCATATCATGGCGCACCGATTCTCCCGAACCGTTCTGAATCAGCGTCACCCTGTCTGCGGCCGGATCAAAATCAAACGCAATCGTCCTTCCGTTATCCACAAAAAGTCTGTTGAGAATCTCGTTGATCTGGTCTTTCATCGCAGCCGCCTTCCAACGGGAAGAACGAATTCTGTCATCCAGGCCCGGTTCTCGCGCATCAGTGGGTTTCGGTCGTCTGTCCGGCACGCCTACGGTAAAAAACAGATTCTCCCCCGTTTTTTTATTTTATCCTTTTTCTGACACAAAATCAACCAATTCTTCCTCAAACCGGCCGTCTGAGCGGTTTTTGGCGGAAATTGACACTCTCTGCCCGCCGGGCTATAATAAGCTGCACGTAAATGCGTACAGGCGCTGAAAGTTTACGATGGCGCAGCGGTGCCGGGGGTCTGCGCTGAAATTGAATCGCGGAGGGTGAAAGGAAGCCATGAAATTAGAAACAGAGCGGCTGGAACTGGCGGTTCTGGAGCCAAAGCAGCTTCGTCTCTGGGCGGAGGATCTCCCCGCCCTGGAACAGGAGCTCGCCTGCTCCTACCGGGCGGAGCCTATGGAGGGGCATTTCCTGGAGATTATAAGGGGTCAGCTTTTGATCACCGAGGCGGATCCGCTGAACTATCCCTGGCACAGCTTCTGGCTGCTGATCCGCAAAGAGGACCGCACGGTGGTGGGTTCGGCGGACTTTAAAGATATCCCCGGCAAAAACGGGGAGACGGAAATCGGCTACGGCCTGGGGAAGATGTTCGAGCACAACGGCTACATGACCGAAGCGGTGGCGGCCATGTGCCGCTGGGCGGCCGGGCAGGAGGGCGTGCGGGCCGTAATTGCCGAGACGATGACGGACAATCTGGCCTCCCAACAGGTTTTGAAGCGCTGCGGCTTTGTGGAGTATCAGCGGGAAAAAGCCGTCTGGTGGAGACGCCGGCTCCCCATGGACGGGGAGAATTGACTTTTTCGCCGCCGTCCTGTAAAATGTACAAAACAGCAGGGCGCATTTCGTCCCCAGACCGGTTCGCCGCCGGTAAATCCGCGGCACGATCTGCATCATACGGCAAAGCGGAACCGCCCGGGGGCGCTCCCGCAGACCGCCCGGCAAGCAGGGAAAAATCCCCGTCCGGCAGATCGGGCGGGGATTTTCTTATGCCTTCCGCAAAGCTCCGCCCGCATGCCGCGGCGGAGCTCCCGGCCCGCATTTTTCTAAAAAAGGAGAATTTTTATGACCGATTACCCGCTGCTGGCAGAGCAGCTCCGCGGCTTTCAGGAGGCTGATTCCTTCTGTGTGCCGCTCTTTGCCAACGCCGCCGCGCTCTTGTGGCAGGCGCTGGAGGATATCAACTGGGTGGGCTTTTATCTGATGCGCGGAGGGGAGCTGGTGCTGGGGCCGTTTCAGGGCAAGCCCGCCTGCATCCACATCGCGGCGGGCCGGGGCGTATGCGGCACGGCGGTCTTGGAGGATCGGGTGCAGCGGGTGGCGGACGTGCATCGGTTCCCCGGTCACATCGCCTGCGACAGCGCGTCCCGCTCCGAAATTGTGGTGCCCATCCATCAAAACGGCGCCGTAGCCGCCGTACTGGATGTGGACAGTCCCCTGCCCGGGCGCTTTACCCCGGAGGACGAGGCGGGGCTGCGGGCCTTTGTCCGGGCCATCGAGGAAAATGTGTCCCTGCTTTGAGGCGGGCTGGAATTCCCCCAGCAGGGCCTGGCCCTTTTGAGCCTGATTCCCATCTGGATGTACAACGGCAGAAAAACCCTGACAGGCCGGGCGGATCGGATTTTCAAATATGTCTCCTACGCCTTCTATCCCGCGCACATCCTGATTTTGAGCCTTCTGGCGCTCTATGCGCTGTAACGCGGGCCACGGCTATGCCCCGGAGCGCAGATTATTCGGGGGTTTCCCGCCGAGCTTCCGGTGGAAGGCGGCGGAAAACCGGCAGCACACCGCTCCGTCTACCGGTCCAGCAGCATGAGGTACGCGCCGTAGCCCCGCTTTTTCATCTCCGAACGGGGAATGAAGCGAAGGGACGCGCTGTTGATGCAGTACCGGGTTCCGTTGGGCGACTCCGGGTCATCCGTGAAGATGTGGCCCAGATGGGCGTCGCCCACGCTGCTTTTCACCTCCGTGCGGCTCATGCCCATGGAATCGTCGGCTATATACCGCACCACGCCCTCGTAGATGGGCGCCGTAAAGCTGGGCCAGCCGCAGCCGCTTTCATACTTGTCCGCTGAGCGGAACAGCGGCTGACCGGTGGTGACGTCCACATAGATGCCCTCCTGATCGGTGTCCCAGTATTTCCCCGTGAAGGCGCGCTCTGTGTAGGCCTTCTGGGTCACATTGTACTGCTGGGGCGTCAGAGACTGCCGCAGCTGCTCCTGAGCCGGCTTGCGGTAGCTCTGCTCCGCCAGGATCAGCGCCGCCACGTCCTCGATCTTATGGGCGGGAATATGGCAGTAGCCCCCGGGATTTTTCTCCAGGTAATCCTGGTGATACTCCTCCGCGTCGTAAAAATTGACCAGCGGCCCGTGCTCCACGGCAAACTTCTCATACTTTTTCGCCTCGGCCGCCGCAATGCGCTCCACTGTTTCCCCGCTGGCCTCGTCCCGGTAATAAATGCCCGCCTGATACTGGGTGCCCACATCGTGGCCCTGCCGGTTGACGGCGGTGGGATTGATCACCAGGAAATACGCCTGGAGAAGCTGCGGCAGCGTGATGACCGCCGGGTCGTAGACCACCCGCACCGTCTCTTTAAAGCCCGTTCCGCCGGTACAGACCAACTCGTAGGTGGGCTGCTGCGTCCCGCTGTCTCCATTGGCATAGCCGCTGACCGCGTCCAGAACGCCGGGCAGCGCCTGAGCCAGCTTTTCCATGCCCCAGAAGCAGCCTCCGGCAAGGTAGATCACCTCCGTGCCCTCTTTTTTCCGATAGGTTCCGTCAAAGCCCTGCATGGTCATCTGATCCGCCCCCTGTTTCTCTCCGGCGGCGTGACCCGCCGCCTCATCCTTCTGTACCTGTGCCTTCCGCCCGGCCGGAGTCCCGGCAGCGCAGCCCCAGAGCAGGGCGGCGCACAGCGCCAGCACCCCCAGCGCCAGTATCCGCTTTTTCATGGCAGTCCCTCCGCATCCGTATCCCGGCCCGGGTTCAGGCCGGCCGCTCTTTTCAGAATCTGTTCCGGGGCTCTGCCCGGCGTGCCGCCGCGCCGATCCCCGCTGATTCCAGTATACCTCAATTTCCTATATTTTCAATAGGAATATCGGGTAATTAGAAAAAAGCGGGCATGCCCGGCTCCGCAAGCCGGGTTTACCCGCTCCAAAACTCCGGTTTTAGGGCCTGTCGTCCTTCCGGGGCCGCATTTTTCGCGTCAGCTCGCCGGCGCTGTGCGCTACTGCGCGGCGGTAATGGCCCCGTGCTCCAGGAAATTCTGAAGCAGGCGCATCTGCCTGCGGTACAGATCCTCGTTGGTCAGCGCAGGGCGCTTCTGGGGCATTTGAGACAGTTCCAAAACAGCTCACCTCCCCCGTCACAGCGCCGGGCGGATGCCCAGCGCCAACAGCTGCTCCCCGCTGAGATTTGGAAAGGGAATCATAGGGGCGGGCTGCGCCGGATGGGCGCCCAGCAGCTTCTCCATCCAGACCATGTCGTACCACGTTCCGAACTTATAGCCGCACTGGTGGAATTTTCCCACTGTGCTGTACCCCAGATGGCGGTGAAACTCCGCGCTGTTGTTGGTCAGATAGGCGTCCTCTGTCTCCGGGCAGCCGATGCAGGCGTTGAGGTTCAGGATATTCTGCGCCCGTGAGGCCGCCTCCAGCGCCGTATAGAGCGCCCGTCCCAGCCCCATCTTTCTGTAGTCCTCCCGAAGGTAGATGGAGGTCTCCGCCGCCCAGTCATAGGCCGCCCGCGCCACAAACGGGCCGGTATAGGCGTAGCCCAGGAGCGCTCCGCCCCGCTCTGCCGCCAGGTACGGGTACCGCCTCAGAGTCCGTTCCACTCTCGCCCGGAACTCCTCCAGCGCCGGCACCTCGTACTCAAAGGTGATGGCCGTCTTTCGGACGTAGGGCGCGTAAATCTCCAGAATTTCCCGGGCGTCGCCGGGCGTCACCGCCCGGATCAGCAGTTCTTCCGCCATTCCGATCTCTCCCCTGTCAGGGCGCCGCGGCCCCGCTCTTTGCGGGCCGGCTCCCGAATTTCCATGCCGCTATTATAGCGCGCCGGGACGGGACTGACAACCCACCCACGCTTGTTCCGGGGCAGGGTATCCGGCAAAACCCGGATTGTAATCCCCCGAAAAGGGGCGTATACTCGGTAAAAAGAGCAAAACCGCCCCGTTTTTGTGAACGGAGCGGAGAAAAAATCCGCAGAGCGGAGCCAGGGAGGGATTGCCGTGAGCAATCAGCCGATTCTCGCGCTGATGTATGACTTCGACCACACGCTGTCGCCCAGGGATATGCAGGAATACGCCTTCATCCCCAGTCTGGGCATGGAGTCCGGGGCATTCTGGGACGCGTGCGGCGAGGCGATGCGCAGCCATAACATGGATCAGATTCTCGCGTACATGTATGTGATGCTGGAAAAGGCCGCGGGGAAGCAGCTGGTGACCCACGACACCCTCCGGGAGCTTGGCCGGGGCGTGCAGCTGTTCCCTGGGGTGAAAACCTGGTTCCGCCGGGTAAACGCCTACGCGGAGAAGCAGGGCCTGGTGCCGGAGCACTATATCATCTCCTCCGGCCTCAAGGAAATTATCGAGGGCACGGCCATCGCCGGAGAGTTCCGGGAGATCTACGCCGCCGCCTTCTGCTATGACGGCAGGGGGGTTCCGGTCTGGCCCGCCATGGCGGTAAACTACACCAGCAAAACCCAGTTTCTGTTTCGCATCAACAAGGGCGTGCTGGATGTGGGGGAAAACAGGGGGCTCAATGAATACATGCCTGAGGACCGGAGACGGGTGCCGTTCCGCAATATGATCTACATCGGCGACGGGCTCACCGACGTTCCCTGCATGAAGCTGACGAAGGTCAACGGCGGACACTCCATCGCCGTCTATCAGGAAGACCGGCGGGAAGCTGACGATATGATCCGCCACGGCCGGATCGACTGCGTGGTCAGGGCAGACTATTCCAGGGGAAGCGAACTGGAGCAGACGGTTTTCGAGATCATCGACCAGGTGGCGGCCACGGCCAGGACAATGCGGCGCTGCATGGAGCACAGCGACCGGGCCCGCCGGGAGCTGGAGGAGCAGCGGAAGTCGTGACGCAGGCCGTGCCTGTCGTAAAAAAAGTCCGGGTGGGAAGCGAACGGAGACGTCCGCTTCCCACCCGGACTTTTCTGCACCGACCCATCAAATTTCCCATCCATGCCAAAACGGGCCGCGGAATGCAGAAATCCGCAGGCGGCCATTGCTCCGGGGACACGAAGCGGCAGGGCCCCCAAAACGGGCCCTGCCGCTTTTGGGACGGCGCGCCGGACGCTCCGTCTTTTTTTTGATGGGTATGCCGCGAACAAGCCGCCGCGGCCCCTCTCCGGAAAACGCTCTTTCGGGCGGGCCCTCCCTGGGAGCGGCCGTCTATGCTCTTTCGTTCCCCAGTTCGCAGTTAAGCTGCCGGAGCAGCTCCAGTACTGACTGAAAGCCCTGCTCCCCGCCGTCCGCACGTTTCAGCCGTCCCTGCCACTCGCCGTGTTCCATCCCGGTGATGGTCAGAGTAAAAGTGATGTCCATAAAAATTTCCTCCGTCAACCGTTTCCCGCCGCAGGCCGTCAGTTTCTGTCCGCCGGGGCTCTTTTACAGCAGCTCCCGGGCCACCACGGTTTTTCCGCAGCCGCAGGGCCCGTGAAGCAAAATCACCCGATGGCGGCGGTAGGCCGCCCCGAATTGTCTGCGCAGAAGCTCCGGCACAGCCGCCTGTGTATTTTCTGTCATCTGCGTCCCTTCCTCAGACCCGTTCAGCCGTTTTGACCGCGCAATCCATAAGAAGCGCGTGTGATAGATTGTATCAGCAGACGAAAAATCTGTCATCCGCCCAAAGTATTAGACTTTTAAATTTTTCCGGTGCGCCCCGGCTGCCGTTTATCGGAACAGCGCGTTGAAGGAGCTCACCGCGGTGTCCGCTCCGCTGTAACAGATCAGCATCACGTAGTTTCCGTTGGCCACGATCTGGGTGTCCTTCTGCCAGGCCTCCACCGTGGAGGGATAGAACGCGCCCTGGTCGATCTGATAATCCACCCGGGCCTGAAAAATATCCTTCACCGACTTGACGGCGGCGCTGCCGCTCACCTCCACCAGAGCCACCTCGCAGGCCACGGCGGAAATCGCGGCGGTATATACCAGGCACTGGCTGGGCTTCAGGTCGTTCAGGCCGGGATACAGCGTATCCAGCGCGTCCCCGGAGACGGCGGTCATGGACGGAAAATCGTCGCCGGAGCTGAGGGTCGTATAAAACGCCGAGAGATCCACCTTTTGGGCGGAGGAACCACCGGAGGGTTTCGTGGTGGAGGGTTTTGTGGTGGATGGTTTTGTCACCGGAGTGCTCTCGGGCTGCTTCTCCGGTTCCTTTTCCGGCTGGGCGGAGGTGCTGTCGTCGGCGGGCAGGCTGTCCGGCTCCTCCCCGGAGGCGGAACCGCTGCCGGACACCGCGCCGGAGGACACGCTGCCCGCGCCCGTCCCGGAGGATGACGACGCGTCTTTCCCGCCGGAGGCGCCGCAGGCGGTGAGGGTCAGCGCCAGCGTCAGGGCCAGCAGCAGGGCGGTCAGTTTCTTTCTCATAAAAGTCTCCTTATTCGTACCGGCGGCGCGGCGCGCCGCTCTTTTCTGTTTCTTTGGACGGACCGGAGGCAAAAAGGTTCCCGGGCTTCACGGATCTTTTCTACCGCCGCGGCGCCGTAATGGGCAGATCCGCCACCGGCACGCCCCGGCGCATGGCGTACTGGATGGTATACTGGGTTCCCCCCGGCGTACCGTCGTAGGCGGCAATCAGCAGCGACGCGTGATCCACCAGATAGCGGTTGCGGCGCTGCATGCAGTCCGGCGTATAGCTGGCGGAGACCAGCGTCTCATAGTTGCAGGCGGCCACCAGAGCGCGGTAGCGCACCTGCTCGGCCTCCGGCCAGTCCCCGGCCTGGGTGGGGCAGGGAATCGCCGCCTCCACCGTCACGTCTGGATGCTTCGCCCGCAGGGCCAGGACGCACTCGCAGAAGTAGAGGTCGCACCCCAGCGCCATCCCGCAGAGGAAATGGCGGAAGCCCTCCTCATAGGCGGCGTCCACCGCGTCCCGTATCCGCCGCTTGAGCTCCACACACCGCCCGTCCGACTCGTCATATCCCCATGGCAGCTTGCCGGGCCGATGGCCCGTAAAGCTGCAGGCGCTCTGCCTGCCGCGCATAAAGTCCGCCTCCCCGCTTCCATAATTTCCCTTGCAGTATAGAACATATGTTCTCTTTTGTAAAGAGCTTTTCTCAAATTTGTCTGCGTGCCGGCCGCAAAAAATCAAAATGCGGGTCTTGCATTTTTTCTCCTGATATCGTATACTTGCCGTAGCAGAAAAGCAACTGGATACTTGGTCTTCAGGGCGGGGTGCAATTCCCCACCGGCGGTACAGTCCGCGAGCGGCTCCTCCGGGAGCGCAGCTGACCCGGTGAAACTCCGGGACCGACAGTGAAAGTCTGGATGGAAGAAGATGATTGCAGCGGGGATGCTCCTTTGTTGCTTGTTCACCTTGTGGAGACAGAGAATCTCAAGGTGTTTTTCAAGCAAACAAAAGGAGTGTTTTTTATGTCCGAATTTCATCCCAAAACCGCCGCCTGTGTCCCGTCCCGCTCCAAAACGCACCGTATGACCGTGGCGGCCATGCTCAGCGCGGTGTCCTCGGTGCTCATGTTCCTGGACTTTTCCGTCCCCTTTATGCCCGCTTTCATCAAGCTGGACATCTCCGAGCTTCCGGCTCTGCTGGCCTCCTTCAGTCTGGGGCCGTGGTACGGCGTGGCGGTGTGCCTGATCAAAAATCTCGTCAACTGCCTGCGCACCACCACCGGCGGCGTGGGGGAATTCTGCAACTTCCTGCTGGGCGCCATCTTCGTGTATACTGCCGGCGTCATCTATGAAAAATTCCGGCATCACAAGAGCCGCCGGGGCGCCCTGCTGGGCTCCTTTGCCGGAGCCGCGGCCATGGCCGTGCTCAGCGTGCCGGTCAACTATTTCATCACCTATCCCATCTACGCGAAGTTTATGCCTATTGAGGCCATCGTCGGCCTCTATCAGCAGATCAATCCCTCGGTCAACGGGCTTCTGGCCTGTCTTGTGACCTTCAACCTGCCCTTTACGCTGATGAAGGGCCTGCTGGACGTGGGAATCTGTTTTCTCATCTATAAGCCGCTCTCCCCCCTGCTGCACAAATAGGGCGTGAATCTCCGGTACGGCAGGCGCTGCGGCGTCTGTCGTACTTTTTTCCAAGGAGGCGTTTCCATGGATGATCCCCGTTTTCCGCAGGATTCCGACCAGTCCGTTCCCCGGGAAAATCACGGCCCGGAGGACGGTTCCCTGCCCGGCGGCGAAGGTGCGCCCCCGCTGGGGGACGGCGCTCCCTCCGGGGAGGAGCCCCGGGAGCCGCGGCGGCGTCTGCCCCGCTGGCTCACCGATCGGGAAAACGCCGCCCGGGCCGTTTTCGCCCTGGGGCCGTGGGCCGTCTACCTGATGGTGGAATACCTCAACAACAACAATCCCTTTGAAAGCCTGGACGCCGAGCAGGTGGCGCTGAACCTGGTGTGGTATTACCTCATCTTCTGGGTGTTCCGGATGCTGATCGGACGCAAAACGCTGGCTGCGGGCGCGGCCAGCGGCGCGTGCTTTCTCTTTGGCCTTGCCAACCACTACGTGCTCACCTTCCGGGGCCGCATCATTTTTCCCTGCGACCTTCTGAGCCTGGGCACCGCCGTCAACGTCGCCGGAGATTACAGCTACGCGCCGGATCATGCGGTTTACACCGCGCTGGCCCTGCTGGGCGGCTACTGGCTGCTCCTGCTGGCGGCCCATTTTCTCTTTCGCCGGCGAGGGCGGCAGAAGCTGCGCCGGCGGACCGCTGTCGTCTCCTGGGCCGGCATCGCGATATTCTGCTACGTGTTTTTCTTCACGGGCCTCCTGCCCGCCATCGGCATCTACGCCCAGCAGTGGAAAACCCAGGCCAACGGCTTTATGCTGAATTTCATGACTGCCCTGCGCTACAGCTTTGTGGAAAAACCCGACGGCTATTCCGCCGAGGCCGCTGAGGCCATTGCGGAGGCGTACCCCGGCGACACGGAAACCGAGGCCGGCACGGAGGCCCCCACGAACCTTATCGTGGTGATGAACGAGTCCTTCGCGGACATGCAGGCGTCGTTTCCCAATCTGAAGCTGACGGGGGATCCCCTGGCCTTTTACCACTCCCTGACGGACAACACCGTCAAGGGCATGATGGTCTCCCCCGTCACCGGCGGCGGCACCGCCAATGTGGAGTTTGAGTATCTCACCGGCGACTCTCTGGCCTTTCTGCCCTCCTCCACGGTGGCCTATCAGCTCTATCTCTATGACGGCGCGCCGTCCCTTGTGTCGCAGCTCAAGGCTCTGGGCTACCGCTCCGCCGCGTTCCACCCCTACCTGGCCTCGGGCTGGAACCGAACCTCCGTCTATCCCTGGCTGGGCTTTGACCAAGCCTATTTCCTGCCCGACGTTCAGGACCCCCAGTATATCCGCCAGTACGTCAGCGACGAGAGCGACTATCGCCAGCTCTTCCGCATGACGGACGAAACCGACGGGCCCACCTTTCTCTTTAACGTCACCATGCAGAACCACAGCGGCTACGCCCAGGGCTGGAACAACCTCTCCGAAGACGTCCAGGTGGACGGGGCCGGCGCCAGCGCGGTGATGACGCAGTATTTCTCTTTGATGAAGCGGAGCGACGACGCCATCCGGGAGCTGATCGATCACTACTCCAAAAGCGGCGAGCGCACCATGATCGTCTTTTTCGGTGACCATCAGCCCCCTCTGGGCAACGCGTTTTACGAGCTGCTGTACGGCAAGGCCCTGGATGACCGCTCCACGGAGGAGGTGCTGCGGCAGTACGAGGTGCCGTTCTTCATCTGGGCCAATTACGACATCCCCGAGCAGGAGGGCATCCGCATCTCCTCCAACTATCTGGGCACCCTCACCGCCCAGCTGGCCGGATTCCCGCTGACCGGCTGGGAACAGCTTCACGCCCGGCTGATGCAGGTCCTGCCGGTGGCCACCACCGTGGGCTTCGTCACGGAGGACGGTCTCGTCACCGATTCGGAGGCGAAGCTGCCCAAGGCTGTCCGGAAGCTGTACAGCGACTACCGGATTCTGGCCTACAACCATCTTTTTGACAAGAATCATCACCCGGAGAATTTTTACGGATAACCGCCCGTGCAGCCCGGGGCCGGAAGGAGGTGCCGCCTGTGGAGGGTCCGGACAGCCGAATCATCCTGCACTGCGATCTGAACAGCTTTTACGCATCGGTGGAGCTTTTGAGCCACCCCGAGCTGCGGGACGTCCCCACGGCGGTATGCGGCGATCCCGCCTCCCGCCACGGGATCATTCTGGCCAAAAACGAACCCGCCAAAAAGTTCGGCATCCAGACGGCGGAGACCATCTGGCAGGCCCGGAAAAAATGTCCGGATCTGGTGCTGCTTCCGCCGCACCACGACCGCTACCGGGAGTACTCCCGGTGGGTCAACGACATCTACGAGCGCTACACTGACCTGGTGGAGCCCTTCAGCATCGACGAAAGCTGGCTGGATCTCACCGGCTCCGCCCACCTCTTCGGCGGCGACCCGCGCCAGATTGCCGACGGCATCCGGGCCCAGGTGCGCCGGGAGCTGGGACTGACCGTCTCCGTGGGGGTCTCCTTCAACAAGATCTTTGCCAAGCTGGGCAGCGACTATAAAAAGCCGGACGCCACCACCGTCATCTCCCGGGAGAACTGGCGGGAGATCCTCTGGCCCCTGCCGGCGGGCGCGCTGCTGTTCGTGGGCCGGGCCGCCCAGAAAATTCTGGGACAGTACGGCATCGCCACCATCGGTCAGCTGGCCCAGAGCCGGCCCGAGATGCTGGAGATGCTGCTGGGCAAGATGGGCCGCCAGCTCTGGGGCTACGCCAACGGCCTGGATCGGGAGCCCGTCCGCTCCCGGCACAATCCGGAGCCTCCCAAATCCGTGGGCAGCGGAACGACCTTCCGCTTCAATCTGACCGCCCGGGAGCAGGTGCGCTCCGGCATTGCCCTGCTGGCAGACGACGTGGCCATGCGGCTGCGCGCCGCCGGGCTCTATGCCGGAGGTGTGCAGGTCACCGTCCGGACGCCGGATTTTAAAAACCGGAGCCGCCAAAAGCAGCTTTCCGCGCCCACCCATCTCATGCGGGAGCTGACGGAGAGCGCCATGGAGCTGGTGGATTCCGTCTGGAAGCCGCCGGCCCCCATTCGCATGCTCACCGTCACCGCCATCAGCCTTACGCCGGAGGCCGAGGCCTTCGAGCAGGCCGACCTCTTCGGCGCAGCGGACAAGGCCAGGCAGAATCGTCAGGAAAAAATTGAGACCGCCATGGACTCCATCCGCGGAAAATTCGGAGTGGACTCCATTCAGTTCGGCAGACCCATTCAAAAAGAGGAGGAGCACACATGACAAGAGCCGATGAGAAAAAGCAGCTGCGCAGCGAGGTGCGCGCCGCAATGCGGCAGATGGACGAGGGCTATGCCGCCCGGGCCGACAAAGCCATCGCCGCAACGATCCTGAAGCTCCCGGAATACCAGAGCGCGGGAACGGTGTTCTGTTTCGCCACCTTCGGCCGGGAGATCAACACCCATCCCATTCTGGAGGACGCCCTGCGCGCCGGAAAGCGGCTGTGCGTTCCGCTGTGTACCGGCATGGGGCTTATGGAGCTTCATATCATCACGTCCCTCAGCCAGCTGACGCCCGGCTCCTACAACATTCCGGAGCCGCCCGCCGAAAGTCCCACGGTGACGCCTGACGAGGTGGATTTTGCCGTGATTCCATGCCTCTCCTGCGATCACGCGGGGCGGCGGCTGGGCCGTGGCGGCGGGTTTTACGACCGCTTTCTGGCGGACTATCGCTCCGGAGCCGTGATGGTGTGCCGGGAGAGACTGATCCGGGAGGAACTGCCTGTGGAGCCCCATGACCGCCCTGTCCATTGGGTCGTCACGGAAAACGGTCTGTACGAGGACGGGACGCCGGCCAGGATCGAATAGGCGCAGAGTTTTCCGCCTCATTATTTTTAAGGGATGCGTAAATTTTCTGTTAAAGTATCCCCCTTTCATCCTTGACAGACCGCATTGAATTTGATACGCTAAGCACAGTAAGTTAAATTGGGAAATGTGGCAATTTGCCGGAACATTTTCATCCGCTGTCCGTATTCCGGCCGTACCCGCGTACGGTGGAATGTAAAAATAGACAGGCAAGCGAAATTCCAGCAGGTATTGGTTTTACAAGCCGATTGAAGGAGGAAACAACATGATTCAGGACAACATAATTCAGAGCACTATGGACTTCATCGAGAAGTACGACCCGGAAGTGGGCGCATCCATCAAAGAGGAATTTGCCCGCGAGCGCCGCAACATTGAGCTGATCGCATCCGAGAATATTGTCAGCAAGGCTGTCATGGCCACCATGGGCACCTGCCTGACCAACAAATATGCCGAGGGCTACCCCGGGCACCGCTATTACGGCGGCTGCTACGCGGTGGACGTCACCGAGGAGATCGCCCGCAAGCGTGCCTGTGAGCTGTTCAGCTGCAATCACGCAAACGTGCAGCCCCACTCCGGTGCCAGCGCCAACCTGGCTGCCTTCATGGCCATGATGAAGCCCGGCGATACCGTGTTGGGCATGGGCCTTCCCGCCGGCGGACATCTGTCCCACGGCACGCCCATGAACATCTCCGGCAAGGTCTTTCACGCCGTGCAGTACGGTCTGCGGGACGACACCGAGCAGATCGACTATGATCAGGTTCGCCAGCTGGCCAAGGAGAATCATCCCCAGCTGATCGTCGCCGGCGCCTCCGCCTATCCGAGAATCATTGACTTCAAGGCGTTCCGCGAGATCGCCGACGAAGTGGGCGCCCGCCTGATGGTGGACATGGCCCACATTGCCGGTCTGGTTGCCGCCGGTCTGCATCCCTCTCCCCTGCCCTATGCGGACGTGGTGACCTCCACCACCCACAAGACCCTCCGCGGCCCCCGCGGCGGCCTGATCCTCTGCAATGACGACGACGTGTACAAGAAGGTCAACTCCGCCGTATTCCCCGGCACCCAGGGCGGTCCTCTGGAGCACATCATCGCCGCCAAGGCTGTCTGCTTCGGCGAGGCCCTCAAGCCCGAGTTCAAGGCCTATCAGCAGCAGGTTGTGAAGAACGCCGCCACGCTGGCCGCCGAGCTGCTCAAGCAGGGCTTCCGTCTGGTTTCCGGCGGAACGGACAACCATCTGATGCTGGTGGACGTGCGCAACTTCCACATCACCGGCAAAGAGATGGAGCATCGTCTGGACGAGGTTTACATCACCGTCAATAAGAACGCCATCCCCAACGACCCGGAGAAGCCCACCGTCACCAGCGGCATCCGCGTGGGCACCCCCGCCGCCACCACCCGCGGCTTCAAGGAAGCCGAGATGACCGAAATCGGCCAGATGATGGCCATGGTCGCCAAGGATTTCGACGCCAACGCCGACAAGGTGCGCGCGGAAGTCAATGCCCTGTGCAAGCGCTTCCCCATCTACGAGTAATCGTATCTGCGGATTTTTAAAAGAGGGACACGCGGTTTTTCCGCGTGTCCCTCTTTTTTTGTGCCGTTTCGGCGGCGAAAAGAATTGGCTGGGCCCCTCAGCCTCCCATGGCCTCCTGCAGCTTTCCCAGCGCCCGCTTCTCGATCCGCGATACATAAGAACGGGAAATGCCGAAGGACGAGGCGATTTCCCGCTGCGTCAGCGGAACGGTGCCTCCCAGGCCGTAGCGCAGACGGATGATCTCCGCCTCCCGGTCGGTCAGACACTCCCGGATCAGGCGGTGGAGCTTCTGGGCATTGTCCCGGTCGTGGATGTCCTCCAGCATCGTGTCGTCCACGCCTACAA
>JALCRQ010000029.1 GCA_022652655.1 Oscillibacter sp. | reverse complement strand
ATCCAGATTCTGTCCCATTCTATGAACGGCCGGGACGGGTTATTCCTTGATTCCAAACAGACGGCGCAGAATCCCGCTGAGCGCTTTCGGTGATTTCCAGACGACAATTTTCATACAGATGCACTCCTTTCTCAGCGTCTGCAGCAGGCACAGCCGCAGGCGATCAGAAGGAACGCGACCAGAAACAGCAACGCCCCGACCGGAAAAATCGCCGCAATCAGGATCCCGGCCCCCAGCGCTACCGCACAGACCCCAAGAATACAGCAGCCGTTTCCGCGGAACATTCCCATCACGCTCCTTTCCTCTGCTCCAGTATATACAGTATCCCGCCAAAAGGAACCAGGGGGCCCGCCGGAATCGGCGAACCCCCTGGTTTTTGTTTACGAATGTCTGCTGTATTTTTGCTGCCACTTTTGAAGGGGCTTGAGCTCCTCAAAAAGGCGAAGAAAGCTGTCATAGCGGCTGCGCTGGATCTGATGCTTTTCCACCGCCTCCAAAACGGCGCAGCCCTGTTCTCCCGTATGGCTGCAGCCGGTAAAACGGCAGCCGTCCAGGAAGGGGGCAAATTCGGGGAAAAGCTCCGGCAAACGCTCTTTCATCTCCAGATTCAGTTCATCGGTATCGAAGGACGAAAATCCCGGCGAGTCCACAATCTCCGCGCCGAAGGCCAGACGGTAAAGCTCCACATGCCGGGTGGTGTGCCTGCCCCGGCCCAGCGCCTCGCTGATCTGGCCCACCTTCAGGTGAAACTCCGGATCCAGCGCATTCAAAATGCTGGATTTTCCAACGCCGGAATTGCCTGTAAAGGCTGATAGCTTTCCATCCAGCATGGGCCGCAGCTCCTCCAGCCCCTCCCCTGTCTCCGCGCTGACGCGAAGGACGGGATAGGGTGAGGCGCGGTAAATCCGGTAGAGGCTGTCCGCGGGATCCAGGTCGCACTTGTTTAAGAGGATCAGAACGCCGCAGCCCTTCAGCTCCGCGATGGCGGCCACCCGGTCGATGAGGTAAGGATCCGTGCGGGGAATGGCTCCGGAGGCGATGATCACCAACTGGTCGATATTTGCGACAGACGGACGCTCAAAGGCGTTGGTACGGGGCAGCACCGATTTAAGATACCCCTCGCCGCCGCCCAGCTCCTGGGCCTCCACCCAGTCGCCCACCAGAGGCGTGACGCCCTCTTTGCGGAATTTCCCCCGGGCGCGGCAGGTCAGAACCTCCCTGCCGGTATCCACGTAATAGAATCCGCTGAGGGCCTTTTGAATTCTTCCTCTGACAATCATTCGAAGCTCTGATCGTACTGCTTGTAGACCACGCCGTCAAAGGAGACGACGATGTTGCAGGTTCCGGAGCCCGTCAGGGATACCTGCAGAGAACCCAGGGACGTACTGACGGTTTCGTTGTACTGTACTTTTCCGTTGACCTTGACCACCACGGCCACGGTATCCCGGTCTGTGGGGAGATCGTAGGTCTGGGAGATGGTGGTGTCTCCGCCTGTGCCGTCGCTGACGGTAAAGGTGATGGTATCACCCTCCCGGGCTTCGCTGTTGACGGCCAGACTCTGCCCGATGACCGTGCCCGCGGCGGCGGCATTGGCCACCTTTTCGATATTGACCTTCAGCTTGTAGGTGGTGCTGGCCTGTTTGGTGGCCTCGTCCACGTTCATATCCTTGAAATTCGGAATGGTGATGGGCTTATTTTCAGGCCCCTTGCTGACGATCAGCTTGATGGTGTCGCCGTCCTTCAGCTTTTCCCCCTCCGCCGGTTCCGTGGAAATTACGCAGCCGTTGTCCACATCGTCGGAGAACTGCTGATTTTCCTCGGAATTGTCGATGGTCAGATCCAGCTTGTATTCGTCCATCAGATCCTTGATTTTGCGCTGTGCATCCCGGGCGTCGTCTCCGATGACGTCGATCATCTCCGCGGTGCTCTCTCCGGAGCTGACTGTCACGTTGATGACCAGGTTGGTTTTGAGAACCTTGTCCTTTTTGGGATCCTGGTCGATAATGGTGCCCTTGGGATATTGGTCGCTGGGCTCCTCCTTCGTCTCGTTGATCTCAAAGATGCCCTTGATCTCAGGAAGCTCACCGGCCTCCTCCACCGTATAGCCGATCACATTGGGAACGGTGTGCTCGCTGTTGGCCGAGCCAAAGGAACCAAAAATACCGTTGTACAGAAGGATGATCAATACCGCCGCCGCGGCCAGTCCGCCGATGAGAAGGCCCAGGTGCCGTTTTTTCTTTCCGGCGGGACGCTGCTGACGGAACTCATCCTGAGCGGGCCTCTCCTTGTAGGGATGCTTGGGAGCGGGACCGCTCTGCGCCATGTGGGGCGTGCGCAGAAGCTGCGTGGGCTCGTCCTCCTCATCGGGCCGGAGATCGTCCATGGAGAAGTCCAGGTTGACGCCCGGATTCTTGCGGAACGACTCCAGGTCGGCGATCATCTCGTCGGCGGAGGCGTAGCGCTTGTCCAGATCCGGCGCCATGGCCTTCATGCAGATCAGCTCCAGCGGCTTGGGCACGTCCGGATTGACCTCCCTGGGGGCCAGGGGAATGGAGCTTAAGTGCTGAATCGCCACGGAGACGGCGGACTCCCCTTCAAACGGGAGGCGGCTGGTCAGCATCTCGTAGAGGACGACGCCGGCGGAGTAAATATCCGACCGCGCGTCGGTGCGGTCTCCCCGGGCCTGTTCCGGCGAGATGTAGTGGACGGAACCCAGGGCCTCCTGGGTCAGGGTCTGGGCGGAATTTTCCAGGCAGGCAATGCCGAAATCGGCCACCTTGACGCTTCCGTCCCGCAGCACCATGATATTCTGGGGCTTGATGTCCCGATGGATCACACCCCGGCTGTGGGCATGGGAGAGAGCCCGCATGATCTGTGTGATGAAATGAAGCGCCTCCCGCCAGTTCAGCTGCCCCCGTTTTTCCATGTACTGCTTGAGGGTAATGCCGTCGATGAGCTCCATCACGATATACTCGGTATCGCCCCCCTTGGATACATCGTAAACCGAGACAATATTGGGGTGAGAGAGCTGTGCCACCGCCTGGGATTCGGCATTGAAGCGGCGGCGGAAATCCTCGTCCTGCGCCAGGTCGCTTTTCAAGATCTTGACGGCCACCAGGCGGTTGAGATAATGGCACTTGGCCTTGTAGACCACCGCCATGCCGCCGGTGCCGATCCGCTCCAGAATTTCGTAGCGGTTATCCAGCATTTTTCCGATATACTGATCCATATTGTCTCCCCCCTTTAATCTTTGTACAGCAGAACCGCCGTCACGTTGTCCGACGCGCCTCTGCTTTTGGAGATGGCAAGCAGCCGATCCAGGCAGGTGGCCGGATCGCCTCCGTGGATGACCTCAAAGAGCATTTCCTGATCCGTCACCGTATCCACCAGCCCGTCTGTGCACAGAAGAATGAATTCTCCCGTCTGCATCGGGGTTATGTACCCGTCGCAGACCACTGCGGCATCCGGTCCCAGGGCCCGGGTAATCAGGTTCTTGTTGGGATGGCGGCGGGCCTCCTCCTCGGTGATGTCGCCCCGGTCCACCATGCTCTCCACCACGGAGTGATCCTTGGTGACCCGGGCAATTCCGTCGCCGGTAATGTGATAGGCCCGGCTGTCCCCCACGTTGCAGATCACCACACCGCCGGGATAGGACACGGCGGAAACCAGAGTAGTGCCCATGTTCCGGCACTCCTCGGACTTACTGGCCTCAGCCCGAATGGCCTTGTTGGCCAGCGCCGCCGCGTAGGAGGACGCCTCCCGCAGCTGCTCGGGAAGCATCTTGGGCGTCAGAATTTTTTTAATTTCCTCCATGAAGGTGGACACCGCAATATTGCTGGCAAGCTGTCCGCCGGAGGTTCCGCCCATACCGTCGCATACGACGCATACCGCGTGTCCGCTGTCCGTACACTCCTCGGCGGCGTAGGCGTCCTGATTGTCTTTGCGCACCAGCCCGGTGTCGGTCAGACCCCAAACTTTCACTGACGGTTCTCCCCTTTCTGTTCTTCCATGGCCTTTCGCCGCAGCTGCCCGCAGGAGGCGTCAATGTCCCCGCCCAGGCTGCGCCGCACGGTGGCGGTAATCCCGTGTGAGGAAAGCCGCGCCTGAAAGGCTCCGATGCGCTTGGAAGGCCTGAAGGGGCTTTCCACCACGTCGTTCAGCGGGATGAGGTTGACGTGCCCCGGCATCCCGCGCAGTTTTTTGGCGATCAGATCCGCCTGCCAGTCATGGTCGTTCACGCCGTCGATCATGGCGTATTCAAAGGAGATTCGGCGTCCGGTGCGGTCAAAGTACCGGTGACACGCCTCAAAGAGCGCATCTACATCGTAGGCCCGGTTGACAGGCATGATCCTGGAGCGCGTCTCGCTGTCCGGGGCGTGGAGGGAGACGGAGAGCGTCAGCTGCAGCGAAAGCTCCGCCAGACGCTGGATTCCCGGAATAATGCCGCAGGTGGACAGCGAAATGTGCCGCATGCCGATATTCATGCCGTCGGGATGGTTGATCAGCTCCAGAAATTTCAGTACGGTATCCAGATTGTCCAGAGGCTCGCCGATTCCCATGAGGACGATGTTGGAAATCTCCAGCCCGGAGTCCTTCTGGGTGAAAATCACCTGATCCAGCATCTCCGACGGCGTCAGATCCCGCACCTTTCCGGCCACGGTGGACGCGCAGAATTCGCAGCCCATCCGGCATCCCACCTGAGAGGAGATGCAGACGGTGTTCCCGTGGTGATACTGCATGACCACCGATTCGATGCAGTTCCCGTCCCCCAGCTCCCAGAGGTATTTGACGGTGCCGTCCAGCTGGGAGACCTGCTTGCGTACGGGCTTGGGGACGGTAATCAAAAAGTTTGCCCGCAGCTTGTCCCGCAGTGCTTTGGAGAGATTGGTCATCTCCTCAAAGGATTCGGCGCCGCGGTGCAGCCAGGAAAAGACCTGCTTTCCCCGAAAGGCCGGCTCGCCCAGTGCGGAAAGGGCCGCCGTCATCTCGGGAAGCGTCATGGATTTTATGTCGGTCATAGGTTCAGGCCCTTCTCATGCGGCAGATATAGAATCCGTCGGTTCCGTTTTTGTGCGGCCAGAGGGTGATCTGCCCGTCTGTCTCTCCAACCGGCTGCGGCAGCGTAAATTTTTCGCGGTGAAAGTCCGGGTGCCGCGCCAGAAACGCATCTGTCAGCTGCTGATTCTCCTCCGGCAGGATGGTGCAGGTGGAATAGAGCAGCACGCCGCCGGGGCGGACGGACTCCGCCGCGCTGTCCAGGATTTCCGTCTGGAGCACCGGCAGCGCCGTCAGCGAGCCGGGCCGCTTATAGCGGATTTCCGGTTTTTTTCGAATAATGCCCAGTCCTGAGCAGGGGACGTCCGCCAATACGAGATCAGCGCTTCCCGCCCAGTCCGGCCGGGGCTTTGCGGCGTCTGCCTGCGCCGTGCGGATGCAGGTAAGGCCCAGGCGGGCGCTTCCCTCCTCCACCAGGCGCAGCTTGCCGGGATAGAGATCGCAGGAGAGGACGGAGCCCTGATCCCGCATGGCGGCGGCGGCCGCAAAGGACTTTCCGCCCGGTGCGGCGCACACATCCAGCACACGCATGCCGCTCTCCGGCCGGGCCGCCAGCACCGTCAGCGCGGCGGCGGCGTCCTGAACAAAAAACCGTCCCTCCCGGAAGGCCGGAAGCTCAGCCAGATTTCCGGTTCCGGACAGCTCCAGGCAGCCCGGAACCCAGCTGTGGGGCGCCGCGTCCACGCCGGCGGCATGCAGCTCCGCACAGAGCTGCTCCTCCGTAGTCCGCAGAGGGTTTATCTGCACCGTGGTGGGCACCGTGCCGTTGTCGGCCTTCAGGTATGCCTCGGCCTCTCCGGGGCCCAGCAGGGAGATCAGACGCTTTACCAGCCACTTGGGATGGCTGTACGCAATAGAGAGATACCGGAGGGGATCGTCCTTGGGAACCTCCGGAAGCGCCGCCTTGTTTGCCGAGGCTTTGCGCAGCACGGCATTGACCAGTCCCGCAGCTTTGGGACGCCCGAAAAGGCGGGCCAGATTGACGGATTCATTGACCGCCGCGCTGTCGGGAATTCTATCCAGAAAAACGATTTGATAAACACCCAGCCGGAGGATCTCCGCCAGCGGGGGCTGCAGATGCGCCGTCTTTTGCGTGCAGAACGCATCGATCCAGAAGTCCAGCAGAAACTGATTCTGCAAAACGCCGTAGGTGAGCCGGGTAGCCAGAGCCGCGTCCGGTCCGCTCAGGCCGTCCCGGGCCAGCTGGGCCTTGAGGCCCGCGTCGGCCCAGGCATGGCGCTCCCGGACGGAGATCAGCACGCGGAGCGCGGTGACCCGCGCGTCTCCGCTCATCGGTCTCCGCCCTGCCGGTTTCCGCCTCCCCGGGAGAGAAAGATGAGGACAAAGCGCAGAAGCTGCAAAACGGACATCAGCAGCGCGGCGACGTACGTCAGGGCTGCGGCGCTGAGAACGCTGCGGGCCCCGCCGATCTCATCCTCGTCCAGAAGCCGGCGGTCCTCAATGGCGGCAAGGGCCCGGTGGGAGGCGTTGAACTCCACCGGCAGCGTCACCAGCTGGAAAACCGTCGTCAGGGAGAAGAGCACGATGCCAACCAGAAACAGCGTCTGGCTGTACAGCACCATGCCGATCAAAAGCAGGATAAACGAGAATCTGGAGCCGATCTGCGTGGCAGGCACAATAGCGCTGCGCAGCCGGACAGGGCCGTACCCCTCGGCATACTGCACCGCGTGTCCCGCCTCGTGAGCGGCTACGCCTACGGCGGCGATGGTGGGTGCGTCGTAGACGGACTGGGAGAGATAGATGGTATTGTCTCTGGGATCATAATGATCCGTCAGCGTGCCGCCGCAGCGCCGGACGTCCACATCGGAGACGCCGCTGGCCTGAAGCACGGCCTGAGCCGCCTGGGCGCCGGTCAGGCGGCGGCGGTTGGCCACGGCGTTATACCGCCGGAAGCTGCCGGACACTTTGACCTGTGCGGCCAGCGACAGGATAAAAATCGGAATCAGCGCAACCCAGTAGAGGTTCTGCGCGAAGAAGTAGGCAAAATGATAGGAATCGGAACCGTAAGGCATAACATCACTCGTTTCAGATTTGAATTGGATGGCCGCAGAGGTAGCTGGCCGCGTCCATGCGCCGGCCGCCCTGGGCCTGAAGCTCCAGAATCCGCAGGCTCCTCCCGTCGCCGCAGGCGACCTCAATGCCGTCTCTGCCCGCAGAGAGGATTTTCCCCGGCTGAGCGCCGCCGGAGCTGCCCCCCGGCGCGGTTTTGTAGATCTTGCAGGTTCTTCCGTCCAGCACGGCGGAGGCGCAGGGCCAGGGCAGCAGGCCCCGAACCTGGTTGTGAATCCGGCCGCTCTCCCCGGCCCAGTCAATGGGCGAAAGCTCCCGTGAGAGCATGGGCGCGTAAGTCATCCGGCTCTCGTCCTGGGGCGTGCGGACCGCGGTGCCGTCCGTCAGGGCGGGGATCGTCTCCAGCAGCGTCCGGGCGCCCAGCTCCGCCAGCCGGTCCCACAGCTCCGGCGCGCTTTCCTCCGGGCCGATGGGCGTCCGGGCGGCGCGGATCACAGCGCCGGCGTCCAGCCGCTTCACAACGTCCATGATGGAGACGCCGGTCTCGTGTTCGCCGTTCAGAATAGCCCAGTTGATGGGTGCGGCGCCCCGGTACTTGGGCAGAAGGGACGCGTGGACATTGACGGCCCCGTACCTGGGCAGCTCCAGAACATCCTGCGGCAGAAGCTTTCCGTAGGCGACTACGACGATCAGCTCCGGCGCCAGCTCCCGAATGGTTTGGGTGCAGGCTCCCCCGGAGAAGTCAGAGGGCTGAAAAACCGAAAGGTTCTGTGTCACGGCATATTCCTTTACAGGGGAGAACGTGAGCTTCATTCCACGGTTTTTAGGCCGGTCTGGCTTGGTAAAAACCCCGCAGATCTCGTGGCCGGCCTCCGTCAGAGCCCGCAGCGAGACCACGGCAAAATCCGGAGTGCCCATAAACAGAATCCTCATTGCTGCTCCTCGCGCTCCTCCTGGGCAAGATATTGATCCAGCTCCTGATCTGTCAGGATGTGATTGGTGTGCTCAATGAAAAGATGCCCGTCCAAATGCTCAATTTCATGGCAGAAGGCTCTGGCCAGAAGGCCCTCCCCTTCTGTTTCAAAGGGTTTTCCGTGCCGGTCGAAGGCGCTGACGCGCACCTGATTGGGGCGCTTGAGGATGGCGTATTTCCCGGGGATGCTGAGGCAGCCCTCTAGCCCCTCCTGTTCGCCGCTCTCGGCGATGATTTTGGGGTTTACAAGCTCGATCATCTCCCGGGTGTCCTCGTCCAGCACCACGCAAACGCGGCGCAGAACGCCCACCTGCGGCGCCGCCAGGCCCGCTCCGTCCGCCGCCAGCAGCGTCTCTCCCAGATCGTCCAGAAGCTGGTGGAGGTGCGGGTTAAACTCCGTTACGGGACGGCAGACCTTATTCAGGCACTCGTCTCCCTGCAGAACAATTTTTCGTAAAGCCATATCAATCTTCCTCCTGTTTCCATGCGCTCAATCCGGCGCATTGCAGTCTGCAAAAATACTCAGGCCGCGGTTTTCACGCCGGACGGCAAATTCTTTCAGTGTCCGCGAAATGCACTCCCGCGCCGCGCGGCTGTTTTTTCCCACCAGCAGCACCCGGTAGCGAAAGCGGTTGTTGACCTTCACCACCGGCGCCGGGGCCGGACCCAGCACCTCCGGCTCGTCTTTCTGAAGCTCCGGGGCGGAGACGCTGCGGCACAGCGCGGCACGAAGCCACAAGGAGGCTTGCAGTACCCGGTCCTCCTCCCCGCCGGAGACGGTGAAGGTAAACAGATCCGCAAACGGCGGGCAGCGGCGGATTTTCCGCAGATGCAGCTCGCTTTCGTAAAACTGCCGGTAATCCTGGGCCGCGGCGCTTTGAATCACGGCGTTTTCGGGCGTGTAGGTCTGAATCACCGCCCGCCCGGCCTTTTCGCCTCTGCCGGCCCGGCCGATTACCTGTGTCAGCAGGCTGAAAGTCCGCTCCGCAGCCAGATAGCTTTCCGTATACAAAGAAAGGTCGGCAGACAAAACGCCCACCAACGTCACATTTTCAAAATCCAATCCCTTGGTCACCATCTGCGTTCCCAGCAGAATGGGAATCCGCTCCTTTTCAAAGCGGCTGAGGAGTTTTTCGTGCCCCTCCGTCACGGTATCCGCGTCCATGCGCAGGATCTCCGTACCGGGAAAGCGCTCCCGGAGCTCCTGTTCCACCTTCTGCGTTCCGGCGCCGACGCGTTTCATATAGCCGCCGCACACGGGACAGCGCTCATAGGCCGGTTCCGAATGGCCGCAGTAGTGGCACATCAGCCGCCCGTTGGCGGAGTGATACGTCATGGGGACGCTGCACCGGGGACACTCGGGCACCCGGCCGCACTCCCCGCAAAGAAGCATCCGGCTGTTGCCCCGGCGGTTGAGAAAGAGAATGCTCTGCTCTCCCGCGGAGAGGTTTCGCTCCAGCTCCTCCCCCAGGGTTTCGCTGACGGCTCCTGAATTTCCGTTTCTGATCTCCCGGCGCAGATCGGCCAGGACGACCCGGGGCAGGGCCTGCTGATTGTAGCGCTCGGTCAGCCGGTTGTATTGGTAAATCCCCTGGCTGGCGCAGTAGGCGCTCTCCACGCAGGGCGTGGCGGAGCCCAGCACCAGAACCGCGCCGTCCTGGGCACAGCGGAACTTGGCCACATCCCGGGTCTGATAGCGCGGTGCGCTCTCGGAGCGGTAGCTGCTCTCCTGCTCCTCATCCAGAACGATCAGCCCCAGATTTTTGAGGGGCGAAAAAATTGCGGATCGGGTGCCCAGCACCACATCCACCTCGCCCCGGCGGATGCGCTTCCACTGGTCATATCGCTGGGCAAGCTGCAAAGCGCTGTGCAGCATAACGACGCGCTGGCCGAAATAGGAGGAGAACTTCCGCATCATTTGGGGCGTCAGCACGATCTCCGGAACCAGAACAATGGCGGTGCGGCCCCGCCGCAGGCACTCCTGCACCAGCCGGACGTAGATCTCGGTTTTTCCGCTGCCGGTAACTCCCTCCAGCAAAGACGCCCCGGGTTTCCCGGACTCCATCAGCGAGAGAATATTCCGGAAGGCAGCCTCCTGCTCCCCGTTGAGCACGATGGGCTGTCCGGCCTCCTTCACATCGGCTTCGGGAATCCGCAGTACCTCCTGATCGGAAAAGCAAATCCATCCGGCCTTTTCAAGACTGCGCAGCGTCCGCAGGGACGCGCCGGTATAGTAGCAGATCTCACCGGCAGAGGTTTTTCCGCCGTCGGCCAAAAAACGCAGTACGGCGGCGCGCAGAGGCGCGCTGCGGCTCTTGCGCTCCGCCTCCGCCAGGGCTTCTCCGGCGTCTACGGACAGTTCCGCCAGCTTTTTTGTCCGATCGCCCACCTTGCGCAGCGCCTCGGTTTCCCCGCGCAGGATACCGTGCTCCGTCAGCTCCCGCAGAATCCGGGACGTCTGCTCGGCGCAGACGGTTTCCGCCCGGGAAAAATCCAGCTTTCCACCGGCGGCGTCCAGCGCCTCCAGAAGCTTTTCCGCTCCGGGAATCTCCCGGGTGGCCGCCTTCGCCGCTTCACCGGTCACTCCGTCTCCCAAACAGAACGTCTCCCGCAGCCGGTACCAGAGTCCAGCGGGAAGAATGGCGCGCGCCGCCTCGTACATGGTGCAAAAGCAGCGCTGCCGCAGGAAAAACGCCAGCTCCAGACCCTGCTGATCCAGCACCGGAGTTTCGTCCAGAACCGCGCAGACGGCCTTGAGGCGGGGATTCTTCTCCCCCTGCGTCCGAGCCAGAACGATGCCCTCAAACCGGCGGTTGCCCCGCCCGAAGGGCACGATCACGCGCACACCGGGCACAGCGCCCGGGCAGAGCGCGGCGGGGATCAGGTAGTCATAGGGCTTGTCAATGGAATAGGGCACCTGCGCAACCGCCACCTTGGCAATCTCAGCGTGTTCCATTCGTCACTCCCCCGCTTGACCGCCGATTCCGGCGATCAGTTCTGATCCTCGGGCTCCTCAATGGTCAAATCCATGTCGCTGGCGTCCAGCTTGCCCTCCGCCACCTCGTCGATGGCCAGCGTGACGGGCTTTTCCTCCAGCTTGGCGCCGCTCTCCTCGGCGTTCTGGGCAATCTGGCGGGCACGGAGCGCCACCACGTTGACCAGCATATAGCGATTGGGAATATGGGATTTCAGTGTTCCCATCGCCGGATAGAGCATTCCCTTTTTTTCGTTTGCAATAGCGGACATAATTGTTCCTTCCATTCTGCCGGAAACCGGCCGTAAATTGTCACAGGCTCTTTCTATCTGCCGCTGATGATCTCCATCCGTTCCTCGGGACGGCAGTGTTCGGCGGTCATAATGGCGTCCAGCTCCCCCACAGCATTCTCCACGGTGTCGTTGATGACGAAATAGTCGTAGGTGTGGGCAGTCTGAAACTCCACCTTTGCGCGGAGCAGCCGCTTTTGAATTTTCTCCGGGGAGTCGGTGCCCCGTTCCGTCAGGCGGCGCTCCAGCTCTGTCCAGGACGGCGGGGCAATAAAAATGCGCACCGTGTCCGGCCGCTTGCCGAATACCTGGAGGGCGCCCTGAATTTCGATGTCCAGGATTACGTCCTGTCCCCGATCCATGGCGTCGTCCACAAACCGCTTGGGCGTTCCGTAGAAATTCCCCACGTACTCCGCGTATTCGAGAAACTCATCCCGGCTGATCCATTGGCGGAACGTGTCCACGCTGACAAAGTGGTAATGAACGCCGTCGATTTCTCCCGGCCGCGGTTTTCTGGTAGTGGCGGAAACGGAGAAGTAGATGTCGCTCCGCTGATCCAGCAGAGCCTTCAGCACGGTGCTCTTTCCCACGCCGGAGGGACCCGAAATAATAAATGTTCTTCCTCTGCGCATGCCCTTTATGATTCCTCCTCTGCGGCGTTTTCCGCCTCCATACGCGCCGTAAGCTTTTCCGGCGTCAGGGCGGACAGCACCACATGATCGCTGTCCATAATCAGGATCGCGGCCGTTTTCCGGCCGTAGGTGGCGTCGATCAGCATTCCCCGCTCCCGGGACTCCTGAATGAGCCGCTTGATGGGCGCGGAGTCGGGACTGACCACCGCCACCAGCCGCTCGCCGGAGACCAGATTGCCGAAGCCCACATTGATCAGTTTCATGCCGCGCGCCGCCTATTCCACATTCTGCACCTGCTCGCGGATTTTCTCAATCTCCGCCTTCAGGCTGACCACCACGCCGGAAATCTCCAGGTCGTTGCACTTGGAACCGATGGTGTTGGATTCCCGGTTTACCTCCTGAATCAGGAAATCCATCTTCCGCCCCATGGGCTCGTCGGACTCCAGCATGGTCCGCAGCTGGGCGATATGGCTGCGCAGGCGGACGGTCTCCTCGTCCACGGCGATCTTGTCGGCATACAGAGCGGCCTCCATCAAAATCCGCTGCTCGTCGATGGAGGTGGTTTTCAGGATCTCCTCCATTTTAGCCGTCAGCTTCGCCCGATATTCCGCCACAGTGGCCGGCGAGCGGGCCTCTACCCGGCCGGTCAGCGTCTCGATGACGGTGAGCCGGCCTCCGATGTCCTCCGCCAGCTTCCGGCCCTCCACACGGCGCATGGCGCCGTATGATTCCAGCGCCTGATCCAGAACGGCGCACAGATCGGCGCTGACGCACTCCAGATCCTCGTCCTGCTTCGTCACGGTAAGCACGTCGGGAAAGCGGGACAGCTGTTCCGCCGTCACCCGGCTCTCCGACCCGCACAGTCCCCCCAGTTCCTCCAGGGCGGCTGCATAAAGCGCGGCCAGCTCCCGGTTGACGCTAACCTTGGCGGTATCCGCGGCAGAGGCGTCCACCGTAAAGTATACATCCACCTTTCCCCTGGAGACGGCCTGCTGCACCCGGGCGCGCACCGCGTCCTCCGCAAAGGCATACATCCGCGGCAGCTTGATGGTACAGTCCAGGTACCGGTTGTTCACGGAGCGCACCTCCGCCGTAATATCCCGGCGGTTCAGCATTTCCCTGGCTCGTCCGTAGCCCGTCATGCTCCTGATCAAAAGTCATTCCTCCCAGCTTATCTGCAAAAGCCCCAGTATCCGCAGCCGTTGCACAAAAGATATGCACAGCAGATCTTGCTGCACATGTTGTTTTCTCCTCCGCACTCCTCCGTGCTGAAAACGCCTCCGCCCGGCCGGTAGGCCCCTGCGGCGCCGTTTTCCATATAGTTCAGAGCCTGGCGGTATTCCGCGCTGCCGGGATCCATCTGGCAGGCGGTGGTGTAGTAGCGCTTGGCCTCATCCATCCAGCCCCGGCGGTAGCAGACCGCGCCCCGCAGGAAGTTCCACTCTGCGTTGTGATCCTGAAAGGCGGCCAGCATGGCCTCCGCCCGGCTCAGGTCGCCGGAGTTGATGGCGATGCGCACCTGCTGAAGCACCGACGAACCCGAGGAGGACTGCCCGGCCTGACGGGCCGTCCCGCCTCCGCCGTACCCGTATCCGTATCCGCCGGAGCTGCCGGATGAAGAGCGCGATTTGGTGATCTGCTCGTAGGCGGCGTTGATCGCCTTCATCTTCTCCTCCGCCAGATCTGCCAGCGGATTATCGTGATAGTTGTCCGGATGGTATTTGCGGGCCAGATCCAGATATGCCTTTTTCACTTCCGCATCCGATGCCGTCTCCGGGACGCCTAAAACCTGATAGGGGTCGTTCATATGGTTTCCTCAACAATCTTTTCTTTCTTTTTCCCGAAGGGCCCGGGATGAAAGGTCCCGTCCAGAACGGCCCTGCCGACCTGAAAAAGCCCCTCGTAAATCGTGGAGCGCAGGATCTCCGTCCAGCAGCCGAAATCCCACAGTTCAAACGCGGTGGCGGCCATGTGAAGGGAGTGATCCAGGGTTTTTGAAAACTCACTCCGGGACAATTCGTCAAAAACGCCGCCGTCCAGTCCGTAGCGGACGGCAACCGGATTGTAGTTTCCGCTTTCCCGATCCCGCTTGAGATCATCCGCGGCATCGATCAAATAGATCCAGCGGCCCAGGTGGTAGAGCAGCTGCCGGAGGATCCGGCGCTGCGTCCCGTCCGCCGCCGCATCCGCCGCCGCAGCCAGAAGCCGGGCAAAAATATCCGCCGCCGCATCCATGGGGGCGTCTCCCGCCCGCTCCAGCTCCCGGAGCTTTTGCAGCTGCTCCCGGGCCGCTGCGTCAAATGCGCCGCAGTCTGCCGCAGCCTTCCGGTAGGCCGGGCGCAGGGCCCGGGACAGGGCGCGGTATTTGAGTCCCCTGCTGAAGGTGTGATCCTCCACACCGTCCCGAAGCTGCCAGTAGGCCAGAATCACGCTCTCCGCCGCGGCCAGCTCCAGCGCCGGGGTTTCCTCCGCAAAGCACCGCTTTTTCAGGGGGCTCGCCGGGCAGCAGGCCCGGGCGCAGACGGACGGCGTACCCTCAGAGAGGAGAATGGCCAAAAACGTAAAGTCGTAATTCAGAATCAGCCGGGCCGCAAATCCGTACCGGCGGCCCAGTGTGTGGCAAAGACCGCAGTAGGCGGTCTGGAACCGCGTACGCTCCTCCTGGGGGAGCCCGCCCAGCGGCGGCAGCACATACCCGAACATTACAGCAGCCGGACGATACTGAAGGCCAGGCCTCCCCGGCTGCGCAGCTTCCGGTCATACAGAACGGCCAGTCCGATTCCCGCCGCAAATCCGATTCCGGCGGTGAGGTAGCGTCCGCTCTCCGAAAAAAGTCCGCCGGTCAGAAAATAGCCCAGCAGAAAGAGCGCGATGGGCACGAGATACACCAGTCCCACAATGCCCAGCATGCTCCGGGTGCTGCTCTCCACCACGACCTTCTGCCCCGGAACGGCGCCGAGGTCGTTTTTTACCCGGGCGTGGACGGAGGCGCCGGTCACACCGCAGCCGGCACACTGTTCGCAGTCGTGCCCGCAGGCGGATTTCCGCGGCACCGCAATCTCTGCGTAGACGCCGTCCAGTAGCTTTTCAACCGTTGCGATCTGTGTCATACTGTCTCCTATCACGGCTCTTCGCTGATGGTAATCTTGATCTGATACGAGCCGATCACGCCTACGTTGCCTGCGGTTTCGACCTGCACCTGCGCCGGCACCGTGTAGCTGCCGCTGGCGGAGCCGACGTTGTTGAGATCCGCCGTTACCGTGAGATCCTCCGGCCGCACGGCTGCAATATCCGCCGCGGTTCCCCGCAGCTTCACGCTCAGCTCTGTCGTCAAAATCTCCACTGTTTTTCCGGCGGGTTCGTTTTCACACTGGAACTTTGTGGCCACAAGATCGGCGGAGGCCATATCCTTGAAGGAAATTCGCAGCGTCGCACGGGTCACGCCGCTGAGATTTTCACATTTTTCCGGCACAGTGATGGCGTAATTGTACGCTGTGGCGCTGCCCAGCTTGGACAAATCGAACTTGTCCAGGACCAGATTGCTGATCCCGTCCAGCAGCTTGGCGTCGCCGGAGACGGTAATAAAGGCCGGTTCGATGGTGTAGCTCACGTTGGAAAGGCTGAAGCCCGGGGATTCCACAAAATCCATCTTGAGGGGCAGCTCCTTCACCACGTTTACCGGCATCGTCACCTGAATCTGATCGGCCGTGGGATGGATATTGGCGCCGTCCACTTCCTGATTGTCCGCATCATAAAGGGTGTAGGCCAGGGACTTTTTCACCGTCTCCGTGGCGTCGTCCACCGCCAGGGTGACCTTCGCGTAGCTGACCTGCTCCACGTCGGCCTCCTGGCCGCGGATCTCCAGCTTCTCCGGCAGGAACTGCACCTCTCCCGCGATATAGCCGTCGGCCACGGTGCCCTTGATATCGCATCGGATCTCCACATTTTTGCTGTACAGCTTGCCGACATCCACCACCGCGGCGTACGAACTGGCCCACTTCAGCGTCAGATTGTTGGTAAACTCCCGGCTGGGGTAGATGATGCTGTATTTGACATTCTGTCTGCCGGTGGAGGTAACGGCTGAGAGATCCGCCTGAATCCGCACGGTGGAGGGATCCAGCTTCATCAAGACCTTTTTTGTTCCCTCCAGCTTGAGGCTGATGGACTTTTCGCTGTCGGACAGAAGCATCAGCCCCTTATCCGCCAGCGTAGTATCCTCCCCCAGGTATTCCACGGGGATTTCACTGATCTGGATCGTATGGGAATAACCCTCCCGGTTATCCACGTAGACCCAGATTCCCACCGCCACCAGAAGGGAGAGAATCATATAGAGAATTTTGCTCTTGCTTCCGGACTTACTCCGCATCGTCGTGATCCTTTCTCAGGCGCAGCAGCTTGCTCAGCCGGAACTTCTGCTTGTCCGTTTCCGCCGTTTCCTGCGGAAGAAGCTCGTTCCGCAGGAGATTTTCAAGGGTTTCCGGCATCAGGTGCCGCTTGAGCATGCCGCCGATGGCAACGGAGATCGTGCCGGTTTCCTCGGACACAATCACCACCACCGCGTCGGAATTTTCGCTCATGCCGATCCCCGCCCGGTGGCGCATGCCCAAATCCCGGGAGAGGTTGACGTTTTTGCTCAGCGGAAGCATGCACCCCGCGCCCAGAAGCCGCCCCTGGCGAACGATCACCGCGCCGTCGTGCATGGGAGCCTTGACAAAAAAGATGTTTTTCAAAAGCTCGTTGGAGACGGATGCGTCCAGCACCGTTCCGCTGCGCACCATGTCGTCCAGATGGAGCTCCCGTTCAAAGACAATCAGAGCGCCGGTACGGGATTTGGACATCTCCGTACAGGCGATCACCGTCTGCCCCACGGCGTGCTCCATAGCGGTCAGCGCCTCGCCGTGGGAGAAAAAGCCGAACAGATTCAGCTTGCGGCTGCCCATCTGCTCCAGCACCCGGCGGATTTCCGGCTGAAAGAGAATGATCAGAGCCAGCACGCCCCACTCCACCATCCGGCTCATAATATAGCTGATTCCGTGCAGGTTCATAGCTGTGGACAGCCACAGCGCCGCGAGGAAAATAAAAACGCCCTTGAGCAGGTTGGCTACGCGGGAGGTCTTGACAAGCGTCAGCAGCTTGTAGCCGATAAAGGTCATAATGAGGATATCCAGGATATCCGAGACTCTGGTCATCAGGACGTACCGTCCCAGGTTTCCTGCCCAGGTCAAAATCATTCCGCGCCATCCCCCTTTCGGCCATGAATGCACTTATTATATAAAATATACAGGAAAATTGCAAGGCGGACGGTGTCAAAATTCACGGACTATTCAAGATTTTTCCCGCAAAATCTCCTCAACAGCCTCCACCAGCCGAAATACCTCCGCCTCCGTGTTGAAGAAGGAGAAGCTGGCGCGCACCGTTCCGGTTTCAAAGGTTCCGGCGGTTTTGTGGGCCAGCGGCGCACAGTGGAGTCCGGTTCGGACCGCGATTCCCCGCTGGGACAGCCGGTTGCCCAGAGTGTCCGGATCTATTTTTTCGCTGCGGAAGGACAGTACACCGGTCTGGGCAAAGAGGCCCTCCCCGGCAAACACCTGGACGCCGGGAACGGATCGGAGTCCTGCGGCGGCGGAGGCCGCCAGATACCGCTCATGGGTGCAGATTCGGGCCAGCCCCCGGGCGCGCACAAATCGGACGCCGGCCAGCAGCCCGGCAATTCCGGGAACATTCTGCGTGCCGGCCTCCAGCCGGTCGGGCAGAAAATCGGGCATCTCCTGCTCGGCGGAGCGGCTGCCTGTTCCGCCCTCCAGCAGCGGCCGGAGCGGCGCCGACTCCCCGCAGATCAAAACGCCCGTCCCCTGAGGGCCGCACAGCCCCTTGTGCCCGGGCATCGCCACAAACGCGGCGCCCAGAACCCTGCAATCCAGCAGAAGGATTCCGGCGGACTGGGAGGCGTCGATAATCAGCGGAACCTGCCTCTCCCGGCACAGCGCGGCAATCTCCTCCACCGGCTGGGCGTATCCGAACACGTTGGAGACGTGATTGCAGATCACGGCGTCGGTTCCGGGCACGATTGCCTCCCGGAACGCGGCCACCGTTTTTTCCGGATCGAACAGCGGGGCCCGGGCCACGGTTACGCTGGCGTTCAGCGCGTGCAGCGGCCGGGTCACCGCGTTGTGCTCATACCCGGAGATCACCGCGTGCCCTTCGGGAGGAACCAGGGATTTGACGGCGATGTTCAGCGCGTGGGTGGCGTTCATGGTGAAAACCACCTGCTCCGGCGTCTGCACACGAAACAGCTCCTGCAGCTCCGTCCGGCACTCCAGCACCATATCCGCCGCCCGCATGGCCGCCGGATACCCGCCCCGGCCGGGGGAACTCATTTCCGCAAACGCCCGCACAACAGCGGCGCGCACCGAATCCGGCTTTTGAAAGCTGGTGGCCGCGCTGTCGAGATAGATCATACCTGCACCTCCCGGTATTGGCCTTCGCCGCAGCTGTAAACCTGAACGGGCCCCAGATCGGCCCCGTAGATCATATGCAAAACGCTCCTCAGATCGCGGCAGCGGAACTGCACGGCATATGCGCAGCCCCGGCCGCCGTTGAGTTCCAGGGGGGCGTGATAAATTTGCGCGCGGATTCCGGCACGCGCCAGCAGCCGTTCAAGCCGCTGCGCATGGGTTACGGAACGCGCGATTACCAGATATTGCTCCACAACAGCACTCCTCCTCTCTGCCCAGTTTATGCACGGGCGGAAGGGGCGTGAAAAGCGGGCCGCGCCTTTCGGCACAGCCCGCCCGAAATTCAGTTTTCCCGTTCCAGCAGCGCCGCCGCGTGCGCTGCCATTCCCTGGCCCGCTCCGGTAAAGCCCAGGTGCTCCTCCGTGGTGGCCTTGACGCCCACCTGCTCCGGCGAAATCCCCAGTGCCTCCGCCATAGCGCGGCGCATCAGGTCCTTGTAGGGCGCGATTTTCGGCGCCTGCGCGATCAGCGTCGCGTCGATGTTGACAACGGTGAATCCGGCGCTGCGCAGCGCCTGGGCCACCCGCCGCAAAAGCTCCAGGCTGGAGATGTTCCGATACCGGGAATCGGTATCCGGAAAGAGCGCTCCGATATCCCCCAGCCCCGCGGCGCCCAACAGCGCGTCCATCACGGCGTGGACGAGAACATCCGCGTCCGAATGGCCCAGAAGCCCCTTTTCAAAGGGGATTTCAACGCCGCCTAAAATCAGGGGTCTGCCCGCCTCCAGGCGGTGAACGTCATACCCCTGTCCGACCCGCAGGTTTGTCACAGCCGTCCCGCCTCTCCTCCAAAATTGTCTCGGCCACCGCCAGATCCAGCGGCGTGGTGATTTTGATGTTTTCCTCGGAGCCCTCGGTCAGATAGACGATTTTCCCCAGGCGCTCCACCGCCGCGCAGTCGTCCGTCACCGTCCCGCCTGCCTGCAGCACCGCCTGCAGCGCCGCCTTGAGCAGATCTGCCTCAAAGACCTGCGGCGTCTGAACAGCCACCAGCGTCCGGCGATCCGGCGTACTTTGAATCTTGCCGTCCGCGGCAATTTTCACGGTGTCCTTCATCGGGACGAAAGGGGCCGCGGCTCCGCAGCGAGCGGCCTTTTGAATCACGGCGTCGATGAGCTCCGGCGCAGCCAGCGGCCGGGCGCCGTCATGCACGGCCAGCAGCCGGGTCCGCTGGTCCGCCTCCAGAGCGGCGCGGAGAACGGATTCCGTACGGCTGGCGCCGCCGCAGATGATTTTCACCGGTTTTGTGATTCCGTATGTGCGGCAGAGGTCGGAGAAGGGCAGAATGTCCTCCTCCCGTGCGGCCACGACGATGGCGTCAACCCGGCCGGCCCGTTCCAGAGCCTGCATCGTCAGGGCAAACACCGGCACGCCGTCCAGCGGAAGCAGCAGCTTGCTGCCGCCGCACTTCATCCGCTCCGATGCGCCGGCCGCCGCCACCAGCGCGGTGCAGAAGGGGCGCTGAGACTCCTGAAATTTCCTGAAAAATCCCGCCATGTGGATCCCCTCCTCCAATTATCCGCCATACTTCACAGCAATCCGGCGCTTTGTCCCCCGGTATCGAAAAAATTATACCGTGTCCCGGAGGAATTTACAAGTCCGTTGCATGCGGCGGCAGCGATTTTCCGTTTTCCGGAAAATCAGCGGGGCGGACAGGTTCAGCTGTCCGCCCCGGCTGCTCACTTGCTGCTTCTGCGCCAGATCCCCATTTTTTCGGCCTGGCGGATCAGCTCCTCCCGGAACTGCGGATGGGCAACGCCGATCAGCGCCTCCGCGCGTTCCCATACGGACAGGCCCTTGACGTTGACCATTCCGTATTCCGTCACCAGATACTGGAGATTTGCCCGGGTGCAGGTGACGGCAGACCCCTCGATCAGCGTGGGGCGGATGCGGGAGTGCAGCTCTCCGGTTTTTTTATCCTTCACTGTGGAGGAGCAACAGATAAAGCTCTTGCCGCCCCGGGAGAGATACGCACCCATCACAAAATCCAGCTGTCCGCCGGCTCCGCTGATCTGATGGACGCCGGAGGACTCCGAGGATACCTGTCCGAAAAGGTCAACGTCCACCGCACCGTTAATGGAGATGAAGTTGTCGATGGAGGAGATCCGCGCAATATCGTTGACATAGCTGACGGGAACGCTCATGCACTCCGGATTGTGATCCAGAAAATCGTACATCTTCTGGGTTCCCGCGCCGAAGGCAAAGGTCTGGCGGCCCCGGTCGATATTTTTGCGCTGGCCGGTGATCTTCCCCGCCGCGGACATGTCCACAAACGCGTCTACGTACATCTCGGTGTGGACGCCCAGATCCCGGAGATCCGACTCAGCAATCAGCTTGCCGATGGCGTTGGGCATGGAGCCGATCCCCAGCTGGAGGCAGGCTCCGTTGGGAATCTGCGGCACCACCTGCTTTGCCACGGCCAGATCAATTTCATCCGGCTCGCCGGCGGCCGGCATCTGCTCCATGGGAGGATTGTCGCCCTCCACAATTTTGTCCACCGCGCTGATGTGCACGCCGTTTTCAAAGCCGCCCATGCAGTACGGAATGTTCCGATTGACCTCCACAATAACGATTCTGGCCCGCTGGCAGACCGCGGCCAGATGGGAGGCGTTGGGGCCGAAGTTGAACCAGCCGTGGCTGTCCATAGGCGCCACCTGCAGCATGGCCACATCGATCTCGGGCAGGTTTTCCCGATAGTACCGCGGAAGCTCCGAATACCGCAGCGGCGCGTAATAGGCCAGCCCCTCCCGCATCATTTTCCGCTCGACCCCCGTCATATGCCAGGAGTTCCATGTAAAATGCCGGGACGCCTCGGGCACGTCGGCGATGGCGGGACGCCGGGTCAGGATTCCGCCCCGGATTTTCACATCGCTCAGCTCCCCGCTCCGGGCGGCCAGCGCCTCGTCCAGGGCGTGGGCGGTGCAGGTGCACCAGCCGTAATCCACCCAGTCGCCGGATTTGACGGCTCTTACCGCCTCCTGGGCGGTAGTCAGTTTTTCCCGGTACTCCTCCTGATAGTTCATGGGCACGTTCCCCCTATTTCAATATTTCAGTCCGCATGGTCCAAAACGCCGGAAAAGTTTGATAATATTATAACGCACCGCCGCGCACAATGCAATTCCCCGCGGCGTAAAAATTGGGGCAGACGCGACGCGTCTGCCCCAATTCGTCAGAATCTTTATTCGGCGGGAGTCTCTCCGGATTCCTCCTGCGGCTCGGAATATTCCTGGTCCTCGCCGTTCAGCAGCGCACGGATGGAGAGGGAGATCTTCTTCTTCTCCTCATCCACTGCGATGATCTTGGCGTCCACCACCTGTCCCTCGGACAGAACATCCTCGGGCTTGTCGATCCGGCGATCCGCAATCTGAGAGATGTGGATCAGTCCGTCCACACCGGGAACGACCTCGGCAAATGCGCCGAAGGACATCAGCTTGACAATCTTCACGGAGACGACGTCGTCCACCTTGTACTTGTCCATAAAGACCTGCCAGGGATCAATGCTGCGATCCTTGACGCCCAGGGAGATCTTTCTCTTCTCGGGGTCATAGGAAATCACG
>JALCRQ010000028.1 GCA_022652655.1 Oscillibacter sp. | reverse complement strand
CGGTAGTCAAATTCGGCGGTACGTCGGTAGCCTCGGCAGAAAACAGGGCGCGTGCGATCGGGCATATCCGAACGCTGCGCCAGCAGGGCATGGATGTGGTGGCGGTGGTTTCGGCCATGGGCCGGAGAGGGCAGCCCTACGCCACCGATACGCTGTTGGAGTTGGTGGGGCCGGACTGTGCGCCGGCGACCCGGGATCTGCTGATGAGCTGCGGCGAGACGCTTTCGGCGTGCGTGCTGGCGGACCAGCTGAGCCGCAGCGGTATTCATGCCTGCGCCATGACGGGGCCGGAAGCGGGACTTCGGACGGATGGAGCGTTTTCCGCTGCCCGAGTGACGGGCATGGATCCCCAGCCGGTGCGTCAGGCGCTGGAGCAGGGGCTGGTGCCGGTGATTGCCGGGTTTCAGGGCGCAGGCCCGGACGGCCGCGTGACCACGCTGGGCCGGGGCGGCAGCGACACCTCCGCCGTGGAAATCGGCGGATATCTGGGCGCCGCGGAGGTCGTGATTTTTACGGATGTGCCGGGCGTGGCAAAGGCGGATCCCAGGATTTGGCCGGAGGCGCCGTACATAAAGGAGATTGACAGCGGTGACATGCTGGCGCTGGCCCGCTGGGGCGCCGGAGTGATTCATCCCCGGGCGGTGGAGGCCGGGGTGCGGCACGGGGTGCCTGTCCGGGTTCGCTCCACATTTGACGGGCTGCCCGGGACGGTGATCCGTCCGCTGGCGGAAAAGCCCGGGGGCTTTATCGGCGCCGCGATGCTCCGCCGGTGCGGCGTAAGTCAAAAGGAGACGGGTTTTGCTCTCCCCGGTTGTGACTTCCGGCTGGTGCCGGAAAGCGGGAAAACCGCCGTCATCACAGTGCTCTGCCGGCCGCTGGGCGAACCGTCGGAACTTCTGCGGGGGCTGCCCGCCGGGGCCGAGGTTTTCCGGGAGGGGGAGCTGGTCCATCTGCTGCTGTCCGACGCCGAGGTATCGGGATTTCTGCGTGTGCTTTGCCGCCGGCTTGCTTGCTCCGATTGAATCCCGCGGCTATCTCAAATACAATAAGGGGGATCTGACATGGATCAGAAAATTTTTACCACCTATGAAAGCGAAGTGCGCTCATACTGCCGCAAATTTCCCACTGTTTTTACTAAAGCAAAAAACGCTACGCTAACGGATGAGGACGGGAGAGATTACATTGATTTCTTCTGCGGTGCCGGCGCGTGCAATTACGGACACAACAACGACTACATCAAGGACAGGGTCATCCAATATCTGCAGGATGATGGCATTGTCCACGCCATGGACATGTACAGCGCGGCAAAGGGGGACTTTATTAAATTTTTTGAGACAAAGGTCCTTCAACCGCGAGGCTTGAACTATAAGATTATGTTCCCCGGGCCCACCGGAACCAATGCTATGGAATCTGCGCTGAAACTGGCCAGAAAGGTCACCGGCCGCACCAATATTTTCTGTCTGATGGGCTGTTTTCACGGCATGACCATGGGATCTCTGGCGCTGACCACCGACGTGACCGCCCGCGGCGGTGCCGGTGTCCCCCTGCATGACGTCACCCATATCCCTGCGCCCTATATGTTTCCAGACTTTGATACTATCGACTATATGGAAACACTTCTCACCGATGACCACAGCGGCGTGGAAAAACCCGCCGCTTTGGTGGTAGAGGCTGTGCAGGCTGAGGGAGGTGTTTATCCGCTGCCGGATGAATGGCTGCAGCGTGCACGTGCCCTGTGCGATCACTATGGAATCCTTATGATCCTGGACGAAATTCAGGTAGGCAACTGCCGTACCGGCACATTCTTTGCCTTTGAACATGCCGGCATTAAACCGGACATGGTGACAATGGCTAAGTCCATCGGCGGCATGGGTATGCCCTTTGCTCTGACGCTCTTTCGCCCAGAGCTGGATGTCTGGACTCCCGGTGAGCACAATGGAACCTTCCGCGGCTTCCAGCTGGCCACTGTTGCCGGGAAAGCGGGCCTGGAGTATATGCTGGATCACCAGATTCCCGCAGAGGTTTGCCGCAAAGGGGCAATAGTGGATCAATATCTTACGGAAAATCTACCCAAAGTTAGTTCCAGACTGACTCATCGAGGCCGCGGGTTGATTTGGGGAATCGATTTTTCAGCTTTCCCCGAGGGTGTGGCCAAGGCTGTCAGTGCCGAGTGCTTCAAGCGGGCTCTGGTAATTGAACTGGCCGGGCGCGGGGACTGCGTTCTCAAGCCAATGCCCCCGCTGACTATCAGCGACGACGATCTTATCCGGGGACTAAATATTATCATGGAGTCCATTCGGGCACTGGATCTGCAGTAAATCCATGCGTCCGGTTCGGCCCGGAATTGTGCGCAGGATCTGACTTTGCTCTGGCGGGGGCATGGCCGGCACAATCTGTCGCTTGCACTTTACAGCACCAGGGACCTGCATCTGGAGAACCCGGATGCAGGTCCGTTGGTGTTTCCTTTTTTTACTATGTATTGAAGAAAATTAGGCATAACATTCAGGTAAATGCGTCGCTTCTAAAACCTGTTTCTTACATTTTGCCCAATAAAAATCCAATTAAAATCTGCCAATGTGTAAGTTGAAAACAAACTTTTTCAATGCTAAGCTTTACAATAATCCACAGAGCATTCTCCAATTTGCGAATATTTATTGTTACTTTTGCAATAAGCTCAAAATTTGGGATTGTTAAAGAATGGTGGAAAGCAGGCTGGAGACTCTGTGGAAGACAGAATATGTGCAGAAAGAGGGGAAAATTCGTGATTATTTATAAGGCTATCAGCGCGTTTGCAGACTGGGCATGGGGGACCCCCATGCTCATCTGGCTCGTGGGCGGCGGCATTGTCCTGACCATCGCCGTGGGCGGTATTCAGTTCAGACGGCTCGGCTACGTTCTCAAGCACACTATCGGAGAGAATTTCCGCAAGAAAGGCGAAAACGGAAAAATCAGCGGCTATCAGGCTGTGATTTCCGCTCTGTCCGCTACACTGGGGACCGGAAATATTGTAGGTGTAGGCGCGGCCATTGCACTGGGCGGCCCGGGCGCCGTGTTCTGGATGTGGGTCGTAGGCTGCGTGGCCATGGGCATCAAATATTGCGAAGCACTTGCCTCGGTTAAATTCCGGGAACCCAATGTGGAGGCGGGCGGCTATAAGGCCGGGCCCTCCATGTATCTGCGCAAGGGTGCCCACAGCAAGTTCCTGGCCGGCGCTTATGGGATCTTCGCGACGTGGGGCCTGCTGATGAGCGGACCGGAGCATACCTCCGCCATTGTGGATGTGGTGCAGCAGGCCACTGATATTCCCCGTATACCCATCATGATCGTCTGCGTTGTGATTGTGGCTGTGGTTATGCTGGGCGGGTTGAAGCGTTTCGTTCAGGTATCTGAGGTCATTGTCCCCGTTATGGCAATCCTATACTGTGGAGTGGGACTTATTATCCTGGTCATGAACATTACCGCAATCCCTGGCGTTTTTGTGGAGATATTCCGGTGCGCATTCACCGGACAGGCGGCGGTCGGCGGCTTCGCGGGCGCAACATTTGCCCAGGCTCTGCGCTGGGGTACCTCCCGCGGCATGTATTCCAGCGATGCAGGAAACGGCCTGCAGTCCATCATGCATGGTCAGGCTGAGGTGGAACATCCTGTTCAGCAGGCCATGTGGGGCGTATTTGAGGTTTTTGTTGACACCATCGTCGTATGCACCTTCACCGCGCTGGTTATCCTCTGCACCGGCGTCTGGGAGACTGGAAATCAGGGGAGTTCTCTGGCTCTGAATGCTTTCACCCAGTCCTGCGGTGTGTTCGGTACTGCTGTGGAGTGTATCGCTCTGTTCTTCTTCTCAATTACCTCTGCCATTGCCATGGCCGCTTTTTTGGAGCGTCACGCCAACATGCTCTTCGGCAAAAAGGTTACGGTGGTGCTGCAGGTGCTTTACCTGATTATGATGGTTGTCGGCGGTTACAGCGGATTTGACGCCGTTCTTCCCTTCACAGATATGGCTTCCGCTATGATGATCTTCATCAATATCACCGGCCTTATCATTATGATCAAGGTCTTGCGCAATGAGACAAAGGACTATTTTGAGAACTTTATCAGGAGAGATTCCGAGTGTAAAAATTAGAAGAGGTGGAGTTGTTCATGCAGATTGATATCAAAAAAGAAGTTGCCGCCCTGACGGCGGAAACAATCGCTACCCGGCGGGATATTCACGCCCACCCTGAGTTGGGATTTCATGAATTCCGTACGGGAAAATTAGTGGAAACCCGTCTGAAGGCGCTGGGACTGCGGGTCCGCCGCTGTGCGGATCCGGGTGTCATCGGAGTTCTGGAAGGTGGAAAACCAGGGAAAACAGTAATGCTACGCGCTGAACTGGACGCCCTGCCGCTTACAGAAAAAAATGACCTGCCCTTCTGTTCCCAGAACCCCGGTGTCATGCACGCCTGTGGCCATGACTGCCATGCCGCTATTCAACTCTCTGTAGCAAAAATTCTGACGGCGCACAGGGAAGAGCTTCCGGGTACTGTAGTATTTCTGTTTCAGCCTAACGAGGAAGATATCGGCGCTCCCCAGATGATCGCAGAGGGCGCACTGAAAGATCCGCGGCCCGATGCCATTTTTGACATGCATGTCTGGTCACCCATTCCTATCGGCAAGGTGGGGATGGTTTCGGGTCCCGACTGTGCTTCCAGCTATTATTTTAAGCTTACTATTCACGGCAAAGGAACTGCAGCCTACATACCAGATCAGGGCATCAGCCCTATTGATGCTGCGGGACATGTGTTGAACGCCATCAACGCTATGCAGACTCTGGAGTACAGCACGCTCAACCAACCTACCCTCATTACGGTAGGTACGATCCATGCTGGAGACTATATGATTAACATCCCCGACGACCTTACCATGGAGGGATCCATTCGCTGCCTACACAGCAACGAGAAGGCTGTTCACGAACGCTTTACAGAACTTGTAACAGCTGTATGTACTGCCTGCCGCTGTAGCTGTGATGTGGATATTACATGCGGAAACAATATGTTGGAAAACGATCCTGATCTTTACAGTATGGCGCACAGCGTTGCCTCAGAGGTCGTGGGAAAAGAAAATATTACCGACAAGGGTGTCCGGGAAATGGGCGGTGACGATCTGGCGGAGTTCTTCCGGGAGGGAATTCCCGGGATCTACTACCTCGCTGGCATGGGAAATCCGGCCAAGCACACCACTGCTCCCCACCACAGCCGTAATTTCCGCGTGGATGAAGACGTTCTGGATCTTGGCGTCGAGCTGCAGACGAGGATGACCCTGCGGTATCTGGGCGCGATCTGAGCGCCGGGAAGGAGAAAACACATGCGCTCATCGTGGATTGAAATTGATCTGGACGCACTGCGAAAAAACACGGCGTTCATCTTGCGTCGAATGTCTCCTGGGACAAAGCTGTTGGCACCGCTAAAAGGAAATGCATACGGCCACGGCGCAACCCACTGCGCAAAGGTTTTTGAGGAAATGGGTGCCAGCCACTTCGGTGTCGCAATACCGGAGGAAGGAGTGGAGTTGCGCAGGGCAGGCTTCAAAGAGCCCATTCTGATTTTTGGGTATACATTCGACGACGACTATGAATTGCTCTTTGACTACGACCTCATGCCCAATGTCTTTACACTCAGTCAGGCCGAGGAACTCAATACCCTGGCCGGACAGAAGGGCAAAAAACTTACCATCCATGTCAGCGTGGATACCGGACTCAACCGGCTGGGCTTTGAATGGAGGGACCATCCGGTACAAAAAATCGAGCAGATTCTCTCCCTGCCGAATCTTGTGGTCGAAGGAATCTTCTCCATGTTCGCCACTGGTGATCAGTATCCCGATACAGCATACTGCCGTATGCAGTTTCATCGATTTACACAGCTTTGCGATAAACTGGAGGTCGATGGCTGTCATATTCCTCTGCGCCATATCTGCGACAGCGGTGCTACGCTGTTGTTTCCCGAGATGCACCTGGATATGGTGCGGCCCGGCAGTTCTCTGTATGGGACTTACTGCGGCGATGTGACCTTCCCGGATATTGAAGTTTGGCCCGTGATGTCGGTTCATTCCCGGCTCGCGTGCATTCGCCGGGTGGCAATGGGGGATTTTGTGGGCTATAACTGCACATGGGCCGCTCAGAGGCCCAGCGTGATCGGCGTAGTTCCCTGCGGTTTTGTGGATGGCACACCGCGCCTTGCTTCAAATCACGGGGCCGTCCTGCTGCATGGAAAACGCTGCCCCATCGTCGGCAATGTGTGCATGGATCAGATGATGATTGACATTACTTCCGTACAAGACCCGCAGATCGGCGACGAGGTTGTTCTGGCGGGTGTTCAGGATGGCGAGGTGTTGACACTAGGCGAAGTGGGGGAGTTCGGACATACCTCTGACACGGAGTACATCTGTCGTCAGAGCCGCCGTCTGCCGCTGGTTTACAAAGAGAACGGCAAGGTCACAGACCGCGTTTCCTGCCTGCAGGAATAATATGTGTACCGTCCGGCAGAACAGGGCAGCGTGCTGAGATTGAAAGATAAAGGGGAATCCACTGCCGGATTCCCCTTTATCTGCTTTGCGGGTTGAAAAACTTGATTTTTTCTCTTCCAGCCGTTACACTTGGAAAGACAAAATAATCTGCCGGGTGGAGTATTGAAGGGAGGACCGTTTATGGAATACACACTGGCTGATCTATGCAGCAACCATCCGATTCCCGAATTTCAGCAGTTGACCAAGTCCTTCGATTTTTCCGGTATTGCCATTGAATCCGCTTGTGTACAGGAGGTAAATGATGTCGAGAATGATTTTATTCTCCGAAATGAGCTTGTCCTCTCCACAGCGGAGGGGTGTGCAGAGGATAAGACCTCCTACATACGAATGATTCGCATCGTTAGCGCGGCTCATGCTGCCGCGCTGATCTATACGCTCCGGGATGAGCGATATGCGATTCCGTCCGAAGCCATTGCCTGCGCCGATGTACTGAAGCTGCCCGTTTTTACGATACCGTGGAAATACCGCCTGTCTGATCTTCATGCCTTCGTGGTAAAACAGATCCAAGAAAAAAAGTTACAGGCATACCGGGAGGTGCAAAGCGCCCTTTTCAATCTTTTTTTTGATTCTCAGTCTCTGGACCGGGCTGCCAGCCTAATCGCTCAGATACTGACTGTGCCTATAGCCGTGGAGGATCGAATGGGGGCCAAAAAAGGATGCAGCGGGACGCTTCCTCCCAATAGGGATCCCGACAGGGAGGAAATCCGCATCAACGGAGAATTGGCCGGCTATCTCTGCTTGTACAGAGCGCCCGGAAACACTGCACCGGACCTGGAAACCCTGCGGCGTTTTGTCCTCTCGCCGCTGTCTTTGTGGTTTTACCGAAAGAACATTGAAGACATGACGGTCATGAAGTTGAAAAACAACTTTGTGTGGGATCTGGCAAATCACGATTACAGTTCCTTTGCGGAAATGGTGCGGCAGGGCAACAGCCTGCATTTTGACCTTGACAAACCATACACCTGTATCATGATGAAAGCTTTCGGCCGCGATGCCGGCGTGCAGCCTACGGAATACTCCAGCGAGGCAGCAAAGGCGGCCTCTGTGATTGAGTCGGTTCTGCTGGATATCGGAAGCCTCCTTGGAATTCGCATCATGCTGGCAGAGCGAAATATGCAGTTTATTATTTACGCAGAAAATATTTTTCCCAATCCGGTCAATGTCCTAAATCAGTTTCTGGATGAAGCGGACAAGAGGCTCTTAGCTGCGCAGCGTACGCTGGAATTTCGATGGGGCATCAGTGAAACCACGGATAAGCCGCCGGAATTCGATCGTCTCCGCGACAATGCCGCTTTGGCTCTGCGATACTGTATCAGCGCCCGGAGCGGATGTCGGCGATTTACCTATCGCGACACCCGGGAGGCGCAGATCCTCTCTATACTCTCCGATCAGGAAGAGGTGCGTCAGGCGGCGCAGGATGTGCTCAGACAACTGATGGAGTACAGTGCCAGCTCACGTACGGATTTGCTGGCCACACTCTCAGAATTTATCCGCAGCAACTATAACACTAGCCTGACAGCCAGAAATCTCCACATTCAGCGTCAGTCGCTTCTCTACCGTCTGGAGAAAATAGAATCTCTCACCGGACTGTCGCTCTCCAGCCATCGCGATCTTTTTTTACTGGAGATCTACACTCGAATTTTTACCAGCTACTAGGGGGCCGCGGTGGAGTTAGGATGACTCCCATGTTGCTTCATATGCGGAGAGTGCAGCGAAGACACCGGACACGGCAAGGGGAGTTTCTGCCCGAACTGTGGATCTCCAATGATTTTCAAGTGTGGTACACATAACCCCTGAAACATCTGCCGCATCAAATTACAGCCATGGGATAGGACTCGTCGGATCAAAAGCACAGACCTACCTTTTAAAAATGAAATACCGCTAAAACAACTCCAAACGCCTTACACGAAAGCTCGTCTGGTTGCAATGCGATTCCCAGTATGGTAAAATAACCGCATCGTAAAAGAAAGGCGTCGTCTATGAAAACCTGTTATGGCTTAAACGTAGTCGACGCGATGTTCATCTCATAAAAAGAGAGGCGAGGGAATGTTCAAAGTCCTGAAAAAAGAGGGCCGCGCCCGGCGCGGCCAATTTTCCTGCGCCCACGGCGGCACGGTGGAGACGCCGGTCTTTATGAATGTGGGCACCCAGGCGGCCATCAAGGGCGGCGTTTCCAGCCATGACCTCCGGGAGGTCGGCTGCCAGATCGAACTGTCCAATACCTACCATCTCCACCTGCGCCCCGGCGACGAAGTGGTGCGCCGCCTGGGCGGACTGCACGCCTTTATGGACTGGGACGGCCCCATCCTGACGGATTCCGGCGGGTTTCAGGTGTTCTCCCTGGCGTCGCTGCGAAAAATCAGCGAGGAGGGCGTCCGTTTTGCCTCCCACATCGACGGCCACCGGATTTTCATGGGCCCGGAGGAGAGCATGCAGATTCAGTCCAATCTGGGCAGCGACGTGGCCATGGCTTTTGACGAGTGCGTGGAAAATCCGGCTACCCACGAATACGCCCAGGAGTCCTGCCAGCGGACGCTCCGCTGGCTGATCCGCTGCAAGGCGGAGCACGACCGGCTCAACGCCCTGCCGGATACCGTGAACCCGGGGCAGCTTTTGTTTGGCATCAACCAGGGAGCCACCTTCCCGGATCTGCGCGTCTGGCACATGAAGGAGATCGCCAAGCTGGACTGCGACGGCTATGCCATCGGCGGATTGGCGGTGGGGGAACCCACGCAGGTGATGTATGATATCATCGACGCGGTGGAGCCCTGCATGCCGGCGGATAAGCCCAGGTACCTGATGGGGGTGGGCACGCCGTCCAACCTGATTGAGGGCGTGGCCCGGGGCGTGGACTTTTTTGACTGCGTCATGCCCTCCAGAAACGGCCGCCACGGCAAGCTCTTTACCTGGGAGGGCACGGTGAACATCCTCAATGAGAAATACACGGAGGATCCCGGTCCCATCAGTCCCACCTGCGGATGCCCGGTGTGCAGGAGCTTTTCAAGGGCCTATCTCCGCCATCTGTTCAAAGCTGACGAGGTCCTGGCGCTGCGGCTGGCGGTGCTGCACAACCTCTGGTTTTACAACGAGCTGATGGCCCGGATGCGCGGGGCGCTGGACGAGGGAACCTTCGAGGCGTTTCGCGCCCGATACAGCGGAAAACTGGAGCAGCGCGTCTGACGGCCAGAGAAAGTTCTTGCAAAACCGGCATTCCTTGACTATAATGATAGCATTATGATGCTTAAAGGAGACTTGTTCATGGAAACAATCGTCATGTTAGTTCTTATGCTCGGCATTTTCTACTTTATTTTGATCCGTCCCGAGAATAAGCGGAAAAAGAAAGCGGAGGAAATGCGCAACAGCCTGAAAAAAGGCGATAAGATTACTTCTATCGGCGGAATCGTCGGAAGTATCGTGCAGGTGACGGACAAGACCATCATCATTGAGACCAGCGAAGATCGCGTCCGCGTGGAACTGACCAAATGGGCTGTCTCCACCACCGGCGTTCAGGACTCCCCCGACGAGAAGCCGGAAAAGAAAAAGAAAGCTGCCGCAGAGGAGCCTGTGAATGAAATCCCCGCTCCGGAGGAAAAGACGGACGAGCCTGAGGAAAAGAAAGACTGAATCGAATCATAAAACGCGCCTCCCCTGTAATATGCTCTTTCAGGGCATCTTGCAAGGGAGGTTTTTTTATGTCCAAAAAACAGAAGCCGGCGGCTTTGACAGAACTGGAGGGAATCGCAGTTACCGGAGCGCTTTATATCGGCGCGCAGCTGCTCCTGTCCTTTTTGGCGGTTCGCGGAATCCTGGCGGAGAGCCGCATTCTCACGGCACAGTGCGTCGTCTGCGCACTGTCTGTACTGGCGGGATCTCTCTATGCGGTGAAAAGGACGCATTTCGGAACGCTCCCGTCGGCCATGCTGGTGGCGGGGGGCTTTGCGGCGATCCTGCTCCTTCTGGGCCTTTCCCTCTACGACGGAATCGCCTGGAGGGGAGAGGGGGGAGTGTTACTGATTACTGTTCTCGCCTCCGGGGTTCTGTCGGGCCTGGCTGGTTCCAGGGCGGCAAAAAGAAAAAAGAAAAAGCAGAGCTTTATGCGGACGAAGTGAGGGGGCGCTCCGGGACGATTTGGCGGTTTTCACAAATTTGGAAGTTTTTCAAAAAAATTCCGGCAGGACTGCCGCGTTCCTTTATAAAAACCGGCGGCCGCGCCGCTTTTACCCGTTGTCCGAAGATATGGTGAGAAAGGGGAAAACCGGGCACCACATCTAGGCATCTGCGGGTGCGTGCGGCCGCCAAAGCAGGCCTCGGTTTACAAGGTTTACATAATTTAATTTACATAATATTTTGTCATAACTCACAAAAAAACGGAATTAACGCTGTAATCCTTGCGAAAAGCAAGAAAATGAACTATATTAATAACGCGCAGGGTTTACACTTACGCGCTCATAACCTCCGGGTCGGCCGCATAGGATGGCACGGAGGTGAGGCATTTTGCAGATACAGCGGCGATCCCAAAGCATCTGGAAGGCAGAAAGCGGATCTTTTCTCTTCCTCCTTTTGCTTCTGGCTGTTTTTTTCTCTGCGGGTGTGATTTTGGGACAGGTTCTCTCCGGACGTGTCCGGGAGGCCACGGCGGACGAACTGACCCGCTATTTGAAGAGCTATCTCTCCATCACACAGAGCGATTCTTTTTCGCTCAAGACCGTCTCCTCCGCTCTGCTGATCTATTTCCGCTATCCGGTTCTTGCCTTCCTGTGCGGATTTGCCTCCATCGGCGTTGTTTTCCTGCCGGTTTTGACAACGGCCTACGGTTTTTTCCTCTCCTTTTCTGTCTGCTGTTTTACAGCGGCATTTGGCAGCCGCGGCGTTCTGCTGGCTCTGTCCGTGTTCGGACTTCGGTGCCTGGCGACGCTGCCATGCTATTTTTACCTGGCGGTTCCCTCCATGCGCAGCGCCTTTTCGCTGGCGGCCTTTTCCTTCGGACGGGGAAAGCGGCTTCAGCCCGTGCGATACGGCTCTGCATGGTGGCTTCGGCTGGGAATTGTGTCCTTGATCCTTCTTGCAGGCGCCGCGGCGGAGCTTTTCCTCTCACCCCGGCTGCTGCATTTGGTATTGATCAAGATCTTGACCTGACGGATGGGAGGCGGAGCAGTTGGCGACGGACAGTCTGAATATTTACCGGGCGTATCTGGCCGGAGAGCGCCATGCCTCAGCCAATACCATCAGCTCCTACCTGCGGGATGTGGGCCAGTTTGAAACCTACCTGGATGAAAAATACGACTGTCCGCTTTTTGAGGCGGACACCGATATGATTCGGGCCTATATGGGCTGGATGCAGGGGTGCGGCAAGTCCGCAGCCTCCGTCACAAGATTCCTGGCCTCCATCAAATCCTTCTTTACCTGCATGATGGCCAAGGGATGCGCCGGATCCAATCCGGCCAGGCAGATTACCGCCGAAAAGGTAGAGCGGAAGTATCCGGAGATTCTGAGCAACAAGGAGGTCGAGCTCTTTTTGGAGCAGCCTCAGTGTGTGGACGCCAAGGGCTATCGGGATCACGCCATGCTGGAACTGCTGTACGCCACGGGCATCCGCGTTACGGAGCTGATTTCCCTCAATCTGGAGGACGTCAATCTCACCGCCGCATTCATCCGCTGCCGCAGCAAGGGCCGCGAGCGGATTATTCCCATGTACCACACCGCCGTCAAGGCGCTGCAGGACTATGTGCGCAATGTGCGGCCCCAGATCATCGCGGACAGCGACGAGCGGGCCCTGTTTGTCAATATGAGCGGAGAGCGCATGAGCCGCCAGGGCTTCTGGAAGATCATCAAGTACTATCAGGAGAAGGCGGGGATCGAAAAGGACATCACGCCTCATACGCTGCGCCACTCCTTTGCCGTGCATCTGCTGGAAAACGGGGCCGATCTGCGGTCCATCCAGGAAATGCTGGGCCACGCGGACATCTCCTCTACGCAGATCTATACCCACGTCATCAAAAATCAGCTGAAGGACGTATACAATAAAGCACATCCCCGGGCGTAAAAGCGCCGGAGAGGAAAGAGCCGCCCGGAAGGGCGGCTTTTTTGGTTGCCATTCCCGGCTGGATTTGGTATAATCAGTGCAATGTGTATTCGGAGGCACGGTATGCTGATTTTAGGAATCGACCCGGGCATTGCCACCATCGGCTTCGGTCTGCTGGAGGCGGACCACGGTCAGGCGCGGATGCTGCGCTACGGCGCCATCACCACACCGGCCGGACTGCCGCTGTCCCGGCGCCTCTTCCAGATCGAAAACGACACGGAGGAGCTTCTCCGGCAGCTTCGGCCGGACGCCGTCTCCATCGAGGAGCTTTTTTTCAACAACAACATCACCACGGGCATTGCCGTCGCCCACGGGCGCGGCGTCATTCTGTACGCCGCGGAGAAGTGCGGCGTACCGCTTTTTGAATATACGCCCTCCCAGGTCAAGCAGGCGGTGGTGGGCTACGGACGGGCGGATAAGCGTCAGGTGATGGAGATGACCCGGATGCTGCTGAAGCTCCAGGCGGTGCCCCGCCCGGATGACGCGGCGGACGCGCTGGCGCTGGCCCTCTGCCACGCCAGATGCTGCACCTCCCTGCTTTCCCAGAACCCGGACGCCAAGCCGACGGTATAAGGAGCGGAAACAATGTTTTACTATCTGGACGGAACTGTTGCGGAGATTCTGCCGAATCTGGCCGTAGTGGACTGCGGCGGCGTGGGCTATGCCTGCGCCACCACCAATCAGACTCTCGCACAGCTGAAAAAGGGAGAGCGGGGGAGACTGTACACCTACCTGCACGTGGCGGAAAACGCCTTCGGGCTGTATGGCTTTGCGTCCCAGCGGGAGCTTGCCAGCTTCCGGCTGCTCATCGGCGTGTCCGGCGTGGGGCCCAAGGCCGCCCTGGCTATTTTGTCAGTGGGCACGCCGGAGACACTGGCCATGGCCATCGTCACCGGCGATGAAAAGGCGCTGACCGCGGCGCCCGGCATCGGCCGGAAAATTGCCCAGCGCATCATTCTGGAGCTCAAGGACAAGATGGCCAAGGAGACGGCCTCCGGACTGGATTTCTCCGGCGGAAAGGGCGCTCCCGCGGCGCTGTTCTCCGACAAGACCGCCGAGGCGGCCGCGGCGCTGAGCGTCCTGGGCTATTCCTCACTGGAGGTGTCCGCCGCCCTCAAGGGCATAGATCTGGAGCATCTGCCGCTGGAGGAGATCATCCGGCAGAGCTTGAAAAAGATGGTGAAATAGATGGGCTGCGGAACCCGGTGATCTGTACGGGATACAGCGGGACAGGAATACTTCGCTTTGAGGTCATGCAGGCAGGAGAAGCTCCGGAGGAGGGAATCGATTGAGCATCGACTTTGGAAATGATATTTATGAAGAGCCCGTGGTGGCCAAGACCTTTCTGGAGGAGGACGCCGGAGAGGCGACGCTGCGCCCCCGGACGCTGAAGGAGTATATCGGGCAGGAGAAGGTCAAAGAGAATCTGGCCGTCTTTATCGAGGCTGCCCGCAAGCGGACGGAGCCGCTGGATCACGTGCTGCTCCACGGCCCTCCGGGGCTGGGTAAGACCACGCTGGCGGGAATTATCGCCCAGGAGATGGGCGTGAACATTCGCATTACCTCCGGGCCCGCCATCGAAAAACCCGGCGACCTGGCGGCGCTTTTGACCAACCTCAGTGAGAACGACATTCTGTTTGTGGACGAGATCCATCGGCTGAACCGGTCGGTGGAGGAGATCCTGTATCCCGCCATGGAGGATTACGCCCTGGATATTATGGTGGGGAAGGGGCCGTCGGCCAACTCCATCCGGCTGGATCTGCCCAAATTTACGCTGATCGGCGCCACCACCCGGTCCGGACAGCTGTCCGCGCCGCTGCGGGACCGGTTCGGCGTTACGCTGCGTCTGGAGCTTTACACCCCGGAGGAGCTGGCGCAGATTGTGCAGCGCAGCGCCGGTATTCTGAACGTGCCCATCGAGCCGGAGGGCGCCATGGAAATCGCCCGGCGCTCCAGAGGCACGCCCCGCATCGCCAACCGCATGCTGCGCCGCGTCCGGGATTTCGCACAGGTCAAGGCGGACGGAACCATTACAAAGCCGGTGGCCGACCGGGCTCTGTGCGCCCTGGAGATCGACTATCTGGGCCTGGACCCCCTGGATCGGCGGATGCTGGGCGCCATTATCGACAATTACGGCGGCGGCCCCGTGGGGCTGGAGACGCTGGCGGCTACGATCGGAGAGGAGTCTGTCACGATTGAGGACGTCTACGAGCCGTACCTGATGCAGCTGGGTTTTCTGACCCGGACGCCCAGAGGACGCTGTGTGACCCAGAAAGCATACGCCCACATGCACAGAGAATTTCGAGGACAGCTGGAGCTCTGAGCTCCCCGCCGGAGCGGCGCAGGGCGGCGCGTCATAAACTGTTAGGAGGCGGGCGTGGCCCGCAGATTGGAGCATGGATATGGGTAAACTGTTTGGAACAGACGGCATCCGCGGTGTCGTGGGTGAAAATCTGACCGCCGAGCAGGCATTTCGGGTGGGTCAGGCCGTGGCCTCCGTTTTGGCGGAGGAACAGGGCCGCCGCCCGGTTATTATGATCGGAAAGGATACGCGCATCTCCTCCGATATGCTGGAGTCCGCGCTGATGGCCGGAATCTGCTCCGTGGGCGGCGACGTCAAGCCCCTGGGCACCATCCCCACGCCGGCGGTGGCCTACCTGACCGTCCGGGAGGGGGCGGATGCGGGCATTGTGATCTCCGCATCCCACAACCCGTATGAGCACAACGGGATCAAGGTGTTCAACGGCCAGGGCTACAAGCTCCCCGACGCCACGGAGCGGCGGGTGGAGGAGAAAATTCTCTCTCCCGAGCCGGTTCCGGCCAAGACCCGGGGCGAGATCGGACGCCGGTTTCACGGCATGCGGCAGCTGAAGCAGGACTATATCAATTTTGTGGCCTCCACGGCGGAGAGCGATCTTGCCGGGCTGCGGATTCTGGTGGACTGCGCCAACGGCGCGGCGTCCGCTACGGCGCCGGAGCTGTTCGGCCGGTTCAAGGCCCACACGGATTTCATCAACCGGGAGCCGGACGGCGTGAACATCAACAATCGCTGCGGCTCTACCCACCTGGAAGACCTTTCCCGCAGCGTTGTGGCTGGAAAATACGATGTCGGTGTGGCCTTTGACGGCGATGCCGACCGGTGCCTCCTGGTGGACGAACAGGGCGGCGTCATCGACGGCGACCGGGTGCTGGCCGTCTGCGCCTCCAGCATGAAGCGCCGGGGGAAGCTGAACGGAAATACCATCGTGGCCACCGTCATGTCCAATCTGGGCCTGCATGAATTCTGCCGCAGCAGCGGCATTGATCTGGTCTGCACAAACGTGGGGGACCGGAACGTACTGGAAAAGATGCTGGGAAACGACTTCCGCATCGGCGGGGAGCAGTCCGGACACACGATTTTCACGGAGCTGGAGACCACCGGCGACGGTGAGGTCACCGCGCTGCAGTTTTTGCGGGTTTTGAAGGATTCCGGCATCCGGGCGTCCGAGCTGGCAGCCTGCTGCCCTGTGTATCCGCAGGTGCTGGTGAACGTGGAAGTTCCACACAGCGGCGGCGTCAAGGAAAAAATTATGGCCTCCCGGGAACTCAGCGAAGCCGCCAATCAGGAGGAAGTGGCGCTGAACGGCTCCGGCCGGGTGCTGGTACGCGCCTCCGGAACGGAGGCGCTGATCCGGGTAATGGTGGAGGCAAAATCTTCGGAACTGGCGCAGCAGTCCGCAAATCGCCTGGTGAATTTTATAAATTCACTAAAAAACACCATAAATTCATGAATATTTTTGATAATTTCCTTGACAATTCTTGTGGAACACAGGTATAATAGTTAATGTGTAAAGGTAATATTGATGGATTAAATTTCCTGTCGGACGAGACGCTCTGCCTGCACGTGAGAACCGGTGACCGCTATGCGGAAGAGGTTCTGGTGACCAGATATGTCCGTCTTGTCAGATCCTGTGCCCGCCCGTTTTTCCTTATCGGCGGAAACAGTGAGGATCTGACGCAGGAAGGCATGATCGGACTCATCCATGCAGTCCGGGAATATGACGGCGAGAAAGACGCGTCATTCAGAACCTTTGCAGAAATTTGCATAAGAAATCGGCTGTATTCAGTCCTTCGGGCCGCTGCCCGCGATAAAAACTCTCCTTTGAATCAGTCGGTTCCCTTAGATATGCCCTTCTTTGACAGTAATTCCTACACCTCTGGTACCAGTAATCTGGCGCAGCGTAGCCCTGAAGATTTTTTGATCGACAGGGAACACACTAAGAGCCTCTTATCCGGTGTCCGGAAACAGTTGTCCGAGTTCGAAGCGAAGATTTTGGGGTACTATTTGGACGGTCTTTCATGTCGGGAGATTGCCGATCAGGTCGGCAAGTCCCCAAAGTCCGTGGACAACGCTGTGCAGCGGATCCGTCGTAAAATGGCACAGCAACTTCTTTCCGGCGATTTCAGCGGGAGCTGAACGCAATATATTTTTTCTATCAAAGAGAGGGTAAAGATCATGTACGAAGACAAGACCTTAGTTTGCAAAGAGTGCGGCAAAGAGTTCGTGTTCACCGCCGGTGAGCAGGAGTTTTACGCAGAGCGCGGTTTCCAGAATGAGCCCCAGCGCTGCAAGGACTGCCGTGACGCCCGCAAGGCTGCTGCCCGCGGCCCGCGTCAGTATTACACCGCTGTCTGCGCAGCCTGCGGCGGAGAGGCCAGAGTTCCTTTCGAGCCGAAGTCTGACCGTCCGGTTTACTGCAGCGAGTGCTTCGCTAAGATGCGCGAGCAGCAGAGATAACTTTCGGCTGGAATACTGAATTGCAAACGGGTCATCAGGACAGATTGCGATGAGAAGAAGCCTCCTGCTGCGGAAGGATTCCGCAGCAGGAGGCCGTTTCTTGCGGATTTCACGGCTCAAACCGAAAAAATGCGCGGAAATTGCGGAGAGTTCTCCCTTTCTCATTGAGATTCTCTTGAAATTCGGAACAAAATAAGATATACTATTCCTGTTCAATTTCTGAAAAGAACAGAAGAACTTGGAGGAAACACCCATGATCGAAATTAAACGAGACACGATTATCGGCGACGTCCTGGATGTCGCGCCGCAGACGGCCCCTATTTTCCTGTCCATCGGCATGCATTGCCTGGGCTGCCCCTCTTCCCGGGGAGAGACGGTGGAGGAGGCCTGCGCTGTTCACGGCATCGATGTGGACAAGTTGCTGACACTGGTCAACGAAGAGGCCAACAAGAAACCCGAATAAAGCCGCAAAACGCATACGGATTTCTCCGTATGCGTTTTCCGCGGATGGTCTGAAGAGTACGGGAGACGCTTAGATGAGGTATGGAAAACTGGAATTGACGCCCCGCCTCCAATTATTGGCCGACTGGATCCCATCCGGCGCAGTTTTTGCCGATGTGGGAACGGATCACGGGTATCTTCCGGCCTGGCTGATTCTGCACGGACGCGTAAATTATGCCGTGGCGTCGGATCTTCGGCAGATGCCGCTCTCCCACGCCAAGGCCACGGCAGAGCGCTGCGGTGTCCGGAGAAATATCAGCTTCCGCCTGGGGAGCGGCCTGAGTGTGGTCGCGCCGGAGGAGGTTGATACGATCGTCATCGCGGGGATGGGCGGCGAGAATATTGCCGCCATTCTGTCCGCCGCCCCCTGGACGGCGGACGGCCGCCACACATTGCTGCTTCAGCCGATGAGCCGCAGCGAATCGCTGCGGGCATTTCTGGCGGAGCGGGGATATGCCATCACCCGGGAACAGCTGGCGGAGGATCGGGATACACTGTACCCGGTGATGGAGGCCAGGGGAGGGAAGATGTCCCTCTCTCTGGGACAGATCTACGGCGGTGCGGCGCTGAACCGCGATCCGCTGGGAGACCGGTATCTCATTGAAAAAATCGTCCGCCTGACATCCGCCGTCGGGGGTATGAACCGCTCCGGTGACGCAGCGGATGCGCAGCGGGCGGATTCCCTGCGTGAAATTATTATGCAGCTGCTGCAGATGAGAGAGGAGTGGCGTCGTGGCGACAGCCGGACAAATTGAACAGTTTCTTTTTTCCGGCGCTCCCCGGGAAAGCGCCATGGACTGGGACAACGTGGGGCTGCTGGTGGGAGATCCCCATCAGGCGGTCAGCCGCGTGCTGGTGGCGCTGGATGTGACGGAGGCGGTGGCGGACGAGGCCGCCGCGCTGGATGCCCAGCTGATTGTCTCGCACCACCCGGTGATGAACTGCACTTGGCTGCCGGTTCAGTCCCTGCGGGAGGATCAGGCGCAGGGACGGCTTTTGCGCGGCCTTGTCAGGCGGAATCTCGCCGTGATCTGCATGCACACAAATTTGGATCTCGCCTCCGGCGGCGTTAACGACGTCCTGGCCGAGGCGCTGAAGCTGGTCGATCCTGGGCCGCTGGGCAGCGACGGACTGGGCCGCGTCGGGACACTCCGGGAGAGCCCCGTTTCGCTGTCTGATTTTATCCGAATGATCTCCCGGGCTCTGCACTGCCAGGGCGTCCGCTATGCGGATGCCGGAGTGCCGGTACACCGCGTGGCGGTGGGTGGCGGAGCCTGCGGTGAATATATGGATCAGGCGATTGCACAGGGGTGCGATACCTTTGTCACAGCCGATCTCAAATACCACGATTTTTTAAACGCCTGTTCCCGGGGACTGAATCTGATTGACGCAGGGCACTTTCCTACGGAGGATCCCATCTGCCGGGTGCTGGCCGAGAAGCTAGAGCGCGTGTTTCCGGATCTGACCGTCAAAAAATCAGACTCCCACAGGGAAGTCATTCAGTACTATGTAGAAGGAGAGTAATAACTATGTCCGGACATTCTAAATGGCATAATATTCAAAAAACCAAGGGAGCGGCCGATGCAAAACGCTCTCAGGCATTTACCAAGATCGCCCGTGAAATCATTGTGGCAGTCAAAGAGGGCGGCAGCGGAGACGTCAACAACAACTCCCGCCTGGCCACCGTAATTGCCAAAGCAAAGGCTGTCAATATGCCCAACGACAATATCAAGCGCACCATTGAGAAGGCTCTGGGAGCCGGGAACTCCGATAACTTTGAGACGGTTACTTACGAGGGCTACGGCCCCGGCGGCGTGGCCGTGATTGTGGACGCGCTGACCGATAACCGCCAGCGCACCGCGCCGGAGGTTCGCCACTATTTTGACAAGTGCAACGGCAACCTGGGTGCCATCGGGTGCGTGTCCTGGTCCTTCGACCGGAAGGGCGTCATTGTCATCGACAACGAGGACGGCGAGCTGGACGAGGATACCGTGATGATGGATGCACTGGACGCCGGTGCCGCCGACTTCAACGCCGACGGCGGCGCCCTGGAGATTACAACGGAGCCGGACGCGTTCAACGATGTAGTAAAGGCGCTGGAGGCCAAGGGCTATTCTTTCGTGAATGCCGACATTGAGATGATTCCTCAGACCTATGTCAAGCTGACCACAGAGGGCGATGTACACAATATGGAGCGCCTCATCGACTTTCTGGAGGACAACGAGGACGTGCAGAACGTCTGGCACAACTGGGATCAGGACTGAGCAGAACCCCGCGGGGACGCCGATCCGGCGTCCCCGTTTTTTACCCCCAAGATGCACCGGCAGACAGCAAGAGACTGTCCGCGTATTTACGCGGACAGTCTCATGTATCTGCGAGCAAAACTGTAAGCCGGGTTCTGTATCTGACAGTCATCTATCTGAGGCGCGCCGTTGCCGGTACGCTCAAGCCACCCCGGGAGCGGCCGGGCCAGCCGTATGCTCCCATTCCGGTGTTGCTCCGGATAGAGTTTACAGCGTCGCAATGTCCCCATGCGACGGGTGAGCTCTTACCTCGCCTTTCCACCCTTACCGGCATCGCTGCCGGCGGTATTTCTCTGTTGCACTTTTCCTGAAGTCGCCTTCGGCGGGCGTTACCCGTTATCCTTGCCCTGTGGAGCCCGGACTTTCCTCATGGACGGTCTTTCGGCCTGCCCACGCGACTGTCTGTTTTCCTCGCAGAACGATTATACGTGCCGACGGGCAAAATGTCAACAGCGGGAAAAATTTTACCCCCGCGTTGCTATTCCGCACCCTCTGCGGTATAATGGCCGCGTGGCGGTCGTTATACCTGCAAAGCGCTGTGCGCTTTGGCGCATTGCAATCGCCTGCCGGTTGCCCCGCAAAAAACGGGAGGGGGAGCTGGCACGGGCGTCCGAGCTCCGCGGTTTCGGCGCCGCGGATTGTCATTTTACATCGGCGTGAAGGAGCGAGCTTATGACATTTTCAGATTATCTGCGTACATTGAGAGATAAATCGGTGGCGGTGATCGGGATCGGCGTATCGAACCGCCCTCTGATCGAAGCGCTGCTGCGGGCAGGCGTTGCCGTTACCGCCTGCGATAAGAAAGATAGAGAGGGCCTTGAGGGCGAAGCGGAACACCTGGAGGCGCTGGGCGCGAGGCTGCAGCTGGGCCCCGATTATCTCAAGAGCCTCACCCAGGACGTCATCTTCCGCACGCCGGGCCTGCGGCCGGATGTGCCGGAACTCCGGGAGGCCGTCCGCCACGGGAGCACCGTCACCTCTGAGATGGAGGTGTTTTTTGAGGTGTGCCCGTGTCCGATAATCGCCGTGACGGGCAGCGACGGGAAGACCACAACCACCACCATTATCGCGGAGCTGCTCCGCCGTGCCGGAAGAACCGTCCATGTGGGCGGCAACATCGGCTGTCCGCTTCTGACCGAGGCAGACGCCATGAAACCGGAGGATCTGGCGGTTCTGGAGCTGTCCTCGTTCCAGCTGATGACCATGACCCACAGCCCCCATATTGCCGTTATTACCAACCTGGCCCCCAATCATCTGGATGTTCACCGGGATATGGAGGAGTATATAGCTGCAAAGGAAAATATCTTTACACATCAGACAAACGGGGATATTGCGATTTTCAATGCGGACAATGCCATTACCCGGGAGCTGGCGCGCCGGGTGCCGGGCACCGCCCGTCTTTTCTCCCGGAGGGAGGAACCGGAGAACGGCGTTTTTCTCCGGGGTACCGAAATCGTGTCCAGAGGGAACGGGGCGGAGCGCGTCGTTTTTTCGACGGAGGACATCCGGCTCCCCGGCGTTCACAACGTAGAGAACTACATGGCGGCTGCGGCCGCGGTGGACGGCCTGGTGCCGGATGAGACGGTCCGGGCCTTCGCCCGGGAGTTTGCCGGTGTGGAGCACCGGATTGAGCTGGTGCGCACACTGCGGGGCGTGCGGTATTACAACGACTCCATCGCCAGCAGTCCCTCCCGGACCATTGCCGGGCTGCGGTCCTTCCAGCAGAAGGTGATCCTGATTGCCGGCGGATATGATAAGCACATTCCGTTTGACGTCCTGGGACCGGAGGTGGTGGAGCACGTGAAGCTGCTGATTCTCTGCGGCGCTACGGCGGAGAAAATCCGGCAGTCTGTCATCCATGCGCCCGGCTATCAGGAGGGAAGGCCGGAAATCATGGTGCTGGGGGATTTCCGGGAGGCCGTGGAGACTGCCGCCGCCCACGCCCAGGCGGGTGACGTGGTGACGCTGTCCCCAGCCTGCGCCGCCTTTGACCGGTTTAAAAACTTCATGGAACGGGGAAAAGTCTATAAAGCCATCGTCAACGAGCTGAAATAGGCAAATATGGAAAAGCTGCCGGGGCATAGGATAACCCGGGAGTGGTAATATGGGGAGAGTCTATTACCGGCAGCGCATGACACGCCGGATGCTGGCGCGTCTGTTTTTCCTGTTAATGCTGGCGGGGCTGGCCGTTTTGAGCGTTATCGCGGTCTTGCAGATGCGCTCGATGCTGACGAGGCTGGCCACGGCCAAGGTGTCCAGCGCCGTGAACCGGATCGTCACCAGCGCGGTAAACGACGCGGTGGACAGCGGAGAGTTTCAGTACGAGAAAC
>JALCRQ010000027.1 GCA_022652655.1 Oscillibacter sp. | reverse complement strand
TATCATGGGCGCCGACTTCTACCACGTGCTGGACATGGTGGCCGACCGGCTGAAGTGCAATGCCGTGGCGATCCAGCTCCCCATCGGCAAGGAGGAGACGTTCAAGGGCATCATCGACCTCATCGAGATGGACGCCGATATCTATTACGACGACATGGGCAAGGACATGCGTGTCGAGCCCATTCCCGCCGACATGAAGGATCTGGCGGAGGAATACCGCGAGAAGCTGATGGACGAGGTCTCCATGTTTGACGACTCCATTATGGAGGACATGCTGGAGGGCAAGGAGATTTCCACCGCCCGGATCCGCGCCGTCATTCGCTCCGCGTGCATCGCCAACAAACTGGTGCCGGTCACCTGCGGAACCTCCTATAAGAACAAGGGCGTCCAGAAGCTGCTGGACTCCATTGTGGATTATATGCCGTCTCCGCTGGACATTCCCGCCATCAAGGGCAAGAATCCCAAGACCGGCGAGGAAGAGGATCGCAAGGCGGACGACAGCGAGCCGTTCTCCGCGCTGGCCTTCAAGATCATGACCGACCCCTATGTGGGCCGTCTGAGCTTCTTCCGGGTCTATTCCGGAACGCTGCCCACCGGCTCCTCCGTGCTGAACAGCACAAAGAATGTCCGGGAGCGGATCGGACGGATTCTGCAGATGCACGCCAACCACAGAGAGGATATCGACCAGGTTTATTCCGGCGATATCGAAGCCGCGGTCGGCCTTAAAAACACCACCACCGGCGACACGCTCTGCGACGAGAAGCATCCCGTCATTCTGGAATCCATGGAATTCCCGGATCCCGTCATCCGTGTCGCCATTGAGCCCAAGACCAAGGCGGGCCAGGAGAAGATGGGCCTTGCGCTGGTGAAGCTGGCGGAGGAGGATCCCACCTTCAAGACCTGGACCGATGAGGAAACCGGGCAGACCATTATCGCCGGCATGGGCGAGCTGCACCTGGAGATCATTGTGGACCGTCTGCTGCGGGAGTTCAAGGTCGAAGCCAACGTCGGCGCGCCTCAGGTCGCCTATAAGGAGACCTGCAAAAAGGCCGTCGATCAGGAGACCAAGTACGTCCGTCAGTCCGGCGGCAAGGGCCAGTACGGCCATGTCAAGATCCATGTGGAGCCCAACGAGTCCGGAAAGGGCTACGAGTTTATCAACAGCGTCGTCGGCGGCGCGATCCCCAAGGAGTATATCCCTGCGGTGGACGCCGGTATCCGCGGCGCGATGAACGCGGGCGTTCTGGCCGGATTCCCCGTGGTGGACGTCAAGGTCACGCTGTTCGACGGTTCCTTCCACGAGGTGGACTCCTCCGAGATGGCGTTCAAGATCGCCGGTTCCATGGCCTTTAAAGACGCAATGCGCAAAGCCAGCCCCACGCTGCTGGAGCCCATTATGAAGGTGTGCGTCACCATTCCCGAGGAGTATATGGGCGACGTCATCGGCGACCTCAACGGCCGCCGCGGCCAGATCCTCAAGCTGGAGGCCCGTCCCGGCGCCGAGCAGATCGACGCCAACGTTCCTCTGGCCGAGATGTTCGGCTACGCCACCGATCTTCGTTCCCGCACCCAGGGCCGCGGCCAGTTCACCATGGAGCCCAGCCACTACCTGGAGATCCCCAAGAGCCTTCAGGATAAGATCGTGGATGAGCGCGGAAAGGGCAACAGCTAATTGGGGTATTGATTTTCCCTGAATTTTACGGTAAAATATGCAGTGCTTGATATTTTGCATTGTATAAAAACGGATTTTGTAATTTGATAGGAGGATTTTCAAATGGCGAAGCAGAAATTTGAAAGAAACAAGCCGCATGTCAACATCGGCACCATCGGCCATATCGACCATGGCAAGACCACGCTGACTGCCGCAATCACCAAGTGGCTGGCTCTGCAGGGCAAGGCTCAGTTCGAGGCATATGATGCCATCGACAAGGCTCCCGAGGAGAAGGCCCGCGGCATCACGATCAACACCGCCCACGTCGAGTACGAGACCGAAAAGCGTCACTATGCCCACGTTGACTGCCCGGGCCACGCCGACTATATCAAGAACATGATCACCGGCGCTGCTCAGATGGACGGCGCAATCCTGGTCATCGCTGCCACCGACGGCCCCATGGCTCAGACCCGCGAGCACATCCTGCTGGCCCGTCAGGTCGGCGTGCCCGCCATGGTCGTTTTCCTGAACAAGTGCGACCAGGTGGACGATCCCGAGCTCATTGAGCTGGTTGAGATGGAAGTCCGCGAGCTTCTGACCAAGTACAAGTATCCCGGCGACGACATCCCCATCATCAAGGGCTCCGCTCTGAACGCCCTGGTGTCCGAGTCCAAGGACCCCGCCGCGCCCGAGTATGCCTGCATCAAGGAACTGATGGACGCTGTCGACGACTATATCCCGACTCCCGCCCGTAACGACGACCTGCCCTTCCTGATGCCCGTCGAGGATGTGTTCACCATCTCCGGCCGCGGCACCGTGGCCACCGGCCGTGTGGAGCGCGGCATCCTGAAGATGTCCGACGAAGTCGAGATTGTCGGCCTGTCTGACGAGAAGAAGAAGACCGTCGTCACCGGCATCGAGATGTTCCATAAGCTGCTGGACTTCGCTGAGGCCGGCGACAACATCGGCGTTCTGCTCCGCGGCGTTGACCGTACCGGCGTTGAGCGCGGCCAGGTGCTTTCCAAGCCCGGCTCCATTCATCCCTACACCAAGTTTGTCGGCCAGGTCTATGTTCTGAGCAAGGACGAGGGCGGCCGTCACACTCCGTTCTTCAACAACTATCGTCCTCAGTTCTATTTCCGTACCACCGACGTTACCGGCGTCATCACGCTGCCCGAGGGCACCGAGATGTGCATGCCCGGCGACAACGTGGACATGAAGGTGGAGCTGATCACCCCCATCGCCATTGAGAAGGGCCTGCGTTTCGCTATCCGTGAGGGTGGCCGTACGGTTGGCTCCGGCGTTGTCATCGAGATCGACGCCTGATCTGTCGGCGTTCAATCATGAAAAAAAGAGTCCCGCCTTTGCCGCGGGGCTCTTTTTTTATGCGCGCCTCCAGAACTGGGGACGGTGTTCGTCAGTGATCGGTTTTTTCCGGAAAGGCCAGCCCGGCCTGGAAGCCGTCCGCACCGCCGGCGATGATGTCGCCCGCCGCCGGCATGCCGCCGCAGACATAGAGATTGACCTGCACACCGTCCGGCCGGTCAGGATAATTGAGCACGGCGTATGTGTACCGCTCCACCTGCTTTCCGCAGCAGTCCGAAAGGTCGAAGCCCTGCTCCTTTTGCAGCTCGTTGTATGAGAGGTAGGGCTCCTGCAGCTTTTCAGGCAGCAGGAGCTGGAACGTTTCCAGCGGTTCGGGGTCAACCTCCCAGCCCCAGGTCTCCAGGTAATCCACCCGGTCCTCGTTGTCTGCCAGCCGGGAGGCTTGCTCCGTCCCGGCGTTCCGCAGGCCGTGAAACAGGTACAGCAGAAGCACCGCGGCGAGAATTGCAGCCGCCGTCAGAAGAACCACCCGTTTTTTGGAAATCCGCGCAGTGAGAATGAACATCCCGCATCCCTCCACACAACAGAAAATCATCCCATCATTTTCTATTCCGTTTTCGGCTTGTTTATGATACGATAAGGAGAAATACAGGGGGTGCGCATGAAAGCTCAGAGATTGGATAAGCTCCTGGCCTCCACGGGAAAGTGGTCCCGGCGGGAGGCCAAGCTCCTGATTCGTCAGGGCAGGGTGCTGACGGACGGCGTGCCGGCCGCGTCGGCGGAGGCGCAGCTTGACCCGGAGACGGCGGAGATCGCGGTAGACGGGGAGCCTCTGCGCCTGCGTGAGAACACCTGGGTGATGCTGAACAAACCCGCGGGAGTCCTGTCCGCCACAGAGGACGGAGCGGGGCCCACTGTTCTGGATCTGCTGGCGCCGGAGCTGCGCAGGAAGGGCCTTTTTCCGGTGGGACGGCTGGATAAGGACACGGAGGGGCTGCTGCTTTTGACGGACGACGGCGCGCTGGCGCACCGGCTGCTCTCACCCCGCCATCATGTGGATAAGGTTTACCGCGCCCGGGTGGACGGCTGCCTCACCGGAGAGGACTGCGCGGCGTTCCGGAGAGGGATGGTGCTGAAAGACGGCCTCCACTGTCTGCCGGCGGAGCTGGAGATCCTGGAGGCAGGAGCTGTCAGCGAGGCGCGGATTACGCTGCGGGAAGGAAAATTTCACCAGATCAAGCGGATGCTGGCGGCCCGGGGAAAACCCGTGCTGTACCTGCGCCGGGAGAAAATGGGCAATTTACCCCTGGATCCGGAGCTTTCGTCTGGCGCCTATCGTTTTTTGACGGACAGAGAGCTGAAAACGCTGCAAGAGTTGGAGATTCCTCCCAAAAAGGACAAAACTTAAACAAAAAGCAAATAGCTTTTTTGTGGAAAAAAGAAAAAACCACTTGCTTTTTGTAGATTATGCCGATATAATCAATCTATCGGCATAATGCACAAGGATTCGGCAGACTAAAATGAGGGGGCTGACTATGTCTGGAAGAATTTTTCAAAATGTAGTCTTGCAGCTGAAAGAGAACACCGACCGTACCGTGGGTGTGATCGACGGCGACGGGATTGTAATTGCGTGCAGCGAACTGTCCATGATCGGGCAGCGGTGGGCGGAGCATGTCAGCGTCATCAACAACGCCGCGGGCGCAATGGTCACCTCCGATGGAAAGACGTTCAAGGCGCTCAGCGGCTGGGGCAACCAGTTTGACTATGCCGCCTTCGCTTTCGGCGACAACGAGATCAGCCGGACGGTCTGCGCCCTGGCCACCGTGGCGCTGAACTCCGCAAAGACCTATTATGAGGAGAAGCATGACCGCGGATCGTTTATTAAGGACATTATTTCCGACAATATTATGCTGGGCGATATTTATATGCGCGCCAAGGAACTGCGGGTTACCGCGGACGTTCCCCGGGGTGTATTTGTGATTCGTTCCCTGAAAAAGGGCGAGTCGGTGCCTACGGACGCCATCCAGGCGCTGTTCCCGGACCGGCAGAACGATTTCGTCCTCAGCGTGGGTGAGGGCGACGTGGTCCTGATCCGTCAGATGAACGAGGGCGCCGGCGTGAAGGAACTCAACCGCATCGCCGTGACGGTGGAGGAAGCGCTGCGCAGCGGCAACGAGAGCACGGTGGTGGTAGGGATCGGCACGGTGGTCTCCCACCTGCGGGATCTCACCAAATCCTATAAGGAAGCGCAGATCGCCATTGAGGTTGGCAAGGTTTTTGACACCGAGAAGTATGTCATCAACTATGAAAACCTGGGCATCGGCCGGCTGATCTATCAGCTGCCCACCACGCTGTGCGAGATGTTCCTTCAGGAGGTTTTCAAGAAGAACCCCATTGACGCGCTGGACAAGGAGACGCTGTTCACCATCCACAAGTTCTTTGAGAACAATCTGAACGTGTCCGAGACGGCCCGCAAGCTGTTCGTCCACCGCAACACCCTGGTCTACCGGCTGGAGAAGATCAAGAAGCTCACCGGCCTGGATCTCCGGGAGTTCGACGACGCCATCACGTTCAAGGTGGCGCTGATGGTCAAAAAGTATCTGACCTCCCGCGGAATCGATTCCTGATTTGAGGATAGGCTGAGGCCCCCGGTTCAACCGGGGGCCTTTTTTCTTTTGTTCAAAATTGCAAAGAGAGGTTGCGTCATGTAGAAAAATCAGATATAATACGGATAAACTTAGATTTATGTCGACCTGAGGCGCATGTCGGCCGGCGGTCGCCCCGGGAAATCGAATCTGATATAGGAGGAACGCGATGATCCGTCTTACGGATGTGGAAATGGAGTACGAGAACGGTACGGACGCCATTCGGGGCATTACCCTGAATATCGCGGACGGAGAATTTGTCTTTTTAGTGGGGCCCTCCGGTTCCGGAAAATCGACGATTATCAACCTGCTGACAGGGGAACTGATTCCTTCTGCGGGCCGGATCATGGTGAACGGGTTCGCCGTCAGTACGATTTCAGGCAAGCAGCTGCCGCTGATGCGCCGGACGCTGGGTGTTATTTTTCAGGATTTCCGTCTCATCGAGAAGAAAACGGTTTACGACAATCTGTCGTTTGTCATGCGCGCCGTGGGCGCCAGCCCCAAGGAGATCCGCAAGCGGATTCCCTACGTGCTGGAGCTGGTGGGCCTGAAGGATAAGGCGCTGTGCCATCCCACGGAGCTCTCCGGCGGCGAGCAGCAGCGGGTGGCCATCGCCCGGGCGCTGGTCAACAACCCCACCACCATCATCGCCGACGAACCCACCGGGAACCTGGATCCGGACCGTTCGCTGGAGCTGATGCGTCTGCTGATCCGCATCAACGAATTGGGCGCTACGGTGGTCATCGTGACGCATGAGAAGGAGCTGGTCAACCGCTTTGAAAAGCGGGTGGTGACTATCGACGGCGGAAAGATCATCAGCGATCAGATCGGCGGCTATGTGGGAGGAACCATTCATGGCTAAACATAATATCGGTTATTTTTTCCGTGAGGGTATGTCCAACATGTTCAGCCATGGCTTTATGTCCTTCGCGGCCATCGGGATTACGGTGGCCTGCCTGCTGATTATGGGAACCTTTTCCCTGGTGGCGGTGAACGCCGACGCACAGCTCAAGACCCTGGAAAGCGAGAATGAGGTGCTGGCGTTCGTCAACGAGGACTACACCGAGGATCAGGCCAAGGGCCTCCAGTCTGAGCTTGAAAACCTGTCCAACGTTGCCTCCGTACAGTATATCAGCAAGGAGGACGCCATGGCGTCCTTTCAGGCGCAGTACCCCGATGAGCAGATGTTTCAGAACAATTTGAAGCCGGAAATTTTCCGCGACCGCTACGCGGTGCATCTGAAGGATCTGCATCTGACAAAGGAGACGGTGGCGGCGCTGAAGGATGTGGAGGGCATTGACGACGTCAATGCCTACGAGGAGATTTCCAACGGCTTTATCACCGTGCGGAATATCGCCACGGTGGTGTGCGTGGCGCTGATACTGATTCTGTTTGTGGTTTCGATTTTTATTATTTCCAACACCATCAAGCTCACCACCTTCGACCGCCGGGAGGAGATCGCCATCATGCGCATGGTGGGCGCCACCAACGGCTTTATCCGATGGCCCTTTGTGTACGAGGGGTTTATGCTGGGACTGCTGGGCGCCGTCATTTCATTTTTCCTGCAATGGGCGCTTTATGAGGCGGTGGCCAGGGGGGTCGCCACCAACGACACGCTGCAGCTGATCCACATCGTGAGCTTTGAGCAGCTGTGGGTTCCCGTGGCGGCCGTGTTCGGCGGCACCGGCATCCTGATCGGCGTGGGGGGAAGCTTGTCCGCAATCCGTAAGTTCCTGAAGGCGTAAGGAGGAGAGAGAATGAGCAGACTGCTGCGAAACAGAGCCCTGCGGCGAGGCCTCAAGACCGTGCTGGCAGTGGTATTTGCCCTGGCTCTGCTGGTTCCGTCGGTTGTGCCGCAGGCGCAGGCCGTCACGCAGAAGCAGATCAACGCGCTGAAAAACAGCGCCGGAAATCTGGCAACCAAGAAAAAGCAGCTCCAGTCCAAGCTGGACGCCCTGGCAGACGACAAGTCCGCCGCGGTGGAACGGAAAAAACTTCTGGATGAGCAGATCCAGAACATCGCCCAGCAGATTTCCAATTCCGAACAGCAGATTTCCGAATATGCGTCGCTGATCGGCCAGACCCAGGCAGAACTGGCGGAGGCCCAGGAGAAAGAGCAGAAGCAGTACGAGCTGTACTGCGAGCGCGTCCGGGCCATGGAGGAGCGCGGCGCCATCAGCTACTGGTCGGTGCTGTTCAAGGCCAACAGCCTGACGGACCTGCTCAGCCGGCTGGATTTCATCAACGAGATTATGGATTCCGACCAATCGGTTATCAATCACCTGCAAACCCTCCAGACGGAGATCAAGGCCAAGGAGGAGAACCTCCAGGCCAGCAAGTCCTCCGAGGAGGAGGCCCGGTCCGACCTGGTGTCCCGCAAGACCGAGCTGAATTCCAAGCGCGCACAGGCCGACAAGCTGGTCCTTGAGATCGAGCAGAATGAGGACGAGTATTCCGACACGCTGGACGATATTGCCGCCGAGGAAGAGGAGATCCAGAACAGGATCGTGCAGATGTCCCGGGAACTGGCAGCGCAGCAGGAGGCTGAGCGGAAAAAGCAGCAGGCGGCGGGCCAGCCGGTGACGCCCAGCGTCTCCGAGTCCGGATATATCTGGCCGGTCTCCAGCCACAAAATTACCTCCGGGTTTGGCTACCGCTCCGCAAGCTCCACCGGCGGCGTGGGCTCCACCTATCACAAGGGCATCGACATCGGCGGCGTGGGCTACGGATCGGCAGTGCATGCCGCCAAGTCCGGCACCGTGATTGTGGCCCAGTACTCCAGCTCCTACGGCAACTATGTGGTCATCGCCCACGGCAGCGGCTCCACTACCCTGTACGGCCATATGAGCTCCCTGGCCGTCAGCGCGGGGCAGTCGGTGACCCAGGGAAATGTGATCGGCTATACCGGTTCTACCGGTCACTCCACCGGACCGCATCTGCATTTTGAGATCACCATCAACGGCTCCCGGGTGAATCCGGCCAATTATCTGCCCTGATTTTTGGCGGAAAAGTTTCGGGCTTTGAAAAACAGCCACATAACGGCCCCCTCTGCTCCATACCATGGGGCAGGGGGGATCATTGATGTTTGGATATGTGGAATGGAGTCAGGTCAAAAAGAAGCGGAACGCGGGCGAACGCGTCATCCTGCACATGCGGTTTTTCGGCGTATCCCTTCTGCGGGGCCAGAGGACGCCGGAGTTTGTACTGCGCCTCCGCTGTGCGTCAGCGGCGCGGCGGATGCAGAAAATGGGGGTCTCCCGGGCCGTGTTCCCGGAGGGCTTTCCCTATCTGACGGAGTTTGAAAAGTGCGGCGTCCGGCCGGCGGACCCGCTGGCGCTCTACCGGGCGATGACAGCGGAGCTGGTGCGGTTTTCTCTGGAGGATCGGGGCGTTTCTCCCTCCGGCGCGGTGGTGGCGGTCTGCGGAGAGCATCTGACGGCGGAGCTGGCCCGGGCCGTGACGGAGCTGTGCATCCGCAACCGCTACGTGACGCTGTGCGCGGGGGGCGAGGGGGAGAAGTTCTGCCGCCAGCTCCGGCGGGAGTACGGCGTCTCGCTTCTGCGCACGGACGATCCGGAGCAGCTGGGAAAGGCGGACGTTCTGGTGCTCTTTGCGCCCCGGGCGGAGCCCCGGGGCGGTATGGCGATTCTCCCGCTGTACGAGGGCGGCGGCCTGCCGTCCATGACGCTGCGGCTTGCCGGGGAGCGGGAGTCCGAGGTGCCGGAGGGCTGCGACCGGTCGGAGCTGTTTGCCGCGCTGTACGCCGCGGGAGGACTGAAACCGGGACAGGTGGAAATCTGCGGAGATCCGGCGGGAAATTGACGGCCGCCGGTAAAAATCAAAAAGCAATGCAAACGGGCGGCAGAGAACTCTCTGCCGCCCGTTTTCCGCCGTTCGGAGCGGGTTTCAGAATATTCGGACAGATGACAAAATCTGCATCAAAAAACGCGCCAATTTAGGCACAATAGAGGTTTTCCCTTGACATTGCGGGCTTACAAGATTAGAATACTAAACCATGGTATAATTTAGAATAAGTATGTGCTGCGCGGGATTCTCTGCGCGGCACATGCATGAAAGGAACGGAGACGGCATGGATAAAGAGTACAGGATGAGTCAGGCCCGCTTCGACGAGCTGAGCGGCGAACTGAATTATCTGAAGACAACCCGCAGCGACGAGGTGGCCGAGCAGATCAAAATTGCCCGGGGCTTCGGCGATCTCTCGGAGAACAGTGAATACGACGAGGCGAAAAACGAGCAGGGAAAGCTTTATTCCCGGATTGCCGAGCTGGAGGAGATCCTGCAGCATGTGGTGATTATCGAGGAGGACAAGGCACCCTCCAATGTGGTGGCCATCGGCTGCAAGGTGCACGTCACCGATGCCAAGGGCACGGAGCTGCCGGCCTACAAGATCGTCGGCTCCCAGGAGGCGGATCCCATGAACCATATCATCTCCGAGGAATCCCCCTTCGGAAAGGCGCTGCTGGGCGCCAAGGAGGGCGACGACGTTACGGTGGAGGCCCCCCGGGGGAATCTTGTCTATCATATTGTAAAGATTGAACGCTGAGGAGAATGAGAGATGGCTGAAGAGAGAAACAATCCGCATAACCAGCAGCAGGCGGAGCTTGGGGATATTCTGAAGATCCGCCGGGAAAAACTGGCTGCCCTCCGGGAGGCCGGAATGGATCCCTTTGAGGAGACAAGGTTCGACTGGGATACCACTTCGGCCCGCATCAAGGAGAATTTTGACGCGCTGGAGGGACAGGACGTCAAGGTCGCGGGCCGCCTGATGAGCAAGCGGGGAATGGGGAAGGTCAGCTTCTGCGATCTTCAGGATCGGGACGGCCGTATTCAGCTCTATGCCCGCCGGGACGAGATGGACGAGGCGGTTTACGATCGGTTCAAAAAGTTTGACATCGGCGATATTGTGGGCGTGGAGGGCACGGTATTCCGCACCCAGCGGGGCGAGATGAGCATCCGGGTGCAGAACATCACCCTGCTCTCCAAATCCCTTCTGCCGCTGCCGGAGAAGTTCCACGGCCTGCAGGACCGGGAGCTGCGCTACCGTCAGCGGTATGTGGATCTGATCGTCAATCCGGAGGTCAAGCGGAATTTTGTGATCCGCTCCCGGTTTATCAGCCATATGCGCAATTATCTGGACAAGCTGGGATTCATCGAGGTGGAGACGCCGGTTTTGAACACCATCTCCGGCGGCGCCTCCGCGCGGCCGTTTATCACCCATCACAACACCCTGGACATCGACATGTATATGCGCATCGCCACGGAGCTGCCGCTGAAGCGGCTCATCGTGGGCGGCATGGACCGGGTGTACGAGATCGGCCGCATTTTCCGCAACGAGGGTATGGATCCCAAGCACAACCCGGAATTTACCAGCATCGAGCTCTATCAGGCCTATACCGATTTCCACGGCATGATGGATATTGCCGAGGGTATTTTCTCCTCCGCCGCCAAGGAAATTTTGGGCACCTATCAGGTGGAGTGGATGGGTCAGCAGATTGATCTCACCCCCGGCTGGCCCCGCATGACCATGATCGAGGCGGTCCGGAAGTACGCGGGGGTGGATTTCGACGCGATCTCCGACGATGTGGAGGCTGTGGCCGCCGCCGGGAGCGTGGGCGTGGAGCTGCCCGCGGCGGCGGAAAAGACCTGGGGCAACGCCCTGTACGAGTGCTTCGACCAGAAGGTGGAGGAGCACCTGATTCAGCCCACGTTTATCACCATGTACCCGGTGGAAGTCTCGCCTCTCACCAAGCGCAGCCCTAAGGACAAGCGCCTGACCGAGCGGTTTGAGTTCTTTATCTGCAGCAGCGAAATGGGCAACGCCTTCTCCGAGCTCAACGACCCCATCGACCAGCGGGAGCGGTTCCAGAAAGAAGTGGAGCAGCGGGCCCGGGGCAACGACGAGGCCGGCATGATGGACGAGGATTATATCACCGCCCTGGAATACGGCCTTCCTCCTACGGGCGGCATGGGCATCGGCGTGGATCGTGCGGTGATGCTGCTGACAGGCTCCGATTCCATCCGGGACGTGATCCTGTTCCCCACCATGAAGCCCCTGGAGCGGGAAAATTCCTGACGGGAGGGCCGCCATGGAGCGCATTACCAGCCGGCAGAACCCCCTTTGCATCCGGCTGAAGAGAATGGCCGCGTCGGCCGTCTGCCGCCGGACCACAGGCGAATTTCTGTGCGATGGGACAAAGCTGCTCCGGGAGGCGCTGGCCTGGCGCCCGGAGTCCGTCCGCACGGTGGTGTGCACCGCAGCTCAGGCGCTGCCGCCGCTGCCGGACGCTGTCCGGATTGTGGAGGTGCCGGAGGACGTCATGCAGACGATCTCCCCGTCCAAAACGCCCCAGGGCGTTCTGTGCGTCTGCGCCATTCCGGAGGAACGCCTGCCCGGACGTCTGGACGGCAGCCGGTATGCGGTGCTGGACGGCGTCCAGGATCCCGGCAACGTGGGGACAATTCTCCGCACGGCGGACGCGTTTTCCCTGGACGGGCTGTTTCTGGTCAACGCCTGCGCGGATCTGTACAGCCCCAAAACCGTGCGGGCCTCCATGGGGGCGGTGTTCCGCTGCCCCGTGTGGAGCTGCGGCGCGGAGGAACTGGGCGGGCTTCTGGCCCAGAGCGGAATCCCGCTCTACGGTGCAGCCCTGCGCTGCGATACCGAGGACGTCCGGTCTGTGGATTTTTCCCGGGCCGCTGTGGCCATCGGCAGCGAGGGACAGGGCCTTTCCCGGGAACTGCTGTCCCTCTGCAGCCGGACGGTCCGGATCCCCATGAACAGCCGGTGCGAATCGCTGAATGCCGCGGCGGCAGCCGCGGTCATCCTGTGGGAGATGGCGCGCAACCGCTGAAAAGCGGGACGCCGCAGCCTTACGAAAGAAGGGAAGCGGATATGTCTGCGCTGAAATACTGGATCTGGCTGTGCCAGCGGAAGGGGCTGCGCAGTCAGACCCGACTGGGCCTGCTGGAGCACTTTGCCGCGCCGGAGGATATCTACTGCGCGGATCCGGGGGAGCTGCTGCTCTCACCGGAAATGACCCGGGAACAGGCGGAGCTTTTGGCGGACAAGGATTTGTCCGCCGCGGAGCGCGTCCTGGAGTCGTGTGCGAAGGCGGGGATCTCGCTTTTGACCATGCAGGACGCGGCTTATCCGGACCGCCTGCGGAACATCTACGATCCGCCGTGTCTGCTGTACTGCCGGGGCCGCCTGCCCGCCATGGACGAGGAGGCCGCGGTGGCGGCGGTGGGTACGAGAAGGGCGACGCCGTACGGTATCCGGGCGGCGGAGCGCCTGGGCTTTGAACTGGCCGCCGGCGGGGCGGCCGTGGTCACGGGTATGGCCCGGGGCATCGACTCTGCGGCGGCCAAGGGCGCTCTGCGCGGCGGCGGCACGGTGGTGGGTGTGCTGGGCAACGGCCCGGACGTGATTTATCCGCCGGAGAACCGGGAATTATATGAGGACGTGGCTGCGGCAGGCGCGCTGATCAGCGAGTACGCGCCGGGCACCGAGCCGGCCGGGAATCATTTTCCCGTGCGGAACCGGATCCTCTCCGGGCTGTGCCTGGCCACGCTGGTGGTGGAGGCGCCGGAGAGAAGCGGCGCGCTGATTACGGCGCAGACGGCACTGGAGCAGGGGCGGGACGTCTATGCGGTGCCGGGCCCCATTGACGCGCCCATGAGCCGGGGGTGCAACGACCTCATCCGGCAGGGCGCCGGTCTGGTGACCCGGGGCTGGGATATTTTACAGGACTATGCCGGCCGCTGGCCGGAAAAACTGCGGGAGGACGGCGGCGCATACCGCAAAAAGCCGGATCCCGGTACGCGGGAACCCGGCGAGAGCAGGGAGCCGCCGCAGAAGGTGCCCCGGACGCTGTCCCTCTCCTCCAAGGAGGGAGCTGCGTTGACGGACGATCAGACGGCAATCCTGCGGGCGCTCACCGACGAGCCCATGCTGACGGACGATCTCATCGAGCGGACGCAGATCCCGGCCCGCCGGGTTTCGTCGGCGCTGACGATGTTGGAACTTGACAGCTATGTATTGCAGAGCGCGGGCAAACGCTATGCCCGCAATGTAGTGCTTTCTGAATAAATTTGGCCCGCGTTTGGGCTTTTGGAGGTAAATATGGCAAAGCACAGTCTGGTGATTGTGGAATCTCCCGCAAAAGCCAAGACCATTGGAAAATATTTGGGCAAGGGCTTTGAGGTCAAGGCCTGCATGGGACATTTGAGAGATCTTCCGAAAAGCGTGCTGGGCGTGGATGTAGATCACGATTTTGATCCGGTCTACAAGCCCATCAAAGGGAAAGAGGAGATCATCGCGGAGCTGCGGAAGTCCGCCAAGGACGCGGATACCGTGTATCTCGCAACCGACCCGGACCGCGAGGGAGAGGCAATTTCCTGGCATCTGAAATCCCTGCTGGAGCTGCCGGACGACAAGACCAGGCGGGTGACCTTCAACGAAATCACGAAAAATGTGGTGCAGAGCAGTATTCAGGAGCCCCGGCAGATCGATCAGAACCTGGTGGACGCCCAGCAGGCGCGCCGGATTCTGGACCGGATTGTGGGCTACGAGCTCTCGCCGCTGCTGTGGAAGAAAATCCGCCGGGGCCTCTCCGCCGGACGTGTTCAGTCCGTGGCCACCCGCATGGTGGACGACCGGGAGCGGGAGATCGAGGCGTTCCAGCCGGAGGAGTACTGGACGCTGGACGCTAATTTCTTCAAAGACGCCGTCAAAAGCGCCGTTTTCGCGGCGCATTACCACGGCAAGGGCGGCAAGCGGGTGGAGCTTCGGTCCGAGGCGGAGGTAGCCTGTGTCGTCCGGGAGACGGAGAACGCCGTATTTACGGTAAAATCCGTCAAGCGGGCGGATAAGCAGCGCTCCCCCTCGCCTCCCTTTACCACCTCCACGCTGCAGCAGGAGGCGTCCCGGAAACTCAGCATGACGCCCCGGCGGACCATGGCCATCGCACAGCAGCTCTATGAGGGCGTGGATATTGCGGGAGAGGGAACCGTGGGTTTGATCACCTACATGAGAACCGACTCCCTGCGCATTTCCGAGGAGGCCATCGAGGCGGCCAAGACGTTTATCAAGGGCCGCTACGGCGACGCCTATTATCCGCCGCAGGCCCATCACTATAAGGCCAAGGCCGGCGCCCAGGACGCCCATGAGGCCATCCGCCCCAGCAGCGTCACGCTGACGCCGGAGAGCATCAAAAGCTCCCTGAGCAGCGAGCAGTACCGTCTGTACCGTCTGATCTGGAGCCGTTTTCTGGCCTGCCAGATGTCCAACGCCGTCTATGACAGCGTGGCCGTGGAGATCGAGGCCGCGGAGCACAGCTTCCGCGCCAGCTCCTCCAGCCTGAAATTCGCCGGCTATACCGCCGTTTACGAGGAGGGCCGGGATGAGGAGCGGGAGGAGAAGGAATCGCCCCTGCCCGCGCTTTGCGAGGGGGCGGAGCTCACTCTGCGGGATTTCACCCGGGAGCAGAACTTTACCCAGCCTCCCGCCCACTACACGGACGCAACCCTTATCCGCGCCATGGAGGAACAGGGCATCGGCCGTCCCTCCACATACGCTCCCACCGTGTCCACCATTCTGGACCGGGAGTACGTGGTCAAGGAGGGCAAGTACCTTCGGATTACCAACCTGGGCCGGGTGGTGACGGCGCTGATGAAAGAGCGATTTACGGACATCGCCGACACCAAATTTACCGCCAACATGGAAAAACGCCTGGACTCCGTGGAGGAGGGGACGTTGCCGTGGAAGGAGGTTCTGCGGGACTTCTACGGGGAGTTTGACCAGAACCTCAAAAAGGCGGAGAAGGATCTGGAGGGCACCCGGATTAAGGTGCCCGACGAGGTGACGGACGAGAAGTGTGACCTGTGCGGCCGGAACCTGGTGGTGAAGTCCGGCCGGTTCGGCCGGTTTTTGGCCTGCCCGGGGTATCCGGAGTGCAAATTCACCAAGCCGCTGGTGGTTCCCATGCCCGGCCGCTGTCCCAAGTGCGGCAGCCGGATTTTGAAGAAGACCAGCAAAAACGGCTATACCTATTACGGCTGCGAGCACAATTCAGATAAAAATGAAGCCAGCAAGTGCGACTTTATGACCTGGGATGTGCCTGTCAAGGATGACTGCCCCGTGTGCGGGCAGACTCTGTTCAAGCGCGCCGGCCGGGGCTTCCGCAGACCGTTCTGCGTGAATCCCGCCTGCTCCAATTTCCTGCCGGAGGATCAGCGGGGGTATCCCAAGAGAAAGACCGCCGGGACGGACGACAAGAGCACTCAGGAATCCGGCGGGGAAAAAGCTGCCGGAGTGGAGAGGGCCGCTGCAAAGCCCGCCGCGAAGAAACCGGCTGCGAAAAAACCTGCCGCGAAGAAACCCGCCGCGAAGAAGCCGGCGGCGAAAAAAGCCGCGGCGAAGAAGCCCGCGGCCAAGAAACCCGCCGCCAAGAAACCGGCGGCCAAGAAAGAAACGGAGTAAGCGTCTGCGCATAGAGAGAAGTAAGGGGTGCCCATGGATGTCACTGTAATCGGAGCGGGACTGGCAGGCAGCGAATGCGCCTGGCAGCTTGCGGAGCGCGGCGTGGACGTCGTTCTGTGCGAGATGAAGCCGGAGAAGAAAACACCCGCCCACACCACCGAATATTTTGCGGAGCTGTGCTGCTCCAATTCCCTGCGGTCGGATCAGCTGGAGAACGCGGTGGGGCTGCTGAAGGAGGAACTGCGCGCGCTGGGTTCGCTGATTCTCTCCTGCGCGGACGCCACGCGGGTGGAGGCCGGCGGCGCGCTGGCCGTGGATCGCAGCGGCTTTGCCCGCCTGGTGACGGATCGGATCCGGAGCCATCCCCGCATTACCGTGCGGGAGGGGGAGGTCACGGAGCTTCCCGAGACAGGCGACGTGGTGGTGGCCAGCGGGCCGCTGACCTCCGATTTGCTGGCGGAGCGGCTGCAGACCCTTCTGGGGGAGCATACGGCCCTTCACTTTTACGACGCGGCAGCGCCGCTGATATCCGTTTCCAGCGTGGATATGGAGCTGGCATGGCGGGGTTCCCGGTATGACCGGGGGACCGCGGATTATATCAACTGTCCCATGACGGAGAGCCAGTACGGCGATTTCTGGACAGAGCTGACCACCGCCCAGGCGGCGGAGGTGCACGGCTTTGACGACAGCCAGGTGTTCGAGGGCTGCATGCCGGTGGAGGTGATGGCCCGCCGGGGCCGCGACACCCTGCGCTACGGGCCGCTGAAGCCCCGGGGCCTTCGGGATCCCGGGACGGGCCGGGAGCCGTATGCCGTGGTGCAGCTGCGGATGGACAACGCGGCGGGCAGCGTCTGCAATCTGGTGGGCTTTCAGACCCATCTCCGGTTCCCGGAGCAGAAACGGGTTTTCTCCATGATTCCCGCTCTCCACGACGCGGAGTTTCTGCGCTACGGCGTGATGCACCGCAATACGTTTCTGGATTCGCCCAGGCTGTTAAACCGCTATTATCAGCTCCGCTCCGATCCCAGAATTTCCTTTGCCGGGCAGATGACCGGCGTGGAGGGCTATGTGGAGTCCGCCGCCTCCGGCTTTCTTGTGGGGGTGGAGACCGCCCGGCGCCTTCAGGGCAAGACGCCGGTGGACTTTCCCCGGGAGACGGCCATCGGCGCGCTGGGGCTGTATATCTCCAATCCCGGCGTCACGGCCTTTCAGCCCATGAATATCAACTTCGGAATTATACCGCCGCTGGATCACCGGGTCAGGGGAAAGCGCAACAAGAACGCGGAGCTCTCCGCCCGTTCCCTGGAGATCATCGATCAACTCAGACCGGAGGTGCTGGACAGATGAAGATTATCGTGGATGCAATGGGCGGGGATCACGCGCCCCAGGCCACCGTGCGGGGCGCGCTGGACGCGCACCGCAGTCTGGGCGTGGAGATCCTGCTGGTGGGCCGCTCCGCCGACATTCTCAAAGAGGTGGAGAACTGCGGCGAGACCACGCTGCCTGCCGGAGTGGAGATCCGCAACGCCACGGAGGTGGTGGAGATTTCCGACGACGCGGCTTTCGCGTTTAAGGAGAAGAAGAACTCCTCGCTGACCGTGGGGCTGACGCTGCTGCGGGACGGCCTGGGCGACGCGTTTGTGTCGGCGGGTTCCACAGGGGCGCTGCTGTCCGGGGCGACGCTGGTGACCAAACGGATCCGGGGGATCCGGCGGGCCGCCATGGCGCCCCAGATCCCCTGCCTCGGGGGCCATGTGCTGCTGTGCGACTGCGGCGCCAATGCGGAGTGCACGCCGGAATATCTGATTCAGTTCGCATATCTGGGCAGCTTCTACGCCAGAAACGTGATGAAGCTGGAAAATCCCCGGGTGGGTCTTTTGAACATCGGCGCTGAGAAGGAAAAGGGCGACGCCATGCGCCGGGAGGTCTACGCCGCGCTGACCCAGGCGGACGCCGAGGGCCGGATCCGGTTTATCGGCAATGTGGAGGCGTCTGCCGCCATGCAGGGCGGCGCCGACGTGGTGGTGTCCGACGGCTTCAGCGGCAACGTGATGCTCAAGTCCGTGGAAGGCGCGGGGAAGTTTTTGAGCAGCTCTTTAAAAGAACTCTTTCTCTCGAGAACCCGGACCAAGCTGGCGGCGCTGCTGATTCAAAAGGAATTTGCGGCGTTCCGGGATCTGCTGGATCCCAACAGCGTGGGCGGAACGCCGTTTCTGGGAATTTCAAAGCCCGTAATCAAGGCCCACGGCGGGTCCGACGCCCGGGGAATCCGGAACGCCATCCGCCAGGCGCAGGAGTTCGCGGCCAGCGGATTCATCGCGGATGTGGAACAAAACATCGAATATATGCGCCTTTCAGACCCTGCCGGAAATCCGGCGGAAAAAGCGTAATTTCCTATTGACAGGACAGCGGCGGTTGCCGTATGATTACCCCAGTTGAAATTGAGCAGAATCCCGTAAGGAGTGAACAGAGCATATGTCGAACGAGGAAATTTTTCAAACCATGCAGGATCTGGTGGCCGAACAGTTTGCGGCGGAGCCCTCCGAGATCACGGCAGAGACTTCTTTTGAGGAGGATCTGGGCGCGGATTCCGTGGATCTGGTAGAACTGGTTATGGCCATGGAGGAGGAATTTGACGTCGGTGAAATCCAGGAGGACGAGCTGACGTCGCTGAAAACAGTGGGCGATGCGGTACGCTATATCGCGGGCAAGGTCAACAAATAACGATGATCCGGAAAGCCCCGCCGAAGCGGGGCTTCCTTATCGAGAGGACGCCTCATGGAGGAACTGGAACAAAAACTGAATTACACCTTTCACGATGCCGCCTTTCTCAGCGAGGCGCTGAATCACAGCTCTTTTGCGAATGAGCACCGCAGCACGCATCTGATGAGCAACGAACGGCTGGAGTTTCTGGGAGACTCGGTGCTGGGCTTTGTGACGGCGGATTTTCTCTTTCGGCAGCACCCGGATCTGCCGGAGGGCGATCTGACCCGCATCCGGGCGGCACTGGTGTGCGAGCAGAGCCTCTATGAGGTAGCGCAGAAGCTGAATCTCGGTAAGTACCTGAAGCTGGGCCGCGGGGAAGAGGCCGGCGGAGGCCGGCGGCGCACCTCCATCCTGGCGGACGCCACGGAGGCCGTTTTCGCGGCGGTCTATCTGGACGGCGGAATCGAGGCCGCGTCGGCGCTGATCCACCGGTGCCTGCTGGACGCGGAGCGAGAGGAGGCAGTGGAGGAGCGGCGCAAGGACTACAAGACCGCGCTGCAGGAACTGGTTCAGCGCCAGTCCGACCAGCTGCTGGAGTACCGGATGGCCGGGGAGTCCGGCCCGGATCACGACAAGACCTTCGCGGCGGAGGTGCTGCTCAACGGCAAAACCGTGGGTGTCGGAGAGGGCCACAGCAAAAAAGAGGCCGAACAGGCCGCCGCAGCCGCCGCGCTGGAACAACTGGAGAGACCATGAGCACAAAGCCTGCCGGCTCCGGCGGGCTTTGCTTTTTGCGGAGTGCTTTCCCCATCGTATCCGCCGCCGGAGGGGGGGCGGCTCCGCCTTTGGGGCCGGGAGCAAATATGACTGGAATTTTCAGCCGCTCCGTGGTATACTGAACTTATTCAAATCAAAAATGGGAGAGTGAAAGCGTGTCGCTGCTGTCGTCTTTTCTTCTGGGGCTTATTCAGGGAATCGCGGAATTCCTGCCGATTTCCAGCTCCGGGCACCTGGCCATTGCCCAGCATCTGCTGAACGTGCAGGCCGCGGGTGAGGAAAACCTGTTTTTTACCGTCCTGCTTCACCTGGGTACGCTGGCGGCTGTGTTTGTCGCCTACTGGCACGATATTGTGGATATGGTGGCGGAGTTTTTCCGGGCCATCTCCGATCTGATCCACCGCCGGAGCACGGTTCAGACCCCGCCGGCCCGCCGCCTGGTTTTGATGGTGATCGTGGGTACGCTGCCGCTGTTTCTCATCCTGCCGTTTCAGGATTTTCTGGAAACGCTTACGGGCAGCATGACCTTTATCGGCTGCGCGCTGATTGTTACGGGGCTGCTGCTGTTTTTCAGCGACCGTGTGCGCAGAGGACATAAAACGGAAAAAACATCTACCCTCCGGGATACGCTGATCGTGGGCGCGGCTCAGGCCATCGCCACCTGCCCGGGCATCTCCCGTTCCGGCATGACCATCTGCACCGGAACCTTCCTGGGCTTTGACCGGAAGTACGCCGTGCGCTTTTCCTTTCTGCTGTCCATCCCCGCCGTGCTGGGCGCGACGCTTTTGCAGGCTGTGGATGTGGTCAAGGGACAGGTGGAAATTCCGCCGCTGTCCGTGTGCCTGGTGGGGATACTCACCGCCGCGGTAGTGGGGTATCTGTGCATCCGTCTGCTCCGCATCATCGCGGAGCGGGGAAAATTCGGATGGTTTGCCTATTACTGCTGGGCTGTGGGCGCGCTGACCCTGATTCTCAACGCGATCCGCTGATCCATACTGCACCAAGGAGGGAACTGCCGTGGCCGCGTCTTCCAAAAAGACAACCACAAAAAAGAAAAACCCCCGCTCCGGAGCCAAGCAGCCGGAACGGAGACCGGTGCGCAGAGAGATCTGGGGCATTGTCCTTTTGCTGCTGGCGCTGTGCACCGGCGTGAGCTACTTTGGGGTTCGGGCAATTTTTATCGACTGGTTTGCCCTGTTTCTCAAGGGCATGACGGGCTACGGCTACTGGCTGGCGGGACCGGCCTTCCTGCTGGCGGGACTGATTCTGCTCTTTCACCACGGCCGTCCGGTTCGCCTCCGGACGGCTTGCTCGCTGCTGCTGCCGGTGATGTTCGGCGCGCTGTGCCATATGGCCTTTTGCGAGTTGAGCTTCACCTCGTCCTGGAATATTTTAAAGAGCCTGTGGCTGTCCGGTACTGCGCTGAGCTCCGGCGGAGCCGTCTCCGGGGCTCTGGCGGTGGGCGCCGTGGCCGTTTTTTCCAAGGTCGCTTCCATCATCATTTTCACCGCCCTTTTCGTGATCCTGGGGATGGTGGCCTTCCGCCTGACGGTGAGCGCCGTCATTGAGAAGAACCGGAGCCGTCCCAGATATGAGGAGGAGCCGCAGCCCACTATCCGCATGGTTCCGCTGGAGACAAAGCGGCGGGAGGATCCCAGCCGGCCCAAGCCGGTCATCGATATTCCGCTGGACGGCGAGGGCGCCGCACCGGAGCAAAGGAAACCCGGCCTGCTCAACGGATTTTTCCGTCAGAAGTCGGAGCAGCAGAAGACGCCGGATCAGCTGCTGGAGACCGGGACGGGAAAGTCCCCGGCCGCGGAGGAGCTTCCGGAGCCGGCGGCGGTGGGCGCCGCTGCGCAGCCGGTTCCCGTTCCGGAGCCCCCACGGGCGTCGGAGCCCCGGGCTCCGGTGCTCTCTGAAACGTCTCCCAGGCCGGCGGCGAGAGACGTGGCTGCGGCTGCGGCCGCCGTCACAAAGGAGATCGCCAAGGGCGCGGAGGAGAACCGGGACGATTACCAGTACCCGCCGGTGACGCTGCTGAACGAAAACCATCGGAGCAATTACGCCGAGGCCGGGGCGGAGCTGCGCAGCAACGCCCGGCGCCTCTCCGAGACGCTGTCCAGCTTCGGCGTGGACGCCAATCCCGGGGACGTGATTCACGGCCCCTCCGTCACGCGGTACGAATTTGTGCTGGATCAGGGCGTCAAGCTCTCCAAGATCACCAATCTGGCAGATGACATCGCTCTGGCTCTGGGCGCCTCCGGCGTCCGGATCGCGCCCATTCCGGACAAGATCTCCGTGGTGGGGATTGAGGTGCCCAACAAGCAGATCTCCCCGGTGCTGATCCGGGATGTGCTGGAATCCCCGGAGTTTACCCGGCACAAGTCCAACGTGGCCTTTGCGCTGGGCAAAGACATTGCCGGCACCAACGTCATCGGAAACATCGCCAAGCTGCCCCACGTGCTGATTGCCGGCACCACCGGCTCCGGCAAGTCCGTGTGCACCAATTCCCTGATCGTCAGTCTTATGTACAAATCCTCGCCGGAGGATGTGCGGTTTATCATGGTGGATCCCAAGATGGTGGAGTTGGCGCCGTACAACGGCATCCCCCATCTGCTGATCCCTGTGGTCACGGATCCCAAAAAGGCGGCGGGCGCCCTGCAGTGGGCGGTGTTCGAGATGATGAAGAGGTACAAGCTGTTCTCCGAACACAACGTGAAGGATCTGGCGGGGTACAATGCCCTGGCCAGGACCACCGACGAGCTCACCCATCTGCCCACCGTGGTGGTGGTGATCGACGAGCTGGCGGATCTGATGCTGGTGGCGGCAAAAGAGGTGGAGGAGTCCATCTGCCGCGTGGCGCAGATGGGGCGTGCCGCAGGCGTGCACCTGGTCATCGCCACCCAGCGGCCCTCCGCCGACGTCATTACCGGTATTATGAAGGCAAATATCCCCTCCCGGATCGCCTTCGCCGTGGCCTCCTCGCTGGAGTCTCGGATCATTTTGGACACCCAGGGCGCGGAAAAGCTCATCGGCCGGGGCGATATGCTGTACTTCCCGCTGGGCGCCGGAAAACCCACCCGAGTGCAGGGCTGCCTCATCTCCCCGGAGGAGATCGAGCGGGTGGTTGAATTTGTCAAGCAGCGCTCCGGTGAGGCCCAGTATTCTGACGAGGTCATGCAGAAGATTGAGGAGTCCGTGCAGGAAAACGAGAAGGGCGGCTCCGGAAAGCCCGCCTCCGTCGAGCCCGCGGACGAGTGCGACGAGCTGCTGCCTGCCGCTGTGGACGTGATCCTGGAGACGGGACAGGCCTCCGTGTCCATGCTGCAGCGCCGGCTGAAGCTGGGATATTCCCGGGCGGCGCGGCTGGTGGACCAGATGGAGGAGCGGGGAATCGTGGGGCCGTTCGAGGGCTCCAAGCCCCGCCAGCTGCTGATCTCCAAGGAGCGCTGGCAGGAGATGCAGATGATGGGCGATTCCTCCAATCCCTGCGGGGACCGGGAAAACGCCGCTCTGGAAAGCGGCGGCCCGGACAGCGCAGACGAAGCGGAAACATGAAAAAAGCGGGGCGGTTCAGCCGCTCCGTCTTTTTGTATTCCAGGCGGCGCATGGCACTTTTGCCGTTTTTCCGCTGCCGTAAAAAAGAAAATCGTTGACACAGGGCGAAAATGTGTTAAAATTGCTTAAAAATTCTTTTTTTGCCTGAACCGAAAGGGGCCGTTCCTATGAGATTTTCCACGAAAATTGAGCAGTGCAGTCTTTCTCCCATCCGCAAGTTCCATCCCTACGCGCTGGCGGCGGAGGCCAAGGGCCGCAAAATTTACCATCTCAATATCGGACAGCCGGATGTCGAAACACCGCCCGCTTTTTTTGACGCGGTTCGAAAGTTTCACCAATCCGTTCTGGCCTATGCTCCGTCTCCCGGAATCCCGGAATTTTTACGGGCGGTGCGGACGTATTACGACGCGCTGGGCATTTCGGTGGAGGAAGGGGACATCCT
>JALCRQ010000026.1 GCA_022652655.1 Oscillibacter sp. | reverse complement strand
GCCGCCGGGTCACCGTGGTGCCCGATTCCAATCTGGACACCGGTACCACCTATTATCTGGTGGTCACGGAGGATCTGCTGAAAAACAGCGACGGCGACACCAACTCCTATCAGAAGTTTTCCTTCACCACCGGCTCCGAGACGCCTACCGTCCGGGTCTACTCCAGCACCTCCGGCGCAGATCCCGCCTCGTCCATTCAGCTGAAATTCAGTGAGAAGGTGTACCGCTCCACCGGTAGCTCCATCTCCAATTCCTACGCCGAAAGCTACATCCGGCTCTATCAGGGCAGCTCCCAGATCTCCTGCTCCGTCTCCGTCAGCGGCACCACGGCCACCATCACCCCCTCCAAAACGCTGGACAGCGGCACAAAGTACCGCATCTCCGTCAGCAGCAAGGCATTTTACAACAGCAACGGCAATTCCGTGGAGGCCGCCGACCTCTATATCACCACCGCGGCGGCCAAGGACGCCGTGACGGACATCGCCGCCTCCGGGGCCACGCTGCACTCTCTGGCCGTCACCTTTACCGCCAACACCTCGGCCACCAGCGCCATTGTGCGCCTGAAAAAGCAGGGCTCCGACACCAGCACCGACAAGACGCTCTCCTCCGTCCGGATCGGCTCCAACACCACGGAGGCCTTTTCGAATCTGGAGCCTGGCACCAACTATGACGTCACCGTCACCGTGAAATTCTCCGGCAGCTCCGAGCAGAGCTTTACCGCCACGCTGCGGACCAAGGCTCCGGCGCTCACCGTGGAGTCCACAGCCGTCACCACGGACAGCGCCACCGTCCGGGTAAGCAGCGACTATTACACAGGGACCTTCTCCGCCACCTGCTCCAGCAAGGACGGCACCATCACGCTGCCGTGCCCCCAGACGCCCGCGGATTCGTTCAACATTCCGCTGCAGGAGCTCAAGCCCGGCACGGAGTATACCGTCACCGTGACGCTGACCTACGGCTCCGGCGCCTCGGTGGCCAGCTCCACCCGGTTTAAAACGGACGCCATTTCCGACGACTCGTCCCTGCTCTCCGTAACGCTCTCCGGCGCTTCCTACACGCTCTCCGGGCCCGCTTCCGGGGGAACCATCACCGTAGCCGCCGCAGCCGGCGCCGGCCTCACCGTCACCGCCCAGGCGTCCTCCACCACCGCGGAAGTCTCCATCAACGGCAGCACCGCCGAGCTGGGCTCCGTCTCGGCAGCCCTCACCCCCGCCGACGGCGAACAGCTGGTGGTGGTGGTCAAGGCGCAGAACGGCACCTCCTCCACGTACACGTACACCTTCGTTTTTGCGCCGCCCCAGTCCTCGCCCGCCGCCCCGTCCGTATAACGGGGGGACTGCACGTCCCGAACCGCAGAAAGCCGGCAGACACCCATGTGTCTGCCGGCTTTTTTCCGTCCCGGCGGAAACTCCCGCCGCCGGAGCGAAGCTCTGCTTGTTTACTCCACGCTGTCCGGCCGGGCCGAGCGCATCTCCTCCTTGATCTTCTCGCCGAAGGGGGTGGCAGCCAGGCCGCCCTGGGCCGTCTCCCGGAATTCCACCGGTAGGCGGCGGCCCACGTCGCCCATGCACACGATGACCTGATCCACCGGCACCCGGCTGGTCACTCCCGCCAGGGCCATATCCGCGCAGCTGACGGCGTTCACCGCGCCCACCACGTTCCGCTTGACGCAGGGCACCTCCACCAGCCCCGCCACGGGGTCGCAGATGAGGCCCAGCAGATTTTTCAGCGCCATGGCCACCGCGTCGCAGATCTGCTCCGCGCTGCCGCCCCGCAGCGCCGTCAGCGCCCCGGCCGCCATGGCCGACGCCGAGCCGATCTCCGCCTGGCAGCCCCCGGACGCGCCGGCGATGCAGGCCTGATAGCCGATCACCGCGCCGATGCCCGCGGCCACGTAGAGCGCCCGGACGATCTCGTCCTCCGCCAGGTCGTCCCGCCGCTGCACCGGAATCAGCACGGCGGGGAGCACGCCGCAGGCGCCCGCTGTAGGCGCCGCCACAATCCTGCGCATGCAGGCGTTGGACTCGCCGGTACACAGGGCCGTGGCAATGACCTCGGCCATCAGAGGGCCGCACACCGTCCGGTTTTCGGCGGCATAGGCCCTCATTCTGGCCCCGTCGCCGCCCACCAGGCCGCTGACGCTGTGTACCTCGCCCCGGTAGGCGGCGTCCGTCTCCAGCATGGCCCGCCAGGTCATGCGCATTTTCTCAAAGGAGGCCTCCGGCGTAACCTCCCGCTCCTCTACGTCCGTATCCAGGACGATCTCCCAAAACGGTTTTCCCGTCCGCTGAATCTTCTCCAGAATTTCAGCCATGGAATCCAGCGCCATCTTCAGTCCGCCCCCCGTTCGTAATAGGTGAGCCGGTCCACGCCGGGCAGCTCGTCAATGAGCTTGCGCACCACCGGCGGGACCTTCTGATCCATCTCAATGACCATCAGCACCCGGCCGCCCCGGCGGCCGCGGTACAGGCTCATGTTGGCAATATTGATCTTCGCCCGGGACAGCTGCCGCGTCACCTCCGCCAGTGTGCCGGAGATGTCGATGCTGTGGACGATCAGGGTGTTGCTCTGGCCGGTGAAGTTCACCTCCACGTCGTCCAGCTTGTCCACCCGGATCCGGCCGCCGCCGGTGGAGGAGGCCTGCATTTTGAGATGCGCTCCCGCGCCGTCGTCCACCTCCAGCACGGCGGTGTTGGGATGGGCGTCCCGAAGCTGAATCTCCCCGAAGTCAAATTCCAGCCCCTTGGCCCTGGCCAGGGCGAAGCTGTTGGGAATCTCCAGATCGTCCGGCCGCATTCCCAGAAGGCCCGCCACCAGCGCCCGATCCGTACCGTGGCCGGAGCCCGTCTCCGCAAAGGAGCCGTACAGGCGGATGTGCGCCGTCCTGGGCTCGCCGCCCAGCAGGGCCCGGGCCATGTTTCCGATCCGAACCGCCCCCGCCGTATGGGAGCTGGACGGGCCGACCATGATGGGGCCCAGAATATCAAAAATGTCGATCATGCCGACGCCTCCCTGTCAATCGGGTTTTTCTAAGCGTATCATACCGCCGCCGGCGGCGCAAGAGCATTTTCTGTCAAAAAAAGCCCGCAATCAGGCGTTTTAAGGGGCTCTTGACGGCCCGCGGCACAGGAAAGGCCCGGCCGGAGGAAAGCAGCTTCCCTCCGGCCGGGCCCTGTTGTGGTGTCTGTTCAGCCGGACCGCTCAGCTGACTTGATCCGCTCTTTTTCCTTGTACAGGGCACGGTCCGCCCCGGCAATCAGCGCGGGAATGGCCCTGGGACGGCCGGGAAGGTACTCCCCCACGCCGATGCTCAGCGTGATGGCGTAGGGCGAGGCGGTCGTCTCGTTCCGCTCCCGGAAAAGCTGCCCGATGCGATCCTTGATCTCCTGGGGCTTCTCCTTTTCGGCACAGGCCAGCAGCATGGCGAACTCATCCCCGCCGTAACGGGCCAAAAACAGGTTTTCTCCCCGGCACGCGCGCTTGAGCACGGACGCCGTCTCAAAAAGGGCACGGTCGCCCTCGTAGTGGCCGTAGGTGTCGTTGATGCGTTTGAAGGCGTTGACGTCCATCAGCAGCAGATAGAGCCGGTCCGGGCTGTGGAGCTCCTCCGTCAGGGCCCGCAGGCGGCTGTCAAACTGCCGGCGGTTGTTCAGCCCCGTAAGGCCGTCGGTGGAGATCTGATAATCCTGAAATCGGATGTACACCATCAAAAGGGAGAGCGTGGTAAACGGCCAGATCCCGGGCAGTCCCTTTACCCAGAGCCCCAGCAGTCCCCCCACCCCGGGGAGAATAAAGAAGGACAGCAGTGTCCGGGCCTCCGCCGCCCTGCGGTAAAACGCCGTCTGGCGCGCCTCCCGCACCACCTCCGTCAGGGACAGCGCCAGATAGCCGCAGGCAACCACCGCCGGCGCTCCGGCCAAAGGGCCGCCCGCGGACGCGCCGTTCCCGTCCGTTTGAAAAATCAGGCCCGTCCACGGGGAGGTCACGGACAGGGCGGCCAGCGCACACAGCGGCGCCAGCCGGGCAAAGCGCCGGGCAGGGCGGACATCCCGGTGTTTTTTGAGCTTCACTTCCACAAATTCCAGCCAGCCGCAGCCCACCGCGGCGGTCTGGACCGGGTACCAGATGCGCAGAAGGACGCCGTCCGTCAACATCCGAATTGAATCCAGCGCCAGGGCCGCCAGCACGGACAGGATGACCCACACAAACGCCACCACCGACTCCTGCCGGTCGATGCTGCTTCTCATGCGGTAGAGCACATAGAGGAGGATCAGACCGCACAGGGCGTTGATCTCCAGGACGAGAGCTTCATACACAGGCGGGCCTCCTTTCCGGCAAATCCGCGGCCCGGCGAAACCGCGGCCCGGAAGATTGACAATAAAACGCCATAGTTTTCCATATTCAGCATAGCACATTCAAAAAAATCTGGCAATCTTTTTGCGAATTTTGCGGCAAATTCCGACGGTATCTTTCAAAAACGACCCCGGAATCGCTCCGGATTGTCCCCCGGCCCAGGAAAAAGGGGAGGCCCGCCGGCTTTTGATCCGGCGGGCCTCCCGAAGTTTTTTCTTTTTGACGGGCTTATTTCATCCGTTCTTCCACGGGGACGTAATCCACGTCGAAGTTGAAAGCCCGGGGGCTGAGGGCCAGCAGGCCCCGGGGCGTGCGGAAGATGTCTCTTGCCTTCATGGCGATGACGGAGACCTCCATGCCCACGGTAATGACGTTGTTGGTATAGGGCTGACCGGTTTTGGTATCGATGATCTGGATCATGTCCGGGCTGGTGACAAAGACCTCTCCGTTTTTCCAGCACATGTGGTTTTCGTTCTTCAGCCAGACCTTCAGATTGGTGCCGGCATAGCCGCCCGCGCCGGTGATCTCATGGGTGGCCCAGTAATAATCGTCCTTGTCCTCCACGTGCTTGCCGGTGACGGTGCCCTTGCAGATCACCCAGCCGCCCAGCTTGGCCGCAATGGTATCCGCCGGATCCTTTCCGGCCTCCACCGCTTCCCGCAGGGCCTTGCCGGCCTCGTAGCAGGCGGTGAGGTCGCCGTGGATCAGAGCCTTTTTGGTATCCGCGCCGTTGGCGAAGAAGCCGGCCTGGGCACTGTAGCTGAAGCCGGCCACAGAGAGCTGCTTGCCCATGCGCTCCACCATCCGCCAGTTCACGGCGCTTTCGATGGTGGCGATCTCGCCCCAGCCGTCGCAGGCCACCACAGGCGTCAGGTTCTGCTCGTAGATAAAGGGGGTGGTCTGCTGGATCTCGGGGATGGCCCGGCCGGTGTAGTCGCCGTCCAGCGCCACAATGCCCAGCTCCGCAGCGGCGCTGATGCAGGCGGCGGCGTTGGCGCCTCCCAGCTCAATGGGGATCAGGGCGGAGACCTTTTTGCCCATCTTCGCCTCCAGGCCCCGGACGGCGCGGACCATGCGCTCCGTCTCGTCCACATGGGGGGCATCCAGATCATAGGTGGCCTTCATATCCCTGCGGGTGGCCTCGTCCGGCCCTGCCAGGGAGCCCATCAAAAACGGGCAGCAGGAGTACTCCGCGTCTCCCAGCGTCTCGGGCTGGGCCCAGCCCACCTCGTGGCCCTTGGCAATCTGCTCCATGAGAAGATCGATTCCGCGCTGGTAGGAGCCGCCTCCGCCGGTGCCGTAAAACGTGACGCCCCGGACAAAATCCTCTACCTCCTGCCGGTTTTTCAGCGTGACTTTCAGCATGCCTTTTTTCCTCCCGTTTGATTATTTTTTTCTGTCCCTTTTGTTCATTTGGTTTCTTTCTTTACATTTTCAGTATAAAATATTATAATAACTAGGTCTATAGGGCACCGCACATTCTCATCACGGGGGAACGTGCGAGGTCACACTTTTATGATTCAGCGCGGCAGTCCGGCGCGATTTTTACAAAGCGGGAGGCGGTTATGGACAGAGTAACGGTTGCGGACATGATTCAGGTGGCGCCCCTGTCCCAGGGAGAGCTGGTAGGCGGGCGCAGCGGCCTGAGCAATGAGATTGACGCCGTCACCGTACTGGAGGTCAACTGGATTGAAGTTCCGGAGAGTCAGTCGCTGGCCCGAAATTCCGATCTCATTATCAGCTCCATGTACTCGGTGATGAACAGCGTTTCAGATCAGATCAAGATGATTCGTCTGCTGGTGGAACACCATTCCAGCGCGCTGGTGCTCTGCCATCTGGGCATTGTGATCAAAGAGCTTTCGCCCCTGGTGATCGCCGAGTGCGACCGGCTGGGCCTGCCGCTGATCGTCATGCCGCCCAACACGATTTTCAGCGAGATCATCACCTCGGTGTCCGACGCGCTGCGCGGCTTCAAAAGCAACCGCCTGAGCAGCGAGATCGCGCTGTACGACTCCATCATGGCCCTGCTGCTCAAGCCCCACAGCACCCGGAACCTCATTCAGAACCTGGGCCGGATGATCGGCTGTCCGGCGCTGTATTTCAATCACAACCTCAAGGCGGAGGAAACCGCCGATCTGCCGGAGGATTTTCTCAGCTACATCCGCAAGCAGGTTCGCAAAAACACCCTGGCGTTTATGGACTCCTACGAGGAGACGCTGGTGCCCGGCTACGAGGGCGGGCCCCCGCTGCTGCTGATCCCGCTGTACAGCAATATCTTCTATTTCGGCGTCATCGTGATTCTCAAGCGCCGGGAGTTTACCGACCTGGACGAATCCGCCATTTTTCAGACGAAAAATGCCCTGCATATCGCCCATCTCAATCAGACCAACGTTTTTGAGGAGCACGCCCGCCTGCTCAACGAGTACATCGACGACCTGGTTCACGGCTACTGTGAAAACGGGGACGTGATCAAAAACCGCAGCGTCGCCCTCAAGCATGACATCTCCCACACCCAGGCCGCTCTGGTGGTGGATATTTTTGAATTCAGCCGCCTGACGGAGGGGATGGAGGAATCCCGAGTCCAGAATCTCAAAAAGGCCTTCTGCGAGCATATGGACAACCTTCTGGCCAGCCTCACGCCCCTGAGCATCGGGTGCAGCATCAGCGACATGTTTGTGATCCTTTTTACCGAAAATCTGCCGGAGGAAAAGCTCCGCCAGAGGCTGACCTATGTGTGCTCCGCCATCCAGGGCTCCCTCCAGGAGTCCCTGCAGCTGGGCGTGTCCATCGGCGTGGGCTCCTTCTGCGACTCCTTCGGCGACATCCGGGCCAGCTACCAGGCGGCGCTGTCCGCCATCCACATCTCCAACCGGCTCTACTGCGCGCCCCGGATCGCCTTCAGCCAGGATTACGCCGTCTATGCCTTTTTGATGAATTCCCTGCAGGGCCAGTCCAGCGAGCGGCGCCTGCGGGAACTGGAGGAGCAGCTCTTTCTGCCCCTCCGGAGCTATGACGAAAAAAACAGCGGCAGCCTGGAGGAGACCTACCGCATGCTGCTCAAATGCGATATGGACACCAATCTGGTGGCCCAGAAGATGTTTATTCACAAAAACACGGTCCTGCAGCGGAAAAAGAAAATTTCCAGCCTCTACGCCCAGGATCCCTTCGCCATTGCCAACCGCATGCAGTTTCAGTTCGTGTGTCTGCTGGACGAGCTGCTGCAAAGCGGCCACGGCAGCAGCGGTCTGGCCTGGGACGCCAGCCTGGGCGAACACGGAGACGAGCTGTCCTGAGGGCGGGAACCGGCATAAATGCGGCATAAAAGGCGCGGCCCCGGAATCTTCCGGGGCCGCGCCTTTTTGTTTTCAGGACATTTATTTGCCGAAGGCCCGGGCCAGCTCGGCCAGTCTGGGCTCCACAAATTTTCCGTTCTCCAGAACCTTGACGTCATCCAGCCAAACCGTGCTGCTCAGGCAGATTCCGTCGATGTGGCTTTTTGCCGTCCGGGGCTCCCCGCCGGTAAAGCAGGAGCCCTGGTGGCCGAAGCCCCACTGGGTGCTGCCCCAGACGCGCTCGTTCTCCGTGGTGCACTCGCCCAGCTGGGCCGTGGGCAGAACGCCGAAGCACACGTGCGCCGCCAGGTACATGTTGGGATCCTCCAGGGAGGCGTAGTAGGCCCGGAGCTTGTCCGCCTGCCAGCCGCCGCGGATCGCCTGAATCCGGTCGGCCTTCACATCGTAGAAAACCGGCTCCTCCAGCTTTCCAAGATCCGCGTCGCCGCCGCCGCTGATGGTGCCGTCAAAGGCAATGACGCCGTTGATGGTGCCCTCCTTGGGGCCCCAGCCGATCTGGCCGATCATAAAGTGGCCGCCGGGGATGTCGTAGCGGATCTCGTTGGTAACGGGCCGGGCGCCGTCGATCTCAAAGGAGACGTCCGTCCCGGCGGCATTGATGATATGTCCCCTGCGGGCGCGGTGCACCATATCGGTGAGGGTGTCCTGGAACACCTTCAGGGCGGGAATATCCACCTCTCCGAACAGGCGGACAATCCGCTCCACTCCCAGGCCGCCCAGCATCACCTGGCGCGTTCTGCCGTTGGTGACGGCCTTGTCCCAGATGGGGGAGTACAGTAGCCACTGATCGTTCATCTCGATCCACACGTCCGTCTTATCCACACAGGCCTTCAGCGGCTCGGGGAGGTAGGGCATGGTCAGCGCGCCGTAGCCCTTGGGCGTGCTGTGCCAGGCCACCATCACCTTACCGCCCAGAATTTCTGCGGCCTTGGCCAGCTCCTCCGTGGGGCGGAAATCCGCTTTGGAATCGCTGGTGATCAGCACGCTCTCGCCGGGCTTGACCTGCACCAGATCGTGCATGATTTTATAAGCGGCCCGGGCAACTTCCAGATCCAAATAGGTAGGCATTGTTCTTCTTCCTTTCGTTTCCGCTGCAAGCTTTAAAATGCGCGGCTTTCAGCGCGCCGGCGCATTTTTTGTTTTTTTCGCTCAGTTATAGACCTTCTGGCCGCCCTTGACATAGCTGAGGCGGCTCTGCCTGAGTCCCATGCGCACCAGCCCCGCCGCGATCTGAATCGCGGCGCTGTACGGCTCGATTACCGGCACGCCCAGCCGCCGCTCCAGGGAGCTGCGCATGGCCATCATGCCGGTGCAGCCCAGCACGATGGCCTGGGCCCCGTCCTGCTCCACCGCCAGCTTGGCCGCCGCATAGATGTGCTCCTCGGCCACAGACTCGTCCTCCAGTCCCAGTACAGGCACGTTGGCGGAACGGATGGAGGCCAGACGGCAGGAGAAGCCGTACATCCGGATATGCTCCTCGATCTCGTTGGCGGAGGTGGGCAGCACGGTGATGACGGAAAACTTCTCCGCCACCTCCATCGCCATATGCCGAAATCACCGTGGAATACGTCGCGGATCCAATAGGCGTACTGCATGGGAAGCGACTTATCCATGTACAGCTGGTGGTTCAGCGCGTCCACCGCCTCCTGGGTGGCCCGGGGGCCAAGGGCCAGCCGGCCCGGATCTCCCGGAACGACCCGGGAGAGGATAAAGATCATAATTGAAACGCCGAAAAGGACAAATATGCCCTGAAGCAATCGCTTTAAAATATAACGAACCATTTCAGTTCCCTCCGTGTCCAAATGCCGCGCGCAAAACGTCCTCCGCTTGCTCCTTGAGGGCCTTGCGCGGACAGGTATCAGACGCCACTTTATCCGTGACCCGGAATTTTTCCGGTCTGTGCCGGGCCGCGGAATTATTCGCCTTCTGTAATGCTCAGAAGCGACAGAGAGACCGCCTGGAGCGTCTCCCGGAACTCCTCCTCATCATACATGCAGGATAGCTTGTGCTCCTCAATGTAGTCCGCCAGCTCCCCCAGCCGCGGGTCGCCGGCGATGTTCCGCGCCTGCCCGAACCGGATCAGCTGCTCCAGGCAGTCGATGAGGCGCAGCGGGCCGTAAATCGGCGGTTCATCCATGCAGCCCAGCGCGCTGGAGCTGCAAAACGCCAGAAGCTCATAAAAGTCCCGCACAGTCCTCTTCCCCCCAGCCGTTGAAATGAATCATCTCGCCCGCAGGCCGCTTGGGCGGCACACGAAGCCGGGCGGAGACAGGATATCCCAGCGTCACAATCAGTTCGGGCCAGATATTTTCAGGCAGCCCCAGCAGCTTTTGAATCACCTGGGGCGGAAAGGACTTCACCGCACAGCTGCCCAGTCCGCGATCCACCGCGGAGAGCATCAGATTCTCGGCCGCCATGGAGATGTCCATCAGCGCCAGCTGCTCTTTGCCCAGCCTCCCGCCTTTGCGCAGCGCCCGCTCCTGGTCGGAGCAGATCACCGCAAGACAGGGGGGCGCGTGCACGATGCCGGGGGAATAGGTCACAATGGATCCCACCAGCTCCGGGTCGTCCACCAGAATAAATTCCCACGGCTGGATGTTGCTGCCGGAGGGGGCCAGAACGGCGTCGGCGGCCAGGCCCTGAAGCGTGTCCCGGGGCACCGGCCGATCCTGAAAATTTCTTACGCTCCTGCGCGCGTGCAGGCAGTCCTGTAAAGTTCCCATTGGTTTTTTCATCCTTTGCTAATCGAATCAAGAAGGAGGGGCTCTCCGTGCCCCGGCCAGCGGGGCGCACGAAGAGGTTAAGAAGAATACGCCGGGGTTGGAATTCAGCGACCGGCCATGCGCTCCTCAACGGGCACATAGTCGAAGTCGAACTTGAAGAAGCGGGGGCCCAGAATATCGACCGCGCGCTGGTTGTCGAACTGGGGACGGCGCTTAAGCGCCAGAACGCAGACCTCCTCGCCCTCGGCCAGCACGGGGTTGGCGTACGGCTCGCCGGTCTTGGCGTTGACAACGACGATGATGTCGGGGCTGGTGACCAGGGGCTTGTCGTTCTCCCACAGGACGTGGTTCTCGTTTTTAAACCAGATCTTGTAGGTCTTGCCGGCGGACTCGCCTGCGCCGGTGATGGTGTGGGTGCCCCAGTAATAGCCCAGCTTGTCCTCGGTCTCCTTGCGGGTGACCGTGCCGGTGCCGATCTTCCACGCGCCCAGCTTCTCCAGAACCGCGGCAATGGGATCGCCGCCGGCCTCCCGGGTCTCGCGGATCATTTTGCCGACCTCGTAGCACTGGGTCAGGGTGCCGGGGATAATGACATCCTTCATCTCCTTGCCGGTGAGCAGGAAGCCCGCCTGGCCGGCCAGGCCGTAAGCGCCGGAGGCAATGAGCTTGCCCACGCGCTCCACCATCAGATAGTTGACGGCCTCCTCGATGTAGCACACGTCTCCGAACTCGTCCACAGAGGCAACGGGCCACAGCGCCTTCTCGTTGAGATAGGGCGTGGTCTGCTGAATCTCGGGAATGGCGCGGCCGGTGTAGTCGCCGTCCACGCAGGGAATGCCGTTGAGAATGCCCGCGGCCAGGGGGCCCGGCGTGTTGGCGCCGCCCAGCTCAATGGGAACGACGGCGTTGATCTTCTGGCCCGTGAACTTGGACAGAGCCGCCACAGCCTTGGCCAGGCGCTCCTTCTCTTTGTTGACGGGCTTGGTCAGGCCGAAGCTCTCCATCTCGCCCAGCACCTCCGGGGTCTTGGGGGCAATGGAGCCCATCAAAAACGGGCACACGGTCATAGCGTCGTCGGGAATCTCGCTGCTGTCTACCCAGCCCACGTGATTGCCCTTGGCGATCTCAGTCATCAGAGAGTCGATGCCGTTGGCGGGCAGACCGCCGCCGCCTGTTCCAAAGAACGTGCAGCCGCGTACGAAGTCCTCCACCTCTACCCGGGTCTTCAGCTCTTTCGTGCTCATACTCATTCTCCTTTATCCTGTCATTGTGTGTCAGCGAAAGGTCCCTCCGCGGATTCGCAAATGTCGGGAAGGCCTCCGTCGGTTTACGTATGATTATACAGGGCGCACTTTTGTTTTGCAGTATGTCACAGCACATTGCTTTCCGCAAATAATGGAAAGTTGCACTCCATGGATTTCTATGCTTCGTCAAATTCATCAGGAACTTCTTTGTTTTTTGACAATTTTAACAATTTCATTTTAATCGATTTGGGTTTGCCCGTCAAACTTTCGTTTTGACTGAACTGTAAAAAAATCCCATTATTTTTTCGATACGCCTATAGAGCCCCTAGGCGCATTATAATTTTTCCATTTTAAAAGTTGCTATATTTTACCAGATGTTTTTTATAGAAAGTCGTTTGTCCTCTGGACGCAGCTTTTTCGCTTTGCACAGGATATGGAAAATAAAGGTCTTCTGACTTCCTCTTTTTTCCATTTTTAGCAGCTCCGGAGCCGGCTGCGGCGCGGCGGACTGAAAAAACAGATTGTTTCGGGAGTGCGTCCTCCGGCAAAAAGCGCCGGCAGCCGCCCGGTTTTTTTATGATCGAAAAAACAGATGAAAAATACCTCTGCGCGCCGTTTATCGATTGGACGGCCGCTGCGGGCCGCGATATACTGGACATAAACTCAGAATCGGGGGTTTTCGCGTGGATACGATTTATTTTGACAATGCGGCGACCTCTTTTCCCAAGGCGCCGGGCGTAGGCTCCGCCATGGCGGAGCTGCTGGAGCACGGCGCTTTCAACGTGGGCCGGGGCGGCTACGAGGGCGCGTATCTTCTCTCAGCCCGGGTGCTGGATACCCGGGAGCGGCTGGCGCGGCTGCTGGGCGTGCCGGAGGACGGCTCCGTCTGCTTTACGGCGGGCGTCACGGCGGCGCTGAACCAGTTTTTAAAGGGCACGCTGCACCCCGGCGATCACGTCATTGTCTCCTCTATGGAGCACAACGCGGTGATGCGCCCCCTGCGGACGCTGGAGCGGGGCGGGGTGGCCGTCAGCACGGCGCCCTGCAATGCGGACGGAACCCTGGATCCCCAGCGCGTCCGGGACCTTTTCCGGCCCAACACCCGGGCGGTGGTCTGCACCCACGCCTCCAATGTGTGCGGAACCCTTCTCCCCGTTGAGGAGATCGGCAGGCTGTGCCGGGAGCGGCAGCTCCGGTTCGCCGTGGACGCTGCTCAGACCGCGGGAATTTTCCCCATTGACATGGCAAAAATGCACATCGACTTTCTGGCCTTTCCGGGCCACAAGGGCCTCCGGGGCCCCCAGGGCGTGGGCGGCTTTGCCGTGAGCGCCGCCCTGGCGGCGGAGATGCTCCCCCTCATCGAGGGGGGCACCGGCTCCCGCTCCGATTCCGAGCTGCAGCCGGAGTTTCTCCCCGACCGCTTTGAAAGCGGCACGCTGCCGCTGCCCGCCATCATCGGCCTGCGCCAGGCGCTGACGGAACTTGAAAAAACCGGAACGGAACCCCTGCTGGCGCGGGAGCGGCAGCTGACAGAGCAGTTTCTCCGGGGACTTGCGGAGCTGCCCGGGTGCCGGGTGGCGGGAATCGCCGATCCCGGCCGGATGGAAGAGCGGCTGGGGGTGGTGTCCGTGGATTTCTCCCCGGCCGACAACGCCATGGCGGCGTTTTTACTGGAGCAGCGGGCCGGGATTATGACCCGGGTGGGCCTTCACTGTGCCCCCGCCGCCCACAAAACCCTGGGCACCTTTCCCCAGGGGACGGTTCGTTTTTCCTTCGGTCCGGAGAACACTCCGGAAGAAGTCCGGCAATGCCTCGGCTGCCTGCACGATATTTTAAAAAAGGAGATTTGAGAAATGGCTGACAAAAATCACGCGATGTGGAAAGACCTGGGGATGGATCTCGACACCCACGACCTGCTGTGCGCCGCCCTGCCCGGCGCCTTCGGCGACGTATTCATGAGCCAGAAAAACCGCCCGGAGGGCATGGACTACTTTAATACCGTGGCGGCCGACATCCACGGCCTGCGGCCCGCGGAGCTTATCGCCGAGCAGAAAAAGGGCCGCAAGGTTTTCGGCACCTTCTGCGTATTTGTGCCCGACGAGGTGGTCATCGCCGCCGACGGCATCGTCACCGGTCTGTGCGGCGGCTCCCAGTTCTGGGTGCCCGATGGCGAAAAGGTCCTTCCCACCAACACCTGCCCGCTGATCAAGGCATCTCTGGGCGCCCGGCTGGGCAAGACCTGCCCCTTCTTCCGCATCGCGGACATGTACGTGGGCGAAACCACCTGCGACGGCAAGAAAAAGGCCTATGAAATCCTGGGCGAGGACGTGCCCATGCACATCATGCACCTGCCTCACGGCAAGCGTCCCCAGGATCTGGCGGCCTGGAGCGGTGAAATCCGCACCTTCATCAAGACGGTGGAGGACTTCACCGGCAACGCCGTCACGCTGGAAAAGCTCAACGGCGCCATTCAGATCGTCAACGCCAAGCGCCGCGCCCTGGAGCGGCTCTACAACTGCCGCAAGGGCCAGTGCGTTCCCATCAGCGGACGGGACGTGCTGCTGATTATGCAGATCGCGTTCTTTGACGACCCCCAGCGGCTGACCCAGGTAGTCAACCAGCTGTGCGACGAGCTGGAGGAGCGGGTGGCCAAGGGCGTCAGCGTGGCGCCCAAGGACGCGCCCCGCATTCTGCTCACCGGCACGCCTCTGGCGGTGCCCAACTGGAAGATGCACAACATCATCGAGTCCTCCGGCGCCGTCATCGTCTGCGAGGAAAACTGCACCGGCACCCGGTATTTTGCCCACCAGGTCCGGGAGGACAACCACTCCCTGGACGAGGCCGTGGACGCGCTGACCGACCGGTATCTCAACAATATCCACTGCGCCTGCTTCACGCCCAACCCCGGCCGTCTGGACGACATCGTCCGTCTGGCCCGGGAGTACCATGTGGACGGCGTCATTGATCTGAATCTGAAGTTCTGCACCCTGTACGACACCGAGGGCTATCTGGTGGAGCGCCGCCTGAAGGACGAGGGGATCCCCGTGCTGGGGCTGGAAACCGATTACACGGACAACGATTCCGAGCAGCTGCGCACCCGTGTGGAGGCCTTCCTGGAAATGATCCGCGGCTGAGCCATGACCGCCTACTACATTCTTTTCGACAACCACGAACAGGCCGTCCGGCTCCACGGCCAGCTGCGGATGGGGGGACTGGGCTCCGTGATCGCCCCCACGCCCCGCTCCGTCAGCGTATGCTGCGGCGTCTCCCTGATGATTTCAGAGGAGGAGATCGGAGCCGTCCGGACGTTTCTCTCCCACCACGCCTGTGTCTACCGTTCGGTGGAGCGGGTGGAACAGGAGTTCAATCCCCGCCGGGACGCCTATTGCTGACGCGGGGACAGCAGTTTTGAAGCAGCGCGGGGCCCGGGACAGGCGGTTTTGTCCCGGGCCCCGTTTTCCGCGCCGGCCCAGTCCAAGTTCTTCTCCCCGGTATGAGAAAAAGGAAATTGCACCTTTGCCGGACCCCATGCTAGAATGGCAGGGTGCGGCAAACTCCACGCCCGCAGTTCTTCCGGAACCGCGGGCAAATTTCAGGATCCGTCCCGCGCGGCGATTTGCGCCGGAGGACGGCGGCCGCAGGGAGGTCACAATGAAACAACTCTCGTCCCGGCAGCTGGGACTGACGTTTGCCGGCAGCTTTCTGGGCGCCGGATATGTCTCCGGCCAGGAGCTCTGGCAGTTTTTTGGACGTCTGGGCGGCGCGGGCTATGCCGGTCTGCTGCTGGCCATGGCGCTTATTTTTCTCTTTGGACTGACGCTTTTTCGCGTGGCGCAGGCCACCGGAGCCCGGGAGATGGACCAACTGGTGGCCGGCGACGGCTCCGCGTGGCTCCGGGCCGCGCTGAACATTCTGCAGGCCGCCTTTCTCTTTGGGCTGGCGGTGATTATGTGCGCAGGCGCCGGGGCGCTGTTCCGTCAGGTCTGGGGAATCCCCGCCTGGCTGGGCGGGCTGCTCTTTTCCGGGGCTGTGGTGCTGGTGGCGCTGCGGGGTATCCGGGGCGTGGTGGACACCTTCTCCGCGCTGGTGCCCGTTTTGGCCGCGGCAACCGTGGCAATCGGCATCGCGGCCCGGTTCTGGATCTCCGTTCCGGCGGAGCTTCCGGCGCCTGCCGCCAATCCGCTGCTGCACTGGTGGCCCGTCTCCGCGGTAATCTATTTTTCCTACAACGTCTTCAGCACCCTGGGCGTACTGTCTCCGCTGGGCAGCGCCGTAAAAGACCGGAAAACGCTCCTGCGGGGCCTGCTGCTAGGCAGCGCCGTGCTGCTGGCCATCGCCCTCAGCGTTCTCACCGCCGTTAAAAACGGCGGCGCCGCCTGCCGGGCGGAGCTGCCCATGCTGGCGGCGGCGGGAGCCCTGTCCCCCGTGCTGGCCAACGTCTACGCCCTGCTGCTGCTTCTGGCAATGTTCGGCTCATGCCTTTGCAGCATGGTGGCGCTGCTGGACGTCTGCTCGCAGAAATTTCCCGCCTTCCGGGCGCGGCGGAAAACCTGGCTGGCCGTACTCAGCGCCGCCGCGCTGGGCTGCAGCACGGTGGGCTTTGGGGCGCTGATCGGCGTCATCTACCCGGCGTTCGGAATCGTAAACCTCTTTTTCCTGGCGGTGCTGGCCCGCCGCGCCCTGCGGATCTGCCCGCCCCGGAGGCCGGAATTTCCCCGCCTGAATTTTCATTTTCTGGAACGGCGCTCCTGATTTTCGCTGAAAAAAGGCTCCCGGCTGAAAGCCCTTTGCGGATACGGGTGTTTTCAAAGGCAGTAGTCGTGGCTTACTTTCACGACTACTGCCTTTCTCATTGCGTGAATCAGTGCTTTTTCTTTAGCAGAAGAGAAATTTTCTGAATATACAAAGCATTTGTAACCTTTGGCCGGCTTGCTTTGTATTATTGATGAAAAGCTTTTCAAACAGTTTAAGGAGCATACTTATGAAGCCACCCGTAGAGATGATGGTTGAGACATATCGGAACAGCCTCTATGCCACGGCATTTAGCGTATGTAAAAATGCGCAGGACGCCGAGGATGTTGTTCAGGATACATTTATCCAGTATCTGTCTCAGAAAAAAGATTTTGAATCGGAACAGCACATCCGCGCCTGGCTTCTCCGTGTGGCCATTAACAAAGCGAAAAATAAGAACAGCACATTTTTTAGGCGAAATTCACTGCCGCTGGAAGATTACATGGAGACGCTGACCTTCGAGTCAGAAGAATCCTCAGAGTTGTTTGAAACGGTGATGAAGCTGCCCGAAAAATATCGTATCGTCATTCATCTGTTTTATTATGAGGACTATTCGGTAAAGGAGATTGCGGATATTCTGAAGGTGACGACGGGCAATGTAAAAGTCAGGTTATCCCGGGGAAGACTGTCACTTCGCAACACATTAAAGGAGGTATGGGAAGATGACGAATCGTGAGAAATACAAGCAGGCATTTTCGGCAATTCATGCCTCTGACCATTTTTGCTTGGAGGTAAATCAAGTAGAAAAGACGATGAGACATCATAGATTCAAAACAATGGTTGCCGTGATTGCCGCCTGCGTGATGCTCGTGGGCGGCGCCACCGCTGCGTATGCTGCGGATGTGGGCGGTATTCAGCGCACGATACAGCTTTGGATTCATGGAGAGCAAACCGAAGCTACCATAGAGTTTGATGGAAAAGGCAACTACAGCATGGACTACACCGATGATGAAGGGAATGTGAAACACCAAAGCGGAGGGGGCGTTGCCTTTGCGCCCGATGGAACCGAAATTCCCGTATCTAAAGAAGACTTAATGGAAGAATTGACAGCGCCGGATGTCCGCTATGAGGATGACGGCTCGGTTTGGGTGTATTGGTTTGACCAAAAAATTGAAATTACCGATAAGTTCGACAATGATGTGTGCTATGTAAAGCTCGTTAATGGAGAAAAAACGCTGTATATGACAGTAAAATATCAACATGGTTATGCAACCAGTCCCCACAAATATATCAGTGCGGAGGCGTTCAACTGATCATAAACATTTTGCGCTGGACAGTTTTAAACTGCCCAGCGCATTTCGTAAAAATTCGATTTGCCAAGTGATACTTCCTTCGCAATCTTGCTCTTTGGCATAGAACCAATTTCCGGTTTATTGAACAATAGAAGACGAGTCAAAGAAATTAAGGCAGCACTGCTCATAGACAGCGCTGCCTTAAAACATCCTTATTTGAGGGGTGCAAAAGCCGGGAGCCTTTTTCTGCGCCGAACGTTATCCGGCCAGATTTCCGGTATAGAGCTGGTAATACCGGCCCTTTTCCGCGATAAGCTCGTCGTGGGTGCCCCGCTCGACGATCCGGCCCTGCTCCAGCACCATGATGCAGTCCGCGTTGCGGACGGTGGAGAGCCGGTGGGCGATAACAAAGGTGGTGCGGCCGTACATCAGGCCGTCCATGCCCCTTTGCACCAGCGCCTCCGTCCGGGTGTCGATGGAGGAGGTGGCCTCGTCCAGAATCAGCACCGGGGGATCGGCCACCGCCGCCCGGGCGATGGCGATGAGCTGCCGCTGGCCCTGGGAGAGGTTGGCGCCGTCGCCGGTGAGCATGGTCTGATACCCGTCGGGCAGGCGGGTGATAAACCCGTCCGCGTTGGCCAGCTGCGCCGCCGCGATGCACTCCTCATCCGCCGCGTCCAGACGGCCGTAGCGGATATTCTCCATCACGGTACCGGTAAAGAGGTGGGTGTCCTGCAGGACGATGCCCAGGGACGAGCGCAGGTCCGACTTGCGGATCTTGTTGATATTGATGCCGTCATAGCGGATTTTTCCGTCCTGGATATCGTAAAAGCGGTTGATGAGATTGGTGATGGTGGTTTTGCCCGCGCCGGTGGAGCCCACAAAGGCGATCTTCTGCCCGGGCCGGCCGTAGAGCTGGATGTCGTGGAGCACCGGCTTTTCCGGCACGTAGCCGAAGTCCACGCCGTCGAACACGATCTCCCCCTTCACCTGAGTATACGTGCAGGTGCCGTCGGGCTGGGGCCGCTTCCAGGCCCACAGCTCGGTGCGCCGGTCGCTTTCGGTAAGGCGGCCCTCCCGGTCGAAGGCGGCGTTGACCAGCGTCACGGATCCCTCGTCCGTCTCCGGCTGGGCATCCATCAGCGCGAAAATCCGCTCCGCGCCCGCCAGCGCCATGACCACGTTGTTGGCCTGCATGGAGATCTGGGTGATGGGCATGTTGAAGCTCTTGTTCAGCGCCAGGAAGCTCACCAGCGTGCCCAGCGTGACGCCGCCCACGCCGCCGGCAGCCATCAGCGCACCGGCCACCGCGCACAGCGCGTAGCTGAAATTGCCCAGCTGGGCGTTGACGGGCATCATGACGTTGGCGTATTTGTTGGCTGTGTCCGCACTTTTGCGCAGGGCGTCGTTGAGCCGCCGAAATTCCGTCAGGCTCTTGTCCTCATGGGTAAAGACCTTGACCACCTTCTGCCCGTCCATCATCTCCTCGATATAGCCGTTGACGGCGCCCAGATCCCGCTGCTGCTGGACGAAGAATTTTCCGGACAGCCCCGCCAGTTTTTTGGAGGTGAACAGCATCACGCCCACCATTGCCAGGGTCAGGGCGGTGAGGGGCAGGTTGAGGACGCACATGCTGCCGAACACGAATACCACCGTGATGACGCTGTTGACCAGCTGGGGCAGGGACTGGCTGATCAGCTGGCGAAGGGTGTCCACATCGTTGGTATACACGGACATGATGTCGCCGTGGGAATGGGTGTCGAAATACCGGATGGGCAGGCTCTCCATGTGGGCGAAAAGCCGGATGCGCAGAGAGCGCAGCGTCCCCTGGGACACATTTACCATGATGCGGTTATACCCCCAGGCGCACAGGGCGCCCAGGAAGTAGACCCCGCCGATTCGGATCAGCGCGCCCAAAAGCGGCGCGTAGTCCGGTGTTTTCTGGGTCAGCATGGGCGTAATATAGCCGTCGATGAGGCTCTTTAAAAACATGCTGGCCTGCACGCTGGCCAGGGCGCTGGCCAGAATCCCGATCAGCACCAGAATGCAGTGAGGCGTATAGCTTCTGAAAATTTCGCCCATCAGCCGCCGGAGGATTTTTCCGGGATCCTTCACCTTGGGCCTGGGGCCCCGCATCATCCGGCCGGGGCCGGGGCCATGGACCACTCTCGCTTTTTCCTCCGCCATTACGCCTCGCCTCCCTGCTTGTCAAAGTCTCCGCCGCCGTTGGTCTGGCTCTCCCAGACCTCCCGGTAGATCTCGTTGTTCTCCAGCAGCTCCTGATGGGTGCCCACGCCGTTGACGCAGCCGTCATCCAGCACCACAATCCGGTCCGCGTCCTGCACGGAGGAAATCCGCTGGGCAATGATGAGCTTGGTGGTGCCCGGAATCTCCCGGCGGAAGGACTCCCGGATTTTGGCGTCCGTGGCCGTATCCACCGCAGAGGTGGAGTCATCCAGAATCAGGATCTTCGGCTTTTTCAGCAGCGCCCGGGCAATGCACAGCCGCTGCTTCTGTCCGCCGGAGACGTTGGTGCCGCCCTGCTCGATGTAGGTGTCGTAGCCGTCGGGCAGGCGGTCGATAAACTCGTCTGCGCAGGCCAGGCGGCAGGCCCGCCGGCACGCCTCATCGGAGGCGTTCTCGTCGCCCCAGCGCAGGTTTTCATAGATGGTGCCGGAAAAAAGGACGTTCTTCTGGAGCACCACGGAGACCTGATCCCGCAGGGACCGCATGGCATAGTCCCGCACGTCGATGCCCCCCACCCGCACGACGCCCGCCGAGGCGTCGTAGAGCCGGGGAATCAGCTGCACCAGGCTGGATTTCGCGCTGCCGGTGCCGCCGATGATGCCGATGACCTCGCCGGAGCGGATGTGGAGATCCACGTCCCGCAGCACCGGCTTGCCCGTCCCCTGGTGATAGGAAAAGGACACGTGGTCAAAATCAATGCTGCCGTCGCAGACCTCGGTGCATGCGCCGGGCCGGTCCGTAAGATCGCTCTGCTCCCCCAGCACCTCGCAGATCCGGCGGGCGGAGGCCGCGGACATGGTCAGCATGACAAACACCATGGAGAGCATCATCAGCCCCATGAGGATGTTCATCACGTAGCTGAACAGGCTGGTCAGCTGGCCGGTGGTCAGCTGGCTGCCCACGATCATGTGGGCGCCCATCCAGCTCAGGGCAATGTTGCAGCCGTATACTGCCGCCATCATGGCGGGGCTGTTGAACACCAGCCGCTTCTCCGCCTTGACGAAAAGATTGTAGACGTCTCCCGCGGCCCGGGTGTACTTCTGATCCTCGTACTCCTCCCGGACAAAGCTCTTTACCACCCGGATGCCGGAGACGTTCTCCTGGACGGAGGCGTTGAGGGCGTCGTACTTCTTGAACACCTTGTCGAATATCTTTGCCGCCGGCCCGATGATGATCACCAGCGCCGCCAGCAAAAAGAGGATAGCCGCCACAAAAACCATGGCCAGCCGGGGGCTGATCCGGAAGGCCAGCACCATGGCGCAGATCATGGAGACCGGCGCCCGCATGCACATGCGGATCAGCATCTGGAAGGCGTTCTGCAGGTTTGTGACGTCGGTGGTGAGGCGGGTCACCAGGCCCGCCGTGGAGTATTTGTCGATGTTGGAAAACGAATAGCGCTGAATGTTTTCAAACATGGCGTCCCGCAGATTGCAGGCAAAGCCCGTGGAGGCCCGGGCCGAATACCGGCCCGCCGTGGCGCCGCAGGTCAGGGACGCGGCGGCCACCGCCACGATAACGGCGCCGTAGCGCAGAATGGCGTGCATATCCCCGGTCTGGATGCCCTTGTCGATGATGCTCACCATAACAAAGGGGATCAGCGTCTCAAAGATTCCCTCCAGAATGGAGAGCACCGGCGTGACAATGGCGTCCTTCCGGTACTGTTTGATTTGACGTGCAAGGGTTTTCAGCATAGGGCTGGGTGCTCCTTTCCGTGTTGCCTCTCTAGTCTTCCACATTCTGCTCAATTTTCTGCAGAAGACGCAGCAGCGTTTCCCTCTCCTCCGGCGTGATGCCCCGGGTGGCCAGCTCCTCGAAGCGAGTCATCCCGCGGTGAATCTTTTGGAAATGGGCCACCGCCTTTTCCGTCAGCGTCAGCTTTTTGAGCCGGGCGTCCCCGGGCACGCGCTCCCGGACGATAAAGCCGCCTTTTTCCATCAGCGTCAGCATTTTGGACGCCGTGGCCCGGGTAATGGAGAACTCCGCCTCCACATCCCGCTGATATACGGGCTGATTCCTGTTTTTGTTGAAATACAGAAACCCGATGATCCTGCCCTGCATCTCCGTCACCTCATGCCGCTCCTGGGCCATCAGTGCCTCCGCCCGGCGGTTGAGCTTGTTCATGACGATTCTCAGTTCCCGGACAACGGACTTTGTCCGCTCCATGTCTCCGCCCCCTTTGTTTGCTGCCTAATTGTTTGACAGCTAACTATTATAGCCGGAGCGGCTGAATTGTCAAGCGCCGCCGTGTAAATTTTCTGTGTCCTTTCCGGCGGAGCTTCTGCCGGAGGAAGACGAAACTTCCCCCTTGACGCGGGCCGGGGATCGGTTAGAATAGAGAGGCGGGCGCGCGGAGCTTTTCCGCGGCGGAATCCCGGGGAGGAGCGCGCCGCAGCGAGGTGTTTTTTAAGATGTATGACGAATTGACGCAGGTGGACATTCAAAAGATGCGGGACGAGATCGACTACCGCGTCCGGGAGCTGCGGCCCAAGCTTATCGAAGAGGTGCAGACCGCCCGGGCCTTCGGCGATCTCAGCGAAAATTACGAATACAAGTGCGCCAAACAGGCGAAAAACCGCAACGACAGCCGGATCCGGTATCTGGAGCGGATGATCCGCACGGCCAAGGTCATCGAGCTTCCCGACACCGGCGCGGACGCGGCGGGCCTGTTCGACTTTGTGACCATCTACAACGAGCTTCTCCGGCGGGAGATGACCATCCGCATTGTCACCACCCTGCGCCAGGACGCCCTGAAAGGGCTTGTCAGCAAGGAATCCCCGGTGGGGAAGGCCGTGCTGGGCCGCCGGGCGGGGGACCGGGTGGAGATCGCGGCGGAGTCCGGCGTGCGGTACTTCATTGTGCTGCGCTCTGTCAAAAAGGGGACGGACGACGATTCTCTGGAGATCAACGGCTATTGATGTTTTCGGCCCGAAACCCCGGCGGGGCGGGCCGTTTAAACTGCTTTTCGGGGAGGAAGGGAGGTGCGGCGCCATGGACACCGCCGCTGAAAAACAAGGTTCAGACGCCGGCCGGCGCAGCGCCGGGCTGGATCTTCTGCGGATTGTGAGCATGCTGCTGGTGGTGGTGCTGCATCTGCTGGGCCGGGGCGGCGTGCTGGAGAGCGTCCGGCCGTTCAGCGCCAATTACGCGCTGGCCTGGGGCTTTGAGACAGCCGCCTACTGCGCTGTGGACTGCTACGCCATTCTCACGGGCTTTCTGCTCTCCCGCTCCCGCTGCCGCAGCGGAAACCTTCTGGGACTGTGGCTGCAGGTTTTTTTCTACTCCGCGGGAATTACGGTTTTCTTCGCCCTGTTCCGGGAGACGGTGACGCCCTTCCGGCTGCTCCAGGCCTTTTTCCCGGTGACATTCACCCAGTACTGGTATTTTACGGCGTATTTCGCCGTCTACTGCCTGGCGCCGTTTTTTAACCGCCTTCTGGACGCGCTGAGCCCGGAAGCCTTCCTGCGGCTCGTCTGGACGCTCTTTTTGCTGCTGAGCGTCCTGCCGGCGGCGTCCGGCGCCGATCCCTTCGTCGCCGCCCGGGGCTACAGCTTTTTGTGGCTGGCGGCGCTGTACTGCCTCGGCGCCTATCTGCGGTCCGTTCCCCCCAGGACGCGTCCCGCCCGGGTCTGGCTTCTTGGCTATATGCTGTGCTCCGCGGCGGGCCTCGCCTTCCGCCTGGCGGAGGAGCGCCTGGAGTTCTCCCGCACCGGGGCCGCCGTTC
>JALCRQ010000025.1 GCA_022652655.1 Oscillibacter sp. | reverse complement strand
ACGGCATCTGGGTCATCCCCGGGGACTGCAGACCCGGCGACGACGTGGCGGAGCTCATCGGCTGCGACGACCGCATCGTGGAGTTTGAGATCACTCCCAACCGGCCGGACTGCCTCAGCGTCATCGGCCTTGCCCGGGAGGCGGCCGCCACCTTCCATAAGCCCCTGAAGCTGCACACCCCGGTGATCCGCGGCTGCGGCGGCAGCATTGCCGACCTGGCGGACGTCGACATTGACGACCCCGAGCTGTGCCCCCGGTACACCGCCCGGATGGTAAAGAACGTGAAGATCGCCCCCTCCCCCGCCTGGATGAGGGAGCGGCTGCGCAACTCCGGCGTCCGGCCCATCAACAACATCGTGGACATCACCAACTACGTCATGCTGGAGTACGGCCAGCCCATGCACGCCTTTGATTTCTCCTGCGTGGAGGGCGGACGGATCATTGTCCGCACCGCCCGGGAGGGCGAGACGATTCAGACTCTGGACGGGAACGAACGGAAGCTGACACCCAGCATGCTCTGCATCTGCGACGAGCACAGACCCGTGTGCGTGGCGGGCGTCATGGGCGGCGCCAACAGCGAAATCGTGGGCGACACGGCCCAGGTGCTCTTTGAGTCTGCCAACTTCAACGGCGCCTCCGTGCGCCGCACGGCAGCTGCTTTAAATATGCGCTCCGAGGCCTCCTCCCGGTATGAAAAGGGCCTGGATCCCATGAACACCATGAAGGCCGTCCAGCGGGCCTGCGAGCTGGTGGAGCTGCTGGGCTGCGGCGAGGTGGTGGACGGTGTGCTGGACGTCATCGCCCGGGATGCCGCGTCCCGGACGATTCGTCTGGAGCCTCAGCGGGTCAACGCGCTGCTGGGCACCGATATTGCCCGGGATGAGATGGTCCGCATCCTTGAAAAGCTGGACTTCCGCGTCGACGGCGACGTCATTTCCGTCCCCTCCTGGCGGGGCGACGTGGAGGGCTGCGCCGACATCGCCGAGGAGGTGGCCCGGTTCCACGGCTACAACAAGATCCCTGTCACGCTGGTAGGCGGCGCCTGCGCCCGGAGCGGCTATACGCCGGTTCAGCGGGCGGAACAGACGGTGGGCGCCCTCTGCCGCACCTGCGGCTACAGCGAAATTATCACCTACTCCTTCATCAGTCCCGCCTATTACGACAAAATCCACCTTCCGGCAGACTCGCCTCTGCGGGATTCTCTGAAAATTCTCAATCCCCTGGGCGAGGACACCTCCATCATGCGCACCACCACCCTTCCCTCCATGCTGGAGATCCTCAGCAGGAACTGCAATTTCCACAACAAGAGCGCCCGGCTCTACGAGCTCGGCCGCGTCTACTTCAAACGCCCGGACGGCCTGGCCGACGAGCCCAAGATCCTCTCTCTGGGCGCATACGGGGAGGACATGGATTTCTTCACGCTGAAGGGCGCGGTGGAAACCATTCTGGAGGGCCTGCGCATCTCCGGCGTCCGCACCGAGGCCGAGCATGGGAATCCCTCCTATCATCCCGGGCGCTGCGCCCGCATATATTGCGGAGAAAAGCTTCTGGGTGTGCTGGGACAGATCCACCCCGCCGTGGCCGCCGAATACGGTGTGGATGAGACACTGTACGCCGCAGAGCTGCGCTTTGACGCCCTTCTGGCATGCTGCGGCGCATCCCCGATCTACCGGCCGCTGCCCAGATTCCCCGCCGTCACCCGGGATATCGCCGTGGTCTGCGATCAGTCCGTGCCCGTGGCGGCGCTGGAGGACTGCATCCGCCGGGGCGCAAGGGGTCTTTTGAAGGACGTGGCGCTTTTTGACATCTACACCGGCCCGGGAATCGCGCCGGATAAAAAGAGCGTGGCCTTCAATCTGCAGCTCCGGGCCGACGACCGCAACCTGACGGCGGCGGAGGCGGACGAGGATGTGGGGAGCATTCTGGCGCTCCTCAAAAGCGAGCTGGACGCCGTTCTGCGCTGAGAGGCGGGAAAATTCACCCGGAAACGCTTTACAGTCCGGGGGAAATCGTGTATACTCAGTGGAAAGCTTGAAAAAAAGGTGGTGTCTTTGTTGGACGACTTCACACGCAAATTCAATATTGCCATGGAAAAGGACGCGGAAATCCATGAGGTGCTCTCCAAAGTCTATCAGGCACTGGAAGAAAAGGGCTACAATCCCATCAATCAGATTGTGGGCTACATTCTCTCAGAGGACCCCACCTATATCACCAATCACAACAACGCCCGCACCCTGATCCGGAAGATCGACCGCGACGAGCTGCTGCAGGTTCTGGTGAAAAAATACCTGGGACAGTAACAGTTTGTAACCGTTTGTTGCCGTTTTTGGTTGACCGTAACAAAACCCCCGCATTTCTGCACGGAAAAGTTACAAAAACGCTTTTTCGACAGAAATGCGGGGGTTTTTTGTATTTTTCGTGAAATTGCAAGAATTTTTATTGCAATTTCCGTCATAAAACTAAGGTGGTATCATTGACAAAGTGGAAATAATCTGTTACAATTCGGTTACAATCTTTTCAAAGGAGTATCTAAATGGTGAATGAAACTTCCGGCAAGGATGAGGGCCTGATTTACAAGGGACATCCGCTTCGCCGTGTGGGAAATCTGGTCTATTACGGCTCTATGGCCGAGAAATACATTATTTTGATGCAGATCATGGATCAAAAACCGGTGCAGGATCTGAAGGTGGCCACTAAGGTTGCGGTTCAGCTGCAGCTGACGGATCCAGAGCTTAAGTCCCGGGATCGGGTCATCAAAAGGAGCGAAAAGGACAGCTTTTACGCCGCCATGGATATCGGCGCCATCTGGCTGGACCGGGCGCTGGCCGGCAAGGAGAAATAACTTCCCGGCGGCTTGAAATCATCCGTAAACAAAAGATGAAGCAGAAAGGAAGCGTACACGTATGACACACTTCGCAGGCAGGGCAGCAAGGCTTCTGTTCCTCTCCGTTTTCATTGCGATGGTGCTGGCTGTCTCTGCCTTTGCAGCAGATGTTGCCTCCGGTGTCGGAGCAATTTCCGGATCCTCCGTCAGAATGCGTTCCGACGCCTCTACTTCCTCCTCCATTGTTGCGACCCTTCCCAAAGGAGCGGCTGTCGCCCTGATCGGCGCCCCCTCCGGCGGCTGGTATCAGATCTCTTACGCCGGCAAGATCGGATATGTTTCCGCCGACTACCTCACTGAGGATTCCGACGGAGCCTTTACCTCCGCGGGCTGTGTCAACAGCGACGGCGTCAATGTCCGTTCCGCCGCCTCCGCATCCGCCGCCGCAGTTGCTTCCGTGGACAGCAGCGCCCCCGTAACGGTCACCGGTTTTTCCGACGGCTGGTACAGCGTCACCTGCCAGTACGGCACCAAGGGTTATGTCCGCAGCGATTTTGTAAATCTGACCTCGGCTGCGTCTGAGAGTTCCACCGGCTCCAAGCTGGTTTCCACCGCCAGGCAGTATCTGGGCACCCGCTATGTTTACGGCGGCTCCTCCCCCAGGGGATTTGACTGCTCCGGCTTCACGATGTATGTCTATCAGCAGTACGGCGTCTCCCTTCCCCACACGGCCACCGGTCAGTGGCAGAGCGGCAAGGGCTCCAAGGTCTGGTCCGCTTCCGCGCTGCAGACAGGCGATCTGGTGTTCTTCTGTGATCCCAGCCGCTCCGCCGGAAAAGCGTGCTCCCATGCCGGCATCTACATCGGCGGCGGCCAGTTCATTCACGCCTCCTCCGCCAGAAGCGGCGGCGTGGTCACAAGCAGTCTGTACGAAGACTATTACGCCCGCTACTTTGTCGGCGGCGTTCGGGTCTTTTAAATTGTGAATACATAAGCGGTGCGCGTTTGGCGCACCGCTTTTTTTATCTCTCCGGACAGATTCCCCTCTTTCCCACAATCCGCCGTTCTCCTTCACCTAACCGCAGAGTGCGGCTGAGGCGGGGCCAGAGGCGTTTTAAGACAGCGCGCTCCTCCGAACTGAAGGAGAGCGGCCGCGTACCCGCAGCATATCCTGCACCGCATAAATCAGCGGGAGCACCTGTCCTGAGGCGCTCCCGCTGTATAATTGCCTTGGTGTTACCGGGGCTCCTGTCCATCCTGCCTGGACGTGTCCTCCGGATCGGCCGGAGCGGCGTCCTGGGCGGGCGAGCCGTCCGCCGCACCGGAGAGCTCCGCTTCTGCCCGGGCGGCCTGCTGGTTCACCATCAGGCCATCCGCCGTGCGCTTCTGCACGTGGATCCGGAAGTACAGCATAAACGCGGAGATCAGAACCATCAGCAGCGACAGGGCCTGGGAGACGCGGATGCGCTCATCGAACAGCGTCCAGTTGAAAAGATACAGGCTGTCGGTGCGCAGTCCCTCAATCCAGAAGCGGCCGATGCCGTACCAGAGGAAGTAAAACCAGGTATTCTCGCCGTCAAACCGCCGGGCCTTGGTAATCACGGTCAGAAGCAGCAGCAGCCCGACCACATTCCAAAGGCTCTCGTAGAAAAAGGTGGGGTGTACCTCGATATAGCTGCCGATTTGGGTAAGCATGCGCATCCGCCAGGGCAGCGTCGTGGCCTCGCCGTATGCCTCCCGGTTCATGAAATTGCCCCAGCGGCCGATGGCCTGTCCCAAAAGCAGTCCCATGACGCACAGATCCGTCAATGCGCCAAGCCGGAGCTTGTGCCTGCGGCAGTAGATGATTGCCAGAATGAAAACCGCAATGACGGTGCCGTAGATCGCCATTCCGCCGTCCCAGATGGCCACGACCCGGCTCCAGTCCAGTTTCCCGGCCTCATTGCGGAACAGATCCAGATAAAAAATCACGTAATACGTCCGGGCGCCCAAAATTCCCACCGGGACGCCCCACAAAACGACGTCCAGGACGTGATCCTCCTTCAGGCCAAACCGGTGCGCCTGCTTGGTGCACAGCAGCAGGCCCGCCAATACGCCGCTGGCCAGAAGAATTCCGTACCAATAGACCGGGTGGCCCGCCACCGTAAACGCCACGGGGCTGGCGGTAAACTTCCAGTCGCCGAACAGGCCGGGAAAACTGATGGGCGACATATTTGATGCTTCCATGACAAGTTCCTTCTTTCCTTATGCGCGGGGCAGAATCTGTGAGAGCACCGCGTGTTCTTCCGTAATATTTTCCTGCACAAACGCGGTGACATCCTCCGGCCGGAGATCGTCAAAAATCCGGGGAAACCGGTAGGCGTCAAACCCGTGAAAATATCCTTCCGTGAGAGAAACGGCAATATTTTCAAAGGAGTTGAGATCCCGCAGCATGCAGCCGTAGGAGGCACGGCACACCCGCCGGAAATACGGCTCGTCGAGCCCCTCCCGGACGATGCGGGCACACTCCTTTTGGATTTCCTCTGTCACCTTCCGGGCATCCTTGCTGTCGCCGCCGGCATACAGGTAGGCAATTCCCGGCATCATCTCAAAAGAGCCGCTGAAGCTGCCGTTGATCAGCCCCTCATCGTAAAGCCGAAGGTACAGCGGGCTGGACTCTCCCAGCAGCAGATCGCAGGTGAGATCCCCCAGCAGCTGGAGACGCAGGTACTCCTCGCCGTCCCGGGCGGGACGGCACTTGTAGCCGGCGAGAAACTGCGGGATGGAGACCTCCATGCGGGCCGAAGTCTCGTGCTCCGCCGCGTTCGGAGGCTCCTCTCCGTAATCCCGGGGGATGGCCGGCCCTCCCTCCCGGGGGAGAACGCTCCGGGCCAGATCCACAATGTGGATGGGATCCACGTTCCCCACCACCGTCAGGATCATGTTGGACGGGGTGTAAAACGCCCGGTGGCAGTCATACAGCGTCTGAGCGGTAATCTCCCGGATACTCTCCACGCTGCCCGCCACGGAGATGCGGGCCGGATTCTTCTCATAGAGCGCCTGCATCATCCGGGTGTAAATCTGCCAGTCGGGGTTGTCCTCGATCATGCGGATCTCCTGGCCGATGATCCCCTGCTCCTTGGCCACGCTCTCGTCGGTAAAATACGGGACGGAGACAAAGGACAGCAAAATCTTCAGATTCTCCTCAAAATGGGACGTGGAATCGAAGTAATAGCCGGTCATGGCGTTGGAGGTGAAGGCGTTGGGCTCCGCGCCGTTTTTTGCCAGCTCCTGGAGGGCGTTGCCCTCCTTGGTGTCAAACATCTTGTGTTCCAGATAGTGGGCGATGCCCGGCGGTGTGTCCAGCCAGGCCCCGTCCTTTTGAAACCGGACGTCCATCCCCCCGTACCGGGTGGCAAAAAATGCGTAGGAACGGGCGTGCTCGGGCTTGGGAACGATGCAGATCTGCAGGCCGTTAGGCAGCGTTTCCCGCCAGACGGATTCGCCGATCCGGTCATAAAAGGTTTCTTTCATTCCGCACGTTCCCTCCCCTTGAGAAAATAGACCGTGTCCAGCTTCACGGATTCCATGGCTCGGAAAATCCGTTCGGCGTCGGTGCTCTCCACCGCGGCGGCCAGATCCTCCGGCGCCTCCTCCTGTCCCGTGGCGGCCTGTCCCAGATAGAAGTTCTCCAATCCGGACTGCGAATCGCCGATGGCCGCGTAGGCATTGAGCAGTGTGCTGCGGGCGCCCTCCAGTTCCCAGCCGTCCAGACGGCCCTCCCGGACAGCGCACAGCTGGGCCATAATCTCGTCATAGGCGCGCTGATAGTTTTCAAACTCGATGCCGGAGGAAACCGTAATCAGCCCCTTCTGGCGGTGATAGCGGGAGGAAGCGTAGTAGCACAGGGAGAGCTTCTCCCGCACATTTAAAAAGAGCTTGGAGTTGCTGGAACCGCCAAAGAGGGTATTGCCCAGCAGCAAGGCGGAAAAATCATCGCTTTCGCAGACGAAGCCCATGCCCAGCTTGCCCTGGGAGACGTCCATTTCCTCCGTGACCACCCGGGGCTCGCTCCGTGGGGGATGCGGCCGGGGCAGGACGGGCGGGCGCACGCTCTCCCGGGGAAGCGTGGAAAACGCGTCCAGCAGCGTCTGCCGCACCCGTTCAAAATCGGCGCTTCCGCTGTAAAAAAGCTCAAGCTGTGCGGTGGACAAAAGCTCCGCGTAGTGTGCGTAAAGCTTTTGCGGCGAAATCTTCGCCGCGTGCTTCTCGTCTCCGAACCGGCTTACACCGTAAGCCTCCCCGGCGCACATCTCCTGCAAAAGGCGCAGATCCGCGTACTCCCGTTTGTCGTTCACAATCCCGCGGATGGCGTCCAGCAGGTTGTCCCGCTCGCCCTCCACATAGGCGGGGAGGAACCGCCCGTTCCGGGTAACCGGCGCGCAGATCAGCTCCCCCAGCAGCGACGCCACGGGCTCCAGCAGCCGTTCGCCGCCCGGAACCAGCGCATCGTCCAGAAAGCTGGCCACAAAGCCCACGCACTGGCTCTCGCCCTTCTTCCGCACGGTGTAATCGATCTCCGCGCCGTACAGCTGATCCAGCTCCTGGGAAAGGCTCCGCATGTCCGGAAAGCGCACCGTCCCCCGGCGCAGCACGGCCGGCAGCAGCGCCCATACGGCAGCGGTGTCCTCCTGCAGCGGTGTTACAAACTGCGCCGACAGCAGACTCGTCTTAAACTTCCGCGCCGGAAGGCAGGTCAGAAAAACACCGTCAGCCAGTTTCGTTCGTGTTTTCTCCACGTTGTCACTCCTCACTTTACGGAAAAGCGATTGAACATCCCGTTTAAAATATAAATGAACATCCCCTCGTCCCTCGCCCCGCAGGGGGCGAGGCGGCGGACGATTGCAATGCGCTAAAGCGCACAGCGCTTTGATGCGCAGGTATAATGGCCGCTTTGCGGCCATTATACCACATTTTGCCGCTGTCCCGCAAGACTTCCCGCCGATCAGGCGCTTCTTTCAGTCCACGGTCTCCGCAATGACCCGCAGGAAATTGCCCCGGGCGATTTTCTCCCGTTCCTGAGGGCTCATGCCCATCTCCTCGAAAAGAGAAAAGAGGCCGGAAATACCGGTGCAGTCCCCCAGCACGGCGGTTCCCTGATCCTCCCCCTGGAGGAAATCGACAAAGTCAAATCCGCACCCCACGTGGTCGATGCCCATGACGTCGATCATATGGGCGGCATGCTCCGCAAAACGCCGAACCGTCTGCTTCTCCGGGTCTGTGTCCACAAAGCCCCGGTACGCGTTCAAACCCACCACGCCCCCGGCGTCCCGGATTGCCCGGAGCTGCTCGTCCGTCAGGTTTCTGGGCACATCGCACAGCGCCTTGCAGTTGGAGTGGGACGCGATGAAGGGCCGCACCGCCAGCTTGGCCGCGTCCCAGAAGCCCGCCTCGTTGAGGTGGGACACGTCCAGCAGCATTCCCTTGGCCTGGAGCCTTTTCACCGTCTCTTTCCCGGCTTCCGTCAGGCCGTCCCGGCTGCCGGACATGGCGCCGGCACCCAAGGCGTTGACCTCGTTCCAGGTCAGCATGGCGTGGCGGGCGCCGAAGTCGTAGTACCAGTCCAGCTTTCCCACGTCGTCTCCCATGGCGGCCAGGCCCTCCAGGCCGATAAAAATGTAAATCTTTCCATCCTGCCGGGCCCGGCGCATCTCCTCGCTGCTGCGGACGATGCGGATCTCATCGCACTCTGCGGCCTCAGCGCGGATGCACTCCATAAACTGGCGGGTCCGGGCGGCGTAATCCGTACGGTACGGAGCCTCAATCCAGATTACAAAAATGCTCCCCTCGACCCCTCCCTGCCGGAGCCTAGGCAGATGATGCCTGCGCAGGACATCTGTCTCCCCCAGCAGGCGGCGTCTGGTGACATCGCTCCAAAGATCCGAGTGCGCGTCAAAATACATGGCAATTCTCCTTCAACGATCCCGGCTGTGCCGTTTTGTCCAGTATAATCGGATTGTCTCCGGCAGGCAACCAAAACTTTTCTCCCGCCTTTGACAGGGGCGCTTTTTATAATTTGTAAAATGTGGAATTTCCTCTCCCTTTTTCTCCGATTTTCCCTTGACTTTTCGCTCTGAATCAGGTAAACTAGTTCCTGTTGTAAAGTAATAAAACTTTACAGTTTGGAGGCGGGATCTTGAAAAATCAGACCTACCGGATGACGATGCTGTATGATTTTTACGGGGAACTTCTGACGGACAGACAGCGGGAGTTTTTTGATCTCTATTACAACGATGACCTCTCCCTGTCCGAAATCGCGGAAAACGCCGGTATCTCCCGTCAGGGCGTTCGGGACGTAATCGTCCGGGCCGAGGCGCAGATGCAGGAAATTGAGGACAAGACCGGCCTCATCCGGCGCTTTGAGCAGATGCGCAGCCATCTGGACGCCATCGACGCCTCCGCGGAGGAGATCAAAACCATCAATTACCGGCAGTACGAGGATGCGCGGCTCACCGAGCTGGCCGAGAAGATCAGCGCGGAAACAGCCGTTCTCAGGCAATAGGACACGGAGGACTCATGGCATTTGAAAGCTTAAGTGAAAAACTGACCGCCACCTTTAAAAAGCTGCGCGGGAAAGGCCGCCTGTCGGAAAACGACGTGCGGGAGGCCATGCGGGAGGTTCGCCTGGCCCTGCTGGAGGCCGACGTCAGCTATAAGGTGGTCAAGCAGTTCGTGGCGTCCGTCACGGAGCGGGCCGTGGGCAGCGACGTGCTGGACAGCCTGACTCCCGCCCAGCAGGTCATTAAAATCGTCAATGAGGAAATGACCGCGCTGATGGGCGGCACCGCCGCCAAAATCTCCATGGCCTCCCAGCCCCCCACCGTGGTGATGATGGTGGGACTGCAGGGCGCCGGCAAGACCACAAACTGCGCAAAGCTGGCCGGAATGTTGAAAAAATCCGGGCACCGTCCGCTGCTGACCGCCTGCGACGTCTACCGTCCCGCCGCCATCGAGCAGCTGCAGGTGGTGGGCGCCCAGCTGGAGCTCCCCGTCTTTGAACAGGGACAGGGCGATCCCGTGGAAATCGCCCGTGCCGCCGTACGGCACGCCAGGGATTACGGCAACGACCTGGTCTTTCTGGACACCGCCGGCCGGCTCCATGTGGATGAGGAACTGATGGACGAGCTCCGCCGCATGAAGGAGGCCGTCCATCCCAACGAAATTCTGCTGGTGGTAGACGCCATGACCGGCCAGGACGCCGTCAACGCGGCCTCCGCCTTCGACCAGGCGCTGGGAATCGACGGAGTGGTGCTTACCAAGCTGGACGGCGACGCCCGGGGCGGCGCGGCGCTCTCTATCCGCTCCGCCACCGGAAAGCCCATCAAATTTGTGGGCACCGGCGAGAAGCTGGATCGGATCGAGCCCTTCCACCCCGACCGGATGGCCTCCCGGATTCTGGGCATGGGCGACATGCTGACGCTGATTGAAAAGGCGCAGCAGAACTACGATGAAAAGCAGGCCGCCAAGCTGGAGGAAAAGCTCCGCAAAAACCGGCTGACGCTGCAGGATTATTACGAACAGCTCCAGCAGCTGCGGGGCATGGGCGACCTGAGCCAGCTGGCCGGCATGATGCCCGGCGGAATGGGCCGGCAGCTGGAGGGCGCCAGTCTGGATGAAAAGGTGATGGCCCACACCGAGGCGATTATCTTATCCATGACGCCGCTGGAACGGGAAAACCCCCAGATCCTGAACGCCAGCCGCAAACGGCGGATCGCCGCCGGCTGCGGACTGCAGGTGGTTGATGTGAACCGGCTGCTCAAGCAGTTTGAGATGATGCAGCAGCTCACCCGCCAGCTCTCCCGGGGACGGATGCCCGGTATGGGCGGAGGCGGGTTCCGCCGTCCTGTCAAACGCAAAAAACACAGGTAAAATTGGAATAAGTGCTGACGCATTTATCATAAAAAGATTTCTTATTTTTTGGAGGTAACAATTATGGTTAAAATCAGGCTGCGCCGTCTGGGCGCAAAAAAGGCGCCCTTCTACCGCGTCGTCGTGGCGGATTCCCGCTTCCCCCGCAACGGACGGTTTATCGAGGAGATCGGCACGTACAATCCCTGCGTCTCTCCGGCTGAGATCAAGATCGACGCCGAGCGCGCTCAGGCTTGGATCAAGTCCGGCGCCCAGCCCACCGACACCGTCCGCGCTCTGCTGAAAAAAGTAGACGTCCTCTGATTCGGAGGACAAGGCATGAAAGACTTGCTGCTCTACATCGCCAGAAATCTTGTGGACGATCCGGACGCTGTCACCGTCACGGAAGTGCAGGGTGACCAGGAGCTGACGCTGGAGCTGCGCGTCGCCCCCGACGACATGGGCAAGGTCATCGGCCGCCAGGGCCGGATCGCCAAGGAGATCCGCACTGTGGTCCGCTCCTATGCCCAGCGTACCGGCGTTAAGGTTTCTGTGGATATTGTAGACTGAACGGCGCTTTTGCCCGCTCTTGGAAAAGCGTCCTGAGAAAAAGCGCATAACCCGGCGGATACCGCGGCGCGGCGTCCGCCGGGTTTTTCGCGGAATTTCGCCGGGAGCTTGCCCTTTGGCGGAAAACTGGATATACTGGAACAGGAAAATTCGAGCCGCTGCCGGCGGCCGGGACAAGGAGCTGCCATGAAACAGGAATGGATCAAACTCGGCCGCATTGTCAACGCCCACGGGATCCACGGGGAAATCCGCGTGCAGTCCTTTGAGCTGGACCCTGAAAAAATCGCGAAAACCCGCCGATTTTTACTGGACGGACAGCCTGTGATCCCCGACTCGGGTCGGGTGCACAAGGGGCTGGCTCTGCTGAAGTTCCCGGGCGTGGACGACATGAACGCCGCCCTGGCCCTGAAGGGCAAAATTCTCTCCGCCCGGCGGGATGACGTGCCTTTGGGGCCGGAGGAATATCTGGACGAGGAGCTGCTGGGCGTGGACGCCTTCGACGCGGACACCGGCGGGGCACTGGGCCAGATCACCCTGGTGGAGTCCTATCCCGCCCACAAGGTCTACACCGTCCGCGGCCAGCGGGAATACCTGATTCCCGCCGTGCCCGGAGTTTTTATCAAATCCGTGGATCTCTCTCAAAACCGCATGGAGATCCACATGCTGGAGGGGCTTGCCGCCGATGAGAATTGACATTCTGACTCTTTTCCCCGAGGCCGTGGACGCCATGCTGAACGTCAGCATCCTGGGCCGCGCCCAGGAGCGGGGCTACATCACCATCCAATCCCACCAAATCCGCAGCTATACCACCAACCGGCAGATGCAGGTGGATGATTATCCGTACGGCGGCGGCCGGGGCGCCGTGATGCAGGCCGATCCCCTGTACCGCTGCTGGGCCCACGTCCGGGAGCTTGCCGGAGAGGCGGAACCCTGGACCGTCTTTCTCTCCCCCTGCGGCCGAACCTTTACCCAGGCGGTGGCCCGGGAGCTGAAGGAGCGCCACAGCCGTCTGATTCTGGTCTGCGGCCACTATGAGGGCGTGGATCAGCGGTTTCTGGACGAATGTGTGGACGAGGAGCTCTCCCTGGGGGACTTTGTGCTCACCGGCGGCGAAATTCCCGCCATGGCGGTCTGCGACGCGGTGTGCCGGATGATTCCCGGCGTGCTGCCGGACGAATCCTGCTTTACCGACGAGTCGCACTGGAACGGCCTTCTGGAATATCCCCAGTACTCCCGGCCGGAGGAGTGGCACGGGCGGAAGGTGCCCGAAATTCTTCTCTCCGGCGATCACGCCAAGGTGGACGCCTGGCGAAAAAAGGAGAGCTACAAGCGCACCATGCTCCGCCGCCCGGATCTCTTTGCCAAATTTGGCGAGAGTACCCTGACCTCCAAGGCGGAGCGGAAAATCCTTCAGCAGGCCAAAGACGAGGCCGGAGAAGAAGCCGCGGCGAAGGCCGCAAAACCGAAATGACGCAAAAAAGCGGGGGCTTCCCCGCTTTTTTTGTGCCGCAACCGATAGTTGACACCCGGTTGGTAGCCAAAGCCGCTGTTTTCTGCTATGCTGAGGATGCAAATAAAGGAGGCGGATCACCATGACGCTGGGGGAACACATCCAACAGCTGCGAAAGAAACAGGGGCTCTCCCAGGAGGCTCTGGGAGACGCCCTGGGCGTCAGCCGTCAGGCCGTCAGCAAGTGGGAGACGGGACAGACCCTGCCGGACACTTCCAATCTTCTGGCCATGGCAGAGCTGTTCCGGGTCAGCGCCGACGATCTGGCGGGCAAAAAGCAATCCGGCGCCGGAGCGGGACGTGGCGCGGCCGGCGGGGCGGAGCCTGCCTCCGGAGCAGCGGTTTCGGAGGGAGCTGTTACTCCGGACACAGCAGCAGATCTCCATCGCCGCGGTCATCGAAAAGTATTTTTCCTTGTCATGGCAATCTGTCTTGCCGCCTGCCTCGGAGGACTTTTGCTCTGGCGCCTGCACCGGGTTCCCGGCGCTTCCCCGGACAGCTCGGCCGCCGCCGGGCAGTCCGCCGGAGAAACTGCCCCCGCCCTCAGCGAGTTTACCTTTGCGTGGGCCGATGAAGCCGGCAGCACCCAGCATCTGTCCCTGGGCATGCAGAAGGACTTCTTCCCCTACGGCACCTCTTTGCGCCTCACAGAGCGGGACTGGAGCTATCAGGGCGACGATACCCGGGCCGTCCATCACGATGCCGACTGCGGCGGCCTCCATCTCACCTATGCCCATGTCACCGACCCTCAGGATCCCCGGGGCGAATGGGAGACAGCTGAAAAAATCTCCTCTATTGCAGAGGGCTATGCCACCCCCCGAGGCATCGGTGTGGGCAGTCCCAGGGCCGACCTGCTGGACGCCTACGGCGATGAGCTGATCTACTGCAGAAAGGAAACGGGCAGCGGCATTCTGGTGCGCCACGACTGCTATTACGCCTGGCAGAGCCTGGACGGCGGCGCCGGGGCCGCAGCCATTCTCTTTTACATGCAGGACGGCCATGTGGCGGGTCTCCGGCTGGAGCTGCTGGGCGACCGAGGCACTGACGCCTACGCGCCCGACAACATCTTCCGCTTCCCGGTGAAGGGCGGCGAGCCCGACTTTTCCCAGCGGGTGGAGCCGGATACGGAGGTCGTGGATCAGACCCGGGCGGTCTACATCGCGTTTACCGCACTGACCGCCGATGAAAATCTCTCCGCGGAGGAACAGTACGAAAAGCGCCGGACCATCTTTCAAAATCTCCGAGTGGTGGACTGGCAGGAATACGGCGCGCTGGGCGAGGCCGGAAAAGAGGATGAGACCCGGGGCGCGCTGCTTCGCTGGCTGGAAACGCTGGGAGACTTTTCCCGGGATGAGCTGCTGGAGCTTCAGCTTGGCTGCGAGAGCAATCTGGACGGCTGGCTCAGCGAGGACTACAGCTCCGCCCTGGCCAACGCCTTCTTCCTCTACCCCATCGAATTTACCCGGCTGCTGGCGGACAACGAAGGCTCTCTGGAAAATTCCCGCACTGTTGTACTGCACACCCTCTACGGCGCAGAGCTGTCCCCGGAGCGGGAGCAGCCGGCGCTGGACACCGTGGAGCGCTTCGGCCTCACAGGCCGGGAGGGCGCATGGGCGGACTATCTCCTCTCCTGCGCCGGAGCCGGGCTGGAAAATGCCGCGAAGGTTCCTCTGCCGGAGGGCGTCCGGTAGGCGTCCTGGCCGCCCGGGCGGTCCTGCCCTGTTCTGGATAAAAAGCATCCGCCCCGACAGGGCGGATGCTTTTTTGTTATTCCTGAACCGGGGCGCTCTCCAGCTTCCGGAACTGCCGGCGCAGCCGGCGGCCCAGCAGAATACCGCGCATCAGGAAATCCAGCACAATGCCGATCCAGATACCCATCAGATCCCAGTGGAGCTGATAGGCCAGAAAATACCCCAGCGAGAGCCGCATCAGGATATTGGCGGCCAGCGTAACCCACAGCGGATACTTGGAATCCCCCGTTCCCTGCACCGCGCTGGTCAGAATATGGGACAGGGATGACGTCCAGTTGAAGAACACCATAAAGGTCAGGATCTGCCGCACCATGGGCCAGATGGCGGCGGTTTTTGTAAACAATCCCGCCAGCGGCACGGCAAACACCGCTAGGATCAGCCCGATCCCCGTCATGCAGGCGGCGTTGGAGAAAAATGCCAGCCGGGTGTAGCGGCGGGCGTCCAGCGGGCGGCCAGCGCCGATGGAATTGCTCACCATGGTGGCTGTGGCGGCCTCAAAGCCCGCCGACGGAATACAGGCGTACTCGTCGATCTGTGTGGTAATGCTGTTGGCCACGTAGAAGGTGCTGCCCAGCCGCAGGATCAGCGCGCCGTGAACCAGAATCGCCAGCCGGGCGCACAGATAGGTCAGCATTACCGCTCCGCTGTATCCCAGAAGCTCCCGCATCAGCGGAAGCTCCAGCCGCCAGCCGCTGCGGCCCAGTCTCAGCGGCGTAATGGGCCGGAAATAGAGAACCGCCAGAATCCCCAGATTCAACAGCCGGGACAGCGTGGTGGCCAGTCCCAGGCCGAAAACGCCCAGCCCCAACCGGATGAAAAGCGCGTCCAGAACCACGTTGGCCGCATTGGCGGCCAGCGCCGCGGCCATGCTGCTGCGGGTATTCTGGGCCGCCTTTAATCCGTTGGCCAGAATGATGGTCAGGCACATGAGCACAATGGGCGCGCAGACAATGGAGAAATAGGACTGCCCCAGGCTGAGAATCTCCCCCCGGGCGCCCGCCAGTGTCAAAAGCGGACGGCGCAGAAAAGTGCCTGCGCAGCCGAAGCCCAGTCCGATCGCAGCGCCGGCCAGCACCGCCTGACGGAGAATCCGGTTGGCCGCCTTCTCGTCCCCGTTGCCCAGCGCCCGGGAGATCATCACCATAATTCCTACGCCGAGGGAGGCAAAGGAGGTGGCGATCAGGTTAATAAAGAGATTTGTGACGTTCACCGCCGCGATGGCGTTGTCGCCGATCTGCCCCGCAAAATAGGTATCCACCGTCCCCAGCAGAATCTGCCCCAGCTGCTCCAGCATCACCGGAACCGCCAGGCCGCACAGCGTCCTGAGGTATGACCGATTGCCCAGTTTTTCCATGGTACGTCCCCTGCTCCCCCGTAAAGCCGCTTTTGACAATTTTCTCAAAAGCGTATAAAATTAAAATATCGAACATTTTGTTCGGAATCTTACATCAGTATAGTCGTTTCTGCGCCGACAGCAACAGTCAGATCGCTTCATTCGTCTTTTACGGAACAAATTTTTTAAAATGTTCAGAACTATAAGGAGGCGCAGCCATGGATCGCAGAATTCAGAAGACCCGTCGGGCTATCTTCGAGGCGTTCAGTTCCCTGCTCTCGCAAAAGCCCTATGCCAGAATCACCGTGCAGGAAATCCTGGACGCGGCCAACGTGGGCCGCAGCACCTTTTACGCCCATTTCTCCGCCAAGGAGGATCTTCTGCGGGAGATCTGCACGGAGCTTTTCGCCCATATCTACGAAACCGCTCCCATTCCCATGGCCCACAGCGGCCTCTCCCAGCGGCAGGATCGGATCCTGGCCATGCTGACGCACATCTTCCGCCACATACGTCTGGAATCCACCATGCTCCGCGGAATCCTCCGCAGCGGCAGCGGCGAGCTTTTCCTCTCCTATTTAAAGGAATACCTGGATCAGTTTACAGACCTATACATCCTCAGCGGCGGCAGCACCGATACGCTGGATCTGCCGGCCGGATTTCTGCGCAGTCAGATCAGCGGAAGCTTTGCGGAAGCGGTAAAATGGTGGTTTTTAAACGACCTCCGCCCCGAACCGCCGGAGATGGCCCGGGCCTGCTGCGCCCTGGTCTTTCCCCTGCTGGCGGAGGTCGCGGCTCAAAGCCCCCCGGCGCAGCAGCCGGCTTCTGTCCGGCCGGACGGCGGGCCGCCGGAAGCATTTCAGGAATTGGGGCACCCTAATTGTAAAGTGCCCGCGGAGGAGATTGAAAAGTCTTGACAAATACCCCCACGGGGTATAAATTGAACTTACAGAAGATACCCCCACCGGGTATATAATCCTCCGCTTTTGGCGGCAGCTTTGCCCCTGCGGAAAACAAAAAGGAATCGGTATGCGAGAAGAAAAATACGACATCAGCGGCATGCACTGCGCCGCGTGCAGCGCCTCCGTGGAAAAAGTGACGCGGCGGCTGCCCGGGGTGACCCGCAGCGACGTCAACCTGACCACCGGCGTTCTGGACATCGCCTATGACGAGAACCTGGTGGCGCCGGAACAGATCTGCTCCAAGGTGGAGAAGGCGGGCTTCGGCATCGCGGCTCATGCCGCTCCGGCTTCCAAAGCGCCTGTCCGCCCGGAGGATGAGGGGGACGGCGCCTACCGGACGCAAAAGCGAAATCTCATCGGAGCGGCTGTTTTTTCCGCCGTTCTCCTCTATATTTCCATGGGCCAGATGCTGTCCCGTCCCCTGCCCCTTCCGGGCCTTTTCTCCATGGAGACGCACCCGGTAAATTTTGCGCTGGCCCAGCTGCTGATGACGATCCCCGTTCTGTTTTTCGGCCGGGACTATCTGCTGCGGGGCATTCGGGCGCTGGCGCACCGGAATCCCAATATGGACACTCTGGTGGCCATCGGCAGTCTCTGCTCCTTTGCTTACAGTCTGGTGATGACGTTTCTGCTCTCGGACGCCCCCCATCACGTCCATCACCTCTATTATGAATCCGCCGCCGTGGTGCTGACGCTGATCATGCTGGGCAAATTCATGGAAGCGCGGAGCATCCGGCAGACCAAGGGCGCCATCACCAAGCTGATGGCGCTCAAGCCGGATACGGCCATTCTGGCGGGCTCCGGCCGGGAGGTCCCCACGGCGTCGCTGAAGGCGGGCGACGTGATTCTGGTAAAAGCCGGTATGAAAATCGCCGCCGACGGCGTCGTCCGCAGCGGCAGCGGCAGCGTGGACGAGGCCATGCTCACCGGCGAGAGCCTGCCGGTGGAAAAAGGTCCCGGCGACGGCGTCATCGGCGGCAGCATCAGCCGGGACGGGCTGTTTCAGGCGGAGGTCACCCGGGTGGGCGAGGACTCCACGCTCTCCCAGATCATCCGCTTCGTAGAGGACGCCCAGGGAAAAAAGGCCCCCATTGCCCGGGTGGCCGACCGGGTGGCCGGGGTGTTCGTCCCCATCGTCATGGCCGTCGCCGCGGCGGCAGCCGTTCTCTGGCTTCTGCTGGGGCAGGAGCTGTCCTTTGCTCTGCGGATTTTCACCTCCGTGCTGGTCATCGCCTGCCCCTGCGCCCTGGGCCTTGCCACACCCACCGCCATTATGGTGGGAACGGGTCTGGGCGCGTCCAGCGGTATCCTGATCCGCAGCGGAGAGGCGCTGGAGATCACCCACAAAGTCACGGCAGTGGTGCTGGACAAAACCGGCACCGTGACGGAGGGCCGGCCCGCCGTTACCGGAATCACGCCCCGGGGCGTCTCCCGGGAGGAACTGCTGCGCATCGCCGCCGCGGTGGAGTCCGGCTCCCAGCATCCCCTGGCCCGGGCGATTGTGGAATACGCCCGGCCCGCCGCCGGTCTCCCCACTCCCGAAAAGCTGGAGGTGCTCTCCGGCCGGGGGCTTCGGGCGGTGCTGGAGGGCCGAACGGTGCTGGCCGGCAGCCGTCGGGCGCTGGAGGAAAGCGGAATCGACGTCTCGCCCCTGCAGGCAGAGGCAGAGCAGCTGGCTGCCCAGGGGCAGACGCCTATGTACTTTGCCCGGGACGGCGTCCTGCTGGGGCTGATCAGCGTGGCCGACCGGGTGAAGGACGGAAGCGCCGACGCCGTGGCAGCCCTGAAAAAACAAGGTATTCGCACGGTGCTGCTCACCGGGGACAGCCGGGCGGCCGCGGAGCACATCGCCTCCCAGGTGGCCGTGGACGAGGTCATCGCGGAGGTGCTGCCCGCCGACAAGGCCGGCGTGGTGCAAAAGCTCCAGCGGTCCGGCCGCACCGTGATGATGGTGGGCGACGGCATCAACGACGCCCCCGCCCTGGCCCAGGCCGACGTGGGCTGCGCCATCGGAAACGGCAGCGACATCGCGGTGGAATCTGCGGATCTCATCTTAATGCGCAGCGATCTGCGGGACGTGGGCCGGGCCATCCGGCTCTCTCGGCTGACCATCCGGAATATCCGCCAGAACCTGTTCTGGGCGTTTTGCTACAACACAGTCTGTATTCCCGTGGCGGCAGGCGTCCTCTACCCCGCCTTCGGCATTCTTCTCACGCCTATGATTGCCGGCGCGGCCATGTCCCTGAGTTCCCTGTGTGTCGTGGGCAACGCCCTGCGTCTGCGGACAAAAAAACTGTAAGGAGGCACCGCTGTGAATGATTCAGTCCAACAGAAGCCCTGCTGTGCCGGGGAGTGTCCCGGTGTGCCCGGCTCCGGCGAATCCGGCCGGAAAAAGCACCGGGATCAGGAGGAGGTGCGGGCCCTTGTCCAGCGCCTCAGCCGGATTGAGGGGCAAATCCGCGGAATCCGGGGAATGGTGGAAAAAGAGGCCTACTGCACGGACATTCTGACCCAGGTTTCCGCCGCCCAGGCTGCGCTCAGTGCCTTCGCCCGGGAGCTACTGGGCAGCCATATCCGCACCTGCGTCGTACAGGACATCCAGGACGGACGCCTGGAGGTGGTGGACGACCTGCTCTCCACCCTGCAAAAACTGATGAAATAACCGCCCGCGGGCGGAACGGACATGAAGTATTTTAAGGAGGAACCTCAAATGAAAATCATCTCTGTACCCGATATGATGTGCAGCAGCTGCGTTAAACGCATCACCGACGCGCTCCGCGCCGCCGGACTTTCCTTCACGGTCAGCCTGGAACAGAAAAGTGTGTCTGTCGAAGGAGCTCCCCATTGTGTCGAAACCGCCGTTTCCGTGTTGGAGGATTTGGGATTTACGCCAAAGGTTCTTTAAAAAGTTAATTATTTTTACAAAAATATAAAAAACAGCGCTGTAGCTTGAAATTAGGTACAGCGCTGTTTTTTTGTGCAGGAGTTGTAATTATTTTGTAATCTTTTTTAATTTTTCTCCATATTATGTTAATAGAAACAATGGTTTTTTCTCATATGTGGGGGGATGTGTGGGTTATTATCCGGCCAAACTTGACAAAAGTGGGGAGAGGATGTATACTATGCCCAGTTTTTAAAATTGTAACAAAAGTTACAAATCGTTTTTTCTTTTGATTATTCTTTATAATTTTTCCAAATTCGGGAAAAATTGGACCAAACCCCTATAAGGAGGCGTTTACTTGAAAAAGCACTTTTTATTGAAGCAGCTGCATGCTTTCTGGAAGCGGTATTCCGTTTCGGCCTTTATCGCCGCGGCGGTGGCGTGCGTCTGCCTGCTGACCGTGGGCAACGCCGACGCGCTGTATATTCTCACCGGCGCGGACGATTCCTCCGCCATCGTGCTGGACGATACCGCAGATAAAGAAGCGGTCCGCGATCTCTCCTCACAGCTGGTCTATGTGGACTCCGGAAACGACGGCTATGAGGTCACCCTGAAGGCCGGCCAGACGGTTACCATCCACTCCGGCGGCGCCCAGGTCACAGCCCTGGCCGGCAGCGAGACCGTCTCGGAACTTTTAAACCGCGTCAACATTCATCCTGAGGCGACCGACGTCATTCTGGTGGATCTGTCCGGCACCGGCGCCACTCTGGTGGTGGCCTCAGACCTCACATTTTATGACGAGGCTGTGGAATCCGTTCCCTTCAAAACCATTCGCAAGGCCACATCGGAGCTGCCCCAGGGCACACAAAAAGTGCTTCAGGCCGGAAAGAACGGCACCCGGGCAGCCACCTACAAGGTGACCTACGCGGATGGCAAGCTGGTCTCCCGGGAATTTGTCAAGCAGAGCGACTGCACCACCGTGGATGAAATTGTGGCGGTAGGAACCTCCGTTTCCTCCGTGACCTCCGGAGACCGAATTTCCAACATCTCCAAAAATGCCGACGGCGGCGGCGTTCTGACCTTCCGCTCCGGGGCTACCATGAAATTTTCCTCCGCCAAATCCATGACCGCCACGGCTTATACCTCCGGCAGCGGCGGAGCCGACGGGCGGACCGCCACAGGCACCGCTGTCCATGTGGGCACCGTGGCGGTGGATCGGAACGTCATCCCCCTGGGAACCCGGATGTATATCGTCACCAACGACGGCCAGTATGTTTACGGCATGGCGGCGGCGGAGGATACCGGCGTACGGGGCAAGGTCGTCGATCTCTATTATGATTCCTACAGCCAGTGCATCCGTTTTGGACGCCGGGCCTGCACCGTGTATATTCTGGGCAAATAAGCTCCCGGAACTTTGTTTCCCGCAGTCCAGCCTCTCCGGCCTTTGGCCGGAGAGGCTTTTCAAATTCGCGGGAATCTGTTATACTGATATGTTGAAATAAATTTACTGTCAGGCAGCCCTGATGTTCGACAAGGAGGATCCGCCGTGAATCTCTGCGACCGCGAAACACTCCGCGCCCTTTTGGAACGGCACGGATTTTATTTTTCAAAATCCATGGGGCAGAATTTTCTCATCGACCCGGAAATTCCCCGGCGGATTGCCGAAGCCTCCGGCGCTGATAAAAGCTGCGGCGTCCTGGAGATCGGCCCCGGCGTCGGCGTGCTGACCCGGGAGCTGGCCGCCCGGGCCGGAAAGGTGGCCGCAGTGGAGCTGGACCGCTCCCTGCTGCCGGTGCTGGCAGAGACGCTGGCGGACTGCCCCAATGCGGAGGTTGTCCCCGGAGACGCCCTCCGGCTGGATCTGGGTGCCCTGGCCGCGGAGAAATTCCAGGGGCTGCGGCCCGTGGTGTGCGCCAATCTCCCCTATAACATCACAACGCCGGTGCTCACCCGGCTGACAGAGACACCCTGTTTCGGGGAAATCACCGTGATGGTGCAGCGGGAGGTGGCGCAGCGGATCTGCGCCGCCCCGGGCGACCCAGCCTGCGGGGCATTTTCCCTGATGATGCAGTACCGGATGGAGACGGAATACCTCTTTGACGTCCCCCGGGAGAGCTTCCTGCCTGCGCCCAAGGTCACCTCCGCCGTAATCCGCTGCGTCCGGCGGGAACAGCCGGCCGTGACGGTATCCGACCAGGCCTTTTTCTTCCGGATTATCCGGGGCGCGTTCCTGCTGCGGCGAAAAACGCTGGTCAACAGCCTCTCCGCCGCGCTGCCGGAGCTGGGAAAGGACGCCGTCCGGGACGCCGTGGCTGCCTGCAATCTTCCGGACGGAATCCGGGGCGAGCGGCTGACCCTGGCGGAACTGGCGGAGCTGACCCGGATTCTTCAGCCGCAGCTGCGCGGATGACAAAAATCGAGCCGGTTTTTCTTGCATTTTGCCGAATATTATTGTATATTAAAGTTTAATCGGCAACGCGCCGCAGCCGGTGCGCCGCCTACTTAAAAAGCAGGAGGAGATAGCATGTCGACAAAGGCTTACTATTCAAGAGACGAAATCGGACCGGGCAAAACCGGCTTTGCCAAAACCCGCTCCATCATTGAAGCGCCGTTTTACGGCAACAACGTCGTGAAGATCAATACGCTCCGCGAGGCGTACAACCTTGCGAAGAATTCCCCGGGCACCATCGTCACCGACCTTCCCGTCTATCGCGGCGAGGAGTTCGGCCTGGAGCCCGACGCCAAGGTTCTTCTCTTCAACGACGGTTCCATCACCGGACGGTATGCGCCCGCCCGCCGGATCGCCGGAAAGCCCGGCGTTCAGTGCGACAAGCTGGACAAAATCGTCATGGATGCCGTCTATGATACCCGCTGGAAGACCATGTACCACGCCGAGGTCTTTATCGGCCTGGATCCCGAGTTCATGGTCAAGGCCCACCTGCTGATTCCCCAGGGTGAGGAAAATCTGCTCTATAACTGGATGCTGAACTTCCAGTATCTTTCCAACGAGTACATCCGCATGTACAAGGGCTCCAAGCCCGTGGGCAGCGGAAAAGAGCCCGACATCTACATCTTCTCCGATCCTCAGTGGAAGGGCGCTCCCGGCCAGGAGGACGTGTGCGATCCCAAGTGCCTGTGCTATTTCAACACTGAGACCAACTGCGCCGCCATTCTGGGCATGCGCTATTTCGGCGAGCACAAAAAGGGCACGCTGACGCTGGCTTGGGCCATTGCCAACCGCAACGGCTACGCCTCCTGCCACGGCGGTCAGAAGGAATACACGCTGGCGGACGGCAGCAAGTACGTGGCGGCCGTGTTCGGCCTGTCCGGCTCCGGCAAGTCCACCCTGACCCACGCCAAGCACGGCGGCAAGTATCCCGCCATCAAGGTGCTCCACGACGATGCGTTTATCATCAACACGGAGACCTGCTCCTCCATCGCGTTGGAGCCCACCTACTTTGACAAGACCGCCGACTACCCCGTCACCTCCCCGGACAACAAGTTCCTCATCACCGTGCAGAATTGCTCCGCCACCCTGGACGACGAGGGCAAGGTCGTGCTGGTCACGGAGGATGTGCGCAACGGAAACGGCCGCGCCATCAAGTCCAAGCTCTGGTCTCCCAACCGGGTGGATAAGATCGAGTCCCCCGTCAACGCCATCTTCTGGATTATGAAGGATCCCACCATTCCGCCCGTTGTTCGTCTGAAGGGCGCCTCTCTGGCTTCCGCCATGGGCGCGACTCTGGCCACCAAGCGCTCCTCCGCGGAGCGGCTGAAGGCCGGCGTGGATCCCAACGCCCTGGTGGTGGAGCCCTACGCCAACCCCTTCCGCACCTACCCGCTGGTGAACTACTATGAGAAGTTCAAAAAGCTGGTGGCCGAGAAGAACGTATCCTGCTACATCATCAACACCGGCGAGTTCATGGGCAAAAAGGTCAAGAAGGAAGATACCCTGGGCATTCTGGAGTCCATTGTCG